>NZ_JBXWPG010000014.1:0-113236 GCF_059611285.1 Ruegeria sp. CDSA236
CGTATTGGTGCTGACAGATCAGGGAAACGGATCCGGGACCGGCGCTGCGCCGGTCCAGACGGATTTGATCTGACAGAAATCCTTGATCGCGTCCGGGCCAAGTTCTCGCCCATATCCGGACTGCTTGACCCCGCCAATAGGGCTGGCGGGATCGACGCTGCGATAGTGATTGATGTAAACGGTGCCTGCTACGATCGCCTCGGCCACTCGCTCGCCTTTGGCGGGATCCGCGGTCCAGACACCGGCCGCCAACCCATAGTCGCTATCGTTGGACAGCGCGATGGCCTCGGCTTCTGTATCAAATGAGGTAACCGCCAGCACCGGTCCGAACGCCTCTTCGCGCCAGAGCTGCATGTCGGGCGTCACATTGTCGAAAATGGTTGGGCCAACAAAAAATCCGTCTCGCCCAGCGGCAGTTTCAAGCCCGTCCAACAGGCAAACAGCCCCATCCGCCTTTGCCCGTGCAATCATTTCGGTCACTTTGCGCAGGTGCGGTTCATTGGCCAGCGGAGCAATCTGGGTCTCAAGCTCCATCGGATCACCAAGACGAAAGTCGCGCGCCCGTGACAGCAGTTTTGCCAACAAGTTTTCTTTCATGCTGGCTTCGACGATTAGACGTGACCCGGCGACACAGGTCTGTCCATTAGACAGAAAAATACCAGAGAGAATGCCGTTGACGGTGTTGTCCAGATCACAGTCAGCAAACACAACCTGCGGTGATTTTCCTCCTAACTCCAGCACTGTCGGGACCACACCCGCCGCCGCTGCTTCGGCGACTTTACATCCTCCGAGATCTGACCCGGTAAAGGTCACCTTGCGGGTCAATGGATGGCGAACGAGCGACTCGCCAACCTCATAGCCGAGCCCAGTCACTACATTCAGGACGCCAGGCGGTAACCCAGCCTCATGTACAAGCCGAGCAAATTCCAGCGTTGAAGCTGACGCCATTTCCGATGGTTTGACAACAACCGTGTTGCCCGCCGCCAGTGCCGGAGCCAGCTTCCACGCAAGGATCATCAAAGGAGAATTCCAAGGTGTTATTGCCACAACCACGCCATATGGGATGTAGTGGCCTACGCTGCTCACACCGAGGACTGTATTTGCCTGTTGTTCGGGCTGCATTTTGCGAGCTTGTGCTGCGAAATGCCGAAACCAGCTATGCAATCCGGCAAATTGCCCCCGTACTTCGGAGATCCGCTTGCCATTGTCGCGGATCTCGGGCTCGACCAGTTCCTGCCAGCGGGTCTCCAAAGTATCGGCAAGCTGATCAATAACATAGGCCCTGTCATTTGGGCTGGTGTTGGCCCATGGGCCTTCCCGAAAGGCGCGGTCGGCATTTCGTATGGCTTGATCGGCTGTTTCAGCGCCACATCGTGCGATCTTGCTCCATTCAGTGCCGGTGGCCGGGTTAACACTCGGAAGTGTTTCAGCGGCCCAGGGTAGAAATGACCCGTTGATGAATGGCGTATAGGTCCGCATCTATGGCCCCTCGGGCAGAGGTTGCGCCACCAAGGTCAGCAAATCGCCCCGGCGCACCACACCGCGATTGCCATGGGCAAGAACAAGACCCGAAGCTGGAAACCTCAGATCCAACGGTGTGCGATCCGGTTCGGCTGGAAAAAAGAGCGTGCCAGCAGATGCTCCGGCCTCGACATATTGTCCGGCGGAGCAGCGTCGATCAAACAGGCCATCGGCAGGGGCGTAGAGACTGTGCGTTGGGTCCGCGATTTCTACGCAGTGCGTCGGGACAGATTCCGAGGATCTGCTGGGTAGAACACCCAGATGACGCAGGCAACGCATCAGGCCAGCCTCAGCAAGATCGGTCACATCAGGGTCGACACCGCCGCCACCGCTCAGTTCCGCCGCGATCATAGGGATCTTGGCCCGAGCCGCGGCGGAGTTAACTGATCGGTTGTCGTTGTTCGCACCGAGTACCCAGATCAACGGCAACCCAAAGGCCCGAGCCAATTCCATATTGGCTGCAGTGAGCTGCGCATCGTCTGTGCGTGCAGCCAACGCGCAGGGTTCGAACACTGATGCCTTGCCTCCGGAATGCAGATCAATCACGGCATCTGCCCGCGGGATCATTTCAGTTTCAATAAAATGGGCAAGCATGGCGGTTGGGCCGCCGTCTGCATTTCCGGGGAATGCGCGGTTCAGGTTTTGACCATCTAGCGGCGAAACACGCGAAGAGGCGTGAACCGCCGGGGCGTTCAGAGCTGGGATCAGGATGACCTGTCCGGTCAATTTTAACGGATCAAGTTGCGCTGCAAGCCGAAGGATAGCTGCTGGACCTTCGAATTCATCACCATGAGTTCCCCCAAGCATCAACACGACAGGCCCCGGCTGTCCGCGGATGCTGATGACCGGAACGGGGTAATACCCAAGGGGCACAGCATTGTCGGACCATTTCAACATCAGATCACCGGTATTCCGTCCCGGTAAGTCAAGATCCGTTGTGAGATGAAGCCTGCTGTTCGAGGTCGCGTGGGGATCAGTCATGTGAGTCCTTAGGGTGGTATTCTGCACATCAATATCATAACATTTAAGAAAGTGAATTGCTAAAAATGACTAGTTATGTGATATGAAGGAAAATCACAACCCACCCCGCCTATTGGTGCAGGAGGACATGAATGACCGTTGCCCTCGCGAAAGCGGGAATTGACAGGATCAAACCCCATATGGTGAGCGAGGCGGCCAATATCGCGCCGCCCTCCGCAGTCCTGCTCAATTCAAACGAAAGTGCGTTTGGTCCCAGTCCGATTGCCCGAGACGCGGCACGGGCTGCCGCCAGCTCGATTGAACGTTATCTGGAAAATCCGGATCACATTCTTGCCCCGGCAATCGCGAGCCATTTCGGACTGGATGCGGCGCGCATCACAACAGGGCAGGGGTCCGACGACTTGCTGGCGCGGCTGGCGCGGGCATATCTTGGACCCGGTACCGAATTGATCCGCAGTGCAAACGGCTATCTGAAGGTCCCGAACTACGCCTATGCCAACGATGCCGAGGTTGTGTCGGTTGCAGATGATCATTTCAAACCATCCGCTGACCGTATGATCAATGCGTTGACTGATCGGACGCGGGTGGTTTATCTGGCCAACCCCGAAAACCCGGCAGGTACTTACCTGAGCGGAACCGAAGTTCGCCGCCTGCATGCTGCACTGCCGGACAACGTCTTGTTGATCATCGATGCAGCTTATGAAGAATACGTCGACGCGCCGGATTATGAACCCGCCCATATTTTGGTCGAACAGGCGAAAAATGTCGTCATCTGCAGGACGTTCTCCAAGATTTACGGATTGGCCGGCGCGCGCGTGGGCTGGATGTACGGGCCCGATGACATCATCGATGCTGTTCGTCGGGTCGGTTTGACTTTTCCAGTGGCGTCGTCCTCTGCTGCAGCTGCGATTGCGGCATTGGAAGATGAGGCGCACACACGCTATGTCCACGATGCGAACCGTAGGGGCCGGGACTGGATCAGCGCTGAGCTGCAGGCACTTGGGTTGGGCGTAATACCCAGTCAGGCAAATTTTGTTCTGGTTCATTTTCCCGATATGCAAAAATCCGCAGAAGCGGCCACAAGCGCGCTTTTGCAGGAAGGGGTCGCGGTGCGGCGGTTCGCCTCGTCCGTCTACGGGGACTATTTGCGCATAACTGTCGGACATATGCGCGATCTGAGGATTGCGCGGGACGGTATTGCAAGATTTCTGGGCGGAGGCGCGTGATGGTCGCTTCGTCTAGGGCGGCGGCGGATGTGCCAAAGGTGGCGCATCCTTCTGGTGCAGCAATTCTGGCACAAATTAAGGCGGCGCAGGTGCGTGAAATCGTGGCCCTGCCTGATATTGTTACCAGTGATGGGTTGCTATGGCCAATTTCTCGGGATCCGGAATTTCGTCTGACCCGCATCTGCAAGGAAGATGAAGGTGTCAGTATCTGTGGGGCGATGTCCTATAACGGAACCCGTGCGCTTTTGATGATGCAGCAAACAGGATTGATGGATTCTCTCAATGCAATCCGGGCTATCGGGGTGGATTACGAACTACCGGTCGTGATGATGGTGGGTCTGCAAGGGAAAGAGCCGCATATACACCCAGATTACTCGGCCTCTTACGGGGTCAGGATCGTCCGTCCGGTCCTGGATGCAATGGAACTGTCGCATTCGCTGATCGAAGAGCCCGGAGATGAGGCGCATATCTGCCAGGCCGTTGAGGCCGCCTATACATCGTCAAAACCTCATATTTTCCTGATCGGGCGCCCCCCGGAGACACCATGACAATGCACCGAGATGCGGCGCTCGAGGCGCTGATCCCTCATGTTCGCGACGACGATATTGTGGTCGCAGTCTATCAAAGCTGTTTCGACTGGCTGGCGCTGAACCCACGTGAACTGAACTATGTCGCAGTCGGGGCGATGGGGCAGGCCTCATCTCACGGATTGGGGCTGGCGTTGGCCAATCCAGATCGGCGCGTGATTGTTCTGGATGGTGATGGCAGTCTGTTGATGAACCTCGGGACATTGGTCACAATTGCCAGTGCCGGGGCAAGAAACCTGTATCACTTTCTATCTTTCAACAGGGTGTACGAAGTGAACGGAGCGCATCCTCTGCCTGGGGCGGACATGGTAGATTTCGCTGCTATGGCCTGGGCCGCAGGGTACGCGGGTGTGCAACGTTTCACGGATATCGACCGGTTTGCCGAAGCGGCACCACAGGTATTATCTTTGTCCGGCCCGCAGTTCATTTCGATGGAGGTAAAGGCAGGCGCGTCCTATCCCCGCGACTATGCCTATATCCACAGCGCTCAGGCGCGATCGACTTTTCGGGCGGCTCTCAATCGGCGTTGAGATCTGATTGGACGATGTTCAGAAAAGACTTTCCAACGGCAGATAGGGTCTTGTTCTTTGACCAAAATAGAACAGCCCGGAAGTTTAACGGCGCGGCAAATGGTATAGCCACGCAACCTGGAATGGTCTTGAGGTAGTCCAGACTGGCGCCGACGACAGAAACTCCCAAACCACGTGAAACCAGCCTGCAGATAGAGTCGGTTGTGCGCGTCTCATACTGCATGCGCCGTGCAATCCCTTTTGCTTCGAAAAACTGGTCGATTTCATAGCGAAAGCGAGAGGACGGCATATAGGAAATAAAACTTTCATCTGCCAGATCCCTCGCCTGGACAAGAGCATTGCCGGCCAAGGCGTGATCCACCGAAACCACGCAGCACACATCACTGTCTTTGATCACAAGGCTTTCAAATGACGGATTTGCCGGTTGGGTTGTCGTGATGCCAAAGTCATAATTCTGGGACACCATCCATTCGACTGCGTCATCGCTGGGGGCAATTTCCATTCGGGCCATCGCATGTGGGCAAGTGGCAGCAAATTTCCCTATCAGGTCCGGCGCGAGTTGCGAAGAAACGCCCGGCGTAATCACAAGATTGAGGCGCGCGTGGCCAAACTTCCCAATAGCTGTGGCAGAATCCTTAATATGTTCCATACCGCTAACGGCTTGGCGCACTTCTTCAACCAGTAATCTGGCCTCGTCTGTGGGTATCAGCACACGGCCGACACGCTGAAAAAGTGGAAACCCAACTTCTTCTTCGAAATCAGAGATCAGCCGGCTGACTGCAGGTTGAGAAATACCCAACATCGCTGCGGCCTCGGTCACAGTCCCGGTCGAGACCACCGTTCGAAACGCGTCAACTTGTCGGAATGTGATGTTCATTTGGCCTCAGTGGTTTTGCCTTTTCATGTAGGGTGTCAGATTCGACCCATAAGATATAGTTATTCGAATTTCAAAAATCTGGCCAGCATGCGATATCACTTAGTTGGCGCCAAATTGGGTTGTGTATCTGGATTTCCCTGCTATTGCTGACGAGTAGAGACGGCTATGAATTCGATCTTTTGCGAGTGGATTTTACGGAAACCATGTGGAAGCTTGGCATCAAAACTCAACGTATCTCCCGCTGACATATCAAAGTCTTCGCTGCCGCAACGATAGATTGCCTGGCCTTCGATTATGTATATGAAGACATAGCCTTCATGCTGATAGCCGGGCAAATTGTCTGATTGTTCTTTTGAAATACTGATCCGTGCCGACTGGAACGTCCCTTGGGGTGCGCTGTGCTTACCCAACAGAAGGTAGTTATGCGTGTGCCCCTGAGTGATACGCCGCGCCTGGAGACCATCCCCGGCACGCGCGTGATGCACATCTGCTGCCGCGTCTGAGCGTGCAAACAATGCCACCAATGGCACATCAAGGGCATCCGCCAGTGATTGCAGCATCGCAAGCGAAGGTGAGACATTACCATTCTCTATACGACTGATCATCGCAGTGGACACCTGTGCCCGAGTAGCCAGGTCACCCAACTTAAGTTCACGCTCTTGGCGTAACCGTTGCAGTGTCTGACCTATTTCACTTTCTGTGCAGTTTTTCTTTTCCACTATTTTTGCTGCCGATCATGGAATTCAGGATATGGATACAGCGCATCCGGGATGTCAACATCAGTGCCCTAATTCGAAAATGCGTCAAGGCTCGAGTATTCAGAACACTTTTTGGATTTCCGATACCAGCAGATTGGACAGCCGACTGGTCACTGTATTTGGGACTTGGTCAGGTTGTTGATCGGAAAATGTTGCAATCTTTTGACCATCAACGCATTCGGAATTAGCGCGTGAATGGCTGCTGGTCATATCAAGTCGAAAGCCGGTTCATGATTTCCTTTAAAGGCGCGCAATATCCAAAGGATGTATTCCTGATCTCAGCGTTCTTTCCCTCCGCTAAGGTGTTTCCTATCGTGATCATGAAGAAATCTCGACCGTCACTATCATCTGCACAAATCAGCCTGCATTGTTGGCGGACGCGGTGACACGTCAGGTGGAGCAACCCGAACTTCAGCGGTTTGAAATTTCGGCGGCGCAGCTAGCAGCCAACTATAACCAAGCTTTGGAACAGGGGATTGAGGTTGACCCCGACCAATGGGACGCCCTGAACGCCGCCGCTTGGCCCATTCTCGTTGCGCGGGGCCCATGTGAGGCTTGGGATATGAGCCAGCGCTTGCTCCGTTTGCAAACAAGAAATGCCGCCCCGATTGGGGCGGCGTCGGACCGGAACTCGTTCAGCATGTATTCCAGGTGAATCGGCGCTGGGTCGCCAAAGAACCTTTTGACCCTACGCGCCATGGGCCAGGGGTAGTGCACAGAGCCAAGGTCTGATGTGCGTCAATCCTGCCGGTTATGTTCGCGGTAGCTCGGACATTCTGGCAAGGATGTCCACGCCCTGCTGTTTCCAGAAATGTAAAAGGTCGATGAATATCCAGTTCTCGGCCAGCTTATCCCCGTCTCGCCGATAGATATCTATTACCCGAAATTCACCGGCTTTGTCAGTCGCAGGCATTCCCATGAACCCGCCAGTTGGACGGGCTGTGAAGTTCGGCCAGCCAAAAAAACCGCCATAATGACCCTCTGCCAGTCGGCATATGTGTTTGGTTTTCGACCGGTCAGTGAAACCAGCACGGAAAGGGCCTGCATGCTGTTGGGCGTAGCGTTCGATCGTGTAGGTCGCCCCGATCCCGGATGGCCCCCACCAGATCATGTCTTCGGACCATGTGCGCCGTAGCTCGTCCTCAAGGCTGAGGCCGCTGTTCCATTGGCCCAGATCGGAGATCATAGAGTTGATGGCCGCCAGAGTCCGCTCTCCTTCCGCCTCAGGTTGCGGACCGACCATCAGGCCGTCATGGGTCATGGGCCCCGGCTGCACGAGCTGCGCGGCTGTCTGAGGCGGGAACGGCTGCAATCCGGCCTGCATCATGAAATGAGGTATGTCGAAATACATCGCGGTTTCAGTGATTTTCCCGTTTTCGACCTTGTTGAATTCGCAATAGCGCAGAAATGTCATTTTGCCGTTTGGCGAGATACCTAGCCAATCTTTGTCGAACAGCCCCATGAGATGGCCCATTGATACAACCCAGACCGAGGTGAAACCGTCCATCTCGTTTTCTCCGGCCATGAATATGTCCATGCGGCGCTGCATTCGGGTCAGGCTTTGTTTCAGCGGAAGCCAGAACTGGGCACCTACGTCACTGGGGCCATGCAGTTCGTCAAAGGGATGGAATCCGCGCCACAGATAGTCATCGGCGCAATATTTCGAGATCACGTCAGGGACCGCTGATTCTTCAGCTCGGCTCAGAGCTTCATAAAGATCCAGAACAATATTTTTCTCGGCTTCGTAAGGCATATTCTTTTCTTTCAGTGCTTTACCAGGAATTGAGCACAGGTTTTCAGTATAGTGAAACGTAGATTTGCAAACGCATGCAAAAAAAGCTTGCCTGATGTTCCATCAGATGTCTATGCTCTTGCAAACGTATGCACGAAAAGTGCACATGGGAGGACAGAATGGCCGAAATTCAACTTCGCAGTGTTGGGAAACGTTGGGGATCGTTTGTGGGGGTGGATAATTTCGACCTGACTATTGCCGATAAAGAGTTCCTGGTTCTTCTTGGCCCATCAGGCTGTGGCAAGACGACGACCATGCGCATGATTGCGGGTTTGGAAGACGCCAGCGAGGGCGATATTCTGATAGATGGCGAGCGTGTCAACGACATGGAGCCCAAGGACCGCGATGTCGCCATGGTGTTTCAGTCCTACGCGCTCTATCCGAACATGAATGTTTATGAGAATATCCGGTTCCCGCTGAAGGTGCGCGGCATCGACCCTTCCACGCATGACGAAAAAGTGCGCCGCGCTTCGGCCATGGTCGAACTGGATGACTTTCTGCATCGCAAACCGGCAGAGTTGTCGGGCGGCCAGCGTCAGCGCGTCGCTTTGGCCCGCGCCATTGTTCGCGAGCCAAATGTCTTTCTGATGGACGAACCGCTGTCAAACCTTGACGCCAAGCTGCGTGTTTCGACGCGCGCGCAGATCAAGAACCTCAGCCACGAGCTTGCCGTGACCACGATCTACGTGACTCATGACCAGATCGAAGCGATGACCCTTGCCGATCGTGTGGTGATCATGAAGCAGGGTATCGTGCAGCAGGTTGGCTCTCCGACCGATATTTACGATGCGCCCGCAAACACTTTTGTGGCCAGCTTTATTGGCAACCCTGCAATGAACCTTATCGATGGTCAGGTTCAGGATGGGGTGTTTCGGGCTCAGAATACTGAGGTGCATGGGCTGAATGCGTCGGACGGCCCGATTACGCTGGGCTTTCGCGCCGAGGACGCCAATGTCGTGGAAAGCGGCGGCGAGATTAACGGGCCCATCTACACGCAGGAGCTTTTGGGCGACAGCACGATGGTCTCGGTTCGGATCGGTGGCGCGCTGGTTTCGGTCAAAGCCGACAAAACCTATCGCGCTGAAATCGATGATCAGGTTTCAATCCATATCCACACCGATCACTGCCACTTGTTTGATGCGCAAACCGGAACGCGTTTGGAGCGCTGAACAGAAAATCCAAACCCGCATTGCCGGGTTTAATGCAGGTGCAGACTTCGAAGATGCACCCATCTACCTAGGGAGGAATACAAATGTTTCTGAAGAAAATAGCATTGGCTGGGTCCTTGGCCGCCTTTGCCGCCAGCGCAGGTTATGCCTGTGAAATTAACGGGCGCGTGAATATCGTTGGTAACGAATTTGCGGCCATTCAGGCCGTCGCAACCGGCGCGAAAGAATGCACAGGCGCATCGGTCGATTCAAACCTGACCTCCGAGCACCAGACCATCAACGTGGCTGGTCTGTCCGGAAACCCGTCTGAATACACCAGTGCCATCATCGCCAACAGCTCGATCGTGGCGTTGATGAACGAAGATGTTATTCGGCCGCTCAACGATCTGGTGGAACAGCATGGTCAGGACCTGCAGCCAGGTCAGTTGATCAAGATTGGTGATGACATTATGGCCGTGGCGTTCATGGCGAATGCTCAGCACCTGATGTATCGCAAGGACGTGTTGGAACAGGCCGGTGTCGAAGTGCCAACGACCTATGAAGAATTGCTCGAAGCTGCCAAAGCCATTCGCGAGCAGGGCATCATGCAAAACCCGGTTGGCGGCGCCTATGCGTCGGGTTGGAATCTGGCACAGGAATTCAACAACATTTTTCTTGGCTATGGCGGCAGCCACTTCAAAGCCGGAACAGCCGAGCCCAACGTGAATTCTGAGGCTGGTGTCAATGCGCTGAACATGATGAAGGCTTTGTCGGAATACATGAACCCCGACTTCCTGACCCACGATTCCAATGCCACTAATGCCGAATACCGTGCTGGTAACGTTGCAATCATGAATATGTGGGGTTCACGCGCATCGCAGCAAACCACGACCGAAGGCGTGCTTCAGGAAGTGATCGACGGTCATGCGATCGGCGCACCACTGACAGTCGGCGGCGGGTCGACGCCGGCATCGACCCTGTGGTGGGACGGCTGGACCGTCGGCAAGAACATCTCGGATGAAGAAGCCGAGGCTACGTTCATCGCGATGAAACACGGTATCCGTCCTGACATGCTGAACGATGAAACCACGCCGCTGGCGGTATGGTTGATCGAAGGCTACGAGCCTGGTGCGGACGCCGAAGGCGTGTTTGAGGCGGCCAAAATGGGCACACCGCCTTATCCGATGTTGCCTTACATGGGCCTGATGCACAGCGCGCTAGGCAATGAACTTTCAGACTTCATGCAAGGCAAGGAAAGCGCTGAGCAGGCGCTGGCCGATGTCGAAGCCGCATATCGCGCCGCTGCCATCGAACAAGGTTTCCTCCAGTAGGGCCTGACTCGTGCGGGCGTCTGTAAGGGCCGCCCGCACAAACCAATTCACGTGGGGATTGCGACATGCGCCATAAGACCTTCCTGTGGTTCTTCCTGCCCACCGGGCTTGCGATGCTGCTGTTCATCGCGATGCCGATAGTCTCGGTGGTGACCCAATCCATTTTCGCGCCTCATCCGGCCGTTTTGTTAGAGGTCGAAAGCTGCACCCCCCTGATTGGCTGCACGACAGAGACCACGATTGATCAAGAGGCAACAGCCGCCCTTCGCGCCGAGAAACCACTGGGCCGATTTGTCGGATTGGACATTTACCTGGACCGTGGCCACCTGGCGATCCAGGAAATTGGCCAGATCTGGGCTGTGAATGAAACCTGGGGCGGTTTCTTCTCAAAGATCGGTAATTTGCCCTTTTACAGGGCAATGGCTTTTACGCTGACATTCACGTTTGTTGTGACGCCGCTCACAATCATTTTGGGGCTGGTGATTGCGCTGGCAATCAACTCCCTGCACCGAAGTCTCAAAGGGCTGCTGATCTTCTTTTCGCTTCTGCCGATGATTGTCACTCCGTTGATTGGCTCGCTTATCCTGTTCTGGATGATTGACAGCCGCGGGGTCATTGGCAACGCCCTAGTATATCTGGCCGGGGATCCGGATTTTAGCCTGAAGGCCTCAACCGGGCTGATGTGGGTGGCGCTGATGGTTTATGGAGTTTGGCACGCCGCTCCATTTGCATTTGTCGTGTTCTATGCGGGGCTGCAAACATTGCCCCAGGATCAAATCGAGGCCGCCCAGATAGACGGGGCAACCCGCTGGCAACAGGTTAAGTTCGTGGTCGTTCCTCATCTCATGCCACTGGTCACATTTGTTGCGTTGATTCAGTTGATGGACAACTTCAAGGTGTTTGAACCGATAATCGGGTTCAGCGCAGGTGCGCACGCACAATCCCTTAGTACATTCATCTTCAACGACTTAGGCGGTGAAACCCGGCAGCTTTCTTCCGCGGCCGCGACCTCTGTGATCACGATAATCGGAGTCGCCATTCTGCTGTCACCCGTGCTTGTCCGCACCTGGCGCGACTTCAAAGGAGCAAGATAAAATGGCCAGCCGCGCACAAAGAATGCCTAGAAGTCTCCGGATCGCCTCATCCTTATTTGTGATCCTATGGTTCGTTCTGGCCGCTTTCCCGTTCCTCTGGACGGTCTGGGGTTCGTTCAAAGTAGAGTTGGATTTCTTTTCGATCGCCGACTGGACCAATGCCATCACCGGAGCACGGACCGAAGCCGTCTATGGCTCGCCTTTCACAACCACAGGGTACGAGGGCGCCTGGATACAGGAAGAATTCTGGCGGAATGTTCTCAACACAGGGATCGTCTGTTTCTTTGTTGTCGCCATCTCGCTCACAATCGGAACGCTGGGGGGCTATGCTCTGTCCCGGTCGACCTACAACTATACGTTCTGGCTATTGATCACGGCACTTATCTTCCGGGCTATGCCACCGATTACGCTGGTCTCGGGATATTTGCTGCCTTTCTTCGAATGGAACATCTGGGGGATCCTTCCAACCACGATCATCGTGCTTGTGGCGATCAACCAGCCGTTCACTCTGTGGATGCTGCATTCTTTCTTTAAGAACATCCCAAGCGAGCTGGATGAAAGTGCCAAGGTCGACGGATGCAACCAGTTCCAGGCATTTCGTCGCGTGATCATTCCGGTGATGTGGCCAGGGGTGATCACCACCGGGCTGTTCTCGTTCCTGCTGGCCTATAACGATTTTGCCGTCGGGGCGATGCTGCTGTCCGAAAGCAACCGCACGATGGTGCCTGCCATTGCCGCGTTTCTTGGTACAACGCAGACTGAAGGTAACGTGATGTTCGCGGTTGCGGCTGTGGTTTCAGCCACAGTTCCACTGTTCATTCTGGTCATGTTCTTCCAGCGACAGATTGTGGGCGGTCTGACGGCCGGCGCTGTGAAAGGCTAACTCTGATGGGACGCACTCATCCTCAGTCCGTATCTGCCCATGCGCATACAGCCAGACTGAATGTGGCTGCGCGCAGGACCCAGCGGCCGGGACGAATTCCATTTGCTTTGATGCGCGCGGGACCTTGCGGGGCGCTTCTCCGAACACGCCCCGAACAGACCCCATTGAGACAGAGAAGATGAAAAACCTCGACCGCAAACCCTTTCTGAAATTCACCGAAGCACAACGCCATCCTGGCAACTTCCGGCCAGCATTTGACGCTTTCTTCGCCCCCGGTGCACATGTCAACGTGGTGCATCCCTTCAATGAGGTCGCGGGCGGCCTCGGGCTGCACGATCACGTCATCGCCCCGCTCGCCGCTGCCTTCGACGGGCTTTTTCGGCGCGATGACATCGTCATGGCCGGCGAATTTGACGGGCAGGACTGGATCAGCGCCACCGGCTATTTCGTTGGTCGGTTCTCGCGCGACTGGCTCGGCATCCGGGCCACAGGCGAGCTTGCCTATTTGCGCTTCGGCGAGTTCCACCGGATGCAGGACGGCAAGGCGGTGGAAAGCTATATCTTCCTCGATATTCCAGAGCTGATGCTGGCCGCTGGACAATGGCCGGTCCCTGACAGCCCGGGCAAGACCCGCGGCTTCACCGGCATGATTCAGGGCCCTGCCAGCCATGATGGCATCTTGACCACTCCGCAGGATCCTGCCGAGGGTGCCAAGAGCTATCATATGGTCACAGAAATGCTGGCCGGGCTTGCTACCGAGAACGAGGCTTGGCGCCCCTACTGGCATGACAACATGGTCTGGTACGGCCCCGGCGCCTTCGGTTCTTTCGTCGGGATCGAGAGTTTTGCCAGCTTCCAGGTGCCTTTCGAAGCCACCTTTGAAGGCTGGTCTGGCGGCACTGCGGGCAACGGCATGACGGCGCATTTCACCCGCTATGGCGAAGGTAATTACGTATGCTCGGGCGGTTGGCCCTCGTTAACTGGCGTTCAGGTGAAACCTTTCCTCGGCCAGTCCGCAAGTGGCAAACGCGTCTTCATGCGGGTCTGTGACTGGTGGCGCCGCGAGGACGATCTGCTGGTCGAAAACTGGGTTTTCGTCGATGTCCCGCATGTGCTGTTGCAACTGGGCTATGACCTCTTTGCTGAAATCGCCGAGCAGGCTGCATGAGCTGCTCTGCCAGACATAACGCCGTTGCGCGCCATCCGGCGCTCAACCGGATGCCAAGGGATTTTCTGACGGCGGATTAATCCTCGCCCTCCACACAGAAGATCCCTTGGTAACCATAAAAGGAAGAGAAACATGAAGGGCTCCCGCCCCGAACAGGCCGTGCTGACACGTGACACGGACATGAGCAAAACCGACGAGACCCGCGCCGTGATCGAGGGGATGGTCGATGGTTTGAACGACCACCGTATCGAAGACATCGGCGAATTCTTCGCCGAAGGGTTCCGCTGGCTTGGCAACCAGGGTTGCGGCACCAAGACGGGCCTGAAGGAATTCCAGGAAAACTGGCAACGCCCGTTCCAGGCTGCGTTTTCCGACAAAACCTGCATCGACGAGGCCCGGCTTTATATGGGCGAGTGGGCTGCAGCTTTTGGCCGCCAGGAAGCAACCCATTCTGGCGAATTTCTGGGGATTGCGCCCACCGGCAAGCGCGTCGAGATCCGTTACATGGATTTCTGGAAAGTTGTCGACGGCAAGATCGTCGACAACTGGGTGAATGTCGATTTTGCCCATGTCGCCTCGCAGCTTGGCGTCGATCTGTTCCAGGGCAAAGGGTGGGAAACATTTGACCGGGGAGAAGAAATTCCGCCTCGGCCCGAAAATTGAGGATTAGGACAATGGCTATCGAATATCTGAAAAGCGGCAAACCCGAGGCCGACCGGGCCGAAGATGACGCCAAAACCCGCGCTGTCGTTGAAGCGACGCTGAAAGACATCGAAACCCGCGGTGATGCGGCAGTGCGTGATCTGTCGGAAAAGTTTGACAATTACTCGCCGGAAAGCTTCCGCCTGAGCCAGAAACAGATCGACGAGCTGATCGCCTCATTGACCGAACGCGAGCTGGCCGACATCAAGTTCGCTCAGAAACAGGTGATAAACTTCGCCCAGGCGCAGCGCGACTCAATGCTGGATATCGAGGTTGAAACCTTGCCGGGCGTCATCCTCGGCCACAAGAACATCCCAGTGCAGTCTGTTGGCTGTTATGTTCCTGGCGGTAAATTCCCGATGGTTGCGTCGGCGCATATGTCGGTTGCGACCGCTAAAGTCGCGGGTGTGCCTCGCATCATCGCCTGCACGCCGCCGTTTCAGGGCAAGCCCAATGCGGCCGTGATCGCTGCCATGTATCTGGGTGGGGCGCATGAGATCTATGTCATGGGTGGTATCCAAGCGATTGGTGCCATGGCGATCGGTACGGAAACCATTGATCCGGTCCACATGCTGGTCGGCCCCGGGAACGCCTTTGTCGCAGAAGCCAAACGGCAGCTCTTTGGTCGCGTTGGCATCGACCTTTTTGCGGGCCCGACCGAGACCATGGTCATTGCCGACGAAACCGCTGCCGATGCCGAACTTTGTGCGACCGACTTGTTGGGGCAGGCCGAGCATGGCTACAACAGCCCCTGTGTTCTGGTCACCAACTCGCGCAGGCTGGCCGAAGAAACGCTGAGCGAGATCGACCGTATCCTCGGCATCCTGCCTACCGCCGGAACCGCAAAAGTCAGCTGGGATGAGTATGGGGAAGTCATTGTCTGCGACACATATGACGAAATGCTGCAAGTTGCCGATGATATCGCTTCTGAGCATGTGCAGGTGATGACCGACCGTGACGACTGGTTCCTGGAAAACATGACCAGCTATGGAGCGCTGTTTCTTGGGGCGCGGACCAATGTTGCAAACGGTGACAAGGTGATCGGCACGAACCACACGCTGCCGACCAAAAAGGCCGGACGTTATACCGGCGGCTTGTGGGTCGGCAAATTCATGAAAACTCATAGCTACCAGAAGGTTGTTACCGACGAGGCCGCGGCAATGATCGGCGAATACGGCTCACGCCTGTGTATGCTGGAAGGCTTTGTCGGCCATGCCGAGCAATGCAATATTCGCGTCCGGCGTTATGGGGGTATCAACGTACCTTACGGCGAAGGTGCGGCTTATCGCGAGGCTGCAGACGCGTCCTCATAAGAGTGAGGTCATTGCTGCAGAACTTGCGCTTGGGGTTTGCCCGGGCGCCATGGGTTTTGAAAAAAAAGCAGAGAACACAATGCGAGATTTCGCAATGGACACACATTCTACCCATAAGGCCCTGATCGCGCCATTGCGCGAAGCCATGTATAACTTTGACGAAACCGGCGTCCGAGCTGCACTGCAGGCGGTGATTGCGCCCGATGCCGTCATCCACATGCCCCATCCATTCGGCGACCTGACCGGGCCGCAGGAACTCTATGATGCCTGCTACACACCGCTTTTGAAATCCATGCCCGATCTGGAACGCCGGGATTGGATTGTGATGGGCGGGCCGACGCAACATGGTGATGATTGGGTCTGCTGTGGCGGCCACTACGTAGGCACCTTCGTCGCCCCTTGGTTGGACATCCCGCCGACCGGGCATCTGACCCATATGCGGTTCCACGAATTCTACCGCTTCGAAAATCGCAAAGTTGTCGAAATCCAGGCACTCTGGGACATTCCCGAAGTGATGATGCAGGCGAAGGCCTGGCCGATGGCCCCGTCTTTGGGGCAGGAGTTCTGTATTCCCGGCCCGGCGACGCTGGACGGTATCGTGCGGGGCCCCTGGGATGAGGCAAAATCGAAGGCCTCCTGCGACCATATCGTTTCCATGCTTGAGCATCTGGAAAAGCATCCCAGTCAGGGTGGCCCCGAAGTGATGGAGATGGAAAGGTTCTGGCATCCGCGCATGAACTGGTACGGGCCCGCCGGGATCGGCACCGGGCGCGGCATTGCAGGGTTTCGCAACTGGCACCAGATCCCTTTCCTGAGTGGTATGCCGGACCGAGGCAAATACGCCGACGAGATCACCTTTCATTTCTTTGGTGACGGTGATTATGCAGCTGTTACCGGTTGGCCGGACATGATCCAGACCATCACCCATGACGGCTGGATGGGTATTGCCCCTTCTGGCCAGCGCATCACCATGAGATCGTTGGATTTCTGGCGATTGGAAGATGGCCTGATCCGGGAGAACTGGGTGTTGGTCGACCTGCTGGACGTGTACCGGCAACTGGGCGTAGATGTCTTTGCCCGCCTGCGCGAATTCAACAAAGCGCGTGTCGCGGGTGAAATTCCATACCCAGTCGGCGAGGTCTGATATGCTCAATTTTCCCAGTACCCCCAGTTTCAGTCTAGGCGGCAAACGTGCGCTAGTCGCCGGGGCATCGTCGGGCATAGGTCTGGCCTGCGCCGTAGCGCTGGCAGAGCATGGGGCCGAGGTCACATTGGCGGCGCGCCGCGCAAGTGCGTTACAAGAGATAGCCGATCAGATGACTGCCAAGGGATGGTCTGCCAAGGTGCTTGAGATGGATGTCACCGATGTAGCAGGAACTGCCGCGGCTGTCGCCGAAAACGGGCCGTTTGACATCCTTTTGAACTCGGCAGGGTTTGCACGTCATAGCAAGGCGGTCGAAACGGTGCCCGAAGATTTTGACTCGGTCATGAACGTCAATGTCCGGGGGGCCTATTTCCTAACCCAAGCCGTTGCCAAAGGGTTGCTTGAGGCCGGGCGTCCCGGATCGCTGATAAATATCTCAAGCCAGATGGGCCATGTCGGCGGGCAGGAACGCGCGGTCTATTGCGCCTCCAAGTTTGCGGTCGAGGGCTTTACCAAGGCGATGGCGCTGGAATTCGGGCCCGCAAAGATCCGTGTCAACACGATTTGCCCGACTTTCATCCTGACGGATTTGTCCCGGCCTACATTCGAGGACCCGACCAAACGGGCCTGGATTTTGGACAAGATCAAGCTAGGCCGCCCGGGAGAGATTGAGGATATTATGGGCGCGGTAGTGTACCTGGCATCAGAGGCGTCGGCTTTGGTTACAGGAACAGCAATGTTGGTGGACGGAGGCTGGACGGCAGACTGATGGTTACTCAGAAAGTTACATCGTTGGACGTTGCCCGGCTGGCCGGGGTCAGCCAATCCGCCGTTAGCCGGGTCTTTACGCCTGGTGCATCGGCCTCGCAAAAAACGGTCGCGAAAGTGCGCAAGGCAGCGGATGAACTGGGATATCGGCCAAATTTTCTGGCCCGTGCGGTGGTCTCGGGCAAAAGCCGGATCATTGGACTTGTGGTCGCCTATCTGAACAATCAGTTCTATCCTGAAGCGTTGGAAAAGCTGACAAATAAGTTGCAAGAGCGCGGCTACCACGTGCTGGTCTTCATGGCGTCGCATCAGGCCGGCAACATAGACAACGTGATCGAAGAAATACTGGATTTTCAGGTTGATGGGATTATCGCAGCTTCGGTGGCTTTGTCGTCGGATCTGTCGGATCGTTGTCTGGCTGCCGGTGTGCCGATGGTGCTGTTTAACCGGGTTCAGGACGACCCGGCCATGTCGGCGGTCACCTCGGACAATATCGCGGGTGGGCGCAAGGCTGCCGAATTCCTTTTGGCCGGGGGGCATAAAAAGATCGGGTACATCGCCGGGTGGGAAGGCGCGTCGACCCAGCGCGACCGCGAAGCAGGTTTCAGGGCCGCCTTGCATGATGCGGGGGCGGAACTGCATGCGCGCGGCGTTGGTAACTTCACCAGCGAACAGTCGCGGGCGGCAACGTTGGAGATGTTTGCCTCGGACCCGCCCGACGCCGTTTTTGTGGCCAATGACCACATGGCTATTGCAGTGATGGACACCCTCAGATTCGAGTTGGGCCTAAGGATTCCCGAAGATGTTTCGGTTGTCGGATACGACGACGTGGCTGTGGCCGCCTGGCCAACCTATAGCCTGACCACCGTACGACAGCCTGCTAACCGCATGGTTGCCGAAACCGTGGACATTTTGCTGAGCAAAATCGAAGGGCCCGATGTTGGTCCGCACCGATTGGAAATAGATGGACCGCTGATTGTTCGCGGTTCTGCACGTATACCTGAAGGATGGAAGACATGAAGGGATTTGACCCGAAATTCAAAGATTTTCCTGACTATATTATTGGGATCACAAAAGAAATCTGGGAAGATCGGGGCATTGCCACGCTGCACCATTACTATGCGCCCGATATAGTGGTTCGATCCCCGGGTTCAGTTGTCGTTGGCAACCGGGGCGTCATTGCCGCTACCATGGCAACGCTTGCCGAGTTCCCCGACCGCACATTGCTGGGTGAGGATGTGATTTGGTCCGGCACACCGGAAGATGGCATGCTGTCCTCGCACAGGCTTTTGTCGACTGCGACCCATCAGGGCGACGGTGTCTATGGGAAGGCTACCGGGAAAAAGCTGGTCTACCGTATCCTTGCTGACTGTCACGCCATCAACAACCAGATCAACGATGAATGGCTGATCCGCGACCAGGGTGCGATTGTCCAACAGATGGGTTGGGACCCAAAAGAATATGCCCGCGATCTGATCGCCCGCGAAGGCGGCCCAGAGGCTTGCGCCCAGCCTTACACGCCGGCGAATGATCAGCCTGGACCTTACAAAGGGCGTGGTAATGACAATGAATGGGGTCAGAAATACGCCGACATTCTGAACCGGGTCATGTCTGCAGACCTGAGCGTGATCAGCGCCGAGTATGACCGCGCCGTGCAATCGGAATATCCGCGCGGCACGACTGGTCACAGCTGGGCTCCGGTCGATCGCTTTTGGATGGGGCTTCGCGCCTCTTTCCCGAATGCCGAGTTCAAAATTCAACATCAGATTGGTCGCGACGACCCAATGATGCCGCCCCGTGCTGCGATCCGCTGGTCGCTGCATGGCAAGCATGATGGATGGGGTGTGTTCGGCACGCCGACGGGGGCCGAGGTCTTTGTGCTGGGTATTAGCCACGCCGAATTCGGCCCCTGGGGCCTGCGCCGTGAGTACACTCTGTTTGATGAAACGTCGGTCTGGAAACAGATCCTTTTGAAAACCGGTGATCTGTAAATGTCGCATCGTCTCTCAAATCTGGAGGCTGGGCAGGCCCTGCGGCGTTTTCACGCCCACCGGGCCAGCCTGCGTGCCCGGCGACTGAACAACCGCCCGCCTGGTTTCGGAGTTTGACCGCAGCGAACTCCAACCAAAAGGAAGACAGAAATGAGTACCATCCAAAGCCGCATCGTCCGTTATGGCGAATTGAAACCCTGTAAAACCGCGTTCATCGACGCCCATACCCCGGGGTCAGATCAAAAGGAAAACTTCACCATCATCGGCGGGGGCGTATCTGAAAGCCCCGACCAGCATGTCCACATCACCGACAAGATCGGTTTCAACATCGGTGCCGCAGGCCAACCGCCGAGATGCCGGAACTCTCTGCATAGCCACACCACGGCCGAAGTGTTCTTTGTCGCCAAAGGCCGTTGGCGGTTCTTCTGGGGCAGATACGGATCGGCTGGTGAGTTCATTGCCGAAGAAGGAGACATCTTCAACATCCCGACCGGTATCTTCCGCGGGTTTGAAAATGTGGGGCAGGACTATGGGATGATCATGGCAGTCCTTGGCGGCGACGATGCCGGGGGCGGGGTCACTTGGGCGCCACAGGTTATTCAGGATGCGCAGGCCCATGGCTTGATGCTTGGAAACAATGGGGTTCTTTACGACAGCAAAAAAGGGGAAACGCTGCCGCATGACGTACAGCCCATGCCCTTGCTGACTGAAGAGCAGTTGAAAGCCTATCCCGAGGTCCCCGTCGAAAATGTGATTGGCAATTACGTGGCCCGCTATTGGGATTTGATGGCGCTGTCATCAAACAAGCCTGCCGTTGTGATCGGTGAAAACGGCCTGATCAAGGACAAGCCGGGTTTCGAGGTTGATTTCCTTGGTCGCGGCTCGTGCGTGTCTGATCCGGTCAAAGCCGAAAAGCCGGTGGTCTTGATGCCGGCCAGTGGCCACTGGCGGATTACGATTGAGGATGTTGAAACAACCCTGACAAATGGGGATACCGCACTGGTTTTGCCCGGCGAAAGCTATGGCGTCACGCCTTCGATGACCGGTGACGCGGGGCTCTATCGCGTTACCGCAACCGAAGATCCGGCCGGTACAACTTGGACAGGTGCATGAAACAAACTGCGCTGCCTTCCGGGCGGCGCAGATTAGACTTGCAGAGGGAGAAGAAGGAATGACCCGCATTTCAACCACACATGTAGGGAGCCTTCCGCGTAGTCAGGAGGTCGTGGATTTCATCTTTGCGCGCGAGCGTGCAGAGCCATTTGACGCGGATGCTTTTGATGCGTGTATGACCTCGGCCGTGTCCGAGACAGTGCGCAAACAGGTCGGAGCCGGGGTCGATATCGTATCAGATGGCGAGACGTCGAAGATCTCATACGCCACCTATGTCAAAGATCGCTATACTGGTTTTGACGGGGACAGCCCGCGCAACGCGCCAGCGGATCTGAAGATGTTTCCCGGCTTCCTGAAACGCTTGGCTGATGATGGCGGTACGCCACAATATGCGCGCCCAATGTGTGTGGGTGAGGTGCGGTCAAAAGGGCAAGGTGAACTGCAAAAAGACATCGACAACCTCAAGGCCGCCATGGCCGCGCATGGTGTCGAGCGTGGTTTTATGAACGCGGCCAGCCCGGGTGTCATCTCACTGTTTCTGCAAAATGATTTCTACCCCACACGTGAAGCCTATCTGGCTGCACTCGCCGATGCGATGAAGCAAGAGTACGAAACCATTGTGGGGGCCGGTCTGGATCTACAGCTGGATTGCCCCGACCTGGCCCTGTCTCGCCATATGCTGTTCTCTGACCTTTCGGACGAAGAATTTGTCAAAGTCGCCAATTTGCATGTTGAGGCCCTGAACCACGCATTGCAGGACGTTCCCGCTGACAAGGTGCGCGTCCATATTTGCTGGGGCAATTACGAAGGACCGCATTGTTGCGACATTGGAATGGACAAAGTGTTCGGCACGCTGATGTCGACCAAATCCCGCTATGTCCTGTTCGAAACCTCGAACCCCCGTCATGCGCATGAATGGACGGTGTTCCGTGACCGCAAAGCCGAAATACCTGAGGACAAAGTGCTTGTACCTGGCGTTGTCGACACCACGACAAATTTTGTCGAACATCCGGAACTGGTCGCCCAACGTATTGAACGGTTTTCGAATATTGTCGGCCGCGAAAGAGTGATCGCGGGCTCGGATTGCGGATTTGGCACTTTTGCCGGATTTGGTGCGGTTGATCCCGATATCGCCTTTGCCAAGCTTGGATCTCTGGCCGACGGGGCTGCATTGGTCGCATGAAACCACTTGTTATGTTGCCCGGCATGATGTGCGATGCCCGGCTTTTTGCCCCGCAGATCGCGACGCTTTCGAGCAGCAATCCTGTCCTCTACGCGCCGATTGGGGGGCATGACACGGTGCAGGCTTTGGCCGCCGAAGTGTTGTCTTATGCGCCCCCGCGCTTTGTCCTTGCGGGTCTGTCCATGGGTGGCATCGTTGCGATGGAAATAATCCGGCAGCAACCGCAGCGCGTCGTCAGCGTGGCGCTGATGGATACCAACCACTTGGCCGAACGGGATGACGTCAAAGCCAGGCGTGGTCCACAAATCGCTTCTGTGTCCAGTGGGGGCTTGGGCCGGGTCATGGCCGAGGAGATGAAACCAAACTACCTGACCGATGGCCCGAACCGCGAGGCAATTCTGAACCTGTGCATGGATATGGCCTTGGGTCTTGGACCGGATGTTTTTATCAACCAGTCCAAAGCATTGCGAGATCGCCCCGACCAAAGCGATACCTTGCGCGGTTATCCCGGACAGGCCCTGGTCCTGTGCGGGAAAGATGATGCTCTGTGCCCGGTTTCGCGACACGCCTTGATGCATGAACTTCTGCCCAACAGCTGGTTCGAGGTCATCGAACAGGCGGGGCATTTGCCTACACTTGAACAACCCGAACGGACGACAGCGGCTCTGTGCCGTTGGCTGGAGGCACTATGAAAAAACCCTTGCTGGACCTTTTGAAATCCGTCGATACCCCCACCGTTTGCAATGCGATAGAAGTGGCGCAAGGCAAGCGTGGGTTCGACAATTTCACGCGGGGCACAATGCTGTGCTCGGATCCCGATGCGGGGGCAATGGTCGGTTATGCCAGAACGGCAAAGATAGCGGCGGTGAACCCTCCCGAAGACCCTCCCGAAGTGATCCGTCAGCGCCGGATGGATTACTACCGGCACATGGCAACGGGCACAGGCCCGGCTGTCACGGTTGTCGAAGATCTGGATTTCCCGGACTGCATCGGTGCTTATTGGGGTGAGATCAATACCACGGTCCACAAAGGGTTTGGCATCAGCGGTGCGTTGACCAACGGCGTGATGCGGGATCTGGGCGATTTGCCGGATGGGTTTCCGGTTGTGTCGGGCTCGGTCGGTCCAAGCCACGGGTTCGTGCATGTCAAAGAGGTGGGCACCCCGGTGACCATCTTCAGCCTCTCGATCAAGGACGGGGACCTGGTGCATGCGGACCGGCACGGCGCTTTGGTGATCCCGCCCGAAGTGGTGGACAGCCTGGAACAGGCGATCCGCAAATTGCTTGAAACCGAAAAGCTTATTCTTGGCCCAGCACGCGCGTCAGAGTTCGATTTTGAGGCCTTTCAACAAGCATGGGCGGCGTTCGAAGCCTCGCGCACGTAGTGCAGCAACAACCACGCGGTCCAGCCATAGACTAACCCGGCAGCGAGCCGATGTGATCCTGAATAGGCCCGTCACTAGCGATGGCGATTGTGTCGGAAATCGCTGCGGGGTCACACCCATCTCATGCCCAAATCCGACAGATGCCTTTGAACCCGTCCAGGATAGTCCGAGACGATGGCATCAACGCCCAGATCAATCATCCTGCTGATATCCGCCGGTTCATTGACCGTCCATACGGCTATGCAAAGCCCAAGTTCTTTGGCAACCGCGACGTCCCCAGGTATCACATCTGCGAAATACGGACACCAAAGCGCGCCGCCCGCTTGCTTGACAATTTGCGGGATTTTTTCGCTTTGGCCTCGAAAGTCCGGACAAACGGCCTTGGAGGAATCCTCGCCAACGTCATCGGCATTTTCGGGAAGCTGCGTCAGGTAAGATGACGGCATGTCAGGTGCCTGCCGCTGACAGACTTCCAACAGGGTCCAGTCAAAGCTGTGCAGCAACACGCGATCGGATAGGCCAGCGGCCCGAACCTGCTGTACCACGCGTTCGACAAAGCGGTCCAGATAGGCCGCGTCATGGGCCAGATCCGGATCAGATTTCAGTTCGAGCATCAGATTGGCTTCGCCGTATTCCGGCCGATTGATCAGATCCAGCAGATCCTGCAGCTTTGGCACGCGAACGCCGTCCAGTTGGGCCTGATCGGGGAACCGTCGACCATAATCCGAGTGTCCGTCCAAGCGCCCGATTTCGAACTGTTGAATCTGGTCGAAGGACAGGGACGAGACTTTGGGTTCTTTTCCGGTCAAAAACTGACCGCTGGCATCCCGAAAGGTCGGCGCATGCAGCCGATGGTTATGGGTTATGACGGGCACATCATCCACCGTCAGCACCACGTCAAACTCAAGAAGTGGAACCCCGATGGACAGCGTAAAATCGAAACCGATCATGCTGTTTTCGGGCAGGACGCCGCGTGCCCCCCGGTGCCCTACTACACGGATCAGGTTTTTACCGCCGCGAAACGCCTCGACCTGAGGGAAAGGCATCAGCCCTCGAGCCTTATGCCAGAGGTAGGGTCAAACAGATGCATATGCTCTGGCGCAACAGAAAAACGCATATTGGGATGACGGCCTTCGATCGGATGAACACCCGGAAGGCTGATCGTGATTGCCGCGCCAGAGCCTGACACCTGACCGTGCAACAAAGTATTCGCCCCCAGCGGTTCGGCTATCTGAACTACGACATCAAAGGGCCCGTTTTCATCAAGGAACAGATGCTCTGGCCGTATGCCCAATTTGAACGGGCTATCGGGCCCGCCTGATGGGCCAATCTCGGTATCGTTGATCCTGATCTTTCCGCCCTGGCGCTCTGCATCAAAGGTATTCATCGCCGGGCTGCCGATGAATTGCGCAGCGAACAGCGTCCGGGGCGTCTCATAGACCTCAAGCGGGGTGCCGATCTGTTCTGCAACACCACCGTTCATCACGATCATCCTGTCGGCCATGGTCATGGCCTCGACCTGATCATGGGTCACGTATAGCGAGGTGATACCCAGCTTTTCTTGCAGTTCGCGGATTTCCAGACGCATCTGGACACGCAGCTTTGCATCCAGGTTTGAGAGCGGTTCATCAAACAGGAACACGGCAGGTTCACGGACAATAGCGCGGCCCATGGCAACCCTCTGGCGTTGACCGCCTGAAAGCTGACGGGGCTTGCGGTCAAGCAGCGGCTCAAGCTGCAACAGCTTAGCGGCCTCGGTCACCTTCTGGTCAATCTGAGCCTTGGGCAATCCGGCGATTTTCAAACCATAGCCCATGTTCTGGCGTACCGACATATGGGGGTACAGAGCATAGTTCTGGAACACCATCGCAATGTCCCGGTCCATCGGCTCCTTGTCATTGGCGCGCTCTTCGCCAATCCGGATTTCGCCGGATGTCACAGTCTCAAGCCCGGCCACCATCCGCAGCAAAGTGGATTTGCCGCAGCCGGAGGGGCCCACGATCACGATAAACTCGCCATCCGCGATATCGACGTCGATGCCATGAATGACGTCCGTCGGGCCAAAGCTCTTTTTGACGTTCTCAAGGGATACTGTTGCCATTTCTTATTTCTCGCTATCGACAAGGCCGCGGACAAAAAGCTTTTGCATCGACACCACCACAAGGACCGGTGGGATCATTGCCAGGATCGAGGTCGCCATGATCGTCGGCCAATGGGCAAAATCATCGCCCGAGGGGAACATCTGTTTGATGCCCATCACGATGGTGTTCATCTCAGGATCGGTGGTGATCAGCAGCGGCCAGAGATATTGATTCCACCCATAGATGAACAGGATCACGAACAGGGCCGCGATGTTGGTTCGGCTCATCGGGATCACGATATCAACGAAGAACCGCATCGGGCGGGCGCCATCCACCCGCGCGGCCTCGGCCAGTTCGTCCGGGATGGTCAGAAAGAACTGGCGGAACAGGAACGTGGCAGTGGCCGAGGCGATCAGCGGAAAGATCAGCCCCGAATAGCTGTTGAGCATACCAAACCCGGCCACCACCTCGAAGGTAGGGACAATCCGCACCTCAACCGGCAGCATCAGGGTCAGGAAGATCAGCCAGAAAAACGTGTTCCGCCCGGGAAAGCGGAAGTAGACGATGGCAAAGGCTGACAGGAGCGAGATGACGATCTTGCCCACGGCAATGCCAATCGCCATCACCAGGCTGTTGAACAGCATCGTTGCGACCGGGACGTTCACGCCTGAGAACAGGGCCGCCTTGTAATTCACCCAGAACTGATCACCTGGCACAACCGGCATCGGGGGCGAGATTATGTCGGCCTGAGTAACGGTCGAGGCCACAAAGGCCAGCCAGATCGGGAAGAAGATGACCAGAACGCCAAGGATCATAAACGCATGGGTCAGCCACAGGCCCGCACCACGTTTCTCGACCATTCCATGTTGTTGGGCCGCCATCAGTAATGCACCCTCTTCTCAACATATTTGAACTGGATCACTGTCAGCAGGCCGACAACCACCAGCAGGATGACCGACTGGGCCGAAGACGACCCCAGATCTTGGCCCACAAACCCATCGGAAAAGACTTTGTAGACCAGGATGGTTGTGGCTTGTTGCGGACCCCCTCCGGTGATCGTGTGGATCACGCCGAAAGTTTCAAAGAAGGCATAGACAATGTTCACGACCAGCAGGAAGAACGCGGTCGGCGACAAAAGCGGCAGTACGATGGTAAAGAACCGGCGCCAAAAATGGGCCCCATCAATCGCCGCCGCTTCGATGACCGAGCGGGGCACGGATTGCAGCGCCGCAAAGAAGAACAGAAAGTTATAGCTGATGCGCCCCCAGGCCGAGGCGACAACGACCAGCCCCATGGCCTCGGCATCGTTCAGGACGTGGTTCCAGTCATAGCCGAGCTGGCCCAGATACCATGCGACCACACCAACGCGGGTGTTGAACATGAACAGCCACAGCACACCCGCCACCGCGGGGGCAACCGCATAGGGCCAGATCAACAAGGTCCGATACACGCCCGAGCCCTTGATCAGTCGATCTGCGATGACTGCCAGGAACAAGGCCGGGATCATCGAGCACAGGGTCACAAGCGTAGAAAACACCGCCGTCGTCACGAATGAGGCGCGGTAGTATTTATCGCTCAGCAGGAATTCGAAATTGCCCAAGCCCACGAACTGAGAAGACAACCCGAACGGGTCGGGAATGAACAACGATTGCCAAACGGCCTGACCAGCAGGATAGAAAAAGAAGACGGCGGAAATGATGACCTGCGGGGCGATCAGCGCAAGCGGCAGCAGCCAGCCGCGAAAAATGACGCGTTTTTCCATTCTATTGGCCCACCAGAGTAGAATGCGGGCCCAACGAGGCCCGCATCAGATTACGACTTATTGATTGGCGGATTCGAACCGGCGCAGCAGCGCGTCGCCGCGTTCCTTCGCACTGTCCATCGCCTCTTGGGCGGTCTTTTCACCAGCCCAGATGGCCTCAAGCTCTTCGTCGATGATGCCACGGATCTGGTCGAATGATCCCAGACGCAGACCTTTCGAGTTTGCCGTCGGCTCTTTCGCGGTCATCTGGATGACGGCGATGTCGGTGCCTGGGTTTTCGTCATAGAAACCAGACGCTCGGGTCGCTTCGCCCGCCTCGGTGGTGATAGGCAGATAGCCGGTGTTCTGGTGCCAGGCTGCCTGAACGTCAGACGAGGACAGGAAGCTGAGGAATTCGCCGACGCCTTTGTATTCATCGGCCTCATGACCTTCCATGACCCACAGTGAGGCACCACCGATGATGGTGTTCTGCGGCTCGGCCGTGACAGCTTCCCAATAGGGCAGCGGGCGCACGTCGAAATCAAACTCGGCTTCGGCTTTGATCCCGGCGTATCCCGCCGAGCTTTCGGTGAACAGGGCGCATTCGCCGGACCGGAAGTTCGCGCCACCTTCGTTGCGGCGGCCCGTGTAGATGAACTTGCCGTCCTTGGCCCAGTCACCCATCGCGGTCAGGTGCGCAACCTGGGCCGGACCGTTCAGCATCAGCTCGGTATCCAGACCGGCAAAGCCGTTATCCTGCGATGCGAAGGGGACGTCGTGATAGGCTGACAGGTTCTCAAGATGAATCCAGCTTTGCCATGCAGTGACCAACGGGCAATCTTCACCACCGGCCTTAAGCTGATCCAGCGTGTCCCCGACCTTTTCCCAGGTCGACAGATCGGTGTCGGGATCAACGCCCGCCGCTTCGAAGGCGTTGCGGTTGACCCATAGAACCGGCGTGGACGAGTTGAAGGGCAGGGACAGCATGTCGCCATCTGTGGTCGTATAATACCCTTTGACCGAGCCGATATAGGCGTCCGGATCAAATGACGCACCGCTTTCGGCCATTACCTCATAGACCGGTTTGATCGCGCCCTGGGCCGACATCATAGTTGCGGTGCCAACCTCAAAGACCATCAGGATCTGCGGTTGTTCACCGGCGCGGAAGGCGGCGATGCCTGCATTCAGGGTTTCAGAATAGTTGCCCTTGTGGCTTTCAACCACGACATATTCATCCTGGCTGGCGTTGAATTCTTCAACCTGAGCTTTCACAAGCTCACCCAGGCGGCCGGTAAAGGCATGCCAGAACTGAACTTCGGTTTGCGCCATTGCCGCGATCGGGGACAAGGCTGTTGATACGGCAAGAGCGCCAAGCAATTTCGTTTTCATGATTCCTCCCATGCATCAAAGGCGATGCTTCGTTGAATACCGAGCGCTACGCGTAATCGGCACACATGACGATTTCACGACGTTAACGTTACAGAAATATAATTCAAGCCTGATTTTCTGGCAAAAAATATAATACGATGTTATGAACTGACCGAGGTTTGCAGCAAAAACAGGACGCTCCATGAGCCAAACCCTGAGAATTAGGCAGCTTGAGGCACTTATGGCGGTGACCGTTAATGGCTCGGTCACGGCTGCCGCATCCGATCTGGGGGTCAGCCAGCCTGCGGTCAGCAGGTTGCTTTCAGACTTGGAAAAATCGCTTGGGTTTCAACTGTTCGACCGCCGCGAAGGTCGATTGGTCCCAACGCAGGAAGTTCGCTATCTGCAACCCAGCGTAGAGCGCGTGCTGGAACTGATGCGGCAGATTTCGGATGTCAGTCAGGACATCACGCAACGCAAAGCCGGGCATATTCGCGTCGCCTGCCTTCCTGGCTTCGCCACCAGTCACTTACCAGATGTTGTTGCCGGATTTCTGAGCGACCGGCCTGGCGTCACCATGACGATAGAGCCGGATAGGCCCGAGCGCATCCTGGAGTGGATGATCGGCGAGCAATATGATTTCGGAATCACAGATGGGTTTAATGGCCACCCGGCTGTCGAAAGCACCCATATTGATATCCGCACAGTTTGCGTCTTTCCCGCAGGCCATGCGCTGGAAGACCTTTCGACCGTGACACCGGCAGATATTGCCGATCAGAAGATCATCCACACCCGGCGCGACAGCGACTTTTTCGCGCGCCTGTCGCGTGCATTTCAAAACTCGAATGTCGAACTGAACTCGCATATCGAGGTTCGGCAATTCACGGCCGCTTGCGAATTGGTGGTGAAGGGCGTTGGGGTGTCTGTTGTTAGCGAACTGGACGCAGTACAATATCAGAACAGGGGGTTGAGCTATCGGCCTTTCAGGCCATTTCTGCCTCATACGCTGTCGCTGGTGCGACCGGTTTTGAAGCAACCATCGCTGGTCACGCTGGAATTCATAGAACAGTTCAGCGACAGCCTTGGACCTTTCATCGCCGATCCTTAGCTGGATACAGCCGAAAGCGTTGCCCGATTGATTGCCTGAACGCGGCTTTGGGCATTGGCAAGATTTTACAAAAATCGAATTGAGACCCCGGGATTGCTTTACGCGCCCTGAAACTTGTGGGCAAACTGACTTGGTTCATGCCCAGTTCGACGCGTGGCAGGACCTGCCAGCCAGTGTCACACCACTGTTTCGCAGGGCCTGCACAAGTCGCGTCGACAAACGAAAATGAAAGGTGTCACATGCCATTTTCCAACCCCAGCTTGATGTCCCGCCGTCAGTTCCTTGCGACCACTACCGCCAGCGCCGCGGCCATTACACTTCATCCTTTTTCTGCGGCGGCTGCCAATAATCAGGCGCATTTACGGATAATGGAGACGACGGACATTCATGTGCATGTCTTCCCTTACGATTATTACGCCGACAAGCCTCGCGACACGGTAGGCCTGTCCCGCACCGCTTCGATCATCAACGGCATCCGGTCCGAGGCGACGAATTCTCTGCTGGTCGATAACGGAGACTTTCTGCAGGGCAACCCAATGGGCGATTACATCGCCTATGAGCGGGGGATGAAAGAGGGCGACAGCCACCCGATTATCACCGCCTTCAACACAGTCGGTTATGACGCCGCCACATTGGGCAATCACGAATTCAACTACGGTTTGGACTTTTTGGAAAAGGCGCTTGCTGGCGCGGATTTCCCGGTTGTTCTGGCCAACGTCGCAAAGGAACAGGGGGCAAACCCGCGTGAGGATAAAACGCTGGTCAAACCCTATGCGATTCTCGACCGCGAGATTGAAATGGGCGATGGCAGCAAACACCCGATCAAGGTCGGCGTCATTGGGTTTACGCCGCCGCAAGTCATGAACTGGGACCGCAAGCATCTCGAAGGCAACGTGCAGGCCCGCGACATTGTCGAGACAGCGCAAGCCTATGTGCCTGAGATGAAAGAGCAGGGTTGCGACTTGATCATCGCGCTTTCGCATTCGGGGATTGGCGATGCCGACCATTCCGATGGTATGGAAAACGCCTCGGTTGTGCTGGCTGGCGTTGACGGGATTGACGCGCTGGTGACCGGTCACAACCACCTTGTTTTCCCGTCCGAGACATTTGCCGACCGTCCCGGTATTGACGTTGTAAAAGGGACGTTGATGGGCAAACCCGCCGTCATGGGTGGGTTCTGGGGATCACATCTTGGCCTTCTGGACCTGCTGCTGGAGCGCGATGGGAACGAGTGGCGTGTGGTGACCACAACGTCTGAGGCGCGCCCGATTTCGGTTCGCAACGAAGATCGCTCGATCACGGCGCTGGTCGAGGATGATCAGGCCGTGCTGGCCTCGGTCGCGAAAGATCACGACGAAACACTAGCCTATGTGCGCCGTGCGGTCGGCAAGACGTCGGCCCCGCTGCACAGCTATTTTGCGCTGGTAGCGGATGATCCATCTGTACAGATCGTGTCGATAGCGCAGAAATGGTACGTCCAAGAGATGATGAAGGGCACGGAACATGAAGGCCTGCCAATATTGTCAGCCGCGGCGCCTTTCAAGGCCGGCGGTCGTGGTGGCCCGGAGTATTACACCGATGTCCCGGTGGGTGACGTTGCCATCAAAAACGTGGCCGACCTTTACCTTTATCCCAACACCGTGCGCGCCGTACGGGTGAACGGAGCGCAGGTCCGAGGTTGGCTGGAGAGGTCTGCCGGAATGTTTAATCAGGTCGAACCGGGCGCAAGCGACGCGGTCCTGCTGAACCCAGAGTTTCCGTCTTATAATTTCGACGTGATGGACGGCGTCACCTATCAGATCGACCTGTCCCAGCCATCGCGGTTTGGACCCAAGGGTGAAGAGATCAACCCTGGCGCGGCCCGGATCGTGGACCTTGCCTTCAATGGTTCTCCGGTCACGGATGACATGGAGTTCATTATCGCCACCAACAATTACCGAGCGTCTGGTGGCGGATCTTTCCCCGGCGCGATGGGCGACACGGTTGTGTTCGAGGCGCCGGACACCAACCGCGACGTGATTGTCCGCTATATCGTCGAACAGGGCACGATTGACCCCAAAGCAGATGCCAACTGGTCGTTTGCCCCGCTGGACGGCACCACGGTCCTGTTCGAAACAGGCCCGAAGGCGCGTGACTATATGAGTGACGTCAAAGGGGTTTCGATCGAGGATGCCGGTGAGGGCGCAGATGGCTTTGCGGCCTTCCGCATCCAGCTGTAGCAGATTGAAAGCAGGTTCATCCCCCTAATTTCTGATCCAATGGTATGGATCGGAATTGGGGGGTGAGCCTAAATTGTTCTGTCAGGCAACTGTCCTGCGAAGCGGCCCGTCTTGGGTCTAGAGTTTGCGTATTCCGTGGAGCGTTAGGGTGCTGACCAAATCAGCGTAATCCTCACGTGCTTTGGTGCCTGCGCCTGTGTTCCACATATAATACCAGTTCAGCATGCCAAAAACTGACATCGTGGCACCGCGCAGCTTGTCCTTGTCATCGCCGAACGACTCCGGGGACAGGTCTTTCAATATGTCCCGCACGACATTCACCAGATCCAACTGATACCCGCGCAACAGCTTTTGCTGATCGTCGCTCAGGGCGTTCATGCCGCTGATCTGCACCCGATGTTCATCATCCGCGCCCTGATAGGCGAACAGGATTTCACGCACGGTCTTTCGCAGCCTTTCTTCGGGCGTCAGGCCCGTCAGATCAACCTCGCAGATGCGGTCGCGCAGCTCACGCAGATAGGTTTCGAGGATGTCATACAGGATGGCATCCTTACTGTCGTAATAGTGGTAGATGTTCGCCTTGGAGATTCCGCACTCATTGGCCAAAAGGGTCATCGAGGCGCGATCAAACCCCTGATCGGCAAACACTTTGGCTGCCGTTTTCAGGATTTGTTCCCGCTTTTGGTCGTGGTCTTTTGCGATTGTCCGGGCCAAGGCTTAATCCTTATCGCGGTTGTCGATGACGCGCTTCGCCTTGCCCTGAGAGCGTTCGACGTCGCCCGGCTCACCTACAACAATTTCAGTTGAAACTCCAACGATGTCCTTGATGCGTTTGGTCAGCATCCGGGCGGCCGCCGTCTTGGACATTTCATCGGTAGATCCCTGAGAGGCTTCGACAAAGACCCGCATGGCATCCATCCGGCCGGATTTATACAGCTCGACCTGGTAATAAGGCGCAAGGCCTCCGGTCGCCATGACCTGTTCCTCGATTTGGCTGGGAAAGACATTGACGCCGCGCAGGATCATCATGTCGTCGCTGCGGCCGGTGATCTTGGCCATGCGACGCATGGAGCGGGCCGTTCCGGGCAGCAGGCAGGTCAGGTCGCGCGTGCGATAGCGGATCATGGGCAGCCCTTCTTTGGTCAGGGTAGTAAAGACCAGCTCACCAGTTTCACCGTCGGGCAGTACTTCGCCGGTGGCGGGGTCGATGATTTCTGGCAGAAAGTGATCTTCCCAGATCACTGGGCCATCCTTGGTTTCGACGCATTCGCTGGCAACGCCGGGCCCCATGATCTCCGACAGGCCATAGATGTCGACCGCATGCATGTCGAATGCAGCCTCGATTTCCGAGCGCATCGCGTCGGTCCAGGGCTCGGCGCCGAAGATACCAACCTTCAGAGAGCTTTCGCGCGGATCAAGGCCCACCTTATGGAATTGTTCGAGGATGTTGAGCATGTAGGATGGGGTCACCATGATCCCATCGGGTTGAAAATCTGTGATCAGTCCAACCTGCTTTTCGGTTTGCCCGCCACCCATCGGAACCACGGTCGCCTCTAGACGTTCGATGCCGTAATGCGCGCCCAGACCCCCGGTGAACAAGCCATAGCCATAAGCGTTATGCACGATATCACCCTTGCGCAGACCTGCGGCCCGCAGCGACCGAGCACCCAGATCGGCCCAGTTGTCGATATCGCCTTTGGTATAGCCCACAACAGTTGGCTTGCCGGTTGTCCCGGATGAGGCATGCAGCCGAACCAGTTGGTTGCGCGGCACGGCGAACATGCCGAACGGGTAGTTGTCACGCAGGTCGTTCTTGTAGGTGAAGGGAAATTTCGAAAGGTCAGATAACTGTTGCAGGTCATCTGGATACACGCCGGCATCGTCGAAACGCTGGGTGTATATCGGCACGTTTTCGTAAGCGTGACGCAGGGACCATTTCAGACGCTCCAACTGGGTGGCGCGGATTTCGTCAACCGAGGCGATCTCGATCGGGTCCAGGTCAGCTTTGTTAGGGGACAGGTCCTCCATCGCGTTACTCCTTCGGTCGCGAAGCTATTCTTGAAAATTCGTGCCACCAATCGCGCGGGACATGCCGCGGAATTCGGCGACCACGTTGCCGTCTTGATTTGTGACGCGCACGTCATAGATGCCGCTGCGACCCGTAACCGAGACCTCGGTCGCGGTGGCCGTCAGGCGATCCCCCAGCTTGCCGGGGGCGAGATAGCTCATCATCGTGTGCTGGCCAACGGTCGCGTGATTACGGCTGTTGCAGGCAAAGGCGAAGGCGCTGTCGGCCAGGGCATGGGTCACGCCGCCATGGCACATGCCGTGCCCATTACAGTGATGCGCAACGACGGTCAGCGCCAGAACTGCGCAGCCTTCGTCCACCTCGACAAGCTCCATGCCAAACCATTTGCTGGCTTCGTCACTCGCCCACATCGCAGCGGCTGATTTGCTGGCACGTTCCTTTGGTGTCATCGTCATTTACCCTGAAAATTGGGCGCGCGCTTTTCAAGAAAGCTGGACACGCCCTCGGCATAATCCGCGCTTTCGCCGCAGATTTTCATCGCATCAGCCTCGAATTCCAGATGATCGGACAAAGAGGTCGTCGCCGCTGCTTGGATACAGTGCTTGGTCTTGCCCAACCCAAGGGTCGGGCCATTGGCCAGTTGATCAGCCAGCGTACGAGCCTCTGCCAATAGCTGATCGTCGGGTATGGCTTTCCAGATCAGGCCCCAGTCTTCGGCCTGTTTGGCGGGCAGCGGCTGTGCGGTAAAGGCCAGCCCTTTGGCGCGCGCCTCGCCCAAAAGGCGGGGCAGGTGCCAGCTGCCGCCAGTGTCTGGGATCAGGCCGACCCTGGAAAAGCTCTGGATGAATTTCGCGCTTTCCGCTGCCAGAACCATGTCGCAGGCCAGTGCCAGATTGGCCCCGGCGCCGGCAGCGACGCCATTCACGGCGCAGATGACAGGGCAGTCCAACGACCGGATCAGACGCACGAGGGGGGCATAGAAACTGCGGACGGTTTTGCCCAGATCCGGCGGCCCGTCCATATTTGACGGATTGCGGTCGCCAAGGTCCTGGCCGGCACAAAAGCCACGCCCGGCGCCCGTCAGCAGCACTGCCCGCGCGCCTGTATCGCGCGCAGAATTCAAGGCAGTCTGAAGCGCATGATGCATGTCTTCGTTGAACGAATTCAGCTTGTCTGGACGGTTCAACGTAATCTCGACCCAGTTCCCGTGATTTTCTACAAGAATCGTATCGCTCATCACTGCCTCGGCCGGTATCGTTTCAACTTTATGATTGCATTAACCGAACGGTTGGTCAATATATAAACGCAAGCCGAATCTGAGCAAATCAAAGGGATGGGTTATGGCAAAATCGCCGGTGGTGAGCGTTGAGCGGAAGGGTGACGTTGCCTGGGTAACGATCAACAATCCGCCAGTGAACGCGACATCCGCTGCGGTGCGTCAGGGGTTGGCCGACGCGGTAGGTGCCATCAAAGGCGCACGCGTGGCTGTCCTGCGATGTGCGGGTAAAACCTTTGTTGCCGGTGGCGATATGTCAGAGTTCGACGCCCCTCCAGTTGAGCCACATCTGCCTGACGTAGTGCAGATGATCGAAGACAGTGAAGTTCCCTTTATCGCCTGCATGCACGGTACTGTTCTGGGCGGCGGGTTCGAGATTGCCATGGCTTGCGCTTGGCGCATTGCCGCGCCGGGCACCAGATTTGGTCTGCCAGAGGTCAATGTGGGTCTGATCCCCGGGGCAGGGGGCACCCAGCGTATTCCCCGTCTTGTCGGGATGGAGGCAGCGATTGACATGGCCTGCCGGGGCAAGATCCTGACTGCAGAAACGTTACTAGGGCTGGGTGGCCTTGATCTTGTCACTGAACAGCCTGAGGCTGCCGTTCAGGCCTTTGCGGCCAACCTGCCGCAGCGACCAGTGCCAGTCAGTCAGCGTAGCCTCACCAGCTTTGCACCGAACCTGATAGAGGTTTCGCGCGCGGAACTTTTGAAACGTTCAAAGGGTCAGCAGTCTCCGCTGGAAAATCTGACGGCATTGGGGTGGGCAACCGAACCCTTTGCCGATGCCTTGCCAAAAGAGCGCGTCCGCCATTTGGCCCTGCGCCAAGGTGCCGAAAGCCGAGCCCTTCGCCATGCTTTCTTTGCCGAACGGAGCGTGTCCAAACCTTCTTTGATCAGAGGCGTAACCCCGCGCGACATCAGCCGTATCGCGGTGGTCGGCGGCGGTCTGATGGGTGCCGGGATTGCAACCGCCGCCCTGAATGGGGGGTTTTCTGTCACGTTGATTGAGCAGAACGCCGAAGCCGCCGCGGCGGCCTTGGGGCGTGTTAAGGGTCTGCTCGAAGGCGCCGCCAAACGGGGAAAGCTGACTGAGGCGCAGATGCAGAGCCGCCTGAGCGCCTTTCGCGCCGTTGACAGCTATGCCGACGCACGGGATGCGCAACTGGCCATTGAGGCGGTGTTCGAGGACATATCTGTCAAACAGCAGGTTTTCGCGGAACTCGCCCGGCATATGGACACAAACGCAATTCTTGCCACCAACACATCTTATCTGGATCCAAACCAGATTTTCGCCGGTATCGACAGTCCGGCCCGCTGTATAGGTCTACATTTCTTCAGCCCAGCCCATGTCATGAAACTGCTTGAAATCGTACATACCGGGCATTCGGACCCAGAGGTCATCGCCACCGGATTTGCGTTTGGCAAAAAGCTGGGCAAAGTGGCGGTCCTATCGGGCATTTGCGATGGCTTTATCGGCAATCGCATGCTGGCCGCCTATCGGCGCGAGGCTGATTATCTTCTGGCAGATGGTGCGCTGCCTTATCAAGTGGATCAGGCCATGCGCGACTTTGGTATGCCCATGGGTCCGTACGAATTGCAGGATCTGACCGGTCTTCAGATCTCATGGGCCAATCGCAAGCGCAATGCTGCAACACGCCCACCGGATGAGCGCTATGTCTCTGTGGCCGACCAGCTTTGCGAGATGGAGCGTTTCGGGCAGCGGTCCAGAAAAGGCTGGTATCGTTATGATGACGGCGACCGTACGCCGATCCGTGATACACAGGTCGAGGCTTTGATCGAAGCCAACTCGGCTGAACATGGCATCACCCGGCGCGCGTTTACGAGCACCGAGATTTCGTCCCGTTTGATGGCGGTACTTGCGAATGAGGGCGCATTGATCATCGAAGAGGGTATCGCCGAAAACGCGATGGCCGTGGATATGGTCCAGATCCATGGCTACGGATTCCCGCGCTGGCGCGGGGGGCCGATGAACTATCGGGATGAAATTGGGGCGCAGCTGTCGCGGGGAATAATGGAGACCGTCGCCTCTGAAAGCCCCGGGTCTTGGAGGATTGCGGGGCAGACCACATCACCATGACTATTGATGGTTACAAAACGGACTATTAACGCAGATTCAATGTATGTTTCAGAGGGAGGAGACAAAACCATGAAATTCAACAGTTTGAGCACGCTATTGGCCTCAGCCGCCTTGGCCGTTTCGGGCACCGTGGCGCTGGCCGCAGATTATACGCTGACCATATCCAGCTGGGCGCCGCCGACCCACGGTATCAACGCGAAGATGTGGCCAAAATTCGTGGAAATGGTTGAAGAGGCCACAGACGGTCAGGTCACCGCCGAACTGAAGTTGGGGATCGCGCCACCACCAGCACAGATGGACCTGATCATGGATGGCGCGGCGGATGCCTCGATCATTTTCCACGGCTACCAGCCGGGGCGCTTTGTCACCACAAAGATGATAGAACTGCCCGGATATGAAGGCTCGGCAGAGGCCGCATCGGTTGCATATTGGCGCACCTATGACGCGCATCTCAAGGCCGCGGACGAGCATCGCGGCGTGAAAGTGATCGCCCTGCATACGCATGGTCCGGCGCAGCTGCACTCCAGCAGCGCGGTGACCACGCTGGATGAAGTGTCGGGCCTCAAGGTCCGTATCCCGGGTGGGGTCGGCGGTGACGTCGGCACAGCGCTTGGCGCGACCGGCATCCAGGTGCCTGCACCGAAAGTTTATGAGACCCTTGCTTCGAAAGCAGCCGATGGCGTTGTCATGCCGTTTGAGTCCCGCAAGGGTTTTAAGCTGACCGAGGTTGCCCAGAACGTTTACGAGGTTCCGGGCGGTCTGTATCGCGGGTCGTTCGCCTTTATCATGAACGAAGAAACGTTTGCCGACCTGCCCCCTGAGCTGCAGCAGGCGCTGGAGGAGAATGTGTTCGGTGAACCGCTGAGCCGCGAAATCGGCAAGATCTGGGACGAGATCGACGGGATCGGCCGCGAGGCGACCGAAGCCACTGAGGGCAACGCAATCAACGCGGCCTCGGCGGAAGATCTGGAAAAATTCAACGCGATCGCCGTTGATGTCCGCGCCAAGGTGATTGACGAGGTCAACGGCACCGGTGTTGACGCACAGGCGGCCTATGACATGATCGTAAATGAAATGGCTGCCCAATAACGCAGTCCGGCTGGCGGGGTCTCTTCGCCAGCCAAATTCACCAGCCGGGACCCAATCATGCAATCTCTCGTGACTTTTGCGCGTCGCGTCAGCATCGCTCCGACGCTGCTGGCCTGTATCGCGCTGTTCATCCTGATGGTGATGACCTTTTTTGACGTCATCCTGCGGTCTGTCTTCAACGCCCCGATTGAGGCGGCGACTGAGCTGACACGTATTCTCATGGCGATCATGGTGTTTTCGGTTCTGCCGATGATCTCAGCCGGAAAGGGTCAGATCGCCGTCGACCTGACGGACGGAGTATTTTCCCGCTTGCGGCTGAGCCGAGCGCGTGACGCTGTTGTATATATTGTGTCGGGCGTGATGCTCATCTGGCCGATCAAACGCGTCTGGATTCTTGCCGAGCGAGCACGGGACTATGGCGATGTGACTGAATACCTGTCGATCCCGGTATTCTATGTCGGCTGGTTCATCGCCGGGTTCACTGCGATCACGGCCATGGCGATGATTGTCACGGGCCTAATTACTATCTTCTACCCCCAATCCTTGTCGGAGACCTCTCAATGACCGCCGCACTTATCGGTTTTGCCCTTGTTCTGGTGCTTGTACTGGTGCGTCTGCCTATCGTCTTCGCGATGGGTCTGGTTGGTACGCTTGGGTTCGCCTACGAACGCGGCGGCAGCATCTTTTCGGAGCGCGGCTTGAAAGCGGCGATGTCGATGGTGGGTCGCCAGATCACCGATACGGCACAGGATTACGGATTGTCGGTGGTGCCTCTGTTCATCCTGATGGGCCTGTTCGTGAACAAAGGCGGGCTCGCGCGCGAGCTTTATGCGGTATCCAATGCATTTCTCGGCCATTTCCGGGGCGGCATCGCCATGGCGACTGTCGCGGCCTGCGGCGGGTTCTCGGCAATTTGCGGGTCGTCTCTGGCGACAGCGGCCACCATGTCCAAGGTCGCGATGCCGGAAATGCGCCGGTATGGTTATGCGGATGAGCTTTCGACTGCGTCGATTGCAGCGGGTGGCACGCTTGGCATCCTGATCCCGCCCTCGGTGATTCTGGTCATATATGGCCTGCTGACGGAAACCTCGATTGGCAAACTGTTTGTTGCGGGCATTATCCCCGGTGTGCTTGGCATTCTGTTTTATCTTTTCGCGGTGCGCTGGACCGTCTGGCGCAAACCAGAGGCGGGACCGGCAGGCGAACGCCACGGTTGGGTCGAGCGCCTGAGGGCCTTGCGCTCGGTCTGGGCCGTGTTGCTGCTGTTCTTTCTGGTCATTGGCGGGCTTTATGGTGCCTTCGATTTTCAACCGCTGAACCTGACCTTCAGCCCGACCGAGGCGGCGGGGATGGGGGCCATGGGCGCCTTTTTGATTGCTTTGTCGCGCGGCGGGCTTAGCCTGGGTTCAACATTCGAGGTTTTGAAGGAAACCACCGCGACCGCTGCGGCCCTGTTCTCGGTCCTGATCGGGGCGCAGATATTTTCGAACTTCATCAACCTCGCCGGTTTGCCCGAAGCGCTGATCGCCATGGTCACAGCGTATGACGTTGCGCCCTTTGTGGTGATCCTGATGATCCTTGGAATCTACATCATTTTGGGGTGTGTTTTTGAATCCCTGTCGATGCTGCTGCTGACCGTGCCGATCTTTTTTCCTCTGGTCACATCGCTGGGATATGACCCGATCTGGTTCGGCATTGTAGTGGTCGTCGTCACCGAAATCAGCCTGATCACCCCGCCCGTGGGGCTGAACGTGTTCATTCTGAAGGGTGTGGTCGGGGATGTGTCGACCGGGACGATCTTCAGAGGCGTCACGCCGTTTTGGATCGCCGATATCTTCCGGCTGGCCCTGATCGTTCTGGTGCCCTGGCTTGTGCTGGTTCTGCCGGAACAGATGGGTGCGATGGGCCACTGATGTTTGCGCTGACCAAGCTGCCTGACGGGTTCCACGATGATCCCTATCCTACCTATAGGGCGCTGCGTGAAGATACGCCCGTCTGCCTGCAACCCGATGGGTCGGTGATCCTGTCACGACATCAGGATCTGGACATCATCTATCGGGACACAACGCGGTTCATTTCGGACAAGAAGGCCGTGTTTGGCCCCAAATACGGGGTGGATAGCCCATTGTTTGAACATCACACCACCAGTCTTGTGTTCAATGATCCGCCCCTGCACTCGCGTGTCCGCAAGGTGATGGTGGGCGCGATGAACCCGCGCGCTTTGGCGCAGATGGAGCCGGGTCTGATCGAACTTGTCGACGGGCTGTTGGATCAAATGCAGGCCAAGGGCACAGTTGAGTTGATCGAGGATTTTGCCGGGGCGATCCCGATCGAGATCATCGGCAACCTGCTGGGAATCCCTCGGTCCGAGCGTGAGCCGTTGCGTGAGTGGTCCTTGGCCATTCTCGGGGCGTTGGAACCGCAGCTGACGCCCGAGCAGGAAGATTGGGGCAACCGCGCAGTCCGCGAGTTCAAAGCCTTTCTGCGCGATATCATCGACGACCGCAGGGCCAACCCGGGCAACCCGGAGACCGATGTTTTGACCCGGTTGATACAGGATGACACCGAGGGCGGCCTGACCGAAGTTGAACTGTACCAGAACTGCATCTTCATTCTGAATGCCGGGCATGAGACCACAACAAACCTGATTGGCAACGCTTTGGATCTGTTGGACCGCCACAGGGATAAGCGGACCGAGCTGTTGGTTAATCCAGACCTGATTTTCACCGCAGTTGACGAGTTTCTGCGTCTGGAAAGCCCGAACCAGTTCGGCAATCGCCTGACCACTGAAGAGGTGGAATTTCACGGACATGTCATTCCAGCAGGAACCGATCTGCATCTTTGCATCGGCGCGGCCAACCGCGATCCGCGACAATTTGATTTCCCCGATGACATGATGTTGGATCGCCGTCCCAACAAGCACCACGCGTTTGCGGGCGGGCCGCATACTTGCGTTGGTTTGACCTTGGCCCGGATGGAAGGTCGGGTTGCCGTTAGCCAGTTTTTGAACCGGTTCCCTGATTACCAGATCACGGAAAGTGCTCAGCGTGGGGGGCGTATCCGGTTTCGGGGGTTCGCCTACCTGCCCGCGCAGGTTTGAACTAGCCGTGCTGCTTGTTCTGAAATTTATTGACCGACCGTACGGTTAATAATAAGATATCGCAAACCCCCCACGCGCTAGCCCTGCCGCGAGTAAGGAGAGACCTATGACGATCCAACAGATTTCCAGTTTTGCTGCGGGCGAGTGGATTGCGCCGGGGGCAGGTGCCCGCAACATCGCAAGCGCGGTGACGGGAGAGGTGATCGCAACAGCCGGAAACAACGCCTTGGACGTTCAGGGAATGCTGGATCATGCGCGCAATGTTGGTGGTCCTGCGCTGCGCAAGATGACGTTTCACCAGCGGGCCAAGATGCTCAAGGCGCTGTCTGTTCATCTGGGCAAGTACAAGCAGGCGATGTACGATCTGTCCTTCAATACCGGCGCAACCCAGGCGGATCATCTGATCGACATTGACGGCGGTATTGGCACGATGTTTGTCTTTGCCTCAAAAGGGCGGCGCGAGATGCCGGACGGGCATGTCTATCTCGACGGCGAGGTTGAGCAGCTTTCGCGCAATGGCACCTTTCTGGGGCAGCATATCTGCACCCCGTTGAAAGGTGTTGCGATCCATATCAACGCTTTCAACTTTCCGGTATGGGGCATGCTGGAAAAGCTGGCTCCGACTCTTCTGGCGGGGGTTCCGGCCATCGTCAAACCGGCCACAAATTCCTGCTATGTGACCGAGCTGTGCGTTCGGTTGATGCTCGAGTCGGGCATATTGCCCAACGGTGCATTGCAACTGGTGTCAGGCGGGCTGGGCGACATGCTCGATCGCCTGACCATGCAGGATGTGGTCAGCTTTACCGGCTCGGCGGATACGGCGCTGAGGCTACGCGCGAACCCCGTAATCCTGGAAAATTCGGTCCGGTTCGTGGCGGAACAGGACAGCTTGAACTGCTCGGTCCTGGGCCCTGATGCCGCGCCGGGAACGCCCGAATTCGATCTGTTCGTCAAAGAGGTTCAGCGCGAGATGACCACCAAGGCGGGTCAGAAATGCACTGCCATCCGCAGGATCATCGCGCCCGAGCCGCATGTGCAGGCCGTTATTGAGGCGCTGTCCGCGCGTTTGGCAAAGACCACCATTGGGGATCCGAAACTGGAAACCACCCGAATGGGTGCGCTGGTCTCGGCCAGTCAGAAGCGCGATGTTTTGGAGAAGGCCGCGATTATAGGGCACGAGGCCGAGTGCGTCTTTGGCAATCCGGACGACTTCGTGGTCGATGGGGCTGATGCAGATAAGGGCGCCTTTCTGCCACCGATGCTGTTCCATTGCAGCGATCCCGATGCCGCGCAACGTGTGCATGATACCGAAGCCTTTGGTCCCGTCAGTACAATCATGGGCTATCGCGATACCGACCACGCGATTGAGCTGGCGAACCGAGGGCAGGGGTCTCTGGTGGCCTCAGTCATCACACATGATGCTGATGTTGCCCGCAATTTTGTTATGGGGGCAGGGGCCTATCATGGGCGGCTCTATTTCAACAACCGAGACTCGATGAAAGAATCCACAGGCCATGGCTCTCCTTTGCCGCATATGGTCCATGGCGGTCCCGGCCGTGCTGGCGGTGGCGAGGAAATGGGCGGTGTGCGCGGTGTGATGCATTATATGCAACGTACGGCGATTCAAGGATCGCCGGACATATTGACAGCTATTGGCGAGAGATGGGTGCCGGGTGCAGCCGAGGTCAATGCGCCAGCCCATCCATTTACACGCCGCTATCACGATCTGGCCATTGGTGAGACGATCCACACCGCACCGCGGACCGTGACCATGGAAGACATTGAACATTTCGCCGAATTCACCGGCGACACCTTCTATGCCCACATGGATCAGGCCGCGGCTGAGCGTAACCCGTTCTTTCCGGGCCGGGTCGCACATGGATATCTTTTGCTGTCTTTCGCGGCGGGTCTTTTTGTGGAACCGAACGAGGGGCCGGTCCTGGCCAATACTGGGCTCGATAACCTGCGCTTTATGAAACCGGTAGAGGCAGGCGACAGCATCAAGGTGCGCCTGACGGTCAAAAAGAAAACCCGCCGCAATGATGAATATGGCGAGGTGCGCTGGCATGTCACCCTGACCCAACAAGATGATGAGCCTGTGGCCGAATATGAGCTGCTGACCATGGTGGCCTACTAAGATTCTTGGGCCGGATGGTAATTCGATCTGGCCCGATTATACTTGCCGTATGAAAGATTCAGCCCCTGATTGGTTTGAAACCTGCGTTAGCCATCTGACCTCTGAGGGTACGCAACGGGTGTGGTCCGTGCTGGTGACGATATTCGGTGATCTGGCGCAGGAAGAAACAGATCAAATAAGTGGTGCGGTGATCACCGCACTGACCAGCCTTGCCGGGATCAAGGCCGAAGCCACGCGTGTTGCCCTGCATCGGCTGCGCAAGGATGGCTGGATCGAAAGCACCCGCAAAGGGCGCAGCAGCTTTCACCGCCTGACCGCGTTTGGCCGTCATCAGAGTGTGACCGCCGCACCGCGTATCTATGCCAGGGAAACGCCGGAACCCGGCCTCTGGCATGTACTTATCGCCAGCAATTCGGACTCATCGCGCAAGGAATTGGCTGACCTGATGCTGACTGGGGACTACATCTCTCTCAATCCCGCAACGTCGATGGCTCCGGGTCAGGTTCCGGCGGGTCTTGAAGAGCTGATGGGCGTGGAAAGCAGCGCTATCTCTGTTCCTGGCTGGCTTCGGGATCTCTGCGGGCCAGAGGCGTTGAAAACCGCCTATGATCGGTTCTTGAGATCGACACAGATCATCGACCAAGAGATGCCATCCGAGGGGGCGGGCGACCCGATGAAGACGGCCATTCTGCGTGTCCTGATCGTGCATAATTGGCGTCGTATTGTTCTGCGCCATCCCGCCTTTCCTGCGGCGTTTCTGCCCGCTGACTGGAAAGGCCCTACATGCCGGGCGGCTGTATCTCAGTTGTTGGAAAAACTGCCGCGCCCTGATTTGGAATCCTTGGAAGCCGAGCTGGACAGCTAGGTTTTCTTTAGCGTCACCTATCTGATCCGCCCGATGCTGGTCATTCGGCGATCATTGCGGCGTTTCTCTCGCGCCAAATGTTACAGAAAATCTAAAAAAGAAAAAGAACTCGTAACATAAAGCTTGCCTCGAATCGATGGACGCCCTAAAAACCGACCATGCGGTCAATGATACGGATCAGCACCTACAGGAGAACTAAGTGATGGACGCATTCATTTGCGACGCGACGCGCACTCCGATTGGGCGATATGGGGGGGCTTTGTCGTCAGTCAGGACAGATGATCTGGCCGCGATTCCATTGGCCGCCCTGAAAGAGTGCAACCCGCAGGTTGATTGGGCCAGCGTTGATGATGTGATCTATGGCGATGCCAACCAGGCGGGTGAAAGCAACCGCAATGTGGCGCGGATGGCGGCCTTGTTGGCTGGATTGCCGGTTGATGTGCCCGGAACAACAGTGAACCGATTGTGCGCCAGTGGAATGGATGCGGTTGGAATGGCGGCGCGGGGCATCAAGGCGGGCGATTATGATCTGGCTGTGGCCGGCGGCGTCGAAAGCATGTCGCGGGCGCCCTTTGTGATGCCCAAGGCGACCTCGGCCTTTACCCGCAGCAATGCGGTCTATGATACGACGATCGGCTGGCGCTTTGTGAACCCGAAGATGAAACAGGCCTATGGCATCGACTCGATGCCGCAAACGGCCGACAATGTGGCCGAAGACTTTGGTATCAGCCGCGATGACCAAGATGCTTTTGCGGCGCGCAGTCAGGCCCGATGGGCCGCCGCGCACGAGGCAGGTCTGTTCCGGGATGAAATCACCCCGGTCACGATCCCGCAACGCAAGGGCGATCCGATCATTGTCGATACGGATGAACATCCGCGCTCGGATGTGACCGTGGACAAACTGTCTGGTCTCAAAGGTGTCAACGGGTCGGACAAGACGGTGACCGCTGGCAACGCCTCGGGCGTCAATGATGGCGCTGCAGCCATTTTGATGGCCAATGAGGCGGCAGCGTCAAAGAACGGCCTGACCCCGATGGCCCGGGTCGTGGGCATGTCTGTCGCCGGGGTTGAGCCGCGTGTCATGGGCATTGGCCCGGTTCCGGCCAGCCGCAAAGTTTTGGCCCGCGCCGGGCTGAGCATCGAGCAAATGGACGTGATAGAGTTGAATGAGGCCTTCGCGTCCCAGGGTCTGGCGACACTGCGCGAACTGGGCCTGCCAGACGACGCGCCACAGGTGAACCCGAATGGGGGCGCGATTGCCATTGGCCACCCGTTGGGCATGACCGGCGCAAGGTTGGTTATGACCGCGGCCTATCAGTTGCGGCGTACGGGCGGGCGATATGCGCTGTGCACCATGTGTGTCGGCGTCGGTCAGGGCGCAGCGCTTATTCTTGAACGCGTATAAGGGAGATGACGGGACATGTATGCTCAGATGGTTAAGTCCGAGGCGACACAGGAAGATCCTGCAAAGCTTGCTGCCTTTCAGGCGCGCATAGACGCTGACGAAAAGATCGAACCCAAGGATTGGATGCCCGAAGGCTATCGCAAGACACTGATCCGCCAGATCGGCCAGCACGCCCATTCCGAAATCGTTGGGCAGCTGCCCGAGGCGAACTGGATCACGCGGGCGCCCACGCTGGAACGCAAGGCGATCCTGTTGGCCAAGGTTCAGGATGAGGCCGGGCATGGTCTGTACCTTTACTGCGCCGCCGAAACACTGGGTGTCAGCCGGGATGAGATCACCGAAATGCTGCTGGACGGGCGCATGAAATACTCGTCCATCTTCAACTATCCCACCCTGAACTGGGCTGATGTTGGTGCCGTTGGCTGGCTGGTGGATGGCGCCGCGATCATGAACCAGGTGCCGTTGCAGCGTACGTCCTACGGTCCGTATTCACGCGCCATGATCCGCATCTGCAAAGAAGAGAGCTTTCATCAGCGTCAGGGCTATGACGCCATCCGCAAGATGGCCGAAGGCACGCCGGAACAGAAACGAATGGCGCAGGACGCTTTGAACCGCTTTTGGTACCCATCGCTGATGATGTTTGGACCGTCCGACAAGGACTCGGTGCATTCGACGCAGTCGATGAAATGGAAGATCAAGATGAACACCAATGACGAGCTGCGTCAGAAATTCGTCGATCAGACTGTGCCACAGGCCGAGTATCTGGGCCTGACCATCCCTGACCCAAAGCTGAATTGGAACGACGATCGCGGCCATTATGATTTCTCAGAACCTGACTGGTCCGAGTTCTTCGATGTCATCAGTGGCAATGGCCCCTGCAACACCGACCGGCTGGCCGCCCGAAACCAAGCCTGGGACGACGGCAAATGGGTGCGCGACGGGCTGATGGCCCATGCCGAAAAGAAACGCTCTGGCACAGTGGCTGCCGAATAAGTCGACCCTGAGGAGGAAACCCGATGAAAAACGAATGGCCCCTGTGGGAAGTCTTTATCCGCGGTCAGCATGGTATGAGCCACCGTCACGTCGGCTCGTTGCATGCCCCTGACGCGGAGATGGCCATCAAGAACGCGCGCGATGTCTATACCCGCCGCAATGAAGGTGTGTCGATCTGGGTGGTCGAGGCGAATAATATCTCGGCCTCCTCGCCCAGCGACAAGGGCCCATTATACGAGCCCAGCGAAAGCAAGGTCTATCGTCACCCGACCTTTTTCGACATCCCCGATGAAGTGGGGGCCATGTGATGGACCGGGACGCGGCATTTGTGCAATTCCTTCTGCGGATGGGCGACAACGATCTGATCCTTGGCCATCGCGTCAGTGAATGGTGCGGCCATGCGCCGGTGCTGGAAGAGGATATCGCGCTGGCCAACACGGCCCTAGACCTGATCGGGCAAACCCAGATGTGGTTGGGTCTGGCGGGCGAGATCCAAGGCGGCAAAACTGCCGACGATCTGGCCTTTCTGCGCGACGCCTGGGATTTCCGGAACGTGCTGTTGGTTGAGGTTCCCAACGGGGATTTCGGTCGCACATTGATGCGACAGTTCCTGTTCGATGCATGGCATTCCATCATGCTGGGACGCTTGCTCAACTCTACGGATGACCGTGTCGCGGCCATTGCCGCGAAAACCAGCAAAGAGGTGGCATATCACATGGAACGCTCGGGCGACACGGTGGTTGGTCTGGGGGACGGAACAGCGGAAAGCCACGCCCGGATGCAGTCGGCTCTGGACTACCTGTGGCCGTATGTCGGTGAGATGTTCACCAGCGACGAAGTTGACGCCGAGATGGTCGCGGCGGGCATTGCGCCGAACCCCGCGGATCTGCGCGCGGAGTTTGACACTTTGGTGCAGCGGATCCTGTCCGAGGCGACCTTGACGATCCCGGAAGGCGCGTTTGCCCATAAAGGTGGGCGTGACGGGCGGATGCATACGGAACATCTGGGTCATCTGTTGACACAGATGCAGTGGCTGCAACGCGCCTATCCCGAAGCAAGCTGGTAACGCCGATGGATCGGGCATCGACCAAACAAATCTGGGAATGGCTGGATGCTGTTCCTGACCCTGAAATTCCGGTGATTTCAGTGGTCGATCTTGGCATTGTGCGCGACGTGCAGTGGCAGGACGAGACGTTGAAGGTGACGGTCACTCCAACGTATTCCGGCTGTCCGGCAACATCCATTATCAGCCTGGATATCGAAACCGCCTTGCACGATCGCGGGATCAGTGACGTGCAGATTGAAACCAGCATCGCCCCGGCCTGGACCACCGACTGGCTCAGCGAAAAGGGCCGGGCACGGCTGGAAGACTATGGCATTGCCCCACCACAACCGGCGGGCGGCCCGGATCGCTGTCCACGCTGCGGCAGCAAAGCGGTCGAGAAGGTCAGCCAGTTCGGTTCGACCCCTTGCAAGGCGCATTGGCGATGCACCGACTGCCTGGAACCATTTGACTATTTCAAGTGCATCTGAGGAGGACCACCGGATGGCACGTTTCCACGACCTGAAAGTCACAGATATCCACAAAACCATTCGCGATGCGGTGGTGGTGACACTGGAACCTGTAAACGGCGCTGCGGATCAGTTCGATTTCACCGCCGGTCAGTACCTGACATTCCGCCGCAACTTTGACGGAGAAGAGCTGCGCCGGTCCTACTCGATCTGCGCGGGCAAGGACGAAGGCGTGCTGCAGGTTGGCATCAAACGGGTTGAGGGCGGCGCTTTTTCCGGCTGGGCGAATACTGAACTGAATATCGGCGATGTTGTCGAGGCCATGCCGCCGATGGGCAGCTTTCATACGCCGATGGATGCGGCTGCGCAAAAGCAATATCTGGGCTTTGCAGGGGGCTCGGGGATTACTCCGGTGCTGTCGATCCTCAAGACGACCCTCGCGCGGGAACCGCAATCGCGCTTTACCCTGATCTATGCCAACAAGGGTATCAACACGATCATGTTCCGCGAGGATCTCGAAGACCTCAAGAACCTCTATATGGGCCGCCTCAACGTGATCCACATTCTTGAGACAGACTCTCAAGAGATCGAGCTGTTCACAGGTCTGGTGACCCAGGAAAAATGCGCGCAGCTGTTCAAACATTGGGTCGATATCGACCATGTTGACACGGCGTTCATCTGCGGCCCGGAACCGATGATGCTGGGCATTGCTGCGGCGCTGCGCGAGCACGGTCTGGATGACGGCCAGATCAAGTTCGAGCTGTTCGCCAGCGCCCAGCCCGGGCGGGCCAGGGCCAAGCCGGTCTCGGCGGACGCAGCCACGCAAGGCAACCAAAGCAGCGCGTCGATCACGCTGGACGGATCCACCCAGACCGTGACCATACCCAAGGACCAGTCCATTCTTGAGGCCGCCCTGGCAAACGCTATGGATGCCCCGTTTGCCTGCAAGGCGGGGGTCTGTTCGACCTGCCGCTGCAAGGTGCTTGAGGGCGAGGTCGAGATGCTCGCCAATCACGCGCTGGAAGACTACGAAGTGGAAAAAGGCTATGTGCTAAGCTGCCAGGCCTATCCGGTAACAGACCGCGTGGTCGTGGATTACGACCGGTAGAAAGGGGGCAGATATGTCCGATTCAATGACACTCGACAGCTATCTGGCCGCAGGCGGTGTTCTGACCAACCCATCGAATGTGCCGCCTCGCTATCGGGCCGAGCTGATGAAGCTGATGGCGACATTTGTCGACAGTGAACTGGCCGGGGCTGCCGGGTTTGCCGACATCATCAATCAGGGGCCGGGGATCAAAGAACGGATCGCCGCCGCAAAGATCGTGCTGGAAAAGTCAGATCACGCAAATTGTGTTCTCAGCATCATGGGCGAATTTGGCGCAGATACCGAACGCTATGCCAATCACCATCCTTGGACCATGCGCTTGTCGCGGGATGCGGATATCGGGGCCACCCGGTCCGAGCATGACATGCGTCTGGCGGTGTTCAACTATCCGCTGTCCGGCTGGACAGACGCTGTGGTCATGAATCTGCTGATGAGCCGCGCGGTGGCCGAACAACTGGCCGAGTATTCCACCATCTCGTATCAGCCTCTGGCCGAAGCCTTCCGATCCATCGCCCCGGTCGAGGCGCATCATGGCGAGCTGGCGTTGGAAGGGGCGGTCAAACTGATCGAGAACGGTGCGGCGGACGACATGCAGAACTCGGTCACTTACTGGTGGCCTCGGGTTGCGGTGTCCTTCGGCGGCGATGACCCGAAACGGTTCGAGCTGTTGAAATCAATGGGCCTGCGTCGCAACACAAACAGCGCATTGCAGGACCGTTGGGGCCAGACAATGGCTGCAACTCTGGCAACGCTTGGCCTCAAATCGCCTGCTTGAACGAAAGCGCCCTAGGCGGACACCCTTCTCGCTCTATCCAAAGAGCCGTCCGAACTGAGGGTTGAGGTCCTCAATGCCGGCCAATCGAAGCATATGCCAGGCAAGCGCCTGATTGCTGGAAATGACTGGAATCCCGATCTTTTCTTCTGCCCGAACAATGACGTCAAGGCATCGCAGGTTCGTGCAAGAGACAATAACAGCATCGCAGGGCGCTTGAGCCGCGACCTTTTCAATAGCGTCAAGGATCGACCCTTCTGTGATCCGCGCAACAACGCGATCATTTCCTTCCTCGAACGACCCGAAACCTGCGATTTCGAAACCGGCCTGTTCCAGCTTTGTGCGCATCCCAGCGGAAACTTCGGGAATATAGGGGGTGACGAAGCCCAATCGTCGGGCTCCTAAATGCTGACCGGCAGCGATGATTGCCGCCAACGGATCTGTCACACGTGCATCCGGGCAGACCGTCTTTATCACCTTGGCCACATTCTCGGACCCGATCACGGTCGAGGCCGAGGTACAGCCAAATCCGATTGCATCAAAGCTGAGCGATGGTGGCAAAAGCCGTGCCGTCGCAGGCAGGTCCTGTTCCATCCGCGCCAGTGTGTCGGGTCGGATTTCGGGCACCATCGGAATCCGGCTGTGATAGAGCGCGACACCAGCTAGGCGCATGATCCGAGAGAATTCGTTCTCTAACGTCTCGTCAGTCTCAAGAACAATCACACCTAGATTGGCGCGGGTGCCAATGCCTTCGTCTGTTTCGAAATCAAGCTTCATGATTGGCCTCAGATGATTGGTAGTTCGGGCGCGGCGCGTTTGGTCAAAAGCTCTGCCCCACTTGCACGTATGACGATGTTCTCTTCGTGCACCATGACCCGACCGTCGCCATAGCCAAGCGATGGTTCAAGGGTCAGTACCATATTTTCGGTGATCTCAGTTGTATCCCAACTGGTGTGCGAGGGCCATTCGGTCAGCTGCATGCCAAGCCCATGACCCAGCCTGCCGACGTCACCACCCTGATCGTCGAGCTCAGCGATCACCTTCTGCATCGCTTGATACAATTCTCGGCAAGTCGCTCCGGGGCGAGCTGCGGCGATCCCGGCCTCAGTCGCGCGCCAAAGAACATCATATGCACGGCGTGAGGCGTCATCGGCGCGGCCAATGGCCCAATTCCGATCGAAGTCGCAAAAATACCCGTCCCAGTTGGCCCCCGTGTCGAGCATCAGCACATCGCCGCGCGCCAGCGGGCGGCGCGACGGGGGCGAGATGACGTCGTGATAGCCACCCGTATCCGCACCGCCGACCAAATACGGGACGTCATCGGCCCCCTGCGCCAACCCCTCGCGCCGAAAGGAGCGGAAAACATCCTCAAGCGGCTGCCCTTCGCGAGCGAAGTCAGGCACCTGCTCAAACGTCTGTGACCCGATTGAGCAGATATAAGAGAGCTTTTCGATCTCGGCCTCGGATTTCACCATTCGCAAGCCCCGAACGATCTCGGTCGCGTCAGTGATCTTTAGTCCGTTCAGGCCCGCGATCAGCCGCTCATAATCGCCAAGGGGCATCCGTAAATGGGTTTCGTGGCCCTTCATCAGGCCGACAGTCTCGCCGCGGCTGGCAAGCGGCGCCAGCAGATCGGTCAACAGCCCGATACCGTCATCCTTTGGTGCAGGTGCGCCCCAGGTGCGGATATCTGTGACCCAGGTTCGCCGCATAAGGTCTGCGCCGATCTCAGGGATGATTGCGATGGGCTTGCCGGTTGCCGGGATGAACAGGAACCATGGGCGGGTCGGGCTTTGCCAAAACAGCGTGTGGAACCCGCTGAAATAGCGCACATCCGGTTCAGTTGTCAGCAATATGCCCGCCATACCGGTTTCGGCCATCTTTGTCTGCGCCGCTGCGGTACGCGTTGCGAATTCTTGTTGGTCAAAACCGCGTCGTGGGGCGTTCATGACTTTTGATCCTTTCGCAGGGGCAACCGGTCCTGAACCAATCGGGCCCAGAATTCAGCTCCGATCGGCAGCAGTTCATCATTGAAATCATAGTCAGAAGCATGGAGCGGTTGGCCATGTGGCCCGGTCTCGCCATTGCCCAGCAACAGGAAACATCCTGGCACGGCGGCCGAAAACTGGGCGAAATCCTCAGAAAAACTCATCGGTGCCCGATCTTTGATCAGGTCACAACCGGCGGCTTCGGCTGCGCGATATACCGCAAGGGCCGGGGTGGCGGCGTTGATGGTCTCGACGAACTGCGTATCAAAGCTGACCGATGCTTGAATGCCATGTGCTGCCGCAATCCCTTCGGTGATCTGGCGCATGAAACCTTCGATGGCGTTGCGGTCCTCGGGCGATCTGGCGCGGAAATCTCCTTTGAGAGTGGCGTTGCCCGGCAAGACGTTTCGCTGGCCGTCCGTCAGGAATTCGGTCACGGACACTACCGCGCCAGAGGCGGGCGCAAGCTTTCGAGCCACCACGGTCTGCAATGCCACCACAATCTCGGACCCTACGGTAATTGCATCAACGCCGGTTTGTGGCATCGAGGCATGACCGCCCTGGCCTTTAACCGTGATCTCGAACAGGGTTTCACTGTTACAGATAATACCGGCGCGGGTCGAAATCTGACCGGCTGGAGCCCCTGGCAAATTGTGGATTGCATAGATTTCTTCGACCGGAAATTGCTCTAGCACACCGTCGTCGATCATCGCGCGCGCGCCCAGGCCGTGCTCTTCGTTTGGCTGGAATAGAAAAACAACCGTACCATCAAAGGTAGGTTCTTTCGCCAGACGCTCTGCCGCCCCAAGCAGCATGGTTGTATGTCCATCGTGGCCACAAGCATGCATCACACCGGGTGAGGTCGAGACATAGTCATGGGACGAGGTTTCGGTGATTGGAAGCGCATCCATGTCAGCACGCAGGCCAATGGCTTTGTTGCCACCGCCGGATCGAAGCACACCGACAACGCCTGCGCCTTCGTGCACTTCGATCCCAAGGGCGCGCAGCCGTTCAGCGACAACCGACTTGGTCCGCGCCTCTTGAAAGCCCAGTTCCGGGTGCCTGTGCAAATCCCGCCGAAGCGCGATCATACGGTTCTCTAAATAGCTCATTTCTTCATCCGCGTGTGAGTTGCATCGGTTCTACAGGATAGGGCTGCGTGTTTCGCATCAAATTTCCGACCCTAAAGCAGAAAAAATTGCACAAAAGCGCCAAGTTCAGATCGGAAGTTCCAGACCAATCTTTGTACGGTCCATCGCGACGGATGTGCGAAATCTGCGGACATTCGAGTTATCGAAAAACAAGCGATGGGTCAGGTCCTCGAAATCCTCCATGTCCTGCGCGACGCAGATAAGAACAAAGTCGGCATCACCGGTCACATAATAGCATTGCTGAACTTGCGGCTCGTTCCTGGCGCGTTTTCGGAACAGATCGAGTTGCTGAAGCGATTCCCGGTCAAGTTCGACCAGAACGATGAAGGTCATCTTATAGTCAAAGCGCGACGGGTTGAGCACCGCGACCTCTTTCAGGATCAGCCCGGAATCTCGCAACCGCTTGAGCCGCCGCTGCACCGAGGGAACTGAAAGACTGCATTCTTGCGCCAGCTGTTCCAGCCCGATTCGACAATCCCTTTGCAGGGTTCTGAGGATTATCGTGTCTGCATCATCAAGTTGTTGGTTCATGAAAAATCCTCGCGATGGAAGAGGCAGGTTTGAAACATATTATCGAGATTAGGGTCAAATACGATAAATAGAAATAGGTCGGTCATGCACAATCTCTGCACATGGAAAAAGCGGATGAAAAATACATGATAGCGACCGACGACCTAAGCTTCGCCCCGGATTTCGTCCGTGCGCAGGAGTTTTTTCAGGGGCAAGAGACCTATGCTGTATCGCCGCTGATTGAAATCACGGGGCCGGATGGTCAGAGCATTCTGGCCAAGAACGAGACAGAGCGTATGGGGCTTGGCGCCTTCAAAGCTTTGGGGGCACCCTATGCGGTTGCACGCCTTCTCGAGGATGCATGGCACGAGAATACAGGTGAAACGCTCTCCTTCACGCGGATGAAGGATGCCGATTTTCGAGAATTCGCATCTAGCCACACATTCGTCTGCGCAAGTGCAGGCAACCACGGAATGGGCGTTGCGGCGGGGGCGCGGGCGATGGGTGCAAAGGCGCGAATTCATCTGGCGCAGACCGTACCGCAAGGGTTCGGCGACCGTCTTAGAACCTTCGGTGCCGAGGTTGTCCGTTCGGGCGATGTTTATGACGAAAGCGTCGCCGCCGCTATTGCTGACGCCAAAACCACCGGTGCCACGCTTTTGGCCGACGGAACCTGGCCTGGTTACACCGAGATTCCGAAACTGGTGATGGAGGGCTATTGCGTCATCGCCGAAGAGTTGCGCGCGCGGTTCGAGGCCTCGGGGCAGTGGCCTACGCATGTCTATCTGCAGGCCGGTGTCGGTGGGTTGGCCGCTGCAATGTCGCATATGATCCGTCTGAACTGGGCGGAACAACCTGAACTGATCGTTGTCGAACCCGGCGCTGCGTCCTGTTTGCGGGCCAGTCACTTGGCCGGACGGGCCACCCGCAGCGATGGGCCGGATTCGAATATGGGTCGGCTTGACTGCAAGGCACCGTCGATCGTGGCCTGGGATGTGCTCGAGCGCTGCGGCGTGAGCTACGAAACCCTTTCCGAAGAAGAAGGCCAGGCAGCCGCAGAAGCTGTCACAGCACTTGGAATCGCGACCACGCCGTCAGGCGCGGCCGGTTACGGCGCCCTGTGCAAGAGAACCAACCAACAGGCGAGGACGCAGGAAATACGTCCTCTTGTCATCATCTCAGAAGGGCTCGCATGAGCGGGCAAGAAAGGACTAACAGAATGACATCCATCTTTAGCAAGCTGATTACCTCGGCGGTTTTCGCGGCAGGTCTGTCGACTGCTGCCTTTGCGGACACCTGGAAATTCGCCTCGGAAGAGGACAAAGGCGACGTACAGGATATCTTTGCACAGGCCTTCGCCGAAAGTGTCAAAGAGCAGTCCAATGGCGACATCAAAGTGCGTATCTACTACTACGGTCAGTTGGGTACCGAGAACGATATTGTCGAGCTGACATCTAAGGGTACGGTCCAGTTCGTATCGGTGGGCACCGGTCACCTGGGGTCTTATGTGCCCGAGGCGCAGGTTCTTGATCTTCCCTATGTTCTGGGCGGTGATATCGACGTGATCCGCGAAGTTCTGACCACCAGCCCGACCATCTATGAAGACCTCAGCGAGAAATTCGAGAAGGTGAACCTAAAGCTGCTCACTATGATCTCGGAAGGCGACATGGCCTGGGGTGCCAACAAGGCGATCCGCAGCCCCGCTGATTTCGAAGGTCAAAAGATCCGTACCTTCACCTCGACCATTCCGGTGGAAACATTCAAGGCGTTTGGCGCCAACCCGACTCCTTTGTCCTGGGGCGAGGTCTATGGCGCGCTGCAGTTGAAGACCGTCGATGGCATGGTGAACCCGATCTATTTCATCTACAACGCCAAGTGGCATGAGGTTCAGGATTACCTGATCTTCCCGGGCCAGCTTCCTTACGTCGGCACCGTTTCCACCAACAGTGAATGGTTCAACGGTCTGCCCGCGGATCAGCAAGAGATGGTCAAGAACGCCATCGCCGAGGGCGAGCAGGCTGCGCATGATTATCAGATCAAGATCAATCTGGAAAACATGGACAAGATCAAGGCCGAGCGCCCCGATCTGCAGGTCATTGTCCTGACCGAGGACGAGCGCGCTGTCTTTGAAGCCCAAAGCGCCACATTGCATGAAACATTCTTCGATGTGGTCGAAAACGCCTATGACGACGCCGAGAAACCTGCGGCCCGCGCGCAAGCCCAGAAGATCCTCGACGGCCTGCTTAACGAGGTGAGCGATGCGTCGCAATAAGAGCTGACATCACTGAAAGGCGCGGCGTCTCATTCAGGCGTCGCGTCTTTCATTTACGGAACGCTGACTGGCGGGCCGAGGGAGGGAAAATCATGAAAAGCGCATTGGTCGCCCTGAGTAGGGGCACCGAGTTCATCGAGAAATTCGTTATCATTCTGGCCATATTGTTGATGATGGTGAATTCGACCGCTAACGCCATTGGCCGCTACGCCTTTGGCAAAAGCCTGTTCTTCTCGGAAGAGCTGAACCAGTTTCTGATTGTCAGCGTGACCTTTTTTGGATTTGCCTATGCGGTTCGGAAAGGTCGGAACATTCGGATGACGGCGGTTTATGACACGCTGTCCCGCCGGTCCAAGAAAGTGATCCTGACGCTGATTTCGATCACGACCAGCATGCTGCTGGCCTTTTTGGCCTATAAGTCCGTGTTCTACGTGCTTGAGATCAAAGAGCTGAACCGTCTGAGCCCGGCGCTGCAGTTTCCGGTCTATATCATCTACTCGGTGATCCCGGTCGGCCTGTTTATGGCCAGCCTGCAATATCTGATCGCATTCATCATGAATGTCACTCATGTCGGCATCTGGCACTCGTACGAGGTCGAGGACAATGACGCAGTGGATGTAGGAGTCTGAGATGCCCGGATTCCTTGATTTCTTTGGCGATGTCATAGCTGGTGAGCTGGATATCTATGTAATCACCTTTGCTCTGGTCGTGGCGATGGTGGTTCTGCTGTTCCTCAGCTACCCGATGGTTGTTCCGCTAGCGGTTGCCACGCTGATTGGCCTTGTTCATTTCTCGCAAAGCGATACTGGCGTCATCATCCAGCAGATGGTCACCGGCATTTCGCCAAACGCGCTGATCGCTGTGCCGATGTTCATATTCGCCGCCGATATCATGGCGAGAGGTCATACGGCCAACAATCTGCTGGGGCTGATCGAAGCCTTTGTCGGTCACCGCCGGGCCGGATTGCCGATCACGGCCTGCATCAGTTGCACATTGTTCGGCTCGGTTTCGGGTTCGACTCAGGCTACCGTGGTTTCGATTGGTCAGATCATGCGGCCAAAGCTGCTGAAGGCCGGTTACAAGGACAGTTTTGTCATGGCGTTGATCATCAATGCCAGCGACATCGCCTTCCTTATCCCTCCAAGCATCGGGATGATCCTATATGGCACGCTGGCCAATACCAGCGTGGGCGAGCTGTTCATTGCAGGAATTGGTCCGGGCGTTGTTCTGGCGCTGATGTTTTCGGTCTATTGCTATTTCTACAGCGTCCTGCAGGGCGATCTGATCGCGCGGGTGCCAAAGAAATCCGGGGCCGAGCGGCGCGCAGCGTTTCGCAAGGCCATACTGCCGCTTGGTTTCCCGGTCCTGATCGTCGGCGGTATCTACACCGGCGCAGTGACCCCGACCGAAGCAGCCTCGTTTTCGGTGCTTTATGCGCTGATCGTCGAATGCGTGATTTATCGGGAACTGAAACTCAACGACGTTTTGGATTCCGCTCTCAGCACAGGATTGATTACGGCGGTTGTGTTCATCCTTGTCGGGATCGGTCAGGCGTTCTCCTGGTATATTTCCTTCGAACAGATCCCACAGGGCTTGTTAGAGCCGCTGAACCTGGAAGGCGCGTCGCAGGAATACATCCTGTTCATCATCGCGCTGTGCTTCTTCGTGGGATGTATGTTCGTCGACTCGCTGGTCGTGCTTGTCATCCTTACGCCAATCTTCGTTCCGATCGTGGATGCCTCGGGGATTGATCCGGTTCTTGTCGGGGTTATGGTGACGCTGCAGATGGCCATCGGATCAGCAACACCGCCGTTTGGCTGCGATATCTTCACCGCAATCGCGATTTTCAACAGACCTTATCTTGAGGTGATCCGGGGCACTTTGCCGTTCTTCGCGATCCTGGCGCTGATGACGGCTATGCTGATCTACTTCCCGGGTATCGCGCTGTTCCTCAGGGATCTGGCGGCGTTTTGACAAAATGAATGACGGATGGCCGGTTGTTTTGAATCGGCCATCCAAACTTGATCCGAAGATCAGCGCCCAATACCGACGTAACTATCGAAGCCGGATTTCTTGACGGCGGGTTCGGAATAGATATTGCGCAGATCGACCATTCGGGGGGATTTCATCGTGCCAGCTAGTTCGCTCAGATTGAGCGCACGGAACTCGTTCCATTCGGTCAACAGCACAACGACATCCGCATCAGCAGCAGCAGCATAGGGGTCTTCGCACCATTCGACGCCGGGCAGCAGGGCCTCACCTTCGGAACGCCCCTGAGGGTCGACAACCCGCACCGTTGCCCCACCACCGATCAGTGCAGGCACGATAGTTAACGAGGGCGCATCACGCATATCGTCGGTATTGGGTTTGAAGGTCACGCCCAGAACAGCGATCGTTTTTCCATTGAAACTGTCGTCGCAGACATCTCGGATTTTCTGGATCATCCGTTTCTTGACCTCGTCATTCACCCGGATGACGGTTTCGGTGATCTGCATCGGGTGGGCATGTTCCTGACCGATCCGGGCCAGAGCGGCGGTGTCTTTTGGAAAGCACGATCCGCCATATCCCGGACCTGCATGTAGGAATTTATTGCCAATGCGTCCATCCAGACCGATGCCTCGGGCGACCTCTTTCACGTCGCCGCCAACACGTTCGCACAGGCCTGCGATCTCATTTATAAAGGTGATCTTGGTCGCAAGAAACGCGTTAGCGGCGTATTTGATCATCTCTGCGCTTTCCAGATCGGTGGTCAGGATCGGGAAGTCCCGCAGGTAAAGCGGGCGGTATATTTCCGCCATGACATCGGCGGCGCGGTCTGATTCAACGCCGACAACCACACGATCCGGGCGCATGAAATCATCAATGGCGGCCCCTTCGCGCAGGAATTCAGGGTTCGAGGCGACGTCGAATTCGGCCTTCGGGTTGGCGGCAGAAATGACCTGATGCACCTTGCGATTGGTGCCAACTGGAACGGTCGATTTGGTTACCACCACAGTGTAGCCCGTAATCGCATGCGCAATTTCTTCTGCGGCGGCCATCACATAAGTCAGATCGGCGTGACCGTCCCCGCGACGTGTGGGCGTGCCCACGGCAATAAAAACAGCATCCGCACCATCCACTGCTGCGGCCAGGTCCGTGGAAAAGCTGAGCCGACCAGCGGCTACGTTTTTGGCCATCAGGACGTCAAGCCCGGGCTCATATATCGGGACTTCGCCAGCCTGCAGCATCTCAATTTTCTGTTCGGCCTTGTCGACGCAAATGACATCATGGCCGAAATCGGAAAAACATACCCCGGACACCAAACCTACATAGCCGGTTCCGATCATCGCAATACGCATACTAAAATACCCTTCTTAACAAATACCGCCTTTGGCGCGCACACATTCGAAGAAAGTTCCGCCGGTTTCAATGCCTGTCAGCGTGCTTGGGTTGCATTCCGGGGATTCTTGCTGTTTTTGGGTCGGCAATCATACACATTTGTTTTCGTAGGGCGGAACTATGACAAAAACGGCATTAATCACCGGGATTACCGGACAAGACGGATCGTATCTGGCCGAGTTTTTGTTGGAAAAAGGTTATGAAGTTCACGGCATTAAGCGTAGGGCGTCCTCATTCAACACGCAACGCATCGATCACATCTATCAGGATCCACACGTTCCCAATCCCAAACTGCACCTGCACTATGGAGATCTGAGCGATACGTCTAACCTGACGCGAATCATTCGCGAAGTGCAGCCGGACGAGGTCTATAACCTAGGCGCACAGTCCCATGTGGCCGTCAGTTTTGAATCCCCGGAATACACTGCGGATGTAGATGCCATTGGTACTTTGCGTTTGCTGGAAGCGATACGTTTTCTCGGGCTCGAGAAAAAGACACGCTTCTATCAGGCCTCGACCTCGGAACTCTACGGTCTGGTGCAAGAGACCCCGCAACGCGAAACCACCCCGTTCCACCCACGGTCACCTTATGCGGTTGCCAAACTTTATTCTTACTGGATCACGGTCAATTACCGTGAGGCCTATGGCATGTATGCCTGTAACGGGATCCTGTTTAACCACGAAAGCCCGCGCCGGGGCGAAACTTTTGTTACCCGCAAGATCACACGCGGTTTGGCAAATATTGCGCAAGGATTGGAAAGTTGCCTGTACATGGGCAATATCGACAGTCTGCGGGATTGGGGCCACGCGAAGGACTATGTGCGGATGCAGTGGCTGATGCTGCAGCAGGACAATCCTGAGGATTTCGTGATTGCGACCGGGGTTCAGTATTCGGTACGACAGTTCATTGAATGGTCGGCAGCCGAGCTTGGCGTTTCACTGGAATTCACCGGGTCAGGCGTTGACGAAACCGCGACTGTCGTCTCGATCGAGGGGGACAAAGCCCCGGGATTGAAACCCGGTGACGTCGTGATGCGGATAGACCCGCAATATTTTCGCCCGGCCGAGGTCGAGACCCTTCTGGGCGATCCCTCAAACGCCAAGAACAAACTGGGTTGGGTACCAGAACTGACCGTGCAGGAAATGTGCGCTGAGATGGTGACCGAAGACCTGAAGACGGCCAAACGTCACGCGCTTTTGAAAGAGCACGGGTTTGAGCTGCCAATGAGCCTGGAAAACGGCTGAGGAGGCCCTCATGCGTAAGATCTATGTTGCCGGGCATCGTGGTATGGTTGGCGGCGCAATCCTGCGTCGTTTGCAAAACCGCAAGGACGAAGGCGAAGCGCTGGAGTTGATCACGCGCAGGCATTCCGAACTGGATCTGACCGACCAATCCGCCGTGCGTGATTTTATGCAGACTGAGCGTCCGGATATGGTGATCCTAGCCGCGGCCAAGGTCGGTGGGATTCACGCAAATAACACGTACCCCGCAGATTTCATTTACGAAAACCTGATGATTGAATGCAACGTGATTCATCAGGCTTTTGCAGCGGGGGTAAAGCATTTGCTACAGCTGGGCAGCTCGTGCATTTACCCACGGGCTGTGCCTCAGCCCATGCGTGAAGACGCTTTGCTGACCGGCGTGCTGGAACCCACCAACGAACCCTATGCGGTTGCGAAAATCGCCGGGATCAAGCTGTGTGAAAGCTATAATCGCCAACATGGCGTCGATTACCGGTCGGTTATGCCAACCAATCTTTACGGACCCGGAGACAATTTTCACCCCGAAAACAGCCATGTCCTGCCGGCCCTGATCCGCAGATTCCACGAGGCACAGCGCGACGGGCTGGAAGAAGTGGTGATCTGGGGCACAGGAAAACCGCGGCGCGAGTTTTTGCATGTCGATGATATGGCCGAGGCGTCCTTGTTTGTGCTCGACTTACCGCGCGATATCTACGACGCGAATACCCAGCCGATGCTGAGCCATATCAATGTGGGATGCGGCGAAGATATCTCAATCGCTGAGCTGGCGGCCCTGGTGGCCAGGACAACCGGATTCACGGGTAAGATCACCCAGGATGTCAGCAAGCCTGACGGGACACTGCGCAAGTTGATGGATGTGTCCCGACTGGCCGATATGGGGTGGCGCGCACGCGTCGGACTCGAAGATGGTATCCGCGAGACCTATGCGTGGTTTCTGGAGCAGGCAGACACCGATTTGCGCGCCAAATGACCGCCCGGGAATAGCTCTGGACGGTCTAAAGCTCAGAACCAGCGACCGGTTGCGATTACCGTTGGGGACAGGCTGCTTGTGTCCGAGGATGCCGATAGAACCTTAAAGGGCACTTGTGTTTCAGTGGCCGCGCCCAAACCTATAAACCGGCTTGTCGCGCCGCCACTGCCACCGACCGAGGGTGAGGTTCCGGACGCAAAGGCTGCGGGAAAGCTCCAGGTGGTCTCGGCGCTGGAATACAGCGATCCTTCGGCGTTCACGCAATCGGTGGCCGTCAGAACGCCCGTGCAGATTTGTGTACCATCCGCAAACCGGACGTATTCGCCATTGGCGGTTGATCCGCGTTCGACGACCGCGCCGGTTGGCACCCCGGCGGTTTCTGACACAGAGCCCAGCAGGTTTCCGGGGCAGTAGCCATAGTCGGCCCGCATCAGGCGACCTGCGGTGATGTCTTCGGCATCGTTTTGAATGGCAGAGCCTGAGGCTGTTCCGGTGGCTGGGTCAAAGCTCAGCGCCTCGGTCCAGGATCCGCCATCAGCCGAGACTTTGATGGAAAAACCGGTGTTGCCGGACAATCCCATCTCCGCATGACCGACCCAGTTTGACTGGAACAAAAGCGAGGCGGTATCCACGGCCGCTGCCTTGTTGATCTTCAACTGGTGCCCCGCCCCGTCATGGCTGAGCAACGTCGCAGGCGACCGGACCGATAGCCGATTGGTGCTGTCATACCCGGTTGCGATGCCCAACCCGTCCAGGTTCTGGGTCGCGACCTGAGGTTCGGACCAGTCTGCGCCGTCCCAGATCTTAAACCGGTTGGCCTGTTCATCCCAGGCCCGCCAGCCGATTCCCGGGGTCACAAAATGCCATGCGTCATCCAACCAGGCCGCAAGGGCGCCCGGTTGCGCGGCCCAATCCCCGGTAGGGTTGGCGCCAAGCGCGTGAATCTCGCCCTGTTCCGGCACCGCAGGCGGGACCGAGGCGTTTGTCGACGCTACGCTCAGCTGGACAATCAGGTCCAGAGCACGCAGCGCCTCGTTATGGGTGACGTGTTTCTGGGCCTGCGAAGGTTGCAGGAAAGGTAAATCCAATCTGGGTGAGTTTTGTGACACGGGTGGCGTCCTCCTGTAGCTGTCGGTCCGACTATTGCATTGCGCGCTACATTGCCGTGCCCAGGATGAATCCGTTCTGATCTTACCGAACGTTCGAATAATCATTTCCTAACGTTTGGAGGATTCCATGGGGCGTAGCCAAAGGTCTGGATTCAACGAAAAAGGACAGCCGAAGCTGCCCTTAAGTTTACCAATCACCGTGAAAGGTTAGCTGCGGGCGTACACATCCTCGTACCGGATGATGTCGTCCTCACCCAGATAAGACCCGGTCTGGACCTCGATCAGAACCATCGGCACCTTGCCCGGATTCTCCATCCGATGAACGGCACCGAGCGGGATGTAGACAGACTGGTTTTCAGAGATCAGGCGCACATCTTCGTCGATCGTAACTTTTGCCGTGCCCTGTACAACGATCCAGTGTTCAGACCGGTGGTGATGAGATTGCAGGCTTAGTGAGGCGCCGGGGTGAACGTGTATGCGTTTGACCTGGAACCGATCCCCGATGACCAGGCTTTCGAACCAGCCCCAAGGGCGATGATCGACCGGCAGCGATTCCGCTTGTTTGGCGCCTTTGGCCTTCAGGGCCGCAACCGCCTGTTTGACGTCCTGAGCCTTGTCCATGCTGGCCACCAAAACCGCATCGGGCATGGCGACCGCAATCATGTTTTCCAGACCCATCGCAACAACTTCTTGCGTGGGGGTTTCTGAACGCACCAATACGTTCCGGCAGTCAATGGTGGTAACCTGGCCCGTGGTGGCAACGCCATCGGCGTCTGGATTGCTCAGCTCTTGAACTGCCGACCAGCTGCCGACATCCGACCAGCCAGAGGCGTAAGGAACAACGCTCAGATTGCGGGCTTTCTCCATGACCGCGTAGTCGATCGAGATATCCTCGACCGTGCCCCAGGCTTGGGGATCGAGGCGCAGAAACCCGAGGTCGGCCTTTGCCTCACGGACGGCCTTGCCGACCGGGTCCAGCAGTGCGGACGCATGTTCTTTGAATGCAGCAATTATGTCTTTGACCGCGAACAGAAATATCCCCGAATTCCAAAGATAGCTGCCATCGGCGATCATGGCTTGGGCATTCTGCAGATCAGGCTTTTCGACAAAACGGTCCAGCGCAATGGCGGTGTTGCCCGTATCTGGGGCATGGCTGAGCTTGAGATATCCATAGCCGGTTTCCGGCCGGTCCGGAGTGATCCCGAAAGTGACGAGATCCCCACGATCCGAAATCGCGCGCGCGCCTTCGGTAACTGCCTGATGAAAAGCAGCTTTGTCCGGGATGACATGGTCCGATGGGGCGACAAGCATGATCGCATCCGGGTTGCTGGCGGCCAGATACAACGCGGCGGCCAGAACCGCTGGTGCTGTGTTGCGCCCTTCGGGTTCGATCAGAATGGGGCCCGGATCTATGCCAATCGCGCCCAGTTGTTCCGGAACCACAAAACGGAATGCATCATTGGTAAGGATCAGCGGCTTGGCATAAGGCGCGTCCTTGGGTCCCTGCATTCGTTCAGCACAATCCTGAAGCAGGCTTGAATCACCGATCAGAGGGACGAACTGCTTGGGGTAACTTTTGCGCGACAGGGGCCACAGTCGGGTGCCGGACCCTCCGCAGAGTATGATGGGATGGATGGTGGTCATTGCGGCTTGCCTCGAAGGTTCTTGGACTTTGTCACTTTAGAAACGACATGCTGAAGGTTGCGGGCGCTATTGAGCGGCCTTCCCGGCGGCGACTATCTCGTTCAGATATTGGCTCAGGTCATCACGCAGATCGCTACGGGCCAGCGCAAAGGCAACAGTTGCCTGGAGGAACCCGGCTTTCGAGCCGCAATCAAATCGCTGGCCGTCGAATTTATAGCCAAACACGGGCACACCGTTACAGATGTCTTCTGCGATAGCATCGGTCAGCTGAATCTCACCGCCACTGCCCGTTTTCTTTTGGTTGAGATTGTACAGCACTGACGGCCCCAGAATATACCGACCGATAACGGCTAGGTTCGAGGGGGCTTCTTCCGGCTTGGGCTTTTCAACCATTCCTCTGGCGCGAACCACTGAGCCGACGTTTTCGCCTACATCGAGAACGCCATAGGAACTGGTTTTTTCGTTTGGCACTTCCATCGTTGCGACCATATTGCCGCCGGTTTCCTCATAGGCTTCGACCATCTGCTGCAGACAGGGTTTATCAGCAGCAATGACGTCATCAGGCAACATTACTGCAAATGGCTCGTCGCCGATCAGACGGCGGGCACACCAGACTGCGTGGCCCAGACCAAGCGCCTTGTGCTGGCGGATATAGGCGATGGCACCGCTTTCCATATTCGTTGCATTCAGCGCTTCAAGCAGGTCATCCTTGCCCTTGGCCTTGAGCTCCTGTTCCAGAACGAGGTTGTGATCAAAGTAATCTTCCAGCGCAGATTTGCCACGCGAAGTTACAAAGATGAATTCGGTAATACCTGCGGCACGGGCTTCGTCGATTGCGTATTGAACCAAAGGACGGTCAACCAGTGTCATGATCTCTTTGGGGACGGATTTTGTCGCTGGGAGAAAACGCGTGCCCAATCCCGCAACGGGGAAAATCGCCTTGGTGACCTTGCGTACCATGTTACCTCTCAAATTCAATTCTTGCCCGACCGCGTAGGGCAGGCCGGGGTTTCCTATTAGGCTGCGCAGTCAGAACAATCAATGACATCGCGGCCGCAGTCTAAAATCTGACAGGAAGGTGCCACCGGGGGTAGGGGAAGTCAAAACGAACCGCCGTTTGATGCCTTTGAAACCCGTCATTTACCGGTGTTTTGTTGTACAATCCGGCCCTTCGTCCATTCATTGGCAAGAATACGCCAAGAATCGTCATGAAGTCGTGCAAAGCCGAACCTGTCCCCGAGGCTGTTCATGCGGCCTCGGGGACAGGGGATTTATGTGTTCGCCAGTATTGTCTCAAGCGGGTCATGCTCGGCCACGAAATGGTTTGGTGCGACCTCGTTGAGCTGTGGAACATAATCGTTCTGACCGGCCGATAGCCGGCTGGGCAAGAACCTGAGCGCCGCTTTCGGGTCCATCGGCGAAGGCAGCTCGCCCGGTAATTTGAGGCGCTGGCGTTGCCGTTCCACATCCGGATCGGGGATCGGGACCGCCGAGATCAGCGATTTGGTATAGGGGTGCAGAGGCTGCGAACAGATCACCTCTCCATCTCCCAATTCGACGATGCGCCCCAGATACAGTACCATGATCCGGTTTGACACTGTCCGTACCACGGACAGGTCGTGGCTGATGAAAATCATCGACAGCCCGAATTCCTGCTGCAGCTCTTTCAAAAGCTCTACGATCTGGGCCTGGATCGACACGTCCAGAGCCGAGACCGCCTCGTCACAAATGATCAGCTTGGGCTTGTTGATCATCGCCCGCGCGATCCCGACCCGCTGGTTCTGCCCACCGGACAGCTCGTGCGGATAGCGGTTGATCATGTTGGCCTGCAGGCCGACCCGCTCCATCATTTCGCCGACCATTTTCTTGCGCTCACGCTCTGTCAGATCCGGGCGATAGGTTTTCAGCGGTTCGGCGATAGAGGCCGAGATGGTCATTCGCGGATCGAGGCTGGCCAGCGGATCCTGGAACACAATCTGCAGGTCCTTGCGGTACTTGTTCAGCTCGGCCCGCTTTAGCCCGACTATCGGATGGCCCAACCAGCTGACATTGCCACCGCTGGGTTCGATCAGCTGCAGAACCGCCCGTGCCAGTGTGGATTTGCCACAGCCGGATTCACCCACAACGCCCAGCGTCTCGCCCTTACGGATGTCAAAGCTGACGCCGTCCACGGCCTTCAGCGGCACTTTGCGCCCGAACAGCCCGCCCGAGACATGGATCGGGAAATGCACTTTGACGTCATCGACCCGCAGCAGAGGTTCATCGGTTTCTTCCAGAGCTTTTGGCGCGTCACCGGCATCAATGCGCGGCATCGCTTCAAGCAGGGTGCGGGTGTATTCATGCTGCGGCGCGCGGAAGATCTCGCGTGTGTCCCCGGCCTCAACAAACTGACCAAGACGCATGACCTGAATGCGGTCACACATCCGTGCCACCACGCCCATGTCATGCGTGATCAGCGCAATGGCAGTGCCTTCGTCTTTTTGCAGGTGCACCATCAAGTCCAGAATGTCGGCCTGGACCGTCACATCCAGCGCCGTGGTCGGTTCATCGGCGATCAGCAGCTTTGGGCTGCACAACATCGACATGGCGATCATGACACGTTGGCGCATGCCCCCCGACAATTCGTGCGGGTATTGATCCAGACGACGGTTTGCCTCTGGGATGCGGACCCGGTCCAACCACTCCAGACAGCGCGCCCGAGCGGCCGAACCCTGCAACCCTTCGTGAACCTGCAGAACCTCACGCATTTGCTGCCCGACCCGCAGATGCGGGGTCAGGGCGGTCAGCGGATCCTGAAAGATCATGCCGACGTCATCGCCGCGGATCTGGTTCAGCTTGTTGATCGGCAGATTCAGGATTTCCTTGCCGTTCAGCGTGGCCGAACCGATTGCACGACCCGCTGAAGGCAACAGCCCCATCGCGGCCATGAAAGTCTGGCTTTTACCGGACCCGCTTTCGCCCACAATACCAAGGCATTCGCCCGGATTAATGTCAAAGCTGATGCCTTTGACGGCCTCGACCACACCATCGGGGGTGTCGAACTGGACGCTTAGGTCCTTAACAGAGAACAGGCTCATATCAGCGATCCTTCGGGTCCAGAGCGTCACGCAGCCCATCGCCGATGAAGAACATCGTGATGATAATGGCGACATAGAATGTCAGAGGGAACATCAGCTGCCAGAGGGTTCCGTACCCCATTGTGCCTGCCCCTTCAGCGATCAGACGGCCTAGCGAGGTATAGGGCTCCGAGATGCCAAGTCCGAGGAACGAGATAAAGCTTTCGGTCAGGATCATCTCGGGCACCAGAAGCGAAGCATAGACGATTACCACGCCCAGCAGGTTGGGCAGGATATGGCGATACATGATGGTGAATTCGCTGACACCGGCGGCACGCGCGGCCTCGATGAATTCGCGGTTTTTCAGGGCCAGAGTCTGCCCTCTGACGATCCGTGACATGGTCAGCCAACCAACCGCGCCCAATGCGATGAACAGGGTAAAGAACGACCGACCGGCCACTACAAGCAACAGAATGATGATCAGAGTTGTCGGAATGGCCAGAAGGATATCGACGAACCGCATCATCGCGCCGTCAAGGCGCCCGCCAATATACCCGGCGGCGATGCCATAGCAGGTGCCAACAATCAACGCGGTGGCCGCCCCGACAAGCCCCACCAACAACGATGTTGTTGTGGCCTGAATGACCCGGCTGTAAAGGTCGCGCCCCAGATCGTCGACGCCAAAGAAGTGCCCAGTCTCGATCGACGGCATTCCCATGCCACGGATGTCACCCATAACGTTCCAGTCGATTTCCTCATTGCTCCAAACGGCGAAATATGGGCCGAAGATTGTGAACAGAACGATCATCAGCAAGATGAATACACTCGCCATTGCGGCTTTGTTGCGGACAAACCGCATCCGCGCATCCTGCCAGAGGGAACGCCCCTGAACGGCCGTGAAATCGGTGATATCCTCGGCCAGATGGGCGGCTTTTTGTGATTTTCCTAGCATTTTGTGCCCCTCAGTACCGGATTTTCGGATCGAACCAGGCATAAGCCAGGTCGGTCAGCAGGTTCACGATCACTGTCAGCGTGCCGTACAGGATGGTGACCCCCAGCAGCACTGCATAATCGCGCGACAGGGCCGAGCCGACATAGGCCTGCCCCAGACCACCGGTCGAGAAATAGATGTCGACGAAAACCGATCCGGTCAGGACATAGACAAAGACCGGCCCCAGATAGGACACCACCGGCAGCAGCGTGGGCTTCAACGCATGGCGCCAGATTACGGTCCTGGTAGGCAAACCCTTGGCCCGGGCCGTGCGGATGAAGTTCGAGTTCAGAACTTCCAGCATCGACGAACGGGTAATCCGCGCGATCGACCCCATATAGGACGTGGCCAATGCGATGACCGGCATTATCAGATATTGCCACTGACCGCCGTTCCAGCCACCACCCGGCAACCATCCCAGCCACAAAGTGAAGGTCAGGATCAGGATCGGGCCCATGATGAAGTTCGGCAGAGCCTGCGCAGCGATACCCAGACCTACGGCAAAATAGTCGATCCAGCTGTTGTGTCGGATGGCTGCGGCGATCCCAAGGCCAATACCTACGACACTCGCCAGCAGGAATGACAATGACCCGTAAGTCAGCGAGATCGGGAAGCCTTGCGAAATGATATCATTGACGTCCCGGTCCTTGAACTTGAAGGACGGGCCGAAATCGAAATGCACGACAATGTTGTACAGATAGTCCCAAAGCTGTTTCCACAGCGGCTGGTCCAGACCATAGCGCGCCTCGATATTGGCCAGTACCTGCGGCGGCAATGGCCGTTCCGAGGTAAACGGCCCGCCGGGCGCGTAGTGCATCAGAAAGAAACAGGCAACGATCAGCAACAGGATCGTTGGAACGGCGATCAGCAATCGCCGGATGATATAGGCAAGCATTTCATGCCCCCATTATTGGCTTTGCCCCGGGGTGATCCTCGGGGCAAAGCGTGGTCTAAGGAAGGTTATTCGGCGATCTTGTAGAGGTTCTTGGAGTACCAGTTCTGCTCTACGTTCTTGACCGGCCAGTTGCCGACATCGCTGTCCATCATGTAGACGCCAGCATAGTGATAGATCGGGATAACCGGAGTCTCTTGTGCAATGATCCGCTCAACCTCGGTATACAGTGGTGCTGCGTCATCTGCTGTCTTGGCCTGGGTCAGCAAATCGTCAACCTTGGAGTTGTTGTACTTGCCGTCGTTATAGCCGGAATCCGATTGCAACAGGTCCAGGAAGGTCGAGGCTTCGTTATAGTCGCCACACCAGGCGCCACGGGCCAGATCGAAGTTCTGGTTGCCGCGCTCTTCCAGGAACACTTTCCATTCCATATTGGCCAACTCGACCTGTACGCCCAGTTTCTGTTTCCACATCTGGCTCAGTGCCACTGCGACTTTCTTATGGGCCTCTGATGTGTTGTAGACCATGTCAAAGCTCAGCGGGTTGTCGGGGCCAAATCCGGCCTCGGCCAGCAGCTCCTTGGCCAGCTCGTCACGCTCGGCTTGCGTCATCGAAGCCATTTCGACTTCAGGGACGGTGAACCCGGCGGTTGCTTCGGGTGCGAACGTATATGCGGGCGGCTCACCACCGGCTTTGACGTTCTTGGTGATGATGTCGCGGTCAACTGCAAGAGACAGGGCTTGACGTACATTTGGGTTCTTGAATTCTTCCGGTCCGCTGTCAGACAGGTTGAATGTATAGTAATAGTTGCACAGGCGCGGGAAGCTGATGGCCTCTTCGGGGTGCTCTTTCTGTAGGCGCGGGAACTGACCAGCAGGTACTTCGGTTCGGTCCAGCTCGCCTGCGAGGTAACGGGTCAGGGCTACGTTTTCGTCGTTGATGACAAGGGCCACGACTTTTTCGACAATCGTATTGTCGTTATCCCAATACATCTCGTTGCGCTCACGGACCGAGCGTTCCTGTGGCAGGTGTTCGGTCAGAACATAGGCGCCGTTCGAGACGATGTTTTCCGGCTTAGTCCAGGCGTCGCCAAACTCTTCGATCACCTTCTGCGGGGCAGGGAAGGTGGTGGAATGGGTGGTCATTTGCGCGAAATAAGGCAGTGCTGCGCTCAGCTTGACCTCAAGTGTGTGGTCGTCGATGGCGGTTACGCCCAGTTCGTCCACCGGCTTCTCACCGGCAATGATTTCGGCCGCATTTTCGATCGACATCAGTTCCATGAACCACGCATAAGGCGAGGACAGAGCGGGATCGACGGCACGTTTCCATGCAAAGACGAAATCGCCTGCCGTGACCGGATCACCATTGGACCATTTGGCGTTATCACGCAGTGTAAATGTGTAAACGTCCTTGGTATCGTTTGTGGTATAGCCGGTTGCGACGCCGGGCACCAAATTGCCGTCTTCGTCCTGGTTCATCAGGCCTTCGAACAGGTCGCGGACAATTTCCGCACCGGTAACGTCTTCAACAACCTGCGGGTCAACCGAACTGTGCTCATCCAGAACGCGATAGGTGAAGGTTTGATCATCCGCCAGCGCCTCGCCGGTTTCGGGATGGGTGCCGGCGGCAAATGCAGCGCCGGTGATCATGGTCGAGGTCAGTAGCCCCGCCAGAGATGTCCGAATGTATTTGTTCATATCTTTCTACTCCCATTTGTGTGGTGGCAAGGTACGCACATCCGTTCAGGATGGTCGCTGACCACCATGATTGTCCGACTCAGATAGACCGGGACTTGTTCGAATTTTGCTTTTTCAGATCGCAATGAACACCGCGTCGCAGTCTTTCGGTTTGCTGTCGGAAACGTAGTTGCGAAAGTCGCCTTTCACTGATGCAGAACGTGGCACTATTTCAAAAAAGGTTAAAGCCTTTGCGTGCAAAATGGCCAGGTGCGGCCGAAATCTAAAAAATTCCACGGGAGAACGGAAATATTATAATGATACGCGATGGTTTCTTGACATTTTTGTGAAGCTCTTGATTGAGCGGTTGAGCGTTGACGCAAGGTCCGCTTTTGCGGCTTTCCAAAAATTGGCGCGAATCGCTATTGGGTCAGTGCCCGGACCATATGGGTCTGAGGAAAGCATGTGGCGGACTGATTAGTGGCCTCTTGCCAGCGCCCGATAGAGCGGCGTGTTCGAAAGCCCGGCAGGCCGTCAGCGCCGCCGACGTCATGGCCCATCTGTTCCAATGCGCGCTGCATGGCTGCTATATCCGATCGGTAAAGACCGCCGACTTTGTCCCACCGGCCGCGGAAATCCTGGACGCCATATTCTATCCTATCCCCAACATGGCCAACAAACAGCGCATAGAGATCGCTTTTGTTGTATTCCTTCAGAACATAGAAATTCGGCGTGACAATGAAGGTCGGGCCATAACGCCCGGCGGGCATCATCAAAAACCCCTGTCCGGGCATTTCCTGCTTGGGGAACGGCTTGCCAGACACCCGCGTGATCCCCATCCCGACCCAGTCGCGAATAGGACGGCCCTGATCCGGCCCTTCAAGGGTGCAGGAAACCGATGGCGGGACAATGACTTCGAACCCCCAATCGCGGCCCGCGACCCAGCCATGTTGGTCGAGGTAATTGCCTATGGATGAGATCGTATCCTCGGCCGAGGTCCAGATATCCGCGCGCCCGTCGCCATTTCCATCGGCCGCATAAGTCAGGTAGTTCGATGGCATGAACTGCGGTTGCCCAAGCGCACCGGCCCAACTGCTTTTCATTTGATCCGGCGGTATGTGGCCAGCATCGGCAATCTTGAGCGCGGCGATAAGCTCTGACGTGAAATATTCTGAGCGGGTGCTCATGAAACCTTTGGTGCCCAGAACCTGAAACGCATTATGCCGGATAGCCACCTGCCCATATCCGCTTTCGCGGCCCCAGATCGCCAGAATGACGCGCGCTGGTACACCGGTATCGGATTCTACCTGTTTCAGTGTCGTGTTATAGCGCCGGGCCATCTTGCGTCCGACAGAGGTGGCCCCCTGAACCGAACCAGCGTTGAAATAGCGCCCGGGTGATCCGAACTCGGCCTGCTTTTGTTCCTTGGGAACTGTTGTTGCCGTACCTGGAGGAACCAGGTCTGGCAGTTTCCAGTTCAGCGTGACGCCGTTGAAAGCCCTGTTCATCGTGCGTTTTGAAACACCCTCGGATTTCGCCCGCGCCCAGACCGTGTGTTTCAGCCATGACTGAAACTGAGCCTCGATCGCCGCACGATCCTGTGCTGTCGCACTTGTCGACAGGTAGCAAAGTCCAAGAGTAAGGATTAACCAACGCATTATCCTATGATCTCACCTGCGATCTGCTTTAAGTCAACCTACCAGAATGGCGTTTCTGCCGCTGTGATCGGGGTGGCAAGATCAAATCTCGGGAAACTGGCAGAGCTGCGTAAAAATCCTTGTGAAAATTCAGGACTCTGCCGATAGTTGTCCCAATCAATTTTGAAATGAGGATGAACAGGCGTGACATATTCCAGACCGTCTTTTGCATCCTTGGTTGTCCTGTCTGCCGCCATCGCAGGTCTTGGCTTTGTGCCGGTTGCCGAAGCCAGCAACAATTTCTTGGACCCTCAGGGACCCGTCGCCGCCCTTCAGAAAAGCCACCTTTTACGGGCAACTGTTCTGATACTGGTCGCAGTTGTTCCGGTTCTGATCCTGGTGCCTTTGATTGCCATACGGTATCGAAGGCGAAAGGAGGGGCAGGCAGACTATCGACCGGAATGGGATTTTTCCGCCCGGTTGGAGTTTCTCATGTGGGGTATCCCGGTTGTTATTGTGGCCATCCTTTCATTCTATTTGTGGAAAGCCACCCACCGGCTGGACCCTTACGAGACCTCATTCGGAGAAGAACCGGCGCTGAAAGTGCAGGTTGTTGGTCTCGACTGGAAGTGGCTGTTCATCTACCCCGATCTTGGCATCGCCAGCGTCGGTGAGATGGGGCTCCCGGTCAACCAACAGGTGGCTGTCACACTGACAACAGATACGGTGATGCAGTCCTTTATGATCCCGGCACTGGCCGGGCAAATCTATGCCATGCCGGGGATGACGACCAAATTGCACCTTGTCGCCGATAGGCCCGAAACAATGCAGGGCGAAAATACGCAGTATAACGGACGCGGCTTTACCAAGCAGAAATTCAAAGCCATTGCCATGGCGCCTCAGGAGTTCAATGACTGGGCCGAGAATGTCCAGGCAAACGGGGTTCCGTTGAGCGCTGAAACATACCGAACGCTTGCCATGCGAACGGACCGGGACGAGGTGCAGGCCATGTTGGGCAATGATCAGATGCCGACTGATGCGCTGTATTTCACGCTAGCCGATGGTGATCTGTTTCAGTCGATCCTGCACCGCTATCACGGGGCCACACCCTTGCCTGCCGATCAGCAACCGGGCACTGCCGAATATGGTCAGGAGAAAACACAATGACCGATGTCGAGACTGGTTTTTTCGGCCGTCTAAACTGGGATGCTTTTCCGATCACCGGGTTGATCCAGTCGCCCAACGCAAATGAGATCGTGGCAAATGCTGCCGCTGGGATCGTGATTGTGGGCGTCATTGCCGTTGTGGGGCTGCTGACATGGTTTCGTCTGTGGGGGCCGCTGTGGCGTGACTGGCTGACCAGCGCCGACCACAAGAAGATCGGCATCATGTATATCGTCTTTGCCATCGTGATGCTGGCGCGGGGGGTTCTGGAAGGCGTTGTCATGCGCGCCCAGCAAGCCGCAGGGCCGGGCGAAGGCTTTCTGGAAGCCGAGCATTTCGCCGAGCTTTTCAGTACCCATGGCACGATCATGATCTTCTTCGTGGCCGTGCCGTTTGTGTTCGGTGCCGCCAATTTCCTGATCCCGCTGATGATAGGCGCCCGCGACGTGGCATTCCCGGTGATGAACCAGATCAGCCTAGGCCTGACCGTGTCCTCGGGCATGATGCTGATGGTTTCCCTGGTGGTCGGAGAGTTCTCGACCGGGGGCTGGACGGCCTACCCTCCCTTTACCGGTGCAGCCTTCAATCCCGGCGTAGGGCCGGATTATTGGATTTGGGCCATCGTTGTGTCGGGGATCGGAACGACGCTGACCGGAATCAACTTTGCCGTTACGATCTACAAGATGCGCGCGCCGGGGATGCAGTTCATGCGGTTGCCGATGTATTGCTGGACGATCATCTGCAGCTCGATCCTGATTGTCTTTGCCATGCCGCCGCTGGGTGTTGCGGCGCTGATGCTGGCCGCAGACCGGTACTTGGATTTCCACTTTTTCACCAATGACCTTGGCGGCAACATGATGAACTATGCCAACCTGTTCTGGCTGTTCGGACATCCCGAGGTCTATCTGTTGGTCCTGCCCGCCTATGGTATCTATTCCGAGGTTTTTGCGACCTTCTCGGCCAAGCGCCTGTACGGGTACAACTCCTTGGTGATTGCAACGATGTCGATTGCGGTGCTGTCCTTCACGGTCTGGCTGCACCACTTTTTCACTATGGGCCAAAGCGCGCTGATCAATGCGGTGTTTGGGATTGCCACGATGCTGATCGCCATACCGACTGGCGTGAAAGTTTATGATTGGATGGCCACGCTGTTTCGCGGGCGTATCCGGTTCTCGGTCCCGATGCTCTATGGGTTGTCTTTCCTGATGCTGTTCGTGATCGGAGGGTTGTCGGGCGTCATCCTGGCCAATCCGACCATCGACTATCAGGTGCATAACACCCTGTTCCTGGTCGCGCATTTTCACAATGTGCTGCTGCCTGGCGTCCTGTTTGGCCTGCTTGCGGGATACAACTATTGGTTCCCCAAAGCTTTTGGTTTCCGCCTGAATGAAGGCTGGGGACGGATATCTGTCGCGTTGTGGACCGTTGGATTTATGTTGACCTTCCTGCCGCTTTATTTTGTCGGCCTGATGGGGATGCCGCGTCGATCTTACAGTTGGGAAGACCCCAGCTTTCACCCCTATATGATCGTCGCCGTGCTTGGGTCTATGGTCATTATCGCAGCGCTTCTGTCGATCATTGTCCAGCTTTGGGTCAGCATTCGAGACCGGGAAAAAACCCGCGTTCCGGTTGGCGACCCTTGGGATGGGCGCACGCTGGAATGGTCAATTCCGGCACCGCCGCCTCCGTATAACTTTGCAATCATTCCGCATGTGACCGACCGGGATGATTTTGCCGCCGCAAAAGAGCGCGGCAACGCCTATCCGTCCCTTGATGCCTATGAAGATATCCTCATGCCACGCAATACGGCGATCGGGTTCGGTCTGTGCGTGCTCAGCGGTATCTGGATGTTTGCGCTGGTCTGGTGGATCTGGTGGCTGGCTATTGCGACGACAGCCGCGATGTTGGCGGCCTTCATCGCCTGGACTTTCAGAACCGACACCGAAGAGGTTATTCCGGCCGAGCAGGTCCGCAAAGAGCATGAAGCCTGGCTTGATCTCGTGCGCGCATCGGCTCCGGTCAATCGCGATCATGAATACGCGCCCGAGAACCGCGGCCTGGCCCGTCCCGATCTGGAGGCCACTACATGAAACGCGCGCCGACACACAGCTATCCGGGCCTAAACTTGGGCCGACGGCATCCGGGTGCCGACAAGGCCAGCGAAGTGGTCACCTTTGGGTTCTGGGTCTTTCTGATGAGCGATCTGGTCTATTTCGGCCTGATGTTCGCGATCTATATCACCATGATCGACGCGCAGGCGGGTGGGCCCGGTCCGCATGAGCTGTTCGACCTGACCAGCATTTTTGCCCAGACCCTGATCCTGTTGACCAGCAGCCTTACAGTGGGCCTTGCGATGCTGGCGTTGAAATACAACCTGCCACGGCCCCGTATCGTGCTTTGGTTCGCGGTAACTCTGGTTCTGGGTCTCAGCTTTCTGGTACTTGAGATACGTGACTTTCTGGCTATGGCGGAAAAGGGTGGCATTCCACAGCGCAGCGGGTTTCTGTCAGCGTTTTACGGGCTTGTGCCGCTGCACGGGCTGCATGTCGCTGCGGGGTGTCTGTGGTTGATCGTTCTGGGTATTCAGCTGCGTGTGTTTGGTCTAACCGACGTTCTGATGTCACGGGTGGTTCGTCTGGCCCTGTTCTGGCATTTTCTCGACCTCATCTGGATCGGCATAATCACGATCGTCTATTTCGGAGGGCTGACCTATGGATAGGCGCAGCGAAATGCACCGACGTGAACGCCGCCGATATGTGATTGGCTATGGCGGATCGCTGCTGCTGACACTGGCGGTCTTTACCATTGCATATACGTTCGGGATCGAGACCAAGGGCGTTTATTTGTCGATCGGTTTGTTGGGGCTGGCGCAGTTGATTGTTCAACTGGTGTATTTCCTGCATATCGACCGTCGACGCAGCAGCCGCGAGGACCTGGACCTGGTCCTGTTTTCCACGATGGTTCTATTGATCATCATTGTTGGGACGGTCTGGATAATGGGGAATCTGGCGGTGCGGATGCATACCTATCCGATGTAGGTCCGGCTGCACCGGATCAGCGCATCGCCATCAGCCCAAGCCACAGCGCGCCCCAACACAGCAAAAGGCTCAGCGCGATATTGCCCGCCGCCGTAGCGATTGTGCGTTCGCGCCGCAGTTCCAGGGACTGGTATGCAAAGCTGGAGAAAGTGGTAAAGCCGCCACAAAAGCCGAACACCAGGCGCTGTTCCTCCAGGCTGACGCCCGTCGGTCCGCCCAGATACCCGACCCAAAGCCCAAGCAACAGACTGCCAAAGACGTTCACGATCAGCGTTGCCACGGGCAGGTCATGGCGAATTCGAATGGCGATCCAGTGCCGCAGAACCGCGCCCAAACCGCCGCCCAAACCAAACATTGCGTGCAGGTAGAGATCGCTCATTCTGACGACCTCGGTGTTGAAAAGCGACGCCCGACAGTTTCACCCAAAATTGCTGCAGCCAGACCCGCCACAATTTCCAAACCCGCCGCAGCGAGGGCAAAACCGAAACTGACCTCGGCCAGACGTTCCAATTCCGCGACAAATGAGGAAAACGTAGATAACCCGCCACAAAACCCAACCGCGCCCAAATGCAGGACGTGGGCATGCACCCGGTGCCGGATGGCGTATAACCAGCCAAGCACAAAGCATGCGGCTATATTGATGCCAAAGGTCTCGGTCAAGATCGGCAGGCCCGAGATCCCGAGCGACAACGCTTCTCTGACCAGTGACCCAGCCGCGCCACCCGTGAAAACGGCGCAGAACATGAGAGCCGTGGCCCATGCTGTTTGCGATTTTTTCACAGCTGCTGATCCCACCCGCGTTAGTCTGTTATCGGGGATACCGATTGGTGCGACCGGGATCAACCGCACTTGGCGGATCACAAGTTCAACCATTTGCGTGATTTCGGGCGTAAAGGCTTGCGTATAATCGCGAATTTGTTTCACGTTGACACAGGGTACCGCCATATTGGGAGAGCACGAATGATTGTACGCAGACTCTATTACGTATTGAGCCTTGTGTGTCTGCCATTGACAGTTTTGGCTGGGTTTTTCTGGCCACCGGCTCATTGGTTTCTTATTGTTCTAATCCCATACGCGGTGACCGGTCTCTATGATCTACTGACCACCAGACATAACGTACTGAATAACTACCCGGTTCTGGGACATTTCCGGTATATGCTGGAATTCGTCAGCCCAGAGATACGGCAATATTTTGTTGAAACCAACGAAAACGGCCGTCCCTATAACCGCATCATTCGCAGTCTGGTTTATTCCCGTGCCAAAGGGCAGGTTGATACCCAGGCATTTGGAACCCAATACGACATCCAAACCGTTGGATACCACAGGGCCAATCACTCGCTTGCGCCCAAACATGTGCCGGAAAGCGAAGAACGGGTGATGTTGGGCGGGCCGCAATGTTCCCAACCCTATAGTGCCTCGCGCCTGAACGTTTCAGCGATGAGCTTTGGTGCCCTCAGCGCCAATGCAATCCGAGCGTTGAATGGTGGGGCAAAGGATGGAGGTTTTGCGCATAATACGGGTGAGGGTGGTCTGTCGCCGCACCATCTGGCCGAAGGTGGGGATATCATCTGGCAGATTGGCACTGGGTATTTCGGATGCCGCGCACCGGATGGCGGGTTCGACAAAGACAAATTCACCGAAAGAGCCAGGAACGAGGTCGTCAAGGCGATTGAAATCAAGCTGTCGCAAGGGGCCAAGCCCTCGCACGGGGGGGTGTTGCCTGCGGCCAAGGTGGATGAAGAGATTGCGCAGATACGCGGTGTTCCCCTGCATCAGGACGTGATCTCTCCGCCAATTCATTCCGCATTTGACGGACCTACCGGCTTGATGAATTTCGTTCAAAATCTGCGCGAGATGTCGGGTGGCAAACCTATTGGGTTTAAGTTGTGCATTGGTCGTCCGTCCGAGTTCTTAGCGATATGCAAAGCCATGCTGGAAACAGGCATCCTGCCTGATTTTATCACCATTGATGGTGCCGAAGGCGGCACGGGCGCGGCCCCTGTAGAATTCACCAACCGGTTGGGCATGCCTTTGAACGAGGCGTTGATTTTCGTGAATAACTGTCTGCGCGGTGTGGGTTTGCGCGATAAGATCCGCATAATTTGCTCGGGCAAAGTCGCCACAGGCTATGACATCATCGAGAAATGCGCGCTTGGGGCCGATATGTGTAATGCGGCAAGGGCAATGATGTTTGCAGTGGGATGCATTCAGGCGCTTCACTGCAACACAAACCGATGCCCGTCCGGCGTGGCCACACAGGATCCGGTCCGAGGCCGCGCTGTGAATGTTCCGCAAAAAAGACAACGGGTACATCGCTATCACGACGCGACTTTAGAGAGCTTTCGCGAGCTGCTGGGCGCCATGGGCAAGGAAAAGGTCTCCGAACTTCACCCTTCGGACATCCTTCGGCGTACTGCAGATGAAAGAGATCGCTCTTATGCTGAACTCTATTTGCATCTTGAAGAAGGCGCTTTGCTGAAGGCTCCGCTTCCGGATGAATATGCAGAGGACTGGAATCGCGCATCGGCGGATCATTTCTGATTTTTTTGTGTGCATTGCCAAGGATTGATGTTTTTGGTTCGTCTTACCCATTGTGATGCGCATGAAAACATCGGATGAGAATCTGGCAAAGGCCGCTGCTGCAGGGGACGCTGATGCGTTTGCCACGCTATTGGCACGCCACTACGACAGGGTCTTTCGGTTGGCTTTTCGACTGACAGGACGCGCGGATCAGGCCGAAGATCTGACGCAGGATATATGCGCCGCCTTGCCGTCAAAGATCGTAGGTTTTCGTGCCGAAGCCCGGTTTACGACATGGTTGTACCGTGTTGTTGTCAATGCAGCCGAGGATGCACGCCGTCGCGCGACGCGTCACACAAAGGCGGCCCACGGCTGGGGGGATGTAGAGCAGATGCGCCGGGCCGAGGTGCAGGAAACGGCCGAGGCTGTCGATTGGTTGCAACGGGCCATGCGGTCCCTGCCACAGGACTTGCAAGACACTCTGGCCCTGACCCTCGAGGATGAGATGACTCATGCAGAAGCTGCAGAGGTGCTGGGTGTTTCCGAAGGGACAGTGTCCTGGAGGATGTCAGATATCCGCAAACGGCTGCGAGCCTTGCGGCAAGAGGAACTGGCACAATGACCGATGAACTGGACAAGCTGAAGATGCTGATGGACGCCGCCACGCCGACCCCGGATGCGTCGCGACGGATTGAAAATCTGAGCCAGGCGCAAAAAAAATTCGATAATATCCAAGGATCGACCTCTGCGCGACGTCCCACTGTCAAGCGCGGCCTCATAGCCCGCCTGACAGAAGGAGCGAAAGCCATGTTGAATGCCCTCTCTTATCGCGGTGTCCTGACCGCTACCACCGCAGTTGCTGCTGTGGCTCTGATTGTGATCTTGCCGCAGACGCGCGACGAGGTTGTTGCGCCACTGCCCTGGTCCGAGGACCGCGCCGACGCACGGCAGGAGTCTGACCTATTGGTGGCGGATATGCCCGAGGCCAATCTCGAAGAACCAGTTGTTGAGGCGCCTGTTGTGATTGAAGAAACAATCGAACCTTCCGCCAAGAGGCAGGGGGCCGTTGCGCAGCTGGGGGCTGCGGACCTTTTACAGCGCGCGCCGGCATCGGCGGTCGGGAAATTTGACCTTCAACATGAGACTGTTCCCGCGCCGGAACAGAATACCGAAACTTTCGCCAACGCGGACAGCAACTCGCTGAAGATCACGACGGACGAACCGGTTTCGACTTTTTCGATTGATGTAGATACCGCCTCTTACGCCATTGTTCGGTCGTCTTTGATGAATGGCCATCTGCCGCCCAAGGATGCGGTGCGGGTTGAAGAGATGGTGAACTATTTCCCCTATTCCTACCCGGCGCCTGATGGGGCGGAACCGTTCCGTTCTACGATCACCGTGACACCGACGCCTTGGAATGAGGGGACGCAGCTTGTTCATGTCGGCATCCAAGGGGTCATGCCCCAGATCGAAGACCGTCCTCCATTGAACCTGGTTTTCCTGATCGACACATCGGGCTCAATGCAGGATGCTAACAAATTGCCGCTGCTGAAACAGTCTTTCAGGTTGATGCTGTCTGAACTCAGTCCGGAAGATCAGGTTTCGATCGTCACCTATGCGGGAAGTGCCGGGCAGGTTTTGCCACCGACCGCGGCAGCCGAAAAGACGACCATTCTCTCAGCCCTCGACAGGCTCGAAGCCGGTGGCTCGACAGCGGGGCAGGCCGGGTTGCAGCAAGCCTATCAAGTGGCAGAAGGTATGGCTGCGGACGGTGAGGTGACCCGCGTAATTCTGGCCACCGATGGCGATTTCAATGTGGGTCTGTCAGACCCTGATGCCCTGAAGGATTTTATCGCCCGCAAGCGCGACAGTGGTACATTCCTAAGCGTTCTGGGTTTTGGCCGAGGCAATCTGGACGATACCACCATGCAGGCTCTGGCCCAGAACGGAAACGGGCAGGCGGCATATATCGATACGCTGGTTGAGGCGCAAAAGGTATTGGTCGATCAACTTACCGGGGCGCTTTTCCCCATCGCCAACGACGTCAAAATCCAGGTCGAATTCAACCCGTCACAGATCGCTGAATACCGACTGATCGGTTATGAAACCCGATCCCTGCAGCGCGAGGACTTTTCAAATGACAAAGTGGATGCTGGTGATATTGGAGCAGGTCACACCGTAACGGCAATCTACGAGGTCACGCCAGTTGGTTCCGATGCGATCAGAAACGGCCCGTTGCGGTATGCTGAACAATCCATATCGGATGATTCAGCGGAAATTGGTTTCTTCAAAATGCGTTACAAGCTTCCTGGTGAAGATCAAAGCAATCTGATGGAGCAGCCTATCTTACCCGGACAAGGGACAGTCACGGATGACATCCGCTTTTCCTATGCGATTGCAGGATTTGGTCAGTTGCTCCGGGGCGGAGAATATCTTGGCGGCTGGTCCTATGCGGATGCCATTGATCTGGCCACGCTGTCCCGAGGTGAGGATTCTTTCGGATATCGGGCTGAAGCTGTCACCTCGATGCGTCTGGCCCAGACGCTGGCTGAGTAAGGTCCGGGCTTGGGAGAAACTAGAATGACCTAGGGTTGTTGGCTGTATGGGCACTAATTCTACGAATGCTCCATTCGACAGCATCCCGCATGGTTTTACCCAGAGCAACGTCAAAGGCAGTAACCAGATCTTCGGTCTGGTTGCTTTTGGCAATTATGTTCTCTTGGAACGAATTCGAAGCGATGATTTTGTCGTCGAACTCGTCCACGATCTTGATATTCATGCGAACTTCGACGCGTACGGTCGAGCTTTCACCATCCTGGTTAACGACAATGCCCTGAAACTCGCGTAGATCGGGAACAATCACATAATCCGGACGAAGCCCCACGGTCGAACGACCCACGGCGGATACCCGTCCACTGTTTTCATAGCTTTCGACCAAAAGCGCCTGGACGATCAGCGGCGCACGATCCACCCATCTGGCACGCGGCAGATATTGAACCTGCAAAGGTGTCGGCTGAACTGCAATTTGATCGGTATTTACCGCGGCAGTCGCGGTTGGCTCTTGGACCACGATCTGTTTCTGGATGCGTGGCAGCGAAGAAGAAAACGTGCTTTTGGGTGTCAGCAGATAGAGATCATTGGGTTCTGAGGCCTGCCGCAGCGTTTCCAGTCCAGTACACGCCCCCAAAGACGCCAAAACTGCGGTCATAATCAAATGCCTGATCATTGACGATACTCCGATGCTTGGGTCCCAAGAAGGAAACGGGCGGGGTCGCGTTCAACTTTGTCCACCAGTCGATCGAGGCTGATCACCAGTCGTTGGGATTCTTCTATGAAACGCGTGAATTGTGGCAGGCCAACCCGCATGAAATCGGACAGTTGACGGCGATTGTCCTGAACGATGCCGTCGATCGTTCCCAAAAGTTCCGAGGCCGATTTGGACGCGCTGAGGATATCGGCTGAAATATCATCAAGCCTGTCTGTCACTTTCGTCACCGTGGACGCCACTTGGTTGGCGGCATTGCGGACATCATCCATGACGACGCCGATATCTTTGTTGATCACCTCATTGGCCGAGTCAAATGCGCGTTCAGCTGAGGTCAAAGTGCCCTTTGCTGTTTCCATCGCACCAGTGACGGAGCCAAGCGTTTTGTTTGCGTTCACGAAAGTCTCGGAAACCGTGGCCAGCGCGACGCGCCCATCTTCGGTCAGGACCGTAAGGTGGTCTGCCAGGGTCGAGGCCCGTTCGATGAAGGGATGCAGATCCTGCTGCATGATGCGATCTGCTGCGTCAAAAGTATCTTTTGCGCTGTCTAGGGCCGATACAGCCGTGTCGGATGCGGTTTTCAGGCTATTTAATGTATTTGTTCCGGCTTCCAGCGTTGTTTCTGCGGTGTCTGCCAATTTTTCGAGGCGTTTTGAGAAGGCTGAAATTTCTTTAGCTGCGCCACCCAAATCTGAGGACAAGTTTTCGAAATCTGCAAGGGTTTTGTCCAACCTTCCGGTGGCCGAAGATACGTTCTCCAGAATCTGAGATACCTGCTGGCGGTTCTTGTCATCCACCACCTTGTCGATATCCTCGATCAGCGTAATCGCCTTTTCCAACAGTTTAGGGGCACCTTCGAACAAGGACTGGATGGTGCTGCGTTTGCTTTTGATAAGGCTGTCCTGCTCTAGTCGTTTGGCCGATGCCGAACCTCCGGTCAGTTCCACATAGCTGACCCCGGTGACCCCAAGCGATTGTAACTGGGCGACGGTATCCTCGGTCACCGGGATACTTGCGTCTACTTCAATGCGGACGCGCACTTTGGATGGGTGCTCGTCATCCAAGTTAAGGGAGATTACCTGCCCGACTGGCAGTCCGTTGTAACTGACGCCACCTGCCGCAGACAGGCCGGAAACATTGTCGAACAGTACATTGTAATAGGCGTATTGCCGGGAAACCTCGAATTTGGCCAGCCATAGAAAAAAGCCAAACGCACCCAGTATTCCAGCTAGGGTGAATGCACCGATCAGGATATAATTTGCTCGGGTTTCCATGGGTGTTACCTGTCCTGACCCTTTTTTTGTGCTGCGCGCGCCCGGGGGCCGGTGAAATATTCTTGGACCCAAGGATGATCGACTTTGGTCATCTCTTCAATCGGACCATCAACCAGAACACGTTTTTCTGCAAGAACTGCGATCCTGTTGCAAATCGCATAAAGGCTATCCAGATCGTGCGTGACCATAAACACAGTCAGACCCAGCGCTTGCTGAAGCTCGCCAATCAGGTCGTCATAAGCAGCGGCGCCGATGGGATCCAAACCGGCCGTTGGTTCATCAAGAAATACGATCTCAGGGTCCAGCGCCAGCGCACGCGCCAAAGCGGCACGTTTGCGCATCCCGCCCGACAGTTCAGACGGGAATTTGCCACAGCTCAGCTGCGGCAGTCCGACCAAGCTAATTTTCAGACCGCCAAGCGCCGACATAAGGCTTTCACTTATTCCTGTATGCTCGCGCAGGGGGGCTACGACATTCTGCAACACGGTGAGCGACGAGAAAAGCGCGCCGTCCTGAAAGGCGACGCCCCAGCGGCGTTCGATGCGCCGCCTCTCTTGTTCGGGGCCGTTCAGGACGTCGACGCCCAGAACTTCGATGCTTCCCGCGGCCGGTTTGTTCAGGCCGACGATGGTGCGGAGCAAGACGGATTTGCCCGTGCCCGAGCCGCCGACAATGCCCAGTACTTCGCCCCGCCAGACATCCAAATTCAGATCCTGGTGCACGATCTGCGGTCCGAACCGGTTGGTCAGATTGCGGACCCGTATCACCGCCTCGCGCTGGGTGTCGCCAATCGGCATCTGTTCGTGGGCTACACCGTCCATTTCAGACCCCCAGTACCGAGAAAAAGATCGAGAACATGGCATCCAGCGCGATCACCAAGAAGATCGCCTGGACCACGGACGCGGTGGTTCTTTGCCCAACACTTTGTGCCGATCCTTTGACCTGTAAGGCCTGCCAACAGGCGATGATACCGATGACCAGCGCAAAGAAAGGTGCCTTGATCATACCGATGGCAAATTGCCAGATGCCGGTGTTTTCCTTGAGGCGGGTCACGAACATTCCGGGGCTGACTCCAAGGTCGATCCAGCTCATAAGTCCGCCGCCAATCAAGGCGGCGATATCGGCGATGAACCCTAGGATTGGCAGCATGATCAGCAACGCTACAACGCGTGGAATGACCAGAACCTCGATCGGATCCAGGCCCAGCGTCCGCATGGCATCTATTTCTTCTTGCACCTTCATCGAGCCGATGGAAGCTGTAAAGGCAGATCCCGATCGACCCGCAACAATGATTGCCGTCAACAAAATGCCCAGCTCACGCAGCACGGAGATCGAGATCAATTCGACCACGAATATCTCGGCCCCGAACTGCTTGAGCTGCGTGGCCCCCTGAAATGCTAGTACAACGCCGATCAGAAAACCCATAAGGGCAACGATCGGAATCGCTTTCAATCCGGTTTCTTCCATCTGCGATACCAGTGCAGCACGCCGCAGACGCCGCGGCATCAAGATTGTGCGGACCAGCCGGTGTAGCGTCAGGCCCAGAAACTCAAGCAACGACAAGCTGTCTTTCCAGCCACCGACTGTACGCTCGCCGACACGTGCCACCCAATCCAGAAAATCTGGCTTTCCGGGATCAGGGGCGGATTCGTCCGGCATGTTGCGGGAAACCGTTTCGATCAGCGCGGAATGCGCGGCGGTTGCACCGTGCAGCTCGACCTGCCCGCCGCTGGACTTCACCTTGCGGACAAGGCTGGCAATCAGCCAAGCCCCGCCCGTGTCGAGTGCCTTAACGCCTGTCAAATCAACTATGACCGTTCCGCCGTTGGGATGGAAATTCGCGAATTCACGCTCAACCATATCCAGCGATTGGGTGTGAAGATCACCCGATATCTGCAGGTGAACCTGATCCGTATCCAGGTCAGTTGTGAATGTAGGCGGGGTCATGGGGGTATCTGATGTGAATCTGCATGGTGCTGCAACGGGTTTTTGTCACGCTTCAAGTATTTAGCCATCAGGCGATGCAAGATGGCATTCATCGCAAGAATGATGGTGTGAGCTTGCAAAAGGCTTGTTTCGGCAACCAGTAGTGTTATTCTTTGCGCAGGTTTTTTGTTTGGTTATTATGGTTGTGTTCAATGTCTGATCATCACGCGAAGGTAGAAGTCGAAATTGGGTCCGAACGGGGCTTTGGTTACGTCTTCACCGCTGTCTTCATAATTATCGCTCTTTGGCCCTTGTGGGGCGGAGGGTCGGTGCGCCTGATCCCAATGGTTATCGCTGGGGTTATTCTGGCTTTGACAGTTTTTGCACCCGCTACACTGAAGGTGCCGAACCGGCTTTGGTTCAAACTCGGCATGCTTTTGGGTGCGATTGTGGCCCCAATCGTCATGTTTTTGGTGTTTATCACTACGTTTGTCCCGTTTGGGCTGGTTACGCGCCTGTTGGGAAAAGACCTGCTGTCACAGAAACTGGACAGTTCATCAGATAGCTACTGGATTGTTCGTGAAGAGCAGCCCGGCAGCATGAAACAGCAATTTTAACAAGGGAGTACCAGGCGTGACATTCGTATCCGAGCTCTGGTCATTTATGAAAGTCAGAAAGAAATTCTGGCTGTTGCCCATTCTGATCGTTTTGGGTGTGTTTGGTGGATTGATCGTGTTGAGCCAAGGCTCGGCGATTGCACCTTTCGTCTACACGTTGTTCTGATCACATGGCATACATTTTAGGTATTTCGGCGCTGTATCACGACAGCGCAGCGGCGTTGCTTTGCGACGGCAAGATCGTTGCGGCCGCGCAGGAAGAGCGTTTTACACGGCGCAAACACGACCCCGGATTTCCGGTAGAAGCCATCAATTACGTGCTGGCCGAATCGGGGGTTGCGCTTGAAGACGTCGACAATGTGGTTTTCTACGACAAACCGTTTCTAAAATTCGAACGGTTGATCGAGACTTACATTGCGGTGGCGCCACGCGGGTTCAATTCCTTCCGCATGGCAATGCCGGTCTGGCTGCGAGAGAAGCTGTTTCTCAAGGATCTGCTTGCAAAGCAGCTTCGCAAAATCGACCCGGAATTCGATCTCGAAAAACTGCTGTTCGCCGAGCACCACATCAGTCACGCGGCCAGTGCGTTCTATCCTTCGCCCTTCGAAGACGCGGTCGTGCTGACTGTCGATGGAGTCGGAGAATGGGCAACCACCACCGTGGGTATTGGTCGCGGTAACGAGCTGACCATGGTGAAAGAGCTGCATTTCCCGCATTCGCTGGGTCTGCTGTATTCTGCATTCACCTATTACACCGGGTTCAAGGTGAATTCTGGTGAATACAAGGTCATGGGCTTGGCACCCTATGGCGACCCCAAATACAAGGATCTGATCCTTGAGCATCTTGTCGACCTGAAAGAGGACGGTTCGTTCCGCCTGAACCAGAAGTATTTCAACTATACAGCTGGTCTGACCATGACGAGCAAAGCGATGGAAGAGCTGTTCGACCAACCGGTTCGAAAAGCCGAAACCGACCAGCTGACGCAGTTCCACATGGATATTGCCGCCTCGGTTCAGGCCGTGACCGAAGAGATCATGCTGCGGATCACTCGGGACCTGGCGAAAGAGCATGGTATACGCAACCTCTGCATGGCCGGAGGCGTTGCTCTGAACTGTGTCGCGAATGGCAAAATCCTTCGCGATGGCGCCTTCGACAATGTTTGGGTGCAGCCCGCAGCGGGTGATGCGGGCGGGGCGCTGGGTGCTGCCTATGCGGCCTGGCATCAAGAGCTAGCGCAGCCGCGGCAAGTGACCTCGGGTGATCAGATGCTGGGGGCCTATCTTGGTCCGCGTTATGAAGATGACGACATAGCGCAAGAACTGGCGGCGGCCGGTGCGAAGTTTTCCACCTATGAAAATGGTGAGTTGATTGACCAGACGGCGCAGGCGCTGGCTGACGGTAAGGCCGTTGGTTGGTTCCAGGGGCGGATGGAATTCGGGCCGCGCGCGTTGGGTGCCCGCTCCATTCTGGGCGATCCACGGTCAGCTTCGATGCAGAAAACGCTGAACCTGAAGGTCAAGTATCGCGAAAGCTTCCGCCCATTTGCTCCATCTGTTCTGCGCGAAGACGTAGCCGATTGGTTCGAATTGGATGGCGACAGCCCTTACATGTTGATTGTGGCGGATGTGCAGGAAAAAATCCGGCGCAAGATGACCGAGGAAGAAGACGCTCTGTTCGGGATTGAAAAGCTGAACGTCAAACGATCTGACATTCCTGCTGTGACCCATGTCGATTATTCTGCCCGTATCCAGACAGTCCACCAAGAGACCAACCCAGCCTATCACGCGCTGATTTCAAAGTTCAAAGAACTGACCGGATGCTCTTTGGTGGTGAACACTTCATTCAATGTGCGCGGCGAACCGATTGTGTGCACGCCCACCGATGCGTTCCGCTGTTTCATGGGAACGGATATCGAGGTCCTGTCCATCGGGAACTGCCTGTTGCGTAAGGAAGATCAGGATCCCGCACTTAGGGAGAATTACGAGACAAAATACGAGCTGGACTAATCTGTTGCGCAAGCGGCGGAACCGCGACACAGTCTGCCCCTGAGACCTATTTGGTGGAATCGGGGGCAGGGAATGCGGCAGCGCGGAAATGTCTTGTTTGTCGTGATTGACCAGCTTCGGGCAGATTGTCTGACCGGCGCGCTGGCCGAGCATGTCAATTTGCCTAATCTGCGCGCTTTTATGGACGAGGCCGTAACGTTTCAGCGCCATTTCTCGGTTACTAACCCTTGTGGCCCGTCGCGTGCGTCTATCCTGACCGGGCAATATGCGATGAATCATAGATCGGTTCGCAATGGAACGCCTTTGCGGCACGACACGCCAAACATCGCAAGCGAGATGCGTAAGGCGGGATATCTGCCCTTGCTCTACGGGTATACCGACACCTCGGCTGACCCACGGGTTTACGATGCCAATGACCCGATCCTGAAATCTTACGAACGTCCCATGGAGGGGTTTGAAGAGGTCGTGGAAATGCGGCTTGAAGAATCTTATCCCTGGCGCGCTGACCTGCTGAAAAAAGGTTATAGGTTCGACACATACTGGGATCTGCACAAACCTGTTTCAACCTCAGGTGAGCCATCCAAATTGAACGACCCGGCGGTGTACTGCGCCGAAGACAGCGACACCGCCTTTTTGACCAATGCTTTTCTGGACAGTATCGCGGCCTTCGGCGACCAAAGCTGGTTTGCGCATCTGACCTATATCCGGCCTCATCCTCCTTTGGTCGCACCCGCTCCCTATAACGATATGTACGATCCCGTCGCGTTGCCGGGGCCGGTTGGTCATGTCAGCCCAGAAGATGAACAGGCAATACACCCGTTTTTTGGACCAACGATGGCGCGGTATTCGGCTTCGGATTTCGTTTTGGGTTTTGATGAGGTGCAACCCTCCACGGCCAATATTCAGGCGCTGCGCTCTGTTTATCTGGGTCTTGCAACAGAGGTCGATTATCATATCGGCCGCGTTGTCCAGTTTCTCAAGGACAGCAATCAATATGATGAGACATTGATCGTAATCACAGCGGACCACGGTGAAATGCTGGGTGATCGACATAGCTGGGGTAAGATGACCGTCTATGACGCAGCTTATCACACGCCTTTACTAATCCGGATGCCAGGCAATCAGGCGCAGGCCGGAGCCGTGGTGACGGCACCGACCGAGTCGATTGACATCACGCCAACCATTTTGGATTGGGTGGGCCAGAGTATCCCGAATTCTATAGATGGGCGGTCTTTGATGCCGTTTCTGCAGGGGCAGGGACCCAAGGATTGGCGAAGCTTTTCTTTCAGCGAGCTTGACTTTTCCGAGCCGGAAAATCCAACCCTTTGGCAACAGGAATTGGGAACGGGCAATAGCGATTCATGCCTGTCCATCTTGCGTGACGAACGGTTTACGTTGGTCGAATTTGCGGCAAACCTGCCACCGCTTTTGTTTGACCACCTGCGTTGCGGCGAAATGGAAAACGTGGCGAGCAACCCGGAATACGCAACAGACCTGGCCAGGTTGGGGCGCGAGATGCTGCGGCACCGTATGCGAAATATGGACCATACGCTTTCCCTGCATTCCATCACCGAAGAGGGGCCAAAATCCAAGCTCAGGCATTAGTCGGGAATGTTGCCCTGTCTCTGCTACACCTGCGATCAATCTGATGTTACGCATAGCTTCAGAGAGGGGGCAGATTGAACATCACAGATAACCAGATAAAGGCAATGACGACAGCGGGGCTGAATCTGATCGGTCAGGCGTTGTCGATCTACGACAGTCAGTTGCGGCTGGTACTTTGCAACCGGCCTTTTCAGGTGATGTTCGACCTTCCGGATGATCTGGTCCGGCCGGGTGCGTTGTTCCGTGACACAATACATTTTCTGGCGAGCATCGGCGAGTATGGCCATGATGAGAATGTCGAGGACATCGTCGCACATAGGGTCAGTCAAGCCCTCACTTTTGAACCGCACTATATTGAGCGCGTCAGGGCGAATGGGCAAGTGATCTCGGTCGAGGGTGCACCGCTGCCCAACGGCGGATGGGTAACGGTCTATACCGACATCACAGATACCAAACAGGCCGAAGCGCTATTGCGGGCGCGTTCCGAAGAATTGTCGGACGAATTGTTGACCCGGGCCGAGGAAATGGCGGCGACCAACCGAAAGCTAGCGTCGACCATTTCGGCTTTGGAAGAGGCAAAACGTCAGTTAACCGAAATCGAAGCCCGCACCCGGATGACAACCGAAATGATGCCAGCGCATATTGCGCATCTGGATGCCGATGGGCGGTACGATTATTCCAATCGCAAGCTCAGTTCGGTTTTGCCCGGCCGTCCCTCTGAGATTCTTGGGATGCATATTTCTGACGCTTTGGGACCGGCCGCATTTGCGCGGATCGAACAGAACCTGAACCGGGCCTACGACGGGGAAGCCACGGTATTTGAATTCACAGAGGGTCAGGATTCACGTCGAATCCGTGTTTCGTTCACGCCCGACAGCGAAGGCGGTGTCTATGTGATGTCAGTCGACATCACTGAAGAAACGCAAGCCCGTGTGGCCCTGCAACAAACACGCCGCCGGGAAATGGCGGCGCAAATGACAAGCGGTCTTGCGCATGATTTCTCAAACTTGCTGACAATTATACTGGGGATGCAGGCCAAGCTTGATAAAATGGACCTGCCGGAAGGCGCACAAAAGCTGGTGGCCGCCACGCGCCAGACTGCTAAACGTGGCGGGCAGTTGCTGAACCGCATAGCAGGCATGACCGGTAACCGAACGCCGCAACCCAAAGCCACGGATATGCGTGCTCTGCTCGAGGATTTGCGTATTCTCGCCACGCCGTCACTGCCGCGTGGCATGGGGCTTTCGGTCGTGAATACATTGCCGGATGTGGCACTTATGCTGGATCAGGGGATGATGCAGGACGCCATCCTGAATCTGGTGCTGAATGCGCGAGATGCCTGCGGAGAAACAGGTCAGATCACGATCAGCGCGCATACGATTGGTGGAACCTGGGTCGAGATTTCCGTCTCGGACACAGGGCCGGGCTTTTCGGAAGAAGCGCTTGGCAAGGCACTCAATCCATTCTTCACCACAAAGGGTGACAAGGGATCGGGTTTGGGTTTGCCCATGGTTTACGATACGGTCAAACTGACCGGTGGAAATCTGAGCCTGCGCAATACACCAAGCGGCGCCATGGTGGTTCTTCGGTTACCATACCGCGCCGCGCCGCCTGCGCTGGAAGGGCTGGTTCTGTTGGTTGAAGACAGCAGCCAACTTCGTCGGAATTTCCGTGATATGCTTGTGGAGATGGGGTTCACCGTGATTGAGGCGACCTCAACCGATGAGGCGCTTTCATTGGTGAACCAGATCGAAGACATCGCATTGATATTGTCCGACATTCGGCTGGAAGGACCAGAGACAGGGCTTGACCTTTTGCAGAAAGTGAACCCTTCCTTGCCGTGTATTCTAATGACATCGCTGCCTTATTCCGACCCGCTGCATCGTCAGGCACTGGCTTTGGCACCAGTTCTGCGCAAACCGTTCACACAAGCGCAGCTTACTGCCTTAATCCGAAATGAGGCCGCATGATGAACCAACCGCTGGTAACCATCTTAGATGATGAGCCTGAGATACGTCGTATCCTGACCGACACACTGGAAGAGGCGGGGTTCCGCACTCAAAGTTTTTCCCGTGCTCGTGAATTTGAAGCATCGTTGAAAAGAGTGGTGCCCGATGTGTGTCTGGTCGACCTGTCTTTGCCGGACACAGACGGCTTGGCACTTGTTCATCGCCTGGCTTTGGAACAAGGTGCCGCAGTCATCATTATTTCGGGGCGGGCACAGGTACAGGATCGTGTCACCGGATTGGAGCTTGGCGCGGATGACTACATCACCAAACCCTTTGATCCAGCCGAAGTGGTCGCTCGTATCCGGGCGCGGCTTCGATCGTCGCGGGCACCAGCGCCTCAGTCAGAGATCGCAGAATTCAACGGCTGGACCGCGTATTTCGACCGCTATGTTCTTGAAGACGGTTCCGGATCAGAAACGCCGTTCAGCCACGCCGAGGCCGAGGTGTTACGTCTGTTTCTAGATAGTCCTAAACGATTGATCAGCCGGTCGCAGATGCAAGAAGCGCTCGGGGGAGGCGCGGGCGACAGCTTTGACCGGGCCATGGACGTGCGAATATCCCGATTGCGAACAAAACTGGGCGAGGACCCCAAGAACCCGCGATTGATTAAAACCATCTATGGGGCAGGGTACATCTTTTTGGGCGACGTCGCCTGGCGATGATGATGACGAAGCTGGGTGCATCTGGCATTCGGTGTGAAACGGGCTCATAAGCTGTCGGAACGTAGGGGCGTTAAAGCAGATATTACGGTCGCCACCCCGTTATTGTCGGTCGCGTGTTGATAATCTGTCGGCAGGCACTGGATTCTCGGCACAGTCGGGCATAACTAACACAACCGCGCGGTTCTTTGGCTAAGGCTAACTTGGGTTGAAACGTGATCAGATATCGAATTCGAAAAGGTTTTGGAGCGTAAAATGATCAAAGAGACCTTAGCGAACTGGAGATCCAGCCATCTCGGTCGACTTTTGAGTGAAAGTCTCCGGAAGCAGGGTTGGTTGTACGGTGTTGCCATGGTGGCAATGATTTTCGTCGCAGCAACAACGGCCGGAACCGCTTGGATGATGGAGAACATCGTCAATGCGATGACCACGCCTGAGATGAAATCGAAAGTCTACCTGATTGCCGCCGCGGTGGTGGGTTTGTTTTTGGGTAAGGCGGTCGCCTCTTATATCCAGTCGATCTTTCTGGCGCGTGCAGGCAATCGGATCATCGCTGTGCAACAGGAAAAGTTGTACAATAAACTGCTGAAACGCGGTGTTGGTTTCTTTGCGGAAACAGAATCGTCCAACCTTCTCATGCGTGTGACCCATGGGGCTCAGGCCGCGCGGCGGCTAATCGACGTTATGGTGACCAGTTTCGTGCGCGATGCTCTGACTCTGGTTGGGCTGGTTTTCGTGATGATTTACCAAGAGCCTATGCTGTCTATTCTGTTCTTCTTTGTGGGTCCCGTTGCGCTTTTGAGCGTGCGTTACATTCTCAAAGGTGTGCGGTCGATCATGCAGTCAGAAATGAAGGCGTTGTCCGAAATCATCAAGGTTCTTCAGGAAACATCCGCTGGCATACGGGTCATCAAGGTCTTTGCTTTGGAAGACAACATGACCGATCGTATGAACGCAGCGATCAGGTCGGTTGAAAAGCGGGCAAACTCGATTTCCAGATTGCAGTCGATTGCCAGCCCATTGATGGAGCTTCTGGCCGGTGTCGCGATTGCCGGTATTCTTATCATCAGCACCCTTGATGTTACCGGCAGCGAGCCGACTTCGGCGGGCCAGCTGATGTCATTTATCACAGCCCTTCTGATGGCTTATGAACCGGCCAAACGTTTGTCAAAAACGCGTGTCGTGATTGAAACTGCCCTGGTGCCTGTGGGGATGATGTTCGAACTGCTTGATCAGGAAGATCCGATGGTCGAAAGCTTGAACCCCGAGAAGCTGAAATCCGGCCCGGGTGAAATACGCCTGAACAACGTGACCTTTGGCTATCAAGGCGAGCAAAAAGTAATCAAGGATATGAACCTGACTTTCGAGGCGGGCAAGACCACAGCTTTGGTTGGTCAATCCGGGGGGGGCAAGTCCACGATATTCGGATTGATCATGCGGTTTTATGATCCCGACCAGGGCAAGGTGGAAATTGATGGCCAAAACCTTGTCGGAGTGAGTTTTGCGTCTTTGCGTCGCAAGATTTCCTATGTGGGCCAGGACACATTCCTGTTTTCGACAACTGTGATGGAAAACCTTCGCTATGCACGACCTGGTGCCACCGATGAAGAGGTGATTGAGGCCGCAAAGGCTGCCCATGCTGATGTGTTCATCTCACAACTGCCAAATGGGTACGATACGCAGGTAGGCGAAAACGGCGCGTTTCTTTCTGGAGGTCAAAAACAGCGTCTGGCGATCGCGCGGGCAATTCTACGCAATGCCGAGATTTTGCTTTTGGATGAAGCCACCAGTGCTTTGGATGCGGAATCTGAGGCGCTTGTTAAGGCTGCGCTGGACAAGTTGACCGAGAATGTAACAACCATTGTAATCGCACACCGGCTTTCAACTGTGCTTCAGGCAGATACCATTATGGTTGTTCAAGACGGTGAAGTTATCGAACAAGGCAACCTTGATGCGCTAATCGAACATAACGGGACGTTCCGCCAACTGTTTGACCAGCAATTCAAGCTTCCGGGATCCTAAGCTCAGTCAGAATGGGCGGGGCCCCACATAGATTCTGAACGGCATCGAGAAGTAATGGGCGTTGGCCCGGTCAATTACTACTCACGAAGGGCCTGATCTTTGACTTTGACAATCGGCTGCAGAAGGTAGTCCAAAACGGTTTTCTTGCCCGCAAGAATATCCACTTCGGCAATCATGCCGGGAATAATTTCAACCGCTACTCCGTTCCCATCCAACATCGAGTGGTTGGTCCGGATTTCCACGACAAAAACTTCTTCATCGTCCCGCTCAGATCGCGTCACGGTATCAGCCCCGATACGGATAATTTGCCCGTCCAAGGCCCCGTATCGAGCAAAATCATAGGCAGTAATCTTGATCCGAACCAACTGTTCAGGGTGCAGAAATGCGATGTCTTCGGGGCGGACATAGGCTTCGACCAACAAAGACTCATCCAGCGGTACAATTTCGATCAGTTCCTCACCGCTCCGTGCCATACCGCCTATGGTCGTGCGGTGAATGCGATTTACGATGCCGCGTACCGGCGACCTGATCTGCGCCTGTTCCGCTCTGTTTCGTAAGGCTGGCAGCGATGGTTCCAGAGTAGCCAGTTCCGCAGTTGCCAATGCAAGTTCGGTCAAAGCCGCGCTTCGAAACCTGCTTTGTGTCGCCCGAACCCGATCATCAATTTCCTCCAATCCTGTCTTCAGACGGTTGGTAGCGGCTTCAGCCCTGGTCCGGCGGCCTTGCCACTCAGCCTCGCTGCGTCGCAAAGACAATAGTGTCGTGGCGGGTTCCATCTGCTGTTCTACTAGGGGGGTAATGATTGCCCGTTCCTCGGCCAGAACTTTCAAAGTCTCGGACGCGGTCACCGTATCGACAAGCCCTTCTTCGTATTCTCTTAACCGCTGTTCCCGTTGGCTCATCAGAATTGAGATTTCTGCCTGCAACTCTGATCGCCGGCCTTGAAACAGAGCTGTCTCAGACTGAACAACAGTCGGCGCACCTTGGACCAGGATCGTATCAAATGTCAGCTCGGTCCCGTCTATCTCAGCTTGCAGGCGCTGGGATCGGGCTCTCAAGCCATATGCACGCTGTTCCTCTTGGCTGAGCTTGCTGTCGATTTGGGTGGTATCGAACTCCATCAGCAACTTCCCCTTTTCAACAACCTCGCCTTCTCGGACATTCAATGACTGCAGAATGCCGGACTCCGTAGCTTCAATCATCTGAACATCCGCCGACGGCACGATGCGGCCTTCTACACGGGTGACATCATCAAGTTCAGTGAAATGGGCCCAAAACGCTGCTGTCGCCAGGAAAGTCAGGATTACCAAGAGAAGCAATGAACTCCTGACCGGTGACCCGCCTCGCATTTCCCGGGCAAGCGAGGCTAGGTCATGATGCTGCGACATTCAGATGCCTCCGTTGCTTTCCGGAATGCTGTGACAGTATGCTTTTTGGTCCATCTACCCGTACTTTGCCGCCCTCTATGACGATAACCCTATCGACAAGTTCCAATAGGCTGGTTCGATGGGTTACGATCAGCATAGTTGTGTCGGGGGTCGCCTTTTTGAGCCGCTGTATGACCTCAGCTTCGGTTTTGACGTCCATGGCACTTGTTGGCTCGTCCAGAAGAAGAACCGGAGGTTTACCAATCAAGGCTCTGGCCAAGGCGATGGCCTGCCGTTGTCCCCCTGACAATCCCTCACCGCGCTCTGCCAGATTTTGGTCATAGCCTCCGGGATGGCGAGAGACAAAATCCTCGACCCCAGCGACTTGCCCCGCCCAAATCAGGTCCTCATCCCTTGGCCTGATTGCGCCGCTTTTGATATTGTCGCGGATTGACCCGGAAAACAGCCAAATATCTTGCAGAACAGAGCCGATATTGCGCCGCAAATCACCTGGATCAATTTGTCTGATATCGACCCCATCCAATTGAACAGACCCGGCGTCTGGATCGTACAAGCCAAGCATTAGCCGCGCGACCGTGCTTTTCCCCGAGCCGATCGGACCAAGGATTGCAACCTTCTCTCCGGGCGAGATGGTGAATGAAACACCGGACAAGACGTTGTCGTGTTTTTCGGGATAAGCAAACTGGATATTTTTGAAGGTTAATCTCCCTTCAAAGCGATCGCGACTGATCCAGCTCCGCCCTTCGGGGCGTTCACTGTCGGCCTGCATTAAGGCATTAAGGTTTTGATAGGCATTTCGGGCCTGATTAACCCGTGTCAGGGTCTGTGCCAGTTGCCCAAGAGGCGCAAGAGCCCGCCCGGTCAACATGACCGAAGCAACAAGCGCGCCCATGCTTGCCTGACCATCCATCACAAGAAAAACACCGTAGAAAACGATAAGGACCTGGGCGGCCTGTTGGGTAAATCCGGTCAGATTCAAGGCAAATTGAGTCACTGCCCTGCTGCGCGCGCCATGTGATGACTGAAGCTGTATGGCAGCCTCCCACCGCGACCTCATGAGCCGGGCCGCCGCTGTCGTTTTTATGGTCTCCAACCCGGATACAGTTTCGACCAGAACCGATTGCTTGGATTGACCATCGATGAAGCTTTTCTCGGCAAGGCGAGAAAGTATAGGTTGCACGATGATGCCTGCTAGCAAAACGACAGGCACAGCCAGAGCTGGAACAAGTGCAAGTGGGCCACCGACCAAGTAAATGACAAAGACAAACAATGCTATGAAGGGTAGATCCACGACTGCCACCAAGGTGGCGGATGTGAAAAACTCACGGAGTGTCTCAAATTCACGAATGGTGCTGGCCATGGCCCCTGTCGAACCTGTGCGCGCCTTCATGCGAATGTTGAGGACCTGGTCAAAGACTCTACGGCCCATCGAAATATCTGCTTTCTGGCCAGCCCGATCTATGAATCCTGCCCGCAGGAGTTTGAGCACGAAATCAAAAAGCAGCGCGATCCCAACACCTGCTGTCAAAGCAATCAGAGATTCTGTGGCTTCGTTTGGCAAAACACGGTCATAGACGACCATGATAAAGACCGAGGTAGATAGACCAAGCAGATTTGCCAACGCCGCCGCAAGCGCAACCTGAGTGTAAGACCAACGATTTGCCGCCATAGCGGACCAAAACCAGTGGCCCGAAGCAGAACTGGACCCCCTGGCTAAATCCTCACGGTGATTGCGCCGCAGCAGGATCGCAAACCCTGTATAGACTTCTGATAGCTCGGTTTGCTGAATTTGACCTATTTCCGTGCCAACCTCCGGATCATAGATCAGAACCCGACCATTTGAGGTTCGGCCATGAAACACAACGGATTTTCCCCCTTCAAGAATCAACAACGCAGGAACCAAAGTGTTGTCAAAAGCTGACAAAGCCCTTCTTCCGTATCCCGCCTGGACCCCAACACGCCGTGCCAGTTCCAATGAATCGCGGATTGTAAGCTCTCCGTTCGGGCCTGTTTGGGCCGCGAGAATCCCGGCAAAAGTGATTGGACAGTCAAGATGGGCCGCAGCGTGCATCAGGCATTTTTCAAAGCACGATAACTCGGGCGTTGCGAAGGCAGGTGTCAATTGTTTCATTGAGAACCCTCAACGGAACTGATTGAAATACCAAGGAGATCCAGGATGTCACCAGTCAAACTAAGGATTGCGTAGTCTGTCAGGAAATAGTTCTGTTCGGCTAGGATAAGTCTTTCCTGTGCATTCACATAGTCGCGCTGTGCGTCAAGGATTTCGATCAGACTGCGTCGTCCGATTGTGAATTGCGCTCGCGCCGCTGCAACACTGTCAGCATTCGCCTGCGCAGCTATTCGCGCCTCTCTAAGCCGTTGTGCTCCAGCAATTTGGTCAGCGCGAATTGTGTCCAGCTCTCTTTGTATTTCTCGCGTTAGGGATTGATGAACGAATTCCGCTTCGCGAACTTTGGCTTCAGCCGCGGTGATGGCGGCACGGCGCTGTCCAGTAGAGTCCAGCTCATAATTAAAGGACAGGTCGACCCCGAAATTTGCGTCATTGCTATCATCGCGATCCGCAAATGCCGAAACATTCACGCCGGGTTGACGGCGCGCCAAAGCGGCAGCACGTTCTGCCTTGGCGGCAAGCAGGGCCGCTTCTGAGCGTCGAATCTGCAGGCTTCCCGTTACGATACTATGATCCGATTGTGAGATCGTCGGCGCTTTGACTGGGGGTTGCAGATCACCTGACGGGCTGCCAAAAACTTCACGAAAACGGGCATCGGCGAGGTCCACTCTGGCTTTTGCATCCGCCAGTCGCGTCCGTGCATCGGCCATCCGCGACCGCGCTGTCAATACATCGGCGTTCGAACCAGCGCCTAATGCAGCCCTCTCGGAAATTTGTTGAACGAGCTGTTGGTGGACTTCCACATTTTTCACCGAAATATCCAGGATTTTCCGTAAATCCAAGACCACTATATAGGCCTCAATCGCAGCCAGAGCGGTTGCCGAGGCTGTTGATAACTGGCCGCCGCGACTTTCAAAAACCCGTGCTTTTGCAGCAGTCAAATCACCGGATGCGGCCCCCCCGTCATAAACGAGCTGTGAGATCCGCAGATAAGGGGTCACGTTGGCTGTGTCCGAGTCTACCCGCTCGGATCTGGCGTTGATTCCAAGTGAAACCTGCGGAAGAAAGGCCCCTTTTGCCGCGTCATGGTTGGCTACTGCCACATCCAGCGCGGACATAGATCGCGCCAGGTTGGGGCTGGTCTCGACGGCGTGCCGTACGCGCTTGCCAAAAGAGCTTGTGGTCAGTTTCTGAGACGGTTCCGGCGCGCGGAAACCCAAGGCCCCGGTCGAAAAAGAAGCCTCGACCCCGGCAATGTCAGGTGGCTGGGTACAGGCCGATACTATGCTGAAAGAGAGAGCAGAAATCAGAAAACTCAAAAAGCGACCGCATGTGGGCATTTGTCATTCACACTTCATTAGGGCCAGATTACGTCATCGGTTTGGGCTTGGGCGAATGCATTCATGAAACCGGTAAGTTCTGAATTTTCGGTGTATTTTACAGATGCACCGGCCTGGGAAATCTGCTTTTGCGCCTGAAAAAGCCATCTGAGATTGGATAATGAAGCCTGATGGCCATAGATCAGGCGTAAGCCTTTTGTTTCGACCAGTTCAAATTTGCGTTTTGCCGATAGCTGTTCCAGGCGTGCAGAGTTGATTTGCAACCAGTTATGTGCAGAGCCTAATTCCAAATTGCCGCTCAAAGGCTCAAACAGCCCAAATGCGTCTATCATCTTGCAAATTTCGGTTGTTCTAATCTGAGAGGTTGCGCGCGCTTTCAGGAAGTTTTGAACTTCTTTCAATTCAGTGCCGAGCGTATCCGGAGCTGAAAAAAAGGGATTGTCAGAACACTCTTCGGTCAACAGGCCCGAACCTTCATCTACGACCAGCTGAAAGGTGCTGCCGCTATCCAGCCGGCGGCACGTAAAAGGATGACTACGCAGTTCGGACGGAATATAGCTGGCCAGCCAACGCCCTTCTGTTGAAACAAATGGCGAGGGTTCACCAGCAAGAAGTGAATATACCGCAATCGGTTCAATTTCTGGGCCGGTCCTGCGAAACACGATCGGAAAAGTGGCTGCAATCTGGAGCACCTCTTCTTCCACGATCACGCTCTCGGTGCGTTCAGCTGCAAAGTCATAAGATGTGAAACGCTTCCAATACCGATGACGGTGACGGTTGAAATTGATCGGAACTAGGCCATTCTGTGCCATTTCTACCTCTTGAAAATCGAAAGTACTGCCACCCGCGTAGGGCGGCAGCGTAGTCGAGCGTCAGGCACTGGCCCCGGTTGGATCGGTATGCAGAATATTGTCAGCAGTAAGCCCGCTGAGGTCATCCAATCCGGTGAAATGGGCCACCGTTTCGACTGTCGCCGCATCGGATGCGGAATAGTCGACCTTGACCAGCACACTGTCAGTTCCATCCGTAGCCAGGACATAGATCTCGTCACCTGCTTCGGCGCCGGTAAGGCTTTCGACCGCTGTCTCGATGGTTTGAGCCGTCAGATCGCTCAGCTCTGTCGTCAAACCAACCACTCCGGTGTCCGCGCCTAGTGCATCCCCTACTGAAAGCGTTTCCACACCGGTTCCGTCGCCGCGCAAGCTGCCGACATCCAATCCACTGAACATGATCGCATCAGCGGTGTCAGTCGCGGGTCCAGTCGTGAAGCCAGTGATCGTATCAACGCCATTTGCTGTTGGGTCCGGCTCGAACACGACAATGTCCCGACCAGCACCTGAGACATCCACTGTGTCATCGCCGTCCTGGCCACGAATGACGTTGTCGATGTCGGTTGCAATCAATGTGTCGTCGCCTGACGTCCCGATCTGCAGCACCGATGGACCACCATCCGGAGTCGTCAACGTCAGAACAATCGGTTCAGAGGCATCTAGAACTGTCATCGTGAATGTGACGATGGGTTGGGACAGGTCGGAATAGGTGGTCGCCGCGCCAGCAAAACTGACGGCTGATCCACTCACCGGGTTCGTCAGGAACAAATCGAATGCCCCATTCTCGACATCTGATCCGGTGTCAAACGTCACCACTGAGGGATCGAAACCCAGTTCGGCTGTGATCGCCAGGCCGCTGGACAGATCCGTATCAGGATCTGCGTAGATTTCAAATATGACCGTTGATCCACTTTGGCCGGCTTCAGTGATCACATAGGCTGCAGGTTCATGGGCCGTGTTTTCATCCGTAACTGGCAAAGGGTCGGGTCCACCTGCCACAGATACCGTTGCGCCAAAGTCCAGATCATCTCCCGCCTCGACCGATGCAAAGGTGGCCGCACTTACCGCCAGTGTCCAGGTTCCGTCGGCGCCGACCGTAGCGGTTCCAACTGACACGGAATTCAACGTCACATCTACAGCCTCGCCTGCGGCAAGGCCTATTGACGTGCCAGAGACAACGACTCCTGAGTTTTGGGCGTCATCCAATGAAACGGCACCGTTTGTTCCGGTGTCATTGATTGTCAGGACAGGCCGGAAATCCGTGGTTAACGGGGTGGCGGCGGCGGTAGAGATGTTGCCGGCGGAATCCGTAACCGTCGCTGAAACCTGGAAGGTTGTGCTGTCTGCCAACGCTCCCAAGTCACCTGACGGAACGGTTGCTGACCAGGTGCCACTTGAGGCGGTGCCGGTATAGGATTGCCCGTTCAGTGTGACTGTAACCGTTTCCCCATCGGCGGCATCTGTTGTGCCGGTGATCGTCAGGTCACTATCTTTTTCGGATACATCCAGCTCTGACCCGACCGAAAGAGGGTCGATGGTGACCGCTGGTGCTGTATAGTCTGTGTCAAAACTGGTTGATGTCGCTGTTGTGTTCCCAGCCGCATCCGAAGCAGATGCCTCGACATCGTAGGTTTCGCTATCCTGAAGTCCGGCCAAATCCGCGGCTGAGGCGGTATAGGTCCAGGACCCGCCCATTACGGTCGCCGTGCCGGTGACGTCAACTGTGCCATCCTGCCGAACGATTTCTACGGTCACAACCGTGCCGTCTGCCGCATCGGAAGTTCCGGACACCGTAAGGTCGGTTCCTTGTTCTGCTGCGTTCATGACAGCACCATCCGACAACCCGGTGATGGAAACCGCCGGTGCTGTGAAATCCGTTGTGAAACTGCCGCTGGCCTGCAGGGCCGGATTGCCAGCCGCGTCAGAGACATCTGCGGTAACATTGACGGTTGCTGCATCGGACAGGGCAGCAAGATCTATCGCCGGGACGGTCGCCGACCAGGTACCGCCAGAGGCGGTTGCGGTGTAGTCCTGCCCATTCATGGAAACGGTTACGGTTTGACCATTCTCAGCATTCGTCGTGCCAGAGATCGTCAGATCAGTGCCCTGTTCGGCTGCATTCATGACAGCGCCATCAGAGAAGATGTCGATGCTGACTGTTGGCGCACTGGCATCCTTAGACAGGGGCACACTTGCCTGCGGCGCTGACAGGCCGTCTGTGTCAAGCACATCCGCCGTGATCGTGAAATCGCCCCCATCTGCCAGCGATGCAAGATCGCTTGCAGGGACGGTGACGCTCCAACTGCCGCCGCTGACTGTACCGGTGTAGGTTTGTCCATCCAGGGTGACTGTCACCATCTGGCCGTCCTGAACGTTTCCTGTCGTGCCAGAGATTGTCAGATCAGACCCGGTTTCGGCAGCGTTGATGACCGCGCCAACTGACAATGGCGCGATATTCACCGAGGGTCCCGTCAGATCGACCGGAACCGAGGCGGTGACCGGTACCGATGGGTTTCCTGCCACATCATCTACGGCAACACTTACCGTGGCCGGATTTCCGGTGGAAAGCGAGCCGAGGTCGCTGCTGGGTATGGTGACACTCCAAGTACCGCCTGACACGGTGCCGGTATATGTTTGGCCATCGAAGGTCACGGTGACTGTCTGCCCGTCTGCGGCGGATGTCGACCCGGTGACAATCAGGTCAGAGCCGATGTCCCCCAGGCCAATCGAACCGCCAGAGACCGGATCAAGCGTGATCGTTGGAGCGCTAAAGTCTGTGTCAAAGCTTGCGCTTGTCTGCATCGCCGGATTTCCTGCGCGGTCGTCGACATCGGCAGTCACTGAAACGGTCACCCCGTCAGGCAGGGCGGCCAGGTCTGTGGCTGGCACGGTAACACTCCAGTGGCCGCCGCCATTCACTGTCCCAGTATAAGTCTGCCCGTTTACAGATACCGTTACTGTTTGACCTCTCTCGGCGTCAGAAGTGCCAGAGATTGTAAGATCAGTCGCCTGCTCGGCGGCATTCAGAATGGCCCCGTCCGAAAAGCCCGTAATGCTGACCGTCGGTGGAAGAGTATCCACATCGAATCTTACCGTTTCGACCGATACTTCCTCACCCGCTCCATCCAGGTTGCGAACGGTGACTGTTGTCACACCTTGAGGAAGGCTAGCTGCCTCAACCGCCGTAAGGGAAATACTCCAACTGCCATCTGGATTGGGCGTTGCCGTCTTGGTCAGTGACCCGATTGTCACCTCGACCGTTGTGGTTCCGGTCGGTGCCATCAGGTTTGCGCTGGCGCTGTTCAATGCGTTCGCTTGCAGACCAGCAAGGTTCAGGCTTTGGAAATCCGGCGCAGGCGACGGAGCCTCGTCATTTCCACCGCCGCCGCCACCTCCTCCTCCTGCTGCGGCTGCACCCGCCAGACCAAGGCCCCCCAAAACAGCACCGGCGCCGCTAACGCCGCCAGCGGCTGCTGCGGCTCCCCCGGCTTCGGCGGCCAGTGCGAATTGCGCGATTTCCGCCGCCGCATCTTCGGCAATCATGATGGAGCCGCCATCCAGGATATGAACATTCTCTGCCGAGACCAAAACCGTGCGCCCATCTTCCAATTTGAGGAGAACATCGCCATTTGCCAGTAGCTTTGCGCTGTTAACGCCGGGAATCGCATCAGCGAATTGGAAGGTGTCCAGTTCTTCGGTCGTGGCCTGTGCCAACGCAGGAAGGGCAAGCAAGGCCGAACTTAGGCTGCCTGCGATACCGCGCCCGACCCAGCGGCGCATTTTGTTGTCGATCCACTTGCGTATCTGTTGCCGCTGACCCGCATCGGGCCGGGTACTTGCAGGATTGCGTGTCATATCAGGTGTTTTGGTCATCTTGCCCTCACATGCTGTTTCCGCGCTGAAATCATGGGCAGCGACGTTTTGTTCATGTGTGTTGCCCATCGGATGTTCATGCGGTCGGACCAGAAAAAATTGTGTTAAACTGAAACCGAACTCCTCGTTTTCACCACAATCCCGCTTTGGTATTGGACCGGGCATCAGATCATCCTGTTCAAGAGCCAGATTTTGGCGTGGGGTGATTTGGTATGATGCTTCAGTTCGGCGGAGTAGTTGCAACAGGGAGCGCAGCGCTCGATTCAGGTATCGGCGATACGGCTTTAGAAACGTTTAACGGGGAAACGTATCTGTACAGCCTGACCGGACAGGGAGGGGGCATTGTCGTATGGCACCTCGTCGAAGGCGCGGTTCCCCAGCAGCAAGACATAGAATATTTCAGTGGTGCAATCTCGGGCACCGTTGGACGTTCCGGGGTAACGGTTTCTCTGTTGGGGGGCGATCACATCGTTCTGGATGTCAGGTCCGCAGCCGGCCTTGTCAGCTACGAAATCCTTCCAGACGGATCTATCGGAGAATTACAGGAAACCGGGACCCTGAGCGGTGGGGGTGGCTATTCGGCCTTAGTGCAGGTTTCCTTTGGATCGGTCGACATTCTGGCCGTGGCGCAAGAGGGCAGCGGGTTGATTTCGACCTATACGGTCGGCTCAGACGGCTCACTGACCTTTGCGGGGGCCGTTGCAGGTCAGGCCGACTCGATCCAGACCGCTTACTCCGGGTCGGATCATTTTGTCGTCCTAACCGACGCTACCAGCAATTCGATAACGACCTATTTGGTGGACAGCAGCGCGGGAACCTTGAGCCTCGCAGATTCTGGCGATGGGGTCTCGACTTTGGGCATTGGCGCCCCAACGGCCGTCGAAATTGTGCGGGCGCATGGCCATTCCTGGGTCATCGTTGCTGGCAGCGAAAGCAACACGATCAGCGTCATGGAGCTGTCTGGTGATGGCCGGTTGATACCCACCGATCATGTGCTGGATACACTGAATACCCGCTTTGAATCGGTTCAGGACCTGGCCGTGGTCGAAGTGAATGGTCAGGTGTTTGTCGTGGCCGGGGGAGGCGATGATGGGGTGACACTGTTTACCCTGACACCGGATGGTCAACTGGTCTATCTGGACAGTTTTGCCGATACGTTGAGCACCGGGCTGCAAAATGTCGAATCGCTCAGCGTGGCCCATATCGGGGACGAAATTCAGATCTTTGCGGCCTCACAAGAAGAGGCTGGGTTGACGCAGCTTACTTTTTCGGTCGCTGACTTGGGTATCGTCGCGGACGGTTATGGGACAGTCACTGGCACCGCGCAGAACGATATGCTCAGTGGCAGCATCCTTGATGCCTCTCTACTTGGCGGCGGCGGCGATGACATCCTGATAGCGGGGATTGGGGCCACTACGATGACCGGCGGTTCCGGGTCTGATATCTTTGTGATGCAGACCGGAACCGCGATGACAACGATTACCGATTTTGAAGTCGGATCGGACAGGCTGGATCTGTTTGACTATCCATTTCTGCGCTCACCTGGACAGCTCACTTTTACGTCCACCGCGCAAGGTGCGCAGATCGAGTATCTGGATAATGTGGTTCAGGTGTTTTCGGCGTCAGGTGCTCCGCTGACCAGTTCAGATGTCTTCGGCGCCGGATTTGGCGGGCCAGACCATATTCCGGTGGATTTGAACGGTTTGGGCGGGCTCGACCCGGACAGTTCGGCAGGCATTCAAGGGAATATTACCATTGATTCACAAGTTGCAAATCCCGGTCTGTCAAACGCTGAAATACGTTTCACCCCGGAAGGGGGCGGCACGGTTAGTGTCCAAGCCGACGATGAAGGGAGGTTCGATCTGGATCTGCCTTCGGGCACATTTATCGGTGAACTGGATATCATAAAGTCCTATTCGGCTGGGACCGGCGAGATCACCGCTCTGGACGCATTGCAGGTCTTGCGACTTTCCGTGGGACTGGACCCGACATGGGGGCAGGCAGCACCGGAAAACCTGATTGCGGCCGATATAAATCAAGATGGCCTCATCAACGCTCTGGATGCGCTGGCTATCTTGCAGATCGCCGTTGGATTGCCCACAGCGCATGAGGCAGAGTGGGTGTTTCTGGACGCAGATGCCGATTTGTCGGGGATCACAAGTTCAAACGTGACCTACGAAACCGGTGTCGATGTCGTCGCGGTAGACGGAGTGATCACGACTGACATGACTTCGATCCTGTTGGGCAATCTCGAAGCGGTTTAAAGACGACGGAATCTATTCCCGGAAGGCCCTGTTAAAGTAATCGGCCATCGGTTTTATCAGATATGAAAACGGGGATCGCTCGTCCGTCTTGATCATCGCTTCGACTGGCATGCCGGGTACAAGGCGTTGCCCGTTCAGGCGCTCGATCTGGTTGGCATCAGGTAACATTTCAGCGCGATAAAATGTGTGTCCGGTGTTCTCATCAGTGAACGTATCGGCAGAAATCGTGACAACATGCCCTTCGATTTCGGGGGTTTCGCGTTGGTTGAAGGCGGGAAATCGCAGGAGGGCGGGCTGCCCAATATACACTTGGTCCACATGAATCGCATCTACGCGAGCGGCAATCAGCAGAGGAATTTCCTGTGGTACGACATACATCATCGGTTCTGCCGGTTGTACAACCGAATGCAGTGCAAACACCTGGCTTCCATAGACAGTACCGGAAACCGGCGCCCTAATATCCAGCCGCGATAGACGAACAGCAAGCGAGAGCCTGCGTTCAGACAGTTCGGCGATTTTCGATTGCGCATCGCGTAAGGCGGTGATTGCTTCTTCGCGGCGTGTCGCCTGCAGTTCTACAATCTTGATCTCGGTTGCCGCGATTTGGCCTTTGAGCCGCGCGGCAGCCGCTTCGAGCCTGCCTATTTCACCTGTCAGGCTGGCTTCTTCGCGTTGCAAGGCGGAGACCCGACTGGCTTGTGTCAGACCGCGTTGAAGCAGGCTTTGCTGGTCCTGCAGCTCCTCTTGTATCAGATCGACCTGACGGCGCAGCGAGACCAGTTGCGCCAAGGTGCCCTCGATCTCGCTTTCTATCTGAATGAGTTGCTTGCTCAACTGCTGAGTCTGCTGATTTAGGGTATTCAGACGCGCCTCGAACAGGCGTTGCTGGCCGGCGATCAGCTCAGGGTCAATGTCTTCTTGTTTCTGTACGTCGTTCAGCGCGGATGTCAAAACAATCAGATCAGTGCCATCGCGTTCGGCCTGAAGCCGCGCCTTTCGGACGAGTAATTCAAACAGCTGCGCCTCAACGATGGTCTTTTCCGAGGTCAGAAACGTGTCATCCAGACGTAACAGAATGTCGCCGCCGGTGACGGAGTCACCGTCGCGCACAAAAATCTCGCCGACCACGCCACCGTCTGGATGCTCGACTACCTGGCGGTTGCTTTGAACTTCGATGACGCCCTGCGATACAATGGCGCCTGCCAGCCTGGTCTGCACCGCCCAAAAGCCCAACCCGCCGACTAAAATAGCCAGTGCGAGAAACCCGACCAGAGCAGGAAATGTAATGCGCCAAACAGGGCGCGTGTCATTATGATTGGGCTTTTGCATTACTCACCCACCCGTGCCAGACCTTTTTTGATCGCATTTGCGTTCTGAACCATGGCGCTTAGCACCTCATCGCGGCTGCCGGATTTCACGACCTGGCCATTTTCAACAACAGCAAGATCGTCGCATTCCGAAATGGCCTGTGGTCGGTGCGTCATGATGATGGCTGATTTACCCGCGGCCTTCAGTTCTCGGATCGCGGTGTTCAATGCCTCAGTGCCATCAGCATCCAGAGCCGAGTTCGGCTCGTCCAGGATCAGTAGGACAGGATCTCCATACAAAGCGCGCGCCAGAGCAATACGTTGCTTTTGACCACCCGACAGTTGACTGTCATTGCCTTCCAGAAACGTGTCGTACCCCTTTTCCAACGTCAGGATCAGGTCATGTGCCTTGGCTTTTTTGGCTGCAGCGATGACCGCTTCCGAATCCGGGTTTTGGGACATCCGGGCGATGTTTTCGGTCACTGTTCCGTTGAACAAAGTGACTTCCTGCGGCAGATAGCCGATGTGTTGGCCCAAATCATCAGTGCCGTATTGATCCAGCGTAGCGCCTCCAAGCCTGATTTCGCCAACGGCCGGTTTCCACAATCCTAACAGGGCCTTGGCAAGCGTGGATTTTCCTGACCCGCTTTTGCCGATCACGCCCAAAGCTTTGCCCGGTTCTAGTTTCAGTGAAACGTTCCTGAGTGTCGGTAAATCGGCGCCGGGTGGTACAACGGTCAGTCCTTTGGCGGTCAGGTGCGCATCTGGTACAGGCAATTTGGTCCGGTCCGGCTCGGGCGGGGTGGTGTCCAGGAATCGGTTCAGTGAAATCCACGCAGATCGCGCACGCTCCACCAATGCCCATTGGCCCACCGCCTGCTCGACCGGGGCCAATGCGCGCCCAAGCAGGATGGACCCTGCAATCATTGCCCCAGGGGACAGTTCGTTTCTTAAAACCAGCAACGCTCCCAATGCCAGCATGGCAGATTGCAAGAACAGCCGCATCGACTTGGTTAATGAGGTAAAGCTTCCGGTCCAGTCGCTTGCCGAGATGGTCTGTCTCAGCGCATCGGTCCTCTGGGTCAGCCAGCGTTGCGAGATGTCATGCTGCATTCCTTGCGAGCGGACAACTTCAGCGGCTTGTCTGGCATGTTCCGAGAATGAGCCTGCCCGCGCCGAGGCCTGCTGCGCAGCGGCCACCTTTCTATGAGTGAGTGCCTGATTAAGCAGAGCGATAACAATCAGGATCGCACCACCCGCAACGGCAAGCCATCCAAGCATCGGGTGGAATAGGAAGATTGCTGCCAGAAAAACCGGTGTCCAGGGGATATCCATTACGGCCAGCAAAACAGGTGAGGAACACAGGTTCTGGATTGCCTCAAGGTCGCGCAAGGCAGTGGCTGGGGCTGCACGGGCCTGCGGAACAAGAGATTTTCGCAGCGTTGCCTCGAACACCCGCTCGTCCAGTTGCGACTGGAACCTCGCTCCGAACCGCGCAACAATACGTCCTCGCGCAAAATCCAGCATGGCCATAAGGCTATATAATAGAGCGACAATCAGAAACAGCGCCGTGAGGGTTTCAACCGCCCGAGAGGCAAGGACCCGGTCATAAACCTGCAGCATGAATAAAGGCCCCGTCAGCATCAGCAGGTTGACAAAGATGCTGAACAGGAAGGCCAGTGCCAGAAATGACAGCCCCTTGTTGCGCACCTTGTGCAACTCATGTCTGGCAGGCAGGGACCTGGGAATTTCAGAGCTCACGTTGTTAGCCTTGGGTTACTGTTCGATACGGGCATTTGCGCCTTAATTTCTTGCACATTAGCCTTTGGTAAGCCTAATGCAAATGTGCGACTACCCGGTTCAGGGAAATGGGCTGATATGTCAACATGATCACCACAGTCTCAAGCGGGTTTCTGCCAGACTGGGGCGATGGATCGCAAGGTGCTAAACGCTGCGCTCAAATGAGCTACTTACGATCTGTAGGAAAGCAAAAACTGACCAACCTGAATCCGGCGTCAGCCTGAATTCTATTGATGCAGGTCAATGCGCAGCGCCAGCGAATGGCGTTCATGTAGAACCGTTCAGGTCGCCTCGGGGTCATTCATCCTTTGAAATCTCATATTGAGACTGTATGAAGGGACCGGAAGTTTCGAAACCCAATCTCAGCTCTTTTAGGAGTTTGATGACATGAAGCTCAAGTTTCCAACTGCATATACAATTCTGTTTGCGTTGATAGCACTGGTCGCCATTGCAACATGGTTTGTTCCCGCTGGCCAATATGACCGCGTCGCTAACGAAGCCCTGGGACGCGATGTTCCGGTACCGGGCAGCTATCAGGTTGTCGAGCCCAATCCGCAGGGGTTCTATGATGTCGTACTGGCCCCTATCGGGGGGTTTTATGACCCTGTCAGTTATGAAGCGCGGGCGATTGATGTTGCACTTTTTGTGCTGGTGATTGGCGGTTTTTTGGGAGTTGTAACGCGAACCGGGGCGATTGACGCCGGGATAGCGCGCGCAATGGTGCGTCTAAAGGGGCGCGAGAAATGGATGATCCCCATCTTGATGGCCTTCTTTGCTGCGGGGGGCACAATCTATGGCATGGCCGAAGAGTCACTGGCTTTTTACGCGCTGATCATCCCAGTGATGATTGCCGCGCGCTATGACGCGGTAGTGGGTGTGGCCATCATCATGCTGGGGGCGGGGGTTGGCACGCTGGGATCGACGATTAACCCGTTTGCCACAGTCATCGCCTCGGATGCGGCGGGGGTGCCCTTCACCAATGGCATAATGCTGCGCTTTGCGCTGTTGCTGGCATGCTGGTTGGCCTGTGTGGTCTTTGTCATGCGATATGCAGCCAAGGTCAAAGCCGATCCGGATCTGTCCATCGTTGCCGACAAGCGCGAAAGCAATGAGGCGCATTTCCTCAAAGGTGGCCGCACGGGCGGTGAAGCTCCGACCTTTACGAGTATGCATGGGCTGATCCTTTTGATCTTTGCGGCCAGCTTTGGCGTGATGATCTGGGGTGTCGCGGCAGGAGGCTGGTGGATGGCCGAGATGTCCGGCCTGTTCATTGTGTCCTCGATAGTCGTGGGATTGATCGCACGGATCGGGGAAGAGGAATTCACCTCGACCTTCGTTGACGGTGCCCGGGATTTGCTGGGCGTTGCGCTGGTGATCGGGATCGCACGCGGGATCGTAGTGGTCATGGACGCAGGAAACATCACCGATACCATTTTGTATTGGGCAGAAGGTGCCGTGGATGGTTTAGGCAAAGTGGCCTTTATCAATGCGATGTTCGCCTTGCAGGGGCTGTTGTCCTTCCTCGTCCCGTCATCTTCGGGCTTGGCGGTTCTGACGATGCCGATCATGGCGCCGCTAGCAGACTTTTCCGGCGTAGAACGGTCTTTGGTCGTGACGGCCTATCAGTCAGCCAGCGGTTTGGTGAACCTGATTAACCCCACCTTTGCGGTGGTCATGGGCGGGCTTGCCCTGGGGCGTGTGCCCTATGAACGCTGGCTCAGTTTCATGTGGCCGCTTTTACTGATCCTGATCGTCATCATCATGGCCGGGCTCAGCCTTTCCGCGTTGGCATGAGGTCGCATTATGCCCACCGACACCCGATCTAAACCCAAAGGAACCCTTGGGTTCTGGATGTGCACCGCGCTGGTGGTGGGCAATATGATCGGGTCCGGTATTTTCCTGCTGCCGTCTTCTCTGGCCGCGTTCGGGCCAATCTCGATGGCGGGATGGGTTCTGACCGCAGGAGGCGCGATTGTTCTGGCGTTAATCTTCGGGCGACTGGCGCGATTGTCTTCAAATACCGGTGGGCCATACGCTTATGCGCGCGAGGGCTTTGGTGATTTCGCGGGCTTCCTGATTGCTTGGGGCTATTGGATCGCGCTGTGGTCTGGGAATGCCGCCGTTGCCGTCGCCCTTGCTGGCTATCTCAGCTTTATGGTACCCGCCATCGGGGAAACTGCGCTCGCGGGATTGGCGGTCTCACTTGGTGCGATTTGGCTGCTCACCTGGGTCAATCTGCGCGGCGTTCGGCAGGCCGGGATTGTGCAAGTGGTGACCACGGTGATGAAGCTGGCCCCGCTGCTGGTGCTGATCCTGCTGGGACTGTCCCATGTCCAACCTGAAAACTTCCGGCCGGCTAACCTTAGTGGAATGTCGAACATTTCGGCGATCTCGGCCTGCGCGGCGTTGACGCTTTGGGCCTTTGTGGGGCTCGAATCCGCAACGGTTCCGGCGGGCGATGTCAGGAACCCTACCAAAACGATCCCTCTTGCGACGATTGTCGGAACCTGTGTTGCCGCATTGGTCTATATCGCCACGACCTATGTGGCGCTTGGGGTGGTGCCATCCGGCACGCTGGCCGGAAGCAACGCACCGCTGGCGGATGTTGCGCATGTGATGTGGGGGTTTGGCGGTGCGGTATTCATCGCGGTCGGGGCCTGCGTTTCGACCTTCGGCACGCTCAACGGATTTGTGCTGCTTACCGGGCAAGTGCCACTGGGCGCTGCCCGCGACGGGTTGTTCCCGGCCGGTTTTGCCCGGGTGTCACGGACCGGTACGCCTGCATTTGGCCTGATCTCCTCAAGCCTGCTAGCCAGCGCTTTGATCGCTATGAACTATACCCGATCTCTGGCTGAACAGTTTGAATTCATCATTCTGTTGGCCACCCTATCCACGCTGGTTCCCTACCTGCTGTGCGCAGGTGCCGAGATAATGATCCGCGCAAAACGCAAAGAACGCACCCGCCTGCCACCGCAGGCCTTTGTGCTGGCGGGTCTCGGTTTTGTCTATTCATTCTGGGCGATTTTCGGCGCTGGAAAAGACGTCGTTTTCTGGGGCGTCCTGTTGCTGTTGGCTGGGTTGCCCATCCATGTCTGGCTGCGTTGGCAGTCCGGCGCGATTACATCAAAGGAGATATCATGACTGGATTTGGCGCACATTCCGAGATTGGGAAACTTCGAAAGGTGATGGTCTGCGAACCGGGTCTGGCCCATTCCCGCCTGACCCCCGGCAATGCGGCAGAGTTGCTTTATGACGATGTCCTTTGG
>NZ_JBXWPG010000015.1:0-113231 GCF_059611285.1 Ruegeria sp. CDSA236
TCTGCGAACCGGGTCTGGCCCATTCCCGCCTGACCCCCGGCAATGCGGCAGAGTTGCTTTATGACGATGTCCTTTGGGTGCACAAAGCCCGCTCTGACCATGCCGATTTCCGCATGAAGATGGAGGATCGCGGGGTTCAGGTTTTAGAATTCCAGACGCTGCTTGCAGAAACGCTGAAGGACAAGGGAGCCCGTAATTGGGTTCTGGACCGCCGCATTACCGAAAATCAGGTGGGCGTCGGTATGCTGAATGAGCTGCGCGGCTGGTTGGATGAGATGGCGGCCAAGGATCTGGCCAGATATCTGATCGGCGGCATCGCGGTCGAAGATATGCCGTTCAAACCCTCAGGTATGTTCGGCAGCTATCTGGGGCCATTGGGCTTTGTGATTCCACCGATTCCAAATACGCAGTTCACTCGTGACAACAGTTGCTGGATCTATGGCGGCGTGACGGTCAACCCGATGTACTGGCCGGCGCGGCGCCCCGAAACCCTGTTGGTGACCGCGATCTACAAGTTCCACCCCGAGTTCCGCGACGCAGATTTCGAGATCTGGTGGGGTGACCCAGACAAGGATCACGGCGCGGCCACGGTCGAAGGCGGTGATGTCATGCCTTGGGGCAATGGCAGTGTGTTGATCGGCATGGGCGAACGGACCAGTCCGCAGGCGGTTGGTCAGGTCGCCCGCGCTCTGTTTGCCAAAGGCGCGGCGGAGAGGGTTGTTGCCTGTCAGATGCCCCGCAGCCGCGCGGCTATGCATCTGGATACAGTGTTCAGCCATTGCGACCGTGAGACCGCGACTGCCTATGTTGATGTCTGTAACGACATCCAGTGCATCAGCCTGCGCCCCGGAAACAAAGAGGACACGATCGACTTCCGGCGCGATGACAAACATCTGTTCGATGTGGCCGCCGAATGTCTGGGGATCAAATCTCTGAACATCGTGCAGACCGGCGGAGACGCATTTAATCAGGAACGCGAGCAATGGGACGACGGCAACAACGTGGTGGCGTTAGAGCCCGGCGTGGTCGTCGCCTATGACCGCAACACCTATACCAACACGCTGCTGCGCAAGGCGGGGGTCGAAGTGATCACGATCTCGGGCTCGGAACTGGGGCGCGGACGCGGCGGCGGGCATTGCATGACCTGCCCGATCTGGCGTGACCCCGTTGATTATTGAACCCGATTACTGAAAAAAGGAGATTGACCAATGGCATTTAACATCAAAGGCCGCAGCTTTCTGAAACTGCTCGATTTCGACCAGCGTGAGCTGCGTTATCTGCTGGACCTGTCGCGCGATCTGAAGCGCGCAAAATATGCGGGGTCTGAAATCCAGCATCTAAAAGGCAAGAACATCTGCCTGATCTTCGAGAAATCCTCGACCCGGACCATGTGCGCCTTTGAAGTGGCCGCGATGGATCAGGGTGCCGGTGTCACCTATCTTGGGCCCTCGGGGTCACAGATCGGGCATAAGGAAAGCATGAAGGACACTGCCCGCGTGCTGGGCCGCATGTTCGACGGCATTGAATATCGCGGTTTTGGGCAGGAACTGGCGGAAACACTGGCCGCCAATGCGGGCGTGCCGGTCTATAACGGGCTGACCGATGAGTTCCACCCGACCCAGATGCTGGCCGATCTGCTGACCATGCAGGAATATGGTGAAAAGCCCCTGCATGACATCAAATACGCCTATGTGGGCGACGGGCGGTCCAATATGGGCCATTCGCTGATGATCGCGGGCTGCATGATGGGGATGGACGTCCGCATCGCCGCCCCACGTGATCTGTGGCCGTCCGACGAATTCCGCGGTCCGGCAGAAGAAGCCGCCGCGCGTTACGGCGCGACGCTGACCATCACCGATGATCCTGCGGCCGCCGTGGATGGCGTGGATTTCATCCACACCGATGTCTGGGTCTCGATGGGCGAAGCACCCGAGGTCTGGGACAGCCGGATCAAGCAGCTGACCCCCTATCAGGTCAACAGCGCGTTAATGGCAGCGGCAAACAATCCAAACGTCAAATTCATGCATTGCCTGCCCGCCTTTCACAATACCGAGACTAAAGTGGGCGAAGACATCCACGAGAAATTCGGCATCACCGAAATGGAGGTCACCGAAGAGGTATTCGAAAGCCCCGCCGGTATTCAGTTCGAACAGGCCGAAAACCGAATGCACACAATCAAGGCCGTTCTGGTCGCCACATTGGGGGCCTGAGCCATGCGGATCGTCGTCGCCCTAGGGGGCAATGCGCTGCTGCGGCGCGGTCAGGCCCTGACCGCCGAGAACCAGCGTGAAAACACGGCCATCGCCGCTCAGGCGCTGGCCACCATTGCCGAGGGGAACGAGTTGATTGTGACCCACGGGAATGGCCCTCAGGTGGGATTACTGGCCCTACAGGGCAACGCCTATAAACCGGATGAGGCCTATCCGCTGGACGTGCTTGGGGCGGAAACCGAGGGCATGATCGGGTACATGATCGAGCAGGAGTTGGGCAACCGTCTGCCGCCCGAGACGCCTCTGGCCACGCTGCTGACCATGATTGAGGTCGATGCCAAGGATCCCGCCTTTGACGACCCCACAAAATTCATCGGTCCGGTATATGACAAACCCGAGGCTGAACGATTGGCCACCGACAAGGGCTGGCAAATTGGTGCGGATGGTGACAAATGGCGACGGGTTGTTGCCTCTCCGCTGCCGAAACGGATTTTTCAAATCAGGCCGATTAAATGGCTGCTGGAACGGCAAACCGTGGTGATCTGTGCCGGTGGCGGTGGCATTCCCACGGCCTATACTTCTCCGGGTTATCTGGAGGGGATAGAAGCGGTGATCGACAAGGATCTGGCCTCAGAGCTGCTGGCCCGAGAGGTCGGCGCCGATCTGTTCATTTCGGCAACGGATGCTGATTGTGCCTATCTGGACTGGGGTACCGATACTCAGCGTGGCATAAAAGCCTCCTCACCAGATGCCATGGCCAAGTTCAATTTCGCCGCCGGTTCGATGGGCCCAAAGGTCGAGGCCGCCGCCCAGTTTGCGCGGCTTACCGGCAAATCCGCAGCCATCGGCGCACTGGCCGATCTGGCGGATATCGTTGCGGGCAGGAAGGGCACAACCATAAGCAAAGACGCAGCTGAAATCCTATTTCACGACTAACTCAGATGATTGCTGGGGCTGACGGCACCTCTAACAGAACCGCCAGCGTGTTCAGTTCCACCTAAGTGGTTCTGTTTGAATTCTGGCAACAAGGGCGAGGCGGCACCGGACGTGTATTCTCCAGAACCAATAACGGCTTGAACTTTCATTTTCTTTGCGCGACTTGAAAGCATGAAGACTTTGAACTGTCCAATCTGCGGTGCGCAAACCCCGATTGCGCTGAAAGGGATAAAGGTTGCCACCTGTGCGTCCTGCGGTACGACGTTGATGATCAATGATGTCCAGGTTCAATCGGCGGGCCAGCAGGGTGAGATGCACGATGCACCGCTTTTGTTCGGGATAGGCGATCAAGTGCAACTGGGTCGAACGTCGACATTGATTCTTGGTCATGCGCGCTATTCCTACGGGCGGGGGTTCTGGGATGAGTTCTGCGGTGTCGATGGTGATGGCCGCACCTGCTGGATATCGCTCGATGAGGGAGATGTCGTTCGGCAGAAACGCTTGACCGAAAAGGACACGCCGAAATTCATGCCTCCGTTCAAGCTGGGCGAAACGCTGGATTTCGACGCGGCCACATTCACGGTTACCGAAGTTGAACATGCCGAATGCATCGCCCTGCGCGGACAATTCGATGAGGTGCTAACGGTCGGGGAAAGCCATGAATTCGTGAACGCATCCGCCGGAGACGAGGCTCTGTTGTCCGGCGAATTCTGGCCGGGTCATGCGATCTGGTTCTACGGTCGGTGGTATGACGCATTTGATGTGAAGGTTCAGCGGCAGTCATGACCCGAAATCCAAGTCTTCTTTCGATCAACTGCACTTGCTGCGGCGCCGGTCTGGATGTGCTGGGCGGGGGCAGGGTGATCGTGCAGATCTGTTCCTATTGCGGGGCCGAACTGGATGCACAGAACAACTACCGGACTCTACGCCAGTTCAAGGATCAGAAACGCCCGGAAACTCCGCTTTCGATTGGGATGAGTGGGTCGTTGTATGGTGCTGAGTTCACCATAATCGGTCTGATCGAGCATGCCGAACGCTGGGGCGGACGGGTCTATCAATGGATAGACCATCAGCTCTATTCGCCAACTCACGGCTATGCCTGGCTAACGCTTGAGGCGGGGCATCTGGTGTTTTCCAAACGCTATCGCGGATCGGCCTGGATGTCGGAGCGGTGGGTTGAGACAGCGGAATCTCCTCCCTCTGTGACGACCGAGGATGGGCGCTTTGTGTATTACGAGACCACCACAAGCGCGGTCACCTATGTCGAGGGCGAATTCACCTGGACGCCTTCACTGGGCGAAAAGACAACGACGATTTCAGCGATGTCTGATACGGCGATGCTGGGGTTTTCGACCACTGGGTCCGAACGCGAGACCTATCGCTCGTTCTATGTTTCGAAACAGCAGGCCGAAGCAGCTTTTGGGGTTTCATTGAACCTGAACCCACATCGGGTGCATCCGCTGCAACCTTTCATCGAGGGCCCAAACTATAGATTTCTGCTGGTCGTATCATTCGTGTTTACGATCCTCTGTCTTGTGATGGCGGTCTCCTTCTCTCAACGATCAGGAGAGAGGGCGATAGAGCGTCAGGCGCTAAAACGTGGCGACTTCCCGGCCGAGATCACAATCCCGCTTGAAGCCAATAGCCAACTGACGAAGGTTTCCTTTTCGGGCAATGTTGAAAACAGTTGGATCTATCTGGACATCGAGCTGCTTGATCCGGACGGAGAGCCGGTGTTCCAGGCGGGTCGGACGATCGAATATTACACCGGCCGCGACTCGGACGGCACATGGCGTGAAGGCAGCAAATTTGCGAGCCTGACGTTTCGGCCAGATCGCACGGGTGACTACACATTGGCACTGGACGTGCCAGAGCAGGGGCTTTGGAACGGGTCGGGCGTAGGCCATGTACCGGGGCAGCCGTTCAGCCAGTTGCAAGTCAGAGTTATAACCGGACTGTCCAGTGGTCTTTGGTCATTCGCGCTGGCCGGGGTTTTTGGAGCGCTGTTCCTGTTTCAGTTCGGGCGCAAATGGTTGCATCAACGCGCCCGGTGGTCGGGAACTGATTGGGTAGATGAGGATTAAAGTGACAGCTTTCAGGATCATTTTCATCGTCATTTCAACCCTGGCCGTGGCCGCCACGGGTTATGTCTCGTGGCATGGGTATTGGGCCGAAAGCCGTGACTTGGACACTTCGGTTCGGGTCGGCAGCGGTGGCGGCGGGTACTATCGGTCAAATCGGATAAAATAGTGAGGGATCAATGGATTATATAGCAGCAATTCAGATTGCAGAAATCATCAGCACAATCTTTTACACCCTTCTGGGTGTGACGCTGATGTGGGTCGTGTGGAAGGTGATCGACTGGATGACACCCTTCTCGGTCGTCCACGAAATCGAAAAGGATCAAAACATCGCGCTGGCGATCCTGATTGGGCTGCTGTTTGTAGCGGTGTCCATCATCATCGCGGCCGTCATCCTGTCATGACCCAGCCCCGCGCGGTTGAGGCGCGCGCCGCGTGGTTGTTGCTGGCCACCTTTCTGGTGGCCGTCGCCGGGCTGATCTACGAGCTGATTGCCGCCACCTTGTCCAGTTATTTGCTGGGGGATTCCGTCCGCCAGTTTTCACTGGTAATTGGCATCTTTCTGTCGGCGATGGGAGTAGGTGCTTGGCTGTCGCGTTTTGTCTCGGATGCGTTTTCCGGTTTTGTCTGGGCGCAGATCCTTCTGGGCATCGTTGGCGGTTTTTTGGCGCCGGTGCTGTTTCTGAATTATGCGTGGTTGGGGCAGGTGGCCTTGCCGCTTTACGGCGCTTTGATTGCCATTGGCATCCTGTCCGGGATGGAGATCCCATTAATTGCCCGTGTGCTTGAACAGATCGGGGCGCTGAAGTTCCGATTTGAGAACGTGCTGAGCGTCGACTACATCGGAGCGCTGGTCGCCTCATTGGCTTTTCCACTATTGGTGATCCCGTATCTGGGGCTGATGTCCGCGAGTCTGGCTTTTGGTGGTCTAAACCTTGCCGTGGCTGGCCTGTCTCTGCTGGTGTTTCGGGAATGGGCTACGCGGGTCCAGGTTGCGGTTTGGGCGGTGGCCTTTGTGGCAACGCTGGGCGCACTGTGGCAGTCCGAACGGCTGGTCTCGGTCGCCGAGGCCGAACTGTTCGAAGATGATGTAATCCTGTCCGAGGCCACGTCGTATCAGCAGATCACCGTCACCCGGTACCGCGACCGGGTGCGCCTGTTTCTGGATCATTCGATCCAGTTCGATTCCCTTGACGAACACCGCTATCACGAGCCACTGGTGCATCCAGCCATGGCCCTTGCGCCGCGCGCGCGTGACATTCTGATCCTGGGGGGTGGAGACGGCATGGCCGCGCGCGAGGTGCTGCGCTATCCCGAGGTGCAGTCTGTGACGCTGGTGGATCTTGATCCGCGTGTGACGCAGTTGTTTCGCGACCATCCAGATCTGTCCAAGCTGAACGACAATGCTCTCAGCGACCCGCGCGTGACGGTTGTCAACGAAGATGCCTGGAGATTTCTGGAGTGGGAAACCCAGATTTACGACGTGGTGATCATTGATCTGCCAGACCCCAAATCCATCGCCTTGTCCAGACTATACACCAAGCAATTCTACGGCTTGCTGGCCGAACGGCTAAGCGGGCAGGGGGTCTTTGTCACCCAGGCCGGATCACCGTTCTTTGCTCGGCAGGCCTTTTGGTCGGTGGCCGAAACGATCGAGAGCAGCCGCAATCCGCAAAGGCCCGGACGGAGACTGCAGGCGGTTCCCTATCACAGCTACGTGCCGAGCTTCGGCGAATGGGGGTTTGTTCTGGCTACATTTGAACCATTGACCGACCGTAGAATCGAACTGCCGGATGGGTTGAGCTATCTCGACGATGATGTTTGGCGCGCGGCACAGATTTTTGGCGGTGATACCGACCGGGTCGATGCCGAACCTAATACACTGCAATCGCACGCATTGATGGGATACTACTTAGACGGTTGGGACTACTGGTTCCGGTAAACCGCGGTTGACGCGCGTAATTTCAACTCGGGCAGGGCGCAGGTGCTTCTCAAGATATGCGACCGCTTTGTCCGGTTGCGTTGTGCCACACATGAAGATGTCGATGGCGGCATAATCATTTTCCGGCCAAGTGTGGATCGAGATATGGGATTCTGCCAGCAACAACACTCCGGTCACACCGCCATGCCCGCCAAATTTGTGGAACTTGCCCGACAGTATCGTTGCGCCAGCCTCCCGCGCCGCGCGGGTCAGTGCCTCTTCGATGCGCATAACGTCGGTTAGGTATAGGCTGCCGTAATGATCGACCAGAATATGCATTCCCGAGCCAGCCAGCGTGCCTGTGTCAGCGTTTTTGATTGCCGGTATGGTCATGATCCTGGTCCTTTCTGCGATTTGATTTTTCGCAGATTCTTAGGGGTTTGTGCGCGGCAAGTACCTAGTTGGCTTCGCCCTTCAGGGCAATGGAAATGAAATTGAGGGACGCAAAGAGGACTCTTCGAATTTTTTAGTTAAGAAAGAAGAACGTACTCAGGTTAAATTTTCTCTTGATCAAATGGGACGCAGCTTTCCACGATTATGCTCGACCTAAGGTCCAGACTTGCGTGTCATGGTTTTGGGGTGAAGGGCCGAGACGATAGGGTTTCACTGGACAGTAATTTGGAATTTTATCCTTGTAAATCTTCCATCAAATGGAATAAATGCAAGGTATGATCAAGCGCGGTGATAGAAAGTCAGTCGAAGACTCTCTCGAGAACCAGGCGGGCGTAGTCCTGCTTGGGCCGCGGCAAGTTGGGAAGACAACTCTCGCGCAGGATATCGCTGAAAGCCGTGACGCTGTCTATCTTGATATGGAGAGATCTGCTGATCGCCAGGTGCTCGAAGAGCCAGACCTCTATCTCGACGAGCAGGTTGGGCGCCTGGTGGTGATCGATGAAGTTCAGCTTATGCCGGGCCTGTTTAAGGCATTACGCGGTCAGATTGACCGACGACGAAGACAAGGGTATCGGACTGGGCAATTCCTGCTGCTGGGGTCGGCCTCGAACACGCTTCTGCACCAAAGCGCAGAATCCTTGGCTGGCCGGGTCAGCTATCACGAGCTGACGCCTTTCATCTTGTCGGAAACCGGAGTGGACTCGATCTCTGCGCTGTGGTTGCGGGGTGGGTTTCCAGATAGCTTCCTTGCCAAGAACGACAAAACCAGCCTGGCATGGCGCGAGGATTTCATCCGCACTTATCTGGAACGCGATGTTCCGGCTTTTGGGTTGCGCATTCCAGCGGAAACACTGCGCCGGTTTTGGACGATGCTTGCCCATGAACAGGGCGGGCTACTCAACGCGGCAAAACTCGCGGGAAACCTTGGCGTATCGGGCCAGAGCGTTGCGCGCTATCTTGATTTGCTGGTCGACCTGATGCTGGTGCGCCGTTTGCAGCCATGGCATTCCAATGCCGGAAAACGTTTGGTCAAATCTCCCAAGGTTTATATTCGCGATTCCGGGCTGGCCCATGCACTTCTTGGGATCGAAACACCGGAAGACCTGCTTGGGCATCCGGTTGTCGGCGGCAGTTGGGAAGGGTTCTGCATCGAAAACCTGATCGCCGCGGCACCGCGCGGAACAGAAGCAAGCTTCTATCGCTCTTCAGCAGGGGCTGAGGTGGATTTGATGTTGAAACTTCCCCGCGGCGGCCTCTGGGCCATAGAGATCAAGCGGACGACATCAGCGAAGGTCACGCGTGGGTTTCACATCGCGACAGAAGAATTGGACGTCTCAGAGCGCATCCTTGTCTATGCCAACGACAAGGAAGTGCCGGGGCAGGGAGGTGTGCGAGCTATGCCTCTCATGAGCGCAATGAAACGGCTGGCGTCTGCATAGACGCAAGAGGGACCGCGCCATTGGCTCAACGTCATGCCCTAAATTCGAAGAAAACGTGGTCGTAGAAGCTATCGAATCCGACTGCTTGTAGTAGATTTCCCGAAGGAGTAGTCACGTTGACCGCCAGCCCGACAGGGACAGCTGGTTTACAGACGGTTGAAAGCTCTACAGAAAAACGCCTGTTTTGATTATTCCAAGCCTGCGCTTCTGCCGCGTCTCAACAAATTGAACCGAAAGCGGCGAGGGTCTCAAGCCGCTACTGAAAGGGAGCAGTATGGGCAGGATACGGGATTTTCAGCGCATCTGCCCCGGTTCGTGGCTATACAATAGTCAAGACACTCGTTAAGGGGCTGTCTTTACCCATGGATGATGCATTGATTGCAATACCGCACAATCCCATCTCCTGACCGATGAAAAGAACCACCGCTGTGAAACAAACCATTGCAAATGCGCTGGCTCGCAAGGGCTATGACACCTTAACCCAAGTTCAGCAGGCTGTAACCCGGCCCGAACTGGAGGGGAAGGATATGCTGGTTTCGGCCCAAACCGGATCGGGTAAAACCATCGGATTCGGTCTGGCGATTGCGCCGCGACTTCTGGGTGACGCTGAGACTTTCGAAACCTCGGGCGCACCGCTGGCACTTGTTGTAGCACCAACAAGGGAACTGGCGCTGCAGGTCAAGCGTGAACTGAGCTGGTTGTTCGCCGATGCGGGCGCGTTTCTGGCGTCCTGCGTGGGAGGCATGGATATTCGGGATGAACGTCGCGCGTTGGCGCGTGGCGCGCATATTGTTGTAGCTACTCCGGGACGGCTGCGGGATCATATCATGCGGGGCTCGATCGACCTGACGGCCATTCGCGCCGTGGTTCTTGATGAGGCCGACGAGATGTTGGATCTCGGGTTCCGAGAGGATCTGGAATTCATTCTGGATGAAACACCATCAGACCGTCAGACTTTGCTGTTTTCTGCCACTGTCCCACGTGCGATTGCCAATCTGGCGACACGGTATCAGCGCGATGCAGAACGTGTGAGCACCGTCAGCGAAAAGACGCAGCACGCCGATATCGATTATCGTGCTATGTTGGTCGGCCCGCGCGACGGCGAGAATGCAATTATCAATGTGTTGCGCTATTATGAGGCGCCGAACGCCATCGTGTTCTGCAATACCCGCGCGATGGTGTCACGTCTGACAGCGCGCCTGTCAAACCGGGGCTTTTCGGTCGTCGCCCTATCCGGAGAATTGACCCAGAGCGAACGCTCGAACGCTTTGCAGGCCATGCGCGATGGGCGTGCCAGGGTCTGTGTGGCAACGGATGTTGCCGCCCGCGGTATTGATTTGCCTAACCTTGATTTGGTGGTCCATGCGGAACTGCCAAACAGCCATGAAACACTGCTGCACCGCTCGGGTCGAACAGGCCGGGCCGGACGCAAGGGCGTTAGCGCACTAGTGGTTGCACCCGCGTCGCGGAAAAAGGCGGAACGTATTCTGAAATTCGCCAAGCTGACCGCCGATTGGGGGACAGCCCCGTCAGCCGAAGAGGTGACCGAACGCGATCAGGTGAGGATGTTCGCATCGGATGACTGGCAAGCAGAGATCACGGAAAGTGAACGCGCAGCAGTTCAGAAAATGGTAGAAAGCTTTGCCCCTGAGCAGATTGCAGCAGCTTACCTGCGGCAGTACAAGCTGCGTCATTCCGCGCCAGAAGAGTTGTCGACGGTCGATCAGCAAAGCCAGAAACCGCGCGCGGCCTTTGGCCCCAGCGTCTGGTTTTCGCTGTCCGAGGGGCGCAATCAAAATGCGTCGCCGCGTTATATGCTGCCGATGATCTGCAAGTCAGGCAATCTGACGAAGGATGACATTGGGGCCATCAGGATTGCCGATGATGTGACCTATTTCGAGATACGTGAGCCCAGCGTCGAAGGGTTTCTGACAGCCGTTGGGCCCGAGATGAAGATCGAAAAGGTCAAGAATCTCGTGCGTCTGGACGCGGCACCGGACTTTGCTGAAACTGGCCGGACCAAGCCCATCGGAAAGCAAAGAGGCAAACCGATTACGAGCAAACGAGATACGACTCCGACCGAACGGAGCAGCACTGCAACTTATGGACGTCGCAAGCCTGAATCCGAGGGCCGGGCACCTTCCAGCCCTGCAGAACGTCCCACAAGGGCCGTCAAATCAGCCAAAGTAGAACGCCAGCGTGCTTCGAAAGACGAGGCAGATGCCTTGTTCAAATCGGTTGGTGCAAAGCCAAAGGCACGTAAGGGCGGTAAATCTGAAGCCAAAGGCGGCGACATCAAATCTGCCCGAACAGCGTCAAAGGGTCCACCTCCACCCAAAGGTAAGTCAAGCAGCAAGAAGAACCGAGCGCGAGTCGCAGCGGCCAAATCTACAAAAGGTGGCGATTCTGTCCCGAAACGGCGGAAGACTTAGCCTGCATTCCATTCCGAACCTGGGTTCTTGGCTCTGGGCATTACCTTTAAGGGACAATGGAAGGCATGGGCGAAAGAAACCGCACCATCACGACCAGGATCGGACTATCCCCCACAATGTACCTTTGGTTCACGGGTCGCGATTGTGTGAGAGGCTCACCTTAGAGAGCCGGACAAGCCTATCCAGTTTCTGTACCACGCGGGTAGCAGAGATGCTGGTGGAAACCATTCGGCAGAGGTTCTTTCGTATTCGTTTGCTCTAAGAAAGTTTGGCAAACTTCACATCAGAACGAGGAAAGCTTCGCGGACAGGTCGAAACCCATGTCTGTAATTGTCGAGAGGCAGATGTAACTGCCTCTCGACAAATTGAACCACAATGGCTGCCTATCTGTTGAGGAACTCCATTTCGTACTTATCCTCAACATCGGGCACTGGATGCTCAGCGTGAAGCGACGAGACAATACCATAGATCATGAATAACAAGATCACAGCGATTGGTAGCCCTGCGACGATGGACGCTGTCTGTAGCGCGCTCAACCCACCGGCCAGCATTAGGACACCGGCAACAACGCCTGCGGTAATACCCCAAAACACACGGAACTTGATTGGCGGATGCTCGTCACCCATCGACAGCATTGTGCACATCACCAGTGTCCCCGAGTCAGAAGACGTGACAAACCACGAAATCAGCAGAACCGTAATCAACACCGTGATCGGGTACACCAACCATGTGTAGCCAAATCCTTTGACCGTTTGGAATACGCCAGCGGCGTAGTCATTGTTGACCGCCTCGACGACACCTGCGTCGTAGAACAGATCAACACCGGCTGCTGCGCCACCAAAGACACCCATCCAGAGCATCACGACTGAGGTTGGAATAAGAAGAACGCAATAGCAGAATTGCTTGATCGTCCGCCCCTTTGATACCCGCGCAATGAACAGTCCAACAAACGGGCACCATGCGATCCACCAGCCCCAGTAAAAGATCGTCCACCAGCTCTGCCATTGGTTTTCGGGCTCACCGTTGATCCAGAAACCCATGGGTATCACCGTCCAGAGGTAATCTCCAAATCCGGATATGGTTATGCCCAACAGGAATGCCGTTGGTCCCAGAATGATGAACAGGAGCAGCAGGCCAACACTTGCCATAACGTTGGCTTCAGACAAGATACGCACGCCTTTGCCAACACCCGATGCAGCAGAAGCCGTGCCAAGACAGGTGATGATTGCGACGAGGATCAACTGATTTGTCTGGGTGTTTGCCATCCAGCCAAGATCCTCAAGACCGGCGGCGATTGGTGTGACGCCCAACCCCAATGAGGTTGCGAGGCCAAAGATTGTACCAAATACGCCAATCAGATCGACGAGATGACCCCAAGGACCATAGATCCGTTCCTTCAGCACAGGATAAAGAGCGGTGCGCAAAGTCAGAGGAAGCCCATGGCGGTACGAGAAATATGCAAGGCAGAGGCCAACCAGCACATAAAGGGCCCAACCGTGGAAACCCCAGTGGAAATTCGTGATCGTTACTGCAGAAACCGCGGCGTCAACCGAACCTGGTTCAATTCCCGCCCGTTCAAGGAATGGGCTGCCTTGGATATGGAACATCGGCTCTGCAACGCCCCAATAGATCAGACCAGATCCCAAGCCCGCACTAAACAGCATGCAAATCCATGAAAACGTTGAAAAATCAGGCTCGTCATCATCCTTGCCCAGCTTCACGTGTCCGAACCGGCTGATCATAAGCCATATTACAAAAAACAGTGCCGCGTTAACGACCAGTACATAGAACCAGTCCAGGCTACCGATGATGAAGTTTTTACCTGTCGCAAAGATCGCACTTGAAGCTTCAACATCACGGATCGTGAAGAACACAAACCCCAATATCATCACCATCGAAGCGATACCCATCGTCGGATTCATACCTTTGAACAAGCCGCTCTTTGCTACAAGATTGTCAGGTTTCTGTGTTGATTGATCACTCATTTTGCACCTCTTAGACCTGTTGTTTCGGCTTACCGTGTTGAACCCGCAGCGCCCTGACGGGCGGAGGTTGCGAGCCAGGACTGGAACGCCTCTTCCAGGCGCCCGTGGTTGGTGGCCCACCACTCGGCGTCCGACAGAATGTAAAGATTGTCTTCATACGCCGGACCGTTCGGGATGCGCTCCAAAACGTCGTCTGACAGGAGTGTCATCGAAGATTTTCGGGTTGGACCATTTGGCAGGTGCCCGACCATATCGGCCAGCGAATTTGAGCTGCTAGCAAAACGAATAAAATCAATAGCTTCTTCTTTATTCTGGCTTCCTTTTGGAATGCCGAACAGATCCAGCTCAATCACACGGCCGTCCATGTTGACCGTAAAATCGGAACCATCTTCCTGGGCGGCCGTTGCACCGGTAGTGGCCCAAATCGATGACATAGCAATGTCGCCAGAGTTCAACAGGCGTACGGGTTCGCGCCCGGTTTCCCAGATTTGCAGGCCGGTTTTTATGTCGTCCATCTTTTTCAGCGCGCGCTCAACACCTTCTTCGGTTTCGAGCGTTGGATACACATCATCGCGGGCTACGCCGTCGGCCATAAGGGCCCATTCCATGATCACTGTCGGATCATTTCGGATGGCACGTGGCCCAGGATAGGTTTCTGTGTCGAAGAAATCCGAAATGGTTGATGGAGGCGTTTCTGCGAATTGAGAATTGTTATACGCATATGCGGTGCCCCATACGATGACTCCTACGCCACAATCATTCAGGGCACCTTCGACAAAATCCTCGCGAAATGGTGTACCATCGACGCCATCAGGCAGTTCTATGTCAGATATGTTTTCCAGCAAGCCCTCTTCGCAGGCGCGCAGTGAATCTGCTTGCGTAAGGTCGACCACATCCCAAATCACATTTGCGCTTTCGACCTGATCGCGGATTTCCGAGATGCCACCATTGTAATGTGCAACATGCACATCGGCGTTTTTGGCTTGCTCATAAGGGCGCACAAACCCAAGCATCTGACTTCGCATGTAAGGGCCGGTCCAGGATGTGAAGGTGATGGACGGCCCGGGCTCTGGGATTGTGGTTTCGCTCTCAGAGTTACTTTGCGCCATCGCATTACTCAAAGAGAGAGTAGAAAACAGCGCAGCTATCATTATCCGACAGCCCCTGACCGCCTTTAGCCTATAGTATATCATCAAATTCCTCCCTAGTCGCTTCTAATTTTGTATAAGCGCTTTGTTTGGGTCGTCCTCCTGGTCAATTCCCAGCACATTCAGCAAGAATACATCAAATTCACCCTGATGATCAGCAATAATCAAAAATTGCGAAAGCTAAATACGACTATTCCGCCAGACAGAGCGACAGATTTGGCAGAGCGACCAAGAAACAAGGCTTGCGGTTACAGGCTGTTTTCCAGAAGCCAGCGATACAGAGAAACCGGTTCCTGTTCATCGACCACAGTTAATTACGGACCTGATCTTGGGGCTATCTCACCTTCGACGAAAGAGCCTCAGGGGCGTGCGCGGGCGCTGGAATGACGACGCCCACGGGCGTAAAGTTGATGTTTTTTCTCAAAACCTTGATGTGTCATCGCAATAAATCTGACCGACAGATCGCCAAATTGAATGCACACACAGCGTTTCAAACACGCTCAACCGAAAGGAACCAAGAAATGAAAAAGGCACTGATTTCCTTCGTCACCGCGTTCGCCATTGTTCTGAGTGCTGGAATGTCCATGGCGCACCCGTTGGATGGCTACGACCACCAAACTTCCAAAGCGGCTGGCCCTGGCTTCCATTTGAACTCAGAACTATCGAGTTCCGACCCTTGTGATTCATGCACTGATGCATGGGGATAAACTTTAACAGCGGATGCTTTGGACTGCGTTTGAGACGATGAGCATCCGCTTTCTTGCCCCAGCCTGCAATGTTAACCGATTTGCACATCCTGAGGTCGACCTAAGCGGTTCGAGCACTGCCCGGAGATTGGCCCGTCCAAGTCTTGTAGGCATTGCTAAACGCCGCTTGATCAGAATAACCAAGCGCAAAAGCAATCTCAGGCAGACTTAGCTTGGGGTCATCAAGATACTGCTCTGCCAGCCTTGCACGGATGTCCTTTAGCAGTTGTTTGTAAGTTGTGCCTTCCTTGGCAAGTTTGCGCCCAAGTGTGCTGATGCTCATCCCCAGTGTCTTCGCGATATCATCTTGTGTTGGAGCGCTAAAAGACAGTCGCGACGTTATCTCGCTCTGCACCAAAGAACTTGTTTCACCTATTACTGGCGGTAAATCGTTCATCAACGTTTGCACATGTTTTTCAAGGTGCAGAAGCAATGCGGGGTCCGTATCCTTGATCGGGATATCCATCACTGCTTTATCGAACAAGATGCCGGGAACTCTTTGTTTCTGCTTGATATTGACTGACAATGCACTAGAGATTTGGGTCCGCTTTTCTTCGGTCAATTCATGCGGAAAACGTATCTCAAGGACTGGCAAAGGCGTCTCAGCCGCAATTTGAAGGCTGGTCAAAAAAGCAGACATTCGAAACTCATTGTGAGCTCCATCAGAGCGCATCAGTTCAGCGATGGAGTCTATCTCCAGAAACATGCCACGTTCTTCTTCATAGAAGGACAGTTTGGCAAAGCCCCGAGCCAAGCGAGCATAGTTCACTGCCTTCTCGATTGCCTCGCCAACGGTCGGAGAGTTCAAAACGACATAGCTGAGGAGTGTAGTCTTTCTGGGGTTGAAGGTTTTTCCCGCAGTGATCGCAAACAGGGGGTCTCGGGTCTCTTGCACTGCAAGCTCCAAGAGTCGGAGCTCATTGCGAACATCAACAAAATCCGGCGGAGTTTTGTGACAATCAACGGGTAAGTTGGTCGATCTCAGAAGCGCAACAATATCTGAACCACGGTTTTCCAGAAGCCTGACTATGTGATGCACACCAAAACCTGGAACATTCCAAGATTGGCCGTCAGAACTCACTTTGTCCTCTTTCATGCTCATATGCCGCCCGAGACTGAAGTACCCTGCTAATCAGGGCGTTTTGTGTTTTAGGTAACAATACGCAGGGTCCAAAAGCCATGCCAAGAAATCGTTTAAGTGCTGCCACAAGGCAGGCAGTAGCGACCCAACACAGGGCAACCAAAGCCCACTCTTCCTTAGCTTAATCTCCTGCCGGCTGGTCCGACGAATAGGCGTAGCTCTATGCAGCTACGTTGGTCGACCTATCCGCGGCTTGGCAACTTGAAAGAAAATGCCAAAAAACTGAGCTCTTCTCACAATATCCAAAGCTGTCGCGTTCCTAGGTTTGAAATGTATCGGCAACTTAAGGAGATCAAGAATGGAACGTATTAACATCATCAAAAAGCTCATTGTTGCACCAACCCTGGTGATTGCCCTGTCCACCGGAATGGCCATGGCAGAGCCGGGCCACCACTCGGGTACTGGCGCCCATATCACTCAGACTGGGATGTCTCGGAACGCCACGCCTGAAACAACGGAATTCCCAACCGTTACCGGAAAAATTGTTAACCGAATAACAAACCTTTCCCCGTTGGAGGCGGCGCAAAATGTGGGAACATCCCAGGATTCTACGACTGTTACCGGGAAGATTGTTAACCTCATAGCAAACCTCTCGCCGCTTGAAACGACGCAGAATGTTGGAACATCCCACTGGATCGGAAGCAGCGACGGCGTTGCCGCCAACAATACAATAAACATCAATTCGGATGCCCAATTTATCGACCATGTGCCCACAGAAAACCAAGGCGGCATGGATTCCCCAGCTCCATAGTGTCACCGCGGGGCGTTTAGACAAGTTGAGGACCAACCTTCGCCCCGCATTACAGCCATTTGTTAGCCAGCAAAACCTAGGCATACTTTTTTGCTGTTTGGGGCTCACCGCACGAGGGACGACACATAGACCGGCGAAACTTCTGTAAAGGTTCGAAAAGAACTTCATCGATCAGCTTGGGCCTTGCGTATGTCCGCTCAAAAGTCCCAACTGCAAAAGGGCTCCGACCGGCCTTGCAATTTGATACAATTTATCTTGCCCCGACGCGCCTCCGGCGATGATCGTTGTCTGAACTTTTCCTGATGGCGCGACAGAGGTTTCTAGAGGCTCGCAGAGCCTCATTCCTTGCGCCGAGCCGTTTCAACGCTTCATTGTAGGCCAACCAGTTCGTCATTTTGACTTCGTGGGGGTAAAGCTGCTCATACCACACAGCTATCACCTTGGATTCATGCAGTGAATTCCCAGACCAATTTGTGCGAAAAAGTAGGTAAATTGGTCAAACAGCAAAAAATCTCTGCAGTTGAAACCTTGCTTTATTGGTCGGAGTGAGAGGATTCGAACCTCCGGCCCCTGCCTCCCGAAGGAACGGGCCTGACTTTAACCCATTGTAATTATTGTAATGTACTATCATTTCACTGTTCCTTTGTTCACGTTTGTACCGATCTATATCCGGAAATGATCTGGATATCAGATTGCATCCGCCGCTCCTCTCTGGTGATCAGGGTGATGATGCCCATAGTTCTTCTCAAGCGTTTCGTGGGTCATACCCAGGAAGCCGCAGGCGTCCCACTTGGGCGCCCCCTTTTGCATTAGCCAGGTCGCACAGGTGTGCCGCAGAGTGTGTGGAACGACTTTTCGGTCCCCCTCGGTCTCCAAGTCTGCCGCCACAACGGCAGTCCTAAATGCGCGTTTGACGTTCTGCAGTGACTTGCCGCGATGGGTGACTACGAATTCGTCTACCGGAAACCGCCTTCGTCGGCATAGCAGGTGCTTCTTCAGACGCGCAGGCAGCCTAGAACTCGGGCGTTCCTTTTTCGTGCGGCGCCGTCCAACGGGGTTCCAGTAGATGATGTTGCTATGAAAATCGATATCAGACCAGCGCAAGGATAGGATCGCCTCCTTTCGCTGGCCGGTCAGCAATCCGATCCTAAGAAACAGAGTCAGGTGCTCAGTCTTTGACTCGGTCGGCACGCCATCCTCCAGAGGCGTATCGAAGCTCCGCGATACCCGGATTAGCCTTAGCGCTTCATCACATGTCAGGAATCGGATACGACCCTCGGGTTTCGGAGGTAGTCGGACCGTTATTTTGCGCGTGATTAGCTGATCTTCCTCGGCACGCCGGATAGCAGTGGAGAGCAAACTGAGCTCCCTTCGCAAGGTGCCGTCCTTCAGCCCCTTGTCTCGACGGCTCTTCCGGCGTTTCTGGCAGTATTCTTTAATGAGCACATCGTTGATATCGCCCACGGCATAGCCATCAAAAAACCTGATGATTGGCTTTGCTGCATTGGCTAAACGCTCCGGGTCAGTAACGTCGTCAAATCGCTTCGCCAGATAGTGCGAAACTGCGTCAGTCACATAGAATTCGTGTGGCTCGACCGCGCGATCCGGCCTGAAGCGCCTTAGCTTCCATTCTGCGAAGTAGAGTTCAGCCTGGTCGCGATCCCCAGTGCCAGTCGAGTGCTCACGGCTGCGTCCCCCTTCGGTCCAGTAGATGTACCAATTGCCATCGGCGAGGCGTTTTCGGTCGCGTGCAAGGCGGGGCGGGGTCGGTTTGCGGGGCATGCTTTCACCGTAAATTGATCGAGGTATCGTTCCCACGCACCATTGGGAATCTTGGGGTTTCGTCGGCCTGGGGCTGTATAAATATGATCCAGCATGTCTTCGCGGATTAGATAGCGAACGTTTGAAACGGGGATGCCCACTCGTTCAGCTAATTCCCTTGGTGTCTCGAGAATTTTTTGCAATTTCAACTCCTCAATGACTGCACACATATCGAGGCAAAATTTTCGTTTTGCGTTCAGATCGAAACAAAACTACGATAATGCTACCTAAAACGAACTAAATGCCTCTATGAGCGGTTACATTGAATAGAGATAACCATAATCGTGGTCAATGCAACCACAAAAAGGTACATCATGACTGTTCCTGACCTAGGGGTGCGCCTTGCGGCTGTCCGAACCGAGGCGCGTCTGTCACAAGAAGAAATGGCGCAACGACTTAGCATCAGTCGAAGTGCATATCAGTACTATGAACGTGGCCAACGCGACCTAACCGCCACCCTACTTCTGAAGGTTTATGAAGAATTCGATGTCGATCCGCTCTGGATGCTCGAAGGGGACACTGCTGAAGGCAAAAGCCGCCGACATTCGGAAATGGCGCATGCCTATCGTAAACTTGGAATCGCAGTTGAGCACAGAATAATTAATCGCGGCCTTGTTGTAGCACCCGAAAAGAAATGGGACGCTATAGATTTTCTTTTCAAAGAAGCTCTGAGCCCCGAAACGATTGAGGGCCTTAACCAAGTGCCCGATATAGCCAGAATTGACACCATCTTAAGGTTAGTCGCTTGATGTTAGAGAACGAAGTTTTGCGAAAAGCCGAGCAATTGAGGCCGCGCAAAGTGGGCGTGTTGGGCAAGGTAGATAGCATCCTAGAAGAGACCCAACTTGATGCACCGTACCAACCTGGAAGCTCCAACGGAGTTAGGCCGACTAGAGGTTGCCCGAATGCCACGGAATGTGAGGCCTGCGGAGGGATTGAGTATCTTTCTAGAGAGTTTTGTCGTTGCGGCCATTATTTACGTGGCCAACTAGAAGACGAGTACTTGTCATGGGTGCGTAGGCTGGAGCATGAGGTTGAAGAAATATCTACGGATTATTTGCAGAAGCAGAAGAAGTTGAAAAAAGGTTTGATGCTTACAATTCTTCTTCTCACCCCTCCGATAGCCGTTCAAGTTACCAGCCCAGATCTACTAGGGCTTTTCGCGTACCTTTGGATACTAGCCGGGCTTGTTGTTGTGTGTATTCTTGCGTTTATAGAAGCAAGACTTGCGCGCCCAACCAATGATGCTACTGAATTTCTGCAAAACTCCTCTCTCCAAGTCTATCTGGAACACAGAAATCTAATCTTGAACTCAAGTCCGGATGCTTCTGGATAGACTGGTTCCCTCAAAAGTATGATGGAAGCATGAGTTTTAGTTCTATCGATTTATTTGCAGACTGCTGCGGCCTTTCGCTCGGGCTTAGGATTTGCATTCCCTGGAACTTGTACTTCAACATTTGGTTGCAGCGCGTGTTTGTCCTGTTAGGATCATTGAAAATAAGAGATTTTTTCAGGCTAATATTCAGCGCCTCGACAGGCTCGTTGAGCCCGTTCCTGCCGTTTAGCGAGAGTCGGTCTTTCGCATATGCGGTAGGTCAAAAACCGCACATTCCGGACGTTCAAATTCCAGTGTCGGATGGCAAGGCTGCGGGACTTTGCTGCCCTACATGATGACCGATCAAACGTCTGCTTTTGCAGTGCTTTAGAAACATCGTGACACAATCGTTCAGTAATCAAGGGCACTGTGACCGCGGGGATTCACTCTTTAGACTCTTGATCTGACGCCTCGTCCGGCCAACCAGAAAGGAAAAACTGCCAGGTCGCGATGGTCCCAATCGCGCCAAACAGAATGGCCCAGAACAAGTTCCCGGTTACAAGCTCCAAGATCGCCCATCCAACGCTCAAGAGTGTGACGGCAACCCGCCGCCAGAGCGGAAGAAAGAAGGGTACGCGAAGTTCGAACATGTTCATCCGGGGATCACTCCAACGATGTGGAACACGCGATGTTAGACCTCTGGCATGATAGTTGCGCCGGTAAATGCAATCAACTAACGTCCTTCCCCACGGTTACATGTCTCAAGTTCTGTGCACACCATTGACCGTTGCGATTGTCGACGGTGCACGCAGCCAATATTTGATTCCTCGGCATCGTAGCGCACAGCTCCGGCAGCCACACCACGATGTCATTCGCTGTCACTTCACAACGTCTACCTTGCTTCTGTTTAGCGAAATAGCGATTGCAGCAATCAGCAAAACACCCAAGGCGACCTGGCTCCACGAAGGGGGTACGCCCGCGATTGTCAGCCCATTGCGGACGATTGTCAGGGTCAATGCCCCGATGATTGTTTTGACCACACTGCCATAGCCACCTGTCAGCGGCGTACCACCAAGCGCAACCGCAGCAATTGCGTCGAGCTCAATCATCAGACCCGCCTGGGGCGTCGCCGCTCCTGCCCTTGCCAGGTTGACGCAAGCCGCCAATCCCACCATCAGCCCTGCAGCGGCAAAGACCTTGATCTTGAACGTCGTGACATTGATGCCGACCAGGCGGAGAACCTTCTCGTTGCCTCCAACGGCTCGCAACTGTTGACCAAAAACAGTCCTCTCATAAAAGGCCCACATAAACAGCGCGACAATCGCCGCGAGGATGAAGATCGCGGGGAATTTGCCCATCGACAGAAGCCAAGGTGCTGCGACAGACGAGATGTTGGTGCCGCCTGACACGCTATCGTCCGTTATATAAATCGCCGTGCCGTCTGATGCGATAATCACAACGGCGCGCACGATGATCAGCATTGCCAATGTTGTCACAAATGATGGGATCTTGAGCAGTGAAATAATCAGGCCGTTGACCATGCCAACAAGGCCACCTGCGACAATTCCCAGGATCAAGCCCACATCCCCGAACCAGAGCATTCCAAGTGCACCCAGAAACGCCGAAAATGCCAGGCTTGACCCGATGGAGATATCAATTGAACCAGTTGTCACGATCATCAACTGCGCGAATGCCAGTAACATCAAGACAGGCGTTTGCTGCGCAATGAACGTCCAGTTGCGCATCGACATGAAGCGGTCGCCCGAGATCGCCCAGAACAACAAGATTACCAGAACAATGGCAATGAAAGGCACATAGTCTCGCAACATTTCGGCGCGTTTGGGCGTCAGGAATGGGCGGGAGGCGGTTGTTTCGGTCATGTCGTTCTCCTCATTCGCCGAGAGTTATGGCCTTCACGAGCCGGTCCGAGGTAATCTCGTCGCGTTTGAATTCGCGCGATGTGACCCCGTGATGGGTCACTACGATACGGTCAGCCAGGCGGCGCACCTGATCGAGATTGTGGCTTACCAAAAGGAATGACGTGCCCTGCTTGTCGCGCACATCCTCAACCAATCGCTCAACTTCCGCCGTTTCATTCGGTCCAAGTGCGGCGGTCGGTTCGTCAAGGATTACGATGTCGCTCCCCCAGGCAATTGCGCGCCCGATCGCGATACTTTGTTGTTGTCCTCCGGACATGGAGGAGATTGGTTGCGACAGATCCTGAACGGTGGTGACATTGAGCTGCGCGAGGGCTTCACGGGTTTTTTCGCGCATCTTTCGTTCATCCACAAAAATCCCCCATTTGCGGGGGATGCGCCCCAGAAACAGGTTGTAGGGCGCCGTCATATTGGGAACCAGTGCCAGATCCTGATAAACGACTTCGATCCCGCATTCCTGCATATGCGAAACACTGTGCTCAGCCCGGGATACTTCCTTGCCATTGATGATGATCTGTCCGCCGTCCGGAACATGGGCCCCAGCCACAACCTTCATCAACGTTGATTTTCCGGCACCATTTCCGCCCACGATCGCGACAACTTCACCGCGATGAAGATCAAAGGAGCCGTCACGCAATGCCTGGACACCACCAAATGACTTCGAAACGTGTTTCACCGAAAGAAGAGGTTGAGCCGTCTGGTCATTCATAGTGGGTTCTCCTTCATTCCTATCCGCTTGCTTCAGCAACAAGGGCTTCTGGCTCGGCTCTGGGAGAACCGAGATAGGTTTGTGCAAGTACGTCCAGAAAGGCCCCGCGCAGCACAGTATCTTCACTTTGCTGGCTCAGCTCGATGTCGACGGCATCGTAGATGCTTGGCAAAACCGTCGCTTTTACATGGGTCTTGATGTGTTCCAGAAACCTTTGACCGAACCCGGCATATTCATCTCCGATCACAACCAAATCCGGATTGACGAAGTTGATGCAGTTGGTGATGCCTTGCGCCAGATAGCGTGCAACCCTGTGCACCTCTTCGCTGGCAAGCCCGTCTTCCGCTGCGTATGCGTCAAGGACCTGAGAAAAATCAGCGTCTGAAGTCAATGTTGTACTGCTGACGTTCTCTGCGCGCTCCCGTATGGCACGCAGTAGCGCAATGCGCGACGTGAAGAGTTCCAGACAGCCTCTATTTCCACATTTGCACTGCTCGCCATCAACGCTGATGGACGTATGCCCCAATTCACCTGCAAGACCTTGCGCACCCCGGTGCACATGGCCATCCACGACAAGCGCCGAGCCGATCCCCTGACCGGCAGACACGTACAACATGACCTTGGCCCCCAGCGCCCGGCCATGATGGCGCCATTCAGTCAAGGCTGCTGCCTTGGCGTCGTGTGTGGAGTGAACAGGAATGTCAGGATAGCGGGAGCGCAGCTCGGGGATCAGATCGAAGCCCTGCCATTGAGGGCTTTCAGTCATGAGGATGACACGTTCATCGCGCTCCAGGAACGGGCCAGGAACAGCCACGCCAATGCCATCGACCTGTTTCAAATTGCCAATCTGGCGATCCAGTGTCTCGGAGATCTCCTTGAAAGTCTGCTTGGCGGACCCGTCCCGTGCGATGGGGAATTCACTGGTCTCCAGCAGGTCACCGCGCAGATTAAATGCAGCAATGGAAAAGCTACGGCGTTGCAATCTAAGACAGAGGATGTATCGCCCGGAACCAACAAAGCTGAGGTTGATCGATCGCCGACCACGCCCCCCACGAACAAGTCCCACTTCCTCAACGATGCCATTGTCAATAAGTGGTGCTATCGCACGTGTGACAGTCGCCTGATCCAATCCGGTGGCTACGCTGATTTCCTTGCGCGAGCATTCTCCCATGTCGTGCAAAGCTGCAAGGATGGCGCGCCTGTTGTGGCCTTGAATACCTTCGATCGACAAGCCTTTTTGAGCAAGTTTCATGTCCGAACCCCAATTTTTTCAATTTGGCTCAAACATAGCGAGTTTTGCTTGCAACCTGCAATCAACTCTCGGGTGCTACGCATCGACGCCCTCCTGAAACAGGATGTCGGCGAATGTAGCACTTTGTCGGATCCTCTCCGCGTTGGGCATGTCGGTCTTGGTGATCTTTTCCCGCGTCTCGACTTCACCTCTGCCGCCACGCTCGTGGCGTCGCTTCAAGCGCTGCTTCAGGAGTTCATCCGGCGTGTCTACAAAGATACGCAGGTCGAAATGCGATGCCGCTCGAATCCAAGGCGCTTCATTCATCAGAATGTAGTTGCCCTCGACTATGCAAAGGGCCTCGTTTCCTTCGATCCTGGCGCCTTCTGGGACCGGGTCATGTATGTGCCGGGAATATCGCGGCCACCAAAACGCATCTCCCCTGGACAAACGTTCCACCGCGTGGGCAAACGCGTTGCCATCAAACGTATCGATACGGCCTTTCACGCTTCTAAGCCCTTCGGCCTCAAGCTGGGCGTTTGTTTTGTGAAACCCGTCCATCGGGCAGTAGGCAGCGATGTGCCCGGCAGCGCGTAGATCCTCGGACAGCCGCTCGGACAGCGTAGACTTACCCGTCGCCGGAGGCCCTGCAATTGCTACAATGAGCGGCGGTTGACCTGCACTTATCCGCTTTTCAATTGCGCCCAGAAGGCTGGCATAGTCGGCGAGGTGCTCAGGCATCCATCCAACTCCGCGTACCCGCATGGGTGCATGACTTACCCGCGATCTGGTTGGCGATATTCAACGCATCTACAAATGACCCGGTCTCGAGATACGCGTGGCAGAAAGCGCCGTGATAAATGTCTCCTGCGCCCAAGCTATCGACAACGTCCACCTCCAAAGCGGGTATCTCGCCCCGTCGTCCCTGATCATGCCAGACGACCCCAGCGTGACCCCGTGTCATTGCCCAGCGTTGGATGTCCAGTTCCTCACACATATTGGCAAAGGCGCGCAGTCCCTCGGGACAAAACACGTCGCTGACAATTGGAATATCGGCCAGCTTTAGAAAATCCGGTGACCAGTCTTTCCAGCCGCCGCCATCCAAAATGATTGGCCCTTCAAACGCACGTAAGGCGTCAGCGTGCGCCGCAACAAAATGCCGTTCGTACTGGTCGATCTGAATCAACCCGTATCCTTCCGTCAGGATCAGACCTTCTTGAGAACGCACCTTTTCGCACTCATCCCCTGCGCCATTGACAATCATCCTGGCCCCAAGGCTCCGGGTTGAAACAACTGTCGAAAGAGGGATGCGATAGTCCGGGTCATTACTGATGTCGTGCACCGTAACGTTCCTGTCCTTCAGATCGGACGTCAGCATTGTCTTCATTGGGCCCGGCGCGCCCAGCGATGTGGCCAGCGCCGCCGTTCCACCAAGATGGGCGAACGTAACGGCAGCGTTCAAAGCAGACCCGCCCGGGATCACATCATTGCTCAAAGCCTTGGTCTTCCCGTCCGGACCCGGAAAATCCTCAACAAGCGCGGTGACATCCATCACCGAGCGGCCTATGAACAGCGCCCGGCTCACGCGGCCTTCCGGGATGGATCGAGCCCGCCATCAGCATACCGCTTTGCCATTTCTGCAACTGGGATCGGCTTGATTTTACGCCCGTGGCCCGCCACCCCGAACCTCTCGAACCTGTCACGGACCAGCGTTTCAAGCTCCGCCATCCCGGCCAAGATAAACGCCCGAGGATCGAAATTCGATGGGTTGTCCCGGGAGAAGCGCCGCATTGCGCCGGACATGGCCATGCGGCAATCGGTGTCGATGTTGATTTTTCGAACACCATGCCGGATCCCGCGTTCGATCTCTTCGACGGGGACGCCCCAGGTTTGTGGCATTTCACCGCCAGAGGCGTTTATCAAGTCCTGCAAACCCTGTGGCACAGAGCTCGACCCATGCATGACAAGATGGGTATTCGGCACGCGACGATGGATCGCCTCAATCTGGCTGATGGCCAGGATGTCGCCATCCGGTTCCCTTGTGAATTTATAAGCGCCATGAGACGTCCCACAGGCTATCGCTAGCGCATCGACCTTGGTTGTAGCAACAAACTCCGCTGCCTGATCGGGATCGGTCAATAGCTGATCGTGATCCAGTTTGCCCTCTGCCCCGGACCCGTCTTCTTCACCCGCCTCGCCGGTTTCAAGCGATCCAAGAACACCCAGCTCTCCTTCGATTGAGGCACCCGTCCAATGTGCGATCTGTGCAACGCGAGCCGTGATATCGACGTTGTGGGCATAGCTGGCGGGTGTCTTGCCGTCGCCCATCAGGGAGCCATCCATCATGGCCGAGGTGAACCCCGCAGCGATGGCGCTGACGCAGGCCTGCTCATCATGGCCGTGGTCCTGATGCAGACAGATTGGGTTGTCGGGATACATGGACGCCAGTGCGTTCACTATAGCGACGATCATCCGATCTCCGGCATAGGCCCTGCGAACATTCAAGCTGGCTTGCAGGATCACCGGTGCATCGCAGGCGCGCGCAGCGTTCATGATCGCAAGGCCCTGCTCCATATTGGAGATGTTGAACGCCGGCACACCAAATCCTTGATCCGCCGCATAATCAAGCAATTGTCTGAGGGTTATGAGGGGCATGGCGAGGCCTTTACTTGCGGAAGTTGAGATTGTGGAATTTCGCCGAGCCTTCCTGAACAAAGAGACCCCAGGCATCGGTATTGGAGATGTCATAGACCCTGAAGGATGCAACAACCTGCCCGGCCACAAAGCACTCGATGGCCGACCCGTTGCGCAGGATCTGGACCCGGTAACACCCATCCTCCGGTGTGAAGGCGAGCGGACGCTCGACCAATGGGCTGTCGATCTCCTGACGGACCTCAATGCCATGCCGCTCATTGAGCACCAGGCTGTCCCAAAGTGGATCCATCGCGGCAGGCCAGCGATCAAACAGGACGCGCTCCTTCATGGGCTCGATTGAAAGGCTGTAACCGCTGTCCAGATGATCGCCGCCTCGGGGTTCGATGAGAATACCCACAGCTTCGGTGGCGGGATCAGGTTCAATCACTACATCGAGCAACACGTCATCCCGGTTCGGACCGTCGATGAACGCGTATCCGTATGATCCTGTCGCATCACACCGAGGGTCTGCATCGCCGGTCCAGTCTCCCAACATGGGGCGCAGCTTGTGGGGCACGGTCTCTGCGTAACTCTGGTCCACGTTATCGGGCAATTTGCAGGTCAGCGTGCCGTCTGGCAGCGAGACAAGTTCGCGCGGGCTGCCCAGTTCTCCGCCCCAAACCCAGCTGCGCTTGGGGCCATGATGCTTGCGGAACGGTATCCATGCGAAACTCATGCGACGGTCGCCATCGCTGGCCGATTTGGCAGCGTAAAATCGACGCCCGTCAAGACTGTCGAGCTTGCGGCTTTCCCAAGGACCATCCGGGGATTTTGACACCCGATACACTGTTTGCATTCGTTCCGAGTAGCGGCTTTCAACCAGATACCACCAGTCGCCCAACTTGAAGATTTCCGGGCATTCCGGGCAATGCGTCAACATCGAGGACGCCAGCGGCGGGCCAACCTCCCAGCATTCCAGATCATCGGACGTGGCAACGGCAACACAGCCCCGGCGAAACTGCGGACCTTCCTTGAGGCGCGCTGAGATCAGCATCTTGAAGCACCCTGCCTCTTCGTCGCGGTAGACAAAGGGGTCGCGCCAATCGACGGTTTCGTACCAGCGGTGATCGGGGAAGATCATCGGGTTGGATCCGGATTTCTCCCAGGACTTGAGATCAGTCGATGTTGCCTTGCAAATTGACTGCGGTGAAGCAGATTGACGATTGTAACCTGTGTAGAAGAAGTGAAACACGCCCTTGTGCTCAATGACAGAGCCGGTCCAGATCCCATCGCCGTCGCACTCACCGTGCGCGCCGGGGCCAAAAGCGTCGGGCATCACCTCCCAGTTTACGAGGTCATCTGACCGAAGATAAGCGGTCGAGACGCGCGCCCGCTCAACATATTCCCACGCGCCCACAGGGGGTTGGGAAAAAAACAGATGCCACGTGCCATCGTGGTAGAATGGCATTGTATCACCAGCGGCAGCACCGCGCTCCGGAGCGTATCCGAAAAGTCTCATCTGCGGACCTCGAAAAGAGTTTGGTTTTTTAGTCCCCCGACCCATTGAACCGGGGGAGGGCTCGCTGCGTGCAAGGGGAGTTATTGCACGTAGTCTTGCCAGTTTGCCTGCCACGCGTCGATGAAACCGGGCAAATCAGCGTCGGGATTATGGACCTTGCTGAGGCTGCGAACGGTTTCCGGTGAAAGAATACATCCGTTCAGAAGACTGTTGGCATAGGTATCCACATTGTCGGCTGTTACCGGAATGAGGCCGACCCGCGGCTGGGTGTCTTCAATCGGGTGACCGTGCAAGTAGTCATAGAGTTGGATAAGGCCGAACCCGCCAACCATCCAATGGCCACCGATCGAGAAACTCAGTTTGCCATCCTTGATGAATTGAGCGACCTGCTCGTCAATGTCGGTGGTTATGATGGCGATGTCGTCACGCCCTGCCTGTTCCACCGCAAATTGACTGCCGAGACCGGCGACCGCGCCAAGCACGATGATCGCGTCAATCTCGCCGGGTCCGAAGCGGGCAATGAACTGCTCGGCATATTTCTGGCCATTCTCCCGGTTCAGACGATCCCAACTTTCAGCGATCACTTCGACCCCTGCCGCGTCCAATTCCGATTGAACTCCCGCCCAGATTTCTTCCGCAGAAGTCACACCTTTCTGGTTCCAGACCATCGCGACTTTCTTGTGTCCGAGATCTGCGGTGGCTTTGCCGATTGCCTGACCCCAAGTGTCATTGTTCTGGGTCACCTGCGCGATGAAATCCTCACCTTCATAGTCATCGTCATAGCTGGACACCACCAGTCGACCGACGGCAATACCAGGAATATCATTCTCTTCGAGAAGACGCGCGACCTGGATACCGGCCGGCGACGTCAGCGGGTTGAAGATCAGCCCGTCCGGGCCGCTTGCGATGATGGATTCAGCTTGCGCCGCGTGCTGTTCTTCCGAGTTCTGATCGTCAAACTCCTTCAGCTCGACACCCAGCGCTTCAGCGACGCAGCGTTCAAAACGATGGCGGTTGATAACCCAAGGGTTTGTTTCCGGCTGGCCAAGGTCAGCGATTACCAGATCGGTACGAGCTTCGCTTTGAGCCGTTGCCACGCTCGCAAGCGGCAACATGGCTGCTGTCACAAGCAAAGGCTTGAGCATCTTGTAGGTCATGATCTCCTCCCTGGAGAGTTTTTCGCGTTGATTGCGGAGAGGTAAACTCCTATTTAATGCGTACTGCAATTAAATGCAGTTTGCAAGTATATATCCAATCCGCTGAACCAACCCGGGAACTTTGAGGTTGCGAAGTGGCAAAAATCCAGGCTTTACGGCTCAAGCAGTCAAGGCATCAAGTTCCGCGCGAACCACGCGGTACGGCAGGACCCGGTGTCCTGACTCAGGTTCCGAGCGGTGTGGATGCCCTGGGCGTGGTCCTCGTAATAATCGGCGTAGTCGTTCACAAATCCGCGCAGATGTCGTCTGCACCTGTCAACGGCGACTGAAATCGGCCATTCGCTGCAACCTGAAGAACGAGCAGGTTGGGCTCGAAGCAGTCATTCGCTGCAACTTGCTTGAACGACTGCTACGCGGACTCTCCAGACATTGGCCTTTGGGCATGTTGCTGACGCAGCATCCGTTTGCATCTGCGGCACGTTCGATGTGGCAGCGCAGCGCAAATCACCGAAGCAGCCGCTCGACAGCGCGGATTTGGCTGAGACCGAAACTGTAGTTTCGCCGCAGCCTGGTCTGACAACTCAGACGCGGATGGGGTGGATGGCGCCTGCAGCCAACCGTCGCGCTTTGCGGCATACTGTAGAAGTCATCTTCTGACAGGAAAGGAACCCCACCATGGAAGTTACAACAGTTGGACTGGATCTTGGTAAGGACGTCTTCCAAGCTCACGGCATCACCGCAGACGGGGCGATTGTTTTCAATCGAACAATTCGACGCAAGCAGTTGCTTAAGTTCTTCGAGAAATTGCCGAGTTGCCTTGTCGGGAAAGAAGCCTGCGGGTCGGCCCATCACTGGGCGCGCGAGCTGACCGAAATTGGTCATGATGTGCGGCTCATGCCTGCGGCCTATGTCAAACCGTATGTCACGCGCCAGCCCGTGCCTGCGGCGAAGCCAAGCTAGCCCGTGCAGAACTTGGGGTCGAGTTTATAGTGGACGCGGCCTACGATTGATCTGTTGCGGGTTTCGGCTTCGCTCAATCGCACCGGCAACAACGTCAACCAGATTGCGCGGCGCTTGAACGAGGCGAGCGGTGTGCTGTAAGCGAAGTGCTGCGATTTTGTAGATTGGCGCACCTGTCATCAGATTGGGACCTTCTCAATCTGATGACAGGAGGTTCCGATGGTGGAACATTATGTACCCGCGCTGCGCAAGTGCTTTCTCGAAGACATGCGGACCGCGGGGCTCAATACCTGTCGATCAAGTATTCCGAGCGCCTTGACGAGGCGAAGGTCGGTGCCTCGGTCGGCAGTAGCGGGGACAGTTACGATAACGCCCTCTACAAGGCTGAGGTCATCGAACACGAAGGCCCGTGGAGTGGCAAGAAAGACGTGGAAATGGCAACCCTCAATTGGGTCAATTGGTGCAACGAAAAGCGCCTCTTCGGCCCGCTCGGGTATATCTCACCCGCACCAGCAGAAAGGAACTTCTACAACGCAGATTGCGCGGCTAAGATCGCCGTAGAATGACAAACTCAAACGTCTCCGGTAAACTCGGTCTGGTTCAGTAACCATAGAAGCCGGTAGTCGTTTAGAACTCTTTGGAGAGAGCCATGATCGTCTCGGTACGCTTGACACCATCGATTTTATAGATCTGCTCCAGCACGAGATTCAGACGCGGCTTTTCGATGGGATTGATGAGCAGCGCGAAGTCGTGGTCTCCTACGATTCTTAGACAACTTGCAACCTCTGGCATGGTCGCAAATTCGCGTGCTGCTGCTTCCCCCTTGCTGCGGATTTCCATGTTTATCAGTACAATTGCCCCTATGCCGCCTGTTTCAACGGTCGAAGGTTCCTTGATTGTGTAGCCAAGAATCTGCTGAGTTTGCTCCAGTCTTGAAAGCCTTGCCTGCACCGCAGTGCGCGAACGGCCAACCTTCCTCGAAAGATCGGTGACGGGCACACGCGAGTCCCTGCGCAGCGCTTCAAGTATTTGCTCGTCGATCTTATCACGCATTGATATCCAAGCCCGTCCCAAATTGCAGATTGCCTAGTGTATAGGCATATTGCCTATGATTTCAATCGATTTAACAATCGACAGGACGGGCCGTTTTGACTGACATCTTCGTTATGGACAACGCAACACTATTGAACTCGATTTCGTCCCGTGCGCGGGCTTTGGAAGCCTCCAAGATCCGCGAGGTTGCAGAGCTTGGCATGAAGCAAGACGGCGTGTTGCCGCTCTGGTTCGGTGAAGGCGCCTGGCCGACCAATTCACTGATTGTGGACGCTGCAATTGCCGCGCTCAAGGCTGGCAATCATATGTACCAGCCGAACAATGGCGCGATGGCGCTGCGGCAAGCGATTTGTGCTTATAGCAACGAACTTCTGGGCAGCCGTCTGAAACCGGCTCAGGTCACAGTCACCCCTTCCGGAATGCAAGGCCTCATGCTGACGGCTGAATTTCTTGTGACTCCCGGCGACCGGGTTATCGCAGTGGAGCCGGGCTGGCCCAATATCATCGGTGCTTTCAAGGCGACCGGTGCAGAGATTGCGAGCGTGGCAATCGTGCCGAAGGGCGGTCATTGGGCGCTCGACGTGGAAGAGCTGATCGCGGCGCTGACACCGGGCACCAAAGCGGTGGTGATTAACTCGCCCAACAACCCCACCGGCTGGACCATGTCGGCCGAGGAGCAGCGTCTGGTGTTGGAGCATTGCCGCCGGCACGGCATCTGGATCGTTGCCGATGACGTTTATTCCCGGCTCTACCGCCATGGGCGTCACGCGCCCTCATTCCTGTCGATTGCAGAGCCTGAGGATCAGCTGATCTCTGTGAACTCGTTTTCAAAATGCTGGTCGATGACCGGATGGCGGCTTGGCTGGATCGTGGCTCCCGCCGCGTTCGAGGGGAAGCTGGGTCAGTTGACCGAGTTCAACACGTCCTGCACAGCCGGCTTTGTCCAGGAGGCGGGTATTGCAGCCCTGCGCGGCGGCGAAGAGGAAATTGCCAGCCTGTTGAGCAAAATCCAGGCAGGGTATGAAATCACGGCAGAACGCCTCAACGCTTTTTCGCGGGTGGAGTTCATTGAGCCTGATGGTGCTTTCTACTGCTTCTTCCGAGTTGACGGGCTGACTGACAGCTTCGCTGCGGCTGGTGAAATCCTTGAGCAGACCAAGGTCGGGCTAGCGCCGGGCGTGGCGTTCGGTCCGCAGGGAGAAGGTTATTTGCGGCTCTGCTACGCGCAGCCGGCAGAAGTGCTGGAAGAGGCCTTCAAGCGGCTCGAGCCGTTCCTCTCGAAGTGATGCCTCAATATCGGGGAGGAAAGACATGACGTATCAACTCAGCCTTGAGGGTAAAACCGCGCTGATTACTGCCGCTGGGCAGGGTATCGGGCGTGCCAGCGCCGAGGCCTTTGCCCAGGCTGGCGCCTCGGTCATTGCCACAGACATCAATGAGACTTCGCTAGCTGAGCTCAATGCGATTGACGGCATTACCGCATGGAAACTGGATGCAACCGATCCCGAAGACATCAAGCGGGTACTGCCTGAAGCTGGTAGGCTGGATGTGCTGTTCAATTGCGCTGGATTTGTCCATACCGGCAGCATCCTGGATAGCACCGAGGAAGATTGGGACTTTGCCTTCGATCTGAATGCCAAGGCCATGTACCGCCTGTGTAAGGCAGTCCTTCCGGGCATGCTTGAACAGGGCAAGGGGTCGATCATCAACATGTCCTCGGTGGCATCCTCCTTGAAGGGCGTTCCAAACCGCTTTGTTTATTGCGCGTCCAAGGCAGCGGTCATCGGCATGACCAAGGCGATCGCTGCTGACTACGTAACCCAAGGCATCCGTTGCAATGCGATCTGCCCTGGCACCGTAGATAGCCCATCGCTGCACGACCGGTTGCGGGCCACGGGCGATTGCGAGGCGGCGCGGGAGCAATTCATCGCGCGCCAGCCTATGGGGCGCGTTGGCGATGCAGACGAAATTGCAGCGCTTGCAGTTTACCTTGCCTCGGATGCCAGCGGATTCACCACGGGCCAGGCCCATATCATCGACGGCGGCTGGGCCCTCTGAACGGAGACTATCATGAAACTTTTGCGTTATGGCCCGAAAGGGCACGAAAAACCCGGTATCGTCGACGCTGACGGTGTTGTCCGCGATCTGTCCGGCTTGGTGGATGACATTGCCGGTGAGGTTCTGACGGATCAAGGCCTGGCCGGCATTGCCGAAGCTGACCTGTCGTCGCTGCCTGCCGTTGAGGTCGACCGTTATGGGCCCTGCGTCGGCGGTGTTGGCAAGTTCATCTGTATTGGGCTCAATTACTCCGACCATGCCGAGGAAAGTGGGCTGGAGGTGCCGCCGGAGCCGGTGATCTTTGCCAAGGCGACTTCGGCAATTTGCGGTCCCAACGACACGGTAGAAATCCCCCGCGGCTCGAAGGCCACCGACTGGGAAGTTGAACTGGGCGTCGTAATTGGCAAAGAGGCAAAATATGTCGATGAGGCAGAAGCTCTCGAACATGTTGCGGGCTACTGCGTGATCAACGACATTTCCGAACGTGATTTCCAGAACAAGCGCGCAGGGCAGTGGACCAAGGGCAAATCTGCCGACACGTTCGGTCCTATTGGACCTTGGCTGGTGACCCGCGACGAGGTTTCTGACCCGCAGAATCTGCCGATGTATCTGGAAGTGAACGGAGAGCGCCGCCAGGACGGAAGCACGAACACAATGGTGTTCGGGGTGGCTCACATCGTCTCTTACCTGTCACAGTTCATGAGCCTGCAGCCAGGCGACATCATCTCCACCGGCACACCTCCGGGTGTGGGCATGGGGATCAAGCCTGAGCCCGTATACCTTAAGGCGGGCGACAAGATGGAACTCGGCATCGAAGGCCTGGGCGTGCAGCGCCAGGACGTTGTGCAGTGCTGACCTTCTCCCCGGCGCCAGGCCGTTCACCCCATTGGCGCTGTTCCTGGGCCAGCTATATTGGTTGCCCGGTCCATCTTTTCCCGAGGCCTACATCCATATCGGTCTCAAAAGGCAAGCCCAGTGAATGAAGGCTGCCTGTAGCCGTGATTTTCATCAGGAGGACAAAGTGATGGAAAACCAAGTTGCAATCGTAACCGGCGGTGCGCAGGGAATAGGCCTGGCTGCGGCTCGGCTTCTGATCGAAAAAGGTGCGAAGGTCGTCAGCTGGGACATTGATGCAAGCAACGGGGACGCAATGGCTGCTCTGGGCGGCAATGCTTTCGCGGTGGACTGCGATATCACCGATCTGTCTTCGGTGGAAGCGGCCTACAAGCGTACTTGCGAGGCAGCGGGAATTCCTTCGATTTTGATCAACAGTGCTGGGATCGCAGGTCCCAACGAACCGCTGGACACCTACGATCCCGAAGCTTGGCGCAAGATCATCGACATTAACCTGAACGGCACATTCTATGTGAACCGCGTCTGCGTTCCTGGAATGCGAGAGCAAGGCTATGGACGCATCCTGAATGTCGCGTCCATCGCAGGCAAAGACGGCAATCCTAATGCTTCCGCCTATTCGGCTTCCAAGGCCGCGGTGATCGGCTTGACTAAGTCCTTGGGCAAGGAACTGGCTGGCTACGATATTGCAGTAAACTGCGTGACGCCGGCTGCGGCCCGGACCCGGATTTTCGACCAGATGAGCCAGGAGCACATTGACTATATGCTTTCCAAAATCCCTCGTGGCCGGTTCCTGGAAGTCGAAGAGGCCGCGAAGATGATCGTTTGGGCGGTTTCACCTGAAAACTCCTTCACCACTGGAGCTGTATTCGATCTGTCTGGCGGCCGGGCCACCTACTAACTCTTGTAAATTAAGTCACTTGGAGGAAAACCCATGACAGATAATGACAAAAAAGCCGCTCTCACCGAACGCCTTGCAAAATGCTACAGCGGTGCAGTTTATGACGCCCTGCGCGAGAGAGGGATAGACAATACTGTTCTGCCCAAAGACATCCGGCCGATTGACGATACTCATGTTCTTGCTGGTCCCGTTTTCACAATTTCAGGAACACCAAAACCTGGGATTAGTGCTGATGATGCTCTGCTGGCTTGGACGGGTTTCCTTTCAACAGCGCCGTCTGGCCATGTCGTAGTTTGCAATGGCCACACTGACGACATCGCGATGATGGGGGAACTGTCTGCCGAGACGCTCCAGATGCGCGGTGTGCGCGGATATGTGACCAATGGCGGGTGTCGGGACAGCAATTTCATTCGTAACATCGGTTTCCCCGTTTTCCATCGCTTCTACACCGCCCGCGATGTGGTGGGCGCATGGTCGGTCGACAAAATGGAAGTCCCTGTGCAGATCGGTGACGTTGTCGTTAAGCCCGGGGATTTTCTGATTGCCGACATTGATGGGGCCATCCTTATCCCAGGTGAAATCGCAGAAGAGATCGTGGTTGAGGTCGAGGAAGTGATGAACACCGAGAACAAGGTCCGCTCGGCTATCCGTAGCGGGACGGATCCGAAAGAAGCCTACCTGACCTACGGGCGCTTCTGAGCGGTCAAACTGGCGTAACAGCACTTGGAGATACGAATATGCATATCGGTTTGCCTGACCAGGGCTGTTTTGTTTTGCGGGTCTGGAATCCAGCGGTTTCAGGGCCTTCGGTTTGCCACTTGCGCGACGGATGCATTGTCGATGTGACCTCGCGTGAAGTGGCAACAGTACGCGACCTGCTTGAGCAGGACGATCCGGCGGGCTGGATCAAGTCTGCCTCAGGCGAAGCAGTTTGCACGCTGGGCGAGCTCGAGGAGAGTTCCGTCGAACGGCCTGATCCTAAATTACCCTATTTTCTGGCGCCCTGCGATCTGCAGCCAGTTAAAGCATGTGGCGTGACCTTTGTATCCTCAATGTTGGAGCGGGTGATTGAAGAGCAGGCACTCGGTGATCCTACCAAGGCCAAGGTGATCCGCGGGCGCTGCGAGACTATTTTAGGCGATAGCCTGACCGGGATTGTTCCCGGGTCAGACCAAGCAATTCAATTGAAGAACGCGCTTCTCGCCGAGGAAGCCTGGTCGCAATACCTTGAAGTCGGAATTGGCCCGGATGCAGAAGTTTTCTCCAAGGCTCAAGCGCTGTCTTCGGTTGGCTGGGGTGCAAGCGTCGGCCTGCATCCAATGTCGCGCTGGAATAACCCGGAACCGGAGGTGGTTCTGGCGATAAACAGCCGGGGTGAGGTCAAGGGTGCCACGCTCGGCAACGACGTGAACCTTCGCGATGTCGAAGGCCGCTCGGCGCTGCTGCTTGGAAAGGCAAAAGACAACAATGCTGCCAGCTCGGTAGGACCTGCCATTCGCCTCTTTGATGGAACCTATTCGATCGCGGATGTGCGTAAAGCGGAACTTGATTTGCGGGTTACCGGGGAGGATGGCTTTGTGATGGACGGTCACAGCACAATGGCCGAGATCAGCCGCGACCCGCTTGACCTGGTTGGGCAGGCTTATGGTGCGCACCACCAGTATCCCGATGGTTTCATGCTGATGATGGGAACCCTTTTCGCTCCAACCCAGGACCGTGATCACCCCGGGGGTGGTTTCACGCACAAAATGGGCGACGTCGTGACCATTTCAAACTCTGATCTGGGTGCTTTGGTCAATACCGTGCGCCTTTCTACCGAATGCCCGCCCTGGGACTTCGCAGCCTCGCATCTGATGCGCAATTTGGCCCGCCGTGGCCTGCTCTGAACGGAGACACTCATGCTAAACGGAAAACATCTGATTGCCGGCGAATGGCTAGGCAGCGCCAGCACTTTTTCATCACAGCCTGCTCACGGCTCCGCCCATAACTTTGCTGTCGGAACGGTGGATCTTGTCGGACGTGCCTGTGAGGCGGCTGAAGAGGCTTTCTGGTCCTATGGCTACTCTGGCGTGGAAAAACGTGCGGCGTTCCTGCACCGGATTGCGGATGAAATTGACGCCCTTGGAGATGAAATCACTGAGATCGGAAGCCAGGAGACAGGTTTGCCCGAGGCTCGCTTGACCGGTGAGCGCGGTCGGACTGTCGGCCAGCTGCGCTTGTTCGCAGAGCATATCCTGAAAGGCGATTATCTGGACCGTCGCCATGACAGCGCCTTGCCTGACCGGCAGCCGCTGCCGCGGCCTGAGCTGTATATGGTTCAGCGGCCCATTGGCCCGGTTGCGGTCTTTGGTGCTTCGAATTTTCCACTGGCCTTCTCGACCGCAGGGGGTGACACCGCAGCAGCATTGGCCGCAGGCTGCCCTGTAGTGGTCAAAGGCCACTCAGCGCACCCGGGAACGGGGGAGCTGGTGGCTCAAGCCATCGACAAGGCCGTGAAGGCGATGGATCTGCACCCTGGCGTGTTCAACCTGATCCAAGGAGGCAAGCGGAACGTAGGAGCTGCGCTGGTTCAGCATCCATTGGTTAGGGCGGTTGGCTTTACCGGTTCGCTGGGTGGCGGGCGGGCCCTGTTCGATCTGTGCGCATCCCGCGAAGAGCCTATCCCGTTCTTTGGCGAACTTGGCTCAGTCAATCCGATGTTCCTGCTGCCACGATCTCTCTCCTCCCGTGCTGAGGCAATGGGCGAGGGCTGGTCCGGCTCCTTGACTATGGGAGCCGGCCAGTTCTGCACCAATCCAGGGATTGCCGTCGTGCAGTCGGGCGCAGATGCCGAACGTTTTGTTGCGGCAGCTACCAAGGCATTGGAGCAGGTTGGCGCGCAGACAATGCTGACTGACGGGATCGCCGCAGCCTATCGCGATGGGCGCGACCGGATCCGCGCCAATTCCAGCGTGCAGGGAATCCTCACCACCACCTGCGTCCTGCGCAATGCAACGCCGTACCTTTTCCGCGTCACTGCGCGTGAGTGGTTGGCAAATGATGCGTTGGCCGAGGAAGTCTTCGGTCCGCTGGGCCTGGTTGTCGAAGCAGAAGATGCGGCCGAAATGACTGCTGTTGCGAAGGGACTTAAAGGGCAGCTGACCTGCACCGTCCATATGAGTGAAGACGACACTGCCCAGGCGCAGGCCTTGATGCCAATCCTTGAGCGCAAGGCGGGGCGAGTTTTGGTCAACGGCTTTCCGACCGGCGTCGAAGTATCTGACACGATGGTCCATGGCGGCCCCTATCCGGCCTCGACAAATTTTGGTGCGACCTCGGTGGGTACTCTGTCGATCCGACGTTTCCTTCGGCCTGTATGCTTCCAAAACATGCCAGAGGCACTGCTGCCTCAAGATCTGAAATGAACGTCCAAGGATAATATTATGGCTAAAATGTACAAAGGCATCTGGCCGGTTGCCCCGACCCCTTTTCATGACGATGGAACACTCGACCTTGAGGGTATGAAGCGCGTGCTCGACTTCATGATCGATGCGGGCGTCGATGGCATCTGCATCCTTGCGAATTACTCCGAGCAGTTTGTGCTGTCTGATGAAGAGCGCGAAGTGCTGACTCGATTGTCGCTGGAACATGTGGCGCACCGGGTGCCGGTGATCGTGACTGTCAGCCACTTCGCAACCCAGATTGCGGTGGAGCGCGCGCGTCTCGCGAAATCGCTTGGCGCCAGCATGGTGATGCTGATGCCCCCCTATCACGGGACAACGCTGCGGGGGACGCCGGAGCAAATTTTTCAGCAGTTTGAAGCGGTCGGCGAGGTGGGCATCCCGATCATGGTGCAGGATGCGCCGATGGCCGGCAATGATCTGACTGTGCCGCTTCTGGTCAGGATGGCCCGCGAAATCGAGATGGTGAAGCTCTTTAAGATCGAGTGCATTCCGGCAACCGGTAAGCTGCGCGAGCTTATTGCTGCAGGCGGTGACGCGATTCAAGGCCCCTTCGACGGTGAAGAAGGTATCACATTGATGGCCGACTTGGATGCCGGAGCTACTGGCACCATGACCTCTGCCACAATTCCCGACAAGATCAAGCCCATTCTGGCTTTGCACGCCGAAGGCAACCGCGAAGGTGCATCCGAAGTCTACCGTCAGGTGCTGCCGGTGATCAACTTCGAAAACCGCCAGTGCCTTTGGCGCGCCTCAAAGGCCGCGATGATGGAGGGGGGGTGATCAATTCCGACTGCTGCCGCCACCCGATTGCACCGTTGCATCCTGAGACCCTTGCGGGGCTCTTGGATATTCTTCGGCCGATTGATCCGCTCGTCCTGTCCTGGGGCAAGTGAAGTAAGACTGGGCGGTTGCATCGTTGAACCAAAAACATAGGCCGCAACTGCCCCGCTCGGCCAACTATGGCATGATGAGAACAGTTCTTGGATTGGTGCCTTGCGGGAGGAGCCGGTGATTTTCACGTTCGCGACATAGGCCGCTCCCACATTCTTCTCAACCCAACGAGACCGTATACTGCACTTGGTCGAAATCAATACGATAGAACGCGACATACTTTAACGATGTGAGCTAACGCTATCAGTCAGGATCAATTCTGTCGGGACGAGAGTGAGTTTAGTTGGCGCTGTCGGATCCGAGATACGGCTTAGCAGATGTTGAATGACAACTCTCCCCATCTCTTGCAGATCAATGCTTGTCGTACTCAGCGGCGGATTGGTGTGTTGCAACTCATCGATCCCCTCGTTCGCGATCAACGAGAAATCTTCTCCGATTTTTTTTCCCAACCTCTGCAAACCGGCTTTCAGTCCAAGGGTGACGATAGCATTATATCCGATGGCAGCAGTCGGCGGATCTTCGACATCCAGAATTCTCGCCGCTGCTTCGTATCCCTGAGCACGAACAGGGCGGCATTCGAAAACAAGCGCACGATCGAACTCTTGACCCGCTTCGTCAAATGCTTGCCTGATGCCTTTCATGCGACGGTTAAATGGGGAAATATTGACTGTGCCGCCAACAGCGGCAATGCGTCTGTGACCAAGGTTAAGCAGATGTTTTGCCGCCGTGTAACCCGCAAGTGTCTCATCAGCCACGACTGAATCGATGGGATAGCCACTGATCTCTCGCGAGACACACACTATTGGGGGGCTGAATTTCTTCATCTCTTCCAGGTCGGTCGCCTGAGTTCCAATCGCAGGAACCAGGACGATGCCATCTGCATTGTACTCAGACATTTTCCTGATGAATTCGGATTGTCTCTCCACTTTTTCATCCGTATTGCACAGGAAGACCGTTTTTCCTACTTTGGCAAGTTCACCTTCAATCGCTCCCAGAATCTCGCTGAAGGACGGGTCGGACACGTTGTTAAGCACGATACCCACCGTGTCGGTCTTTGACTTCCTCAATCCTGCCGCGGAACGCTGATAGACATAGCCAGATTCGCGCAGCGCTTCTTTGACCCTGGCGCGCGTCTGGTCCGAGATTCGGCTGTTTTCCTTCATCGCCAAAGAAACAGTTGCAGTGGAAAGTCCTAACTGTTTTGCGATTTGACTAAGGGTCGGCTTCTGCATTCTTATTATTTTTCCTATGGTTATGGTTGCCTAGGGTAGTAATTTCCAACGTTCTTTCGGGCAAGTTGCCCATGAGAAGTCAGAGTTAATCGATTTAATTTGATTTGTAAAAGTTAATCGATTAACTTGAAGCGGCACCGACGGAAAGCAGTTTACGCATTCCGGAGCGCAAGCGCAGTTTCAACGGGAGGAAAACTATGAAACTCGGAAAATATGCATTCGGCATAATCTCGGGTCTGGCGTTGTCAGGCCTACTTGCAACAACAGCCCTCGCCGACACGGTCAGGCTGAAATTGGCCGGGACCTATCCAGTCAACCACTTCGGCCATGAGATTGTCGAAAACATGATCAAAGAGATTGAAGACGCAGACGTAGGCGTGAAAATCTCCTATTTCCCGGCCTCACAGTTGGGATCCGGCGAAGAACTGATCGAGGATGCCATTCGCGGCAATATCGACCTTGTACAAGCGTTCATCTACGCTCAGGCCGATCCTCGGCTGGAAGTCATGAACCTGCCAGGGTTGGTGACGACTTTTGACGAATTGAAAGCGGTCTACGGCAACCCGGACTCCAAGTTTAACCAGATCCTGGCCGGGATCATGGACGACCTGGGGCTGGTCTATCTTGCCAATACCGGCGAAGGGTTGGTCGGTATTGTCGCGAACGAAAAACCTACCGATTATGCCGGTTTCGGTGATAAGGGCGTGAACATCCGCGTCTGGAGTTCAGAGGTCGCCAAAAAGACCACCGAAAGCCTCGGGTATCGGACGACAACGATGAACTGGGCGGAGGTTCTGCCAGCGCTTCAATCTGGCGTCATCGACGGAGCGATCTGCTGTACGCCGGAATGGGCCTATTCGACCTTCGCGGCCGCCGGCGTGGGGAAATACTTTATTCCCGTGAACACGGCTATCGAAGCGTCATCATTCTATGCCAGTGGCAAGTCCTGGGAGAAGTTGAACCAGGAACAGCGCGACGTTATCCGGGCTGCCGCCGAGAGAGCCGCCAACGTTGCGATCAACACATCCTGGGACCGCAATCAAGGCTTCGTCGAAAAGCTGAAGGAAGCTGGCTGGGAAATTCTTGAGTACAGCCCTGAAGAGCGCGCTGCGATGGTTGCCCACATCCAGGAAAACGTCTGGCCGGAACTGGCGGACGTGGTTGGGCAGGACCTTATCGACGAGCTGACCGCCAAGTAACCAAGATTTTCTTTGGTTGCTCATTAATTGGGGATGCCGTGATTGTCTGGCATCCCCCTCTTAACGGGGAGTGAACTTTCGATGGTACTATTTGAAGATGCATTGCCACCCGGTCTGAGCCGGTTCGTTCGGCTGATGGTTTGGATCAAGTCGGTCCTGGTGAGCGTCGCTCTACCGATACTGCCGATCACATTCTTTTTCGTTGTGCTGTTTCGCTATGTTCTGGAACGCGATCTTTTTGCCTACGAAGAATGGCTCATGCCGATCTGCTTCTGGATCTTCTTCTTGGGCAGTGCGCTTGGCACTTACTACGACAAGCAGATCAATGCTGATCTTCTTGATACAGTCACCGAAAATTCAACACTGCTGTGGCTTCGCAAGCTCGTGATCCAGATCATCGAGTTGTCGATAACGCTGGTACTTGTTTACTGGGCCTGGCTGATGATTGCGGATGAGATCGCGGCATATCCTGGATGGAAAACCACCATCGCCCTGAAGATTCCGTTTATTGTTCCACGCTTTGGAATTTTCGTGGGGTTCGTGTTCATGGCGTTCTACAGCGCCTTGTCGATCTTCCTGATGCTGCGCGTGGGCCCCGATCGATATGCCGAGGCCATGGAGAATGCGCGACGGGCAGAGCCCGATGAGGAGGAGGTTGTGACATGGTAATCCTCATCGCCATAATCCTTATCTGCGTTCTGCTGGCAATCGGCGTCTCGGTTCCATTGGCCTTTGGCGGTGTGCTGATCCTTCTGGCCTATACCGGAGGGTACGATGTCTCTGGGTTCTTCGCGACGGGCCACTGGAAGATGAATTCAGTTATCCTGCTGGCCATTCCTCTTTTCATCATGGCTGGCGATATTATGCAGCGGGGCAAAATTGCAAAACCGATCGTTGAGATTGCCGAGCTCATGTTCGGCCATCTCCGCGGCGGGCTAAGTGCTGCCTCGGTCGTGGCCAGTGCGATGTTCGGCGCAATCTCGGGCAGTGGTGCGGCCACATTGACTTGCATCGGTTCGATCATCATGCCGCATCTGCGCAAGGCACGGTATCCCGCAGGCATTTCCGGCGCATTGGTGATCTGTGCAAGCCCCTTAGGCCTATTGATCCCGCCAAGCGGCGCGCAGTTGCTCTATGCCTGGGTCGGTCAGTTGAACGTTCTTGAATGTTTCCTCGCAACGGTCGTACCAGGGCTGATCCTTACGACCCTGTTGATCATCGTGAATTTCGTGATCCTTCGGAAGGATACCGAAATTCAGGTTACCGAAGTTCCGGACCGTTTCTTCCGTGCACTTGCTGGTAAAACAGCCATCGCAACACCGGCGATCCTGATGCCACTGATCATTCTGGGCGGCATTTATGGTGGCATCATGACGCCCACCGAAGCCGCTGGCGTCGCCGTAATTTATGCCATTCCGGTGGGCTTCTTCGTCTACCGCGGCCTGACACTCAAAACCTTCTATGAAAGTATGAAACACTCGGCGATCACGATCGGCGTGGTCATGGTCATGATCTTCACAGTCTTAATCGCCAGCCGCTTCCTGATTTTCGAAGATATTCCCGGTCTCGCCGAGGATCTGATCTATTCCATTTCAGATAACCCAATAATGATTTTCCTGATGCTCAATCTGGTCATGCTTCTGATTGGTATGCTGATGGACGATATCAGCGGAATCATCCTGAGCGCATCGCTTCTGCTACCCATCGCTGTTGGAGCTGGAATGGATCCAATCCACTTTGCCGCAGTTCTTGGTGTTAATCTTGGCATGGGCAACATCACGCCGCCAACGGCACCGCTTCTGTATCTCGGATCGCAAGTGACAGACGTGCCGGTCCGACAACTGATCTGGCCGACACTGATTTTCATCGTGTTTGCTTGGCTGCCAACTTTGCTGATCACCACATTTATCCCTGGGATCGCTCTTTGGTTGCCGAACATGTTCTTCGGCTCCTAGCAACACGAAAACACCAGCCAGAATAGAAAGAAGTTGGTATGCAAAACTCTGTTCCTTCAAACCGGGCGACGGTTGTCGTGGCTGAAATTCTGGCTCCGAAAGCCAATTTTGATTTCGCTGCCCACGCTCATATCACGGACAAGTCGTGATGGCGGACGCGCTCATAATCGGCGGTGGGCTGATTGGCATCACAACGGCCCACCGATTGGCCAAACGCGGCTGCTCGGTCGTGCTGGTGGAGGCCAACGAGGATGTCGGTCTTGGTGCCAACTTTGCAAACGGTGCGATGCTGGTGCCTTCACAAACTATGCCATGGAATTCGCCAGGGATATTGTCCACGCTTTTGAGGTCAATCGTGACACAAAATTCCGCAGTGCGGATCAAGCCGAAAGCTATCCCGTCCCTGTTCAAATGGGGCCTGCAATTTCTCAAGAACTCAAAGCCGCATCTGCACGAACTCCATACGCGCCGATTGCTCGAACTGGCGCTCTTTTCCATGGATGTCTTTGAGGAATACTACAAAGGATACGCAGACCAATTCGAACCCAAAAAATGTGGCACCATCAAAATCTACCGCGACCAACCAGGTCTGGAAGCCCAGATCAGATCCAATCGTCACCTCAGTGAGGTTGGGCTAGATTGGGAGGCACTAACGCCTGATCAAACTGTTGAGGCTGAGCCGCACCTTCAAGCGCTGGCCCCGCAGCTGGCAGGCGGAATTCGTTTTTCCGCTGATGTGGTGGCGGAATCGCGAAAATTCTGTCAAATCCTCCGCGATGACCTCGTCGCTTCCGGTCAGATAATACATGTTAGTTGCCAAGCCAATGAACTGCTGATGTCAGGCGAAAAGGTCATCGGCGCGCGTACAACAATCGGAGATATTCGGGCGAAGAATACCATTCTGGCCCTTGGGGCCAATACAAGAAAATTGGCTGCAAACGACGCAAGATCAATCTTGGTGCGCCCCGTGAAAGGGTACTCGGTCACATACGATACAACCGGCGTCAACGACCTGCCTTCGTATCCCGTTATCGACGAAGGGATGCATGTCGGGATTGTTCCAATAAATGGCAAATTGCGCGCTGTTGGAATTGCCGAGTTCGCCGGGCATGACGACACTCTAAGCCCCAAAATAATCCGGCAACTCGATCGCCTGACCAAATCCGTTTACCCCAACCTTGCGCAGACGCTTGACGGCTGCAAGCGCGAGCCGTGGACTGGATTCCGCCCGATGAGTGCTGACGGTTTGCCCTATATCGGCGAAGCATCCAGCAAGGGGCTTTGGGTCAATACCGGGCACGGCCATCTGGGTTGGACCCTCGCCACCGGGTCGGCAGAGTTGCTTGCTGACCTCATCATGGGCAAGCCAACAGCCTTGGACGCATCCAGCTATGCAGTAACTCGATCACACTAGACAGAAGATAAACCTAATGGAAGACAAGGTCATGAAAATAAAAGATATTCGCCTCACACGGCTCTTTTCCAAGTTCAAGACGCCCTATGTCTGGGCCATGGGCAAGAATCTTGGTCAAACAACAATCCTGATTGAGGTCGAAACGGATGCGGGCGTCGTCGGCTACGGCGAAACCGCCCCGACGATGACGTCCCCAGAGGCGATCCATGCGCTCTTACTAACCGCTAAAACGGTCCTGATAGGGCAGCCCATCACTCAGATCACCGATTTGATGAAACAGCTCTTTACGCAAAATTTTGGACATCACTATGCCAGCCAATCTCATCCAAGAATAGGCAATTTTGCGTTTGCAGGTGTTGAATTGGCCCTTTGGGATGCACTTGGCAAATCGTTGGATCTGCCGGTTCATGCCCTGTTGGGTGGGAAGATCCATGACACGGTGAGTTTCATGGGGTTTGTCCAGGGAGACAGTACGGAAGAGGTTGCAGCACATGCCGGTCAGTTGGCGTCGGACGGCTTTGAAGTGATTTACCTCAAGGCCGGATACACCAACGATAAAGATATGGCCAATGTCGAAGCTGTCAGAAAGGCAATTGGCAACAAGCGACTTCGGATCGACCCGAATGAGGCCTGGGACTTGATGGAGGCCCAGGTGATGATCAATAAGCTCGCCAAGTATGATCTCGAGATGGTTGAACAGCCGGTGTCGGCGATTGCCGGCGTTCCGGCATTGAAGGCATTGAAACAATCCTGCTCAGTCCCAATTGCCGCCGACCAGTCCGTGTACACACTAGAGGAGGCTCACTCGATGTGCTCCAGCGGTGCGGCAAGCCTGCTGACTGTGGGTCTGCACGAAACTGGAGGTATTCTTGGGTTCCGCCGCGTCGCTGCGATAGCTCAGGTATTCGACATCAACGTGTGTATTCACGGTGTTTGGGAGACCGGAATTACCACCTGCGCCTCGATACAAGCTGCGTCGGGTGTTCCGAATTTGGATGATGGCAATCAGATCATGTGGCAGCTCCTGCAAGAGGACATCGTCGAAAGCCCGGATCTGACGCCAAATGCCGGGAAAATTCCGGTCATGTCCGCCCCTGGCCTTGGATTTACCCTGAACGAGGACGCCGTTGGTCGGGCCGCAGAAGCCTACGACAAGAAGAATGGTTTGGAGGTAACATGATAGCATTGCAAGACAATTCACCTGCGGTCGTATCGCCCGGCATTTATCCAATGCTCTATGCGTTCTTTGACGATCGCGGTGTATTGCGCCAGGATCCGTTTCGGCGTCAGGTGGATGCGGCTTTGGGCACCCAGGCTGCCGGAGTTGCGATTCTGGGGTTGGGTACGGAGGTCTCGAAGCTCTCATTCGATGAGCGCGTCGAGGTCCTTGAAGTCGTCGCGAAGCGCATTGATGGACGCAAGCCGCTCTTAGCGACCGTCTATGGCGATACGATCACCGAGCAGATTGAGTTTTCGAAGCGAGCAATTCAAAGCGGTGCGTCGGCGCTGATGCTCCAGCCTCCCTCGCAGAAAATGGACGATGCAAAGCTGGCGGGCTTCTTCTCCGAGATTATCTCGGCGGTCGATTGCCCGATTGGGGTCCAGAATGCGCCGGAGTTCCTTGGCTTCGGACTAAGCAACCAGAGCTTGATCGCGCTTGCGAATGACCACAAAAATTTCACCATCGCGAAACTGGAATGCAACGCCGTCGATCTTGAGTCTGTTGCGTCAGAGCTCGGGGATAGCGTGATGCTTTTCAATGGCCGCTGCGGACTGGAATTACCTGACAACCTGCGCGCGGGTGCCAGTGGGCTGATCCCGGCGATTGATACGGTAGATAAGACCAGCGAAATTTTCGCTGAATTCACTGCTGGGACCGAAGAGCGGGCCGATAAGCTATATGCCGATCTATTGCCGGTTCTCTGCTTTATCATGCAGGGAATTCCACATTTCCTGACCTATGGAAAGATGCTGGCCGCAGCGCGTTTGGGAATTGAGCTTGGCGGCAGTCGAGAACCCTCATTGCCAGCGACTGATTTCGGCGCAGCATGCATCCACCGGTTCTCGAAACACTTGGGACCGTTGAATTGAGATATTCCGCAACATCACCAGCCATGAACAATGGCCCAAACACCAAAAGAAGAAAGTCATGAAAAATACTGCGCTACACATTTCGATTTCGTTCCGTGCCCGGCTGAGGAGGCTTTTCTAATGACCGTCGTAAACCTATCGCTAAGTGAGATACATGATCTCGCACTAGAAGCATTCACCCAAAATGGATGCGACCCTCAAAACGCCGGGGCCCTGACCCGGACGGTTGTTGCTGCTGAGCGAGACGGGTCTCATTCCCACGGCTTGTTCAGGGTGCCCGGATATGTGGCATCCCTACGTAGTGGGAAGGTCAACGGCGCCGCCGATCCGCAGATTTCCAACAAATCACCTGTAATTGTTAACGCGAATGGCGACGATGGGTATGCCCCCTTGGCAATCGAGCGAGGTATTCCAGCGCTGGCGAAAGCAGCGAGTGAGTTCGGTATCGCAGCAATGACTCTTACCCACACGCATCATTTTGCCGCCCTTTGGCCAGAAGTTGAGGCATTGGCCGAACAAAATTTGGCAGGGATGGCTTGTGTAAGTTATATGCCAAATGTCGCACCACATGGTTCAAACAAGCCTTTATTTGGTACCAATCCGCTCGCTTTTGCCTGGCCACGGAAAAACAAACCACCATTTGTATTCGACATGGCAACTTCCGCAATGGCCGGCGGCGATGTAGCAATTGCCGCAAGAGATGGCCATTCGGTCCCCCTTGGAACCGGATTGGATGAAAATGGCAATGAAACCACCGATCCGGCAGCAATCTTGAAAGGCGTTTTGCTTCCCTTCGGAGGGCACAAGGGTTCTGCTATTGCAACGATGGTTGAACTCTTGGCGGCTGGTGCGACCGGTGAACGGTTTAGCTATGAAGCGCAAGATGCCGACAACGGTGATGGTGGCCCTCCCCGTGGGGGAGAGTTTTTCCTGGCATTTTCGCCATCACTACTGGCCGGTGAAGGTTGGGAGGGCCATTGCGAAGAGTTTTTCGAAAAATACGAGGCAATTCCGGGATCTCGTCTGCCGGGCGCAAGGCGCCACAACAACCGCAATGATACAACCAACCGTGCCATAGATGCGAAACTTGTCGCCACCATTCAAGAGCTTTGTAGTCGTCCCGATTCGTGAATCAGGCACAAGATCGCCATTTGGTTGCCTGAGTTGTCTTTTGGAGGGTGTCGCATTTGATCGCGTTTACCCGCCCGATACGCAAGTATCGGGCACGCGTCCGCCCACCCGGGCGAACGCCCAGCACTGTAAGCGATACTTGAACTGCGACTCCTATTGGCGTTGAAGGTGATTGACGAATTGGAAGTTAATCGATTAACTTATGAGCATTAAGCGTTCCAGAACATGGGATTCGGCATTGCCCACATCAGCGTTGAAACTGGCCGGTTCCACGAACTGGGTGCCAAATGGGCACCCATGCCATAAAGGAAAAGAATGCCATGAGGTACTCAGGGCTAAGAGTCATTAGAGAGGCCTTGAATGGCCAAAAAGGTTGGAAGCCTGCTTGGCGCAATCCGGAACCCAAACCCAATTACGACATCATTGTCATTGGCGGCGGAGGCCACGGGTTGGCGACTGCACATTACCTAGCGACGAAATATGGTGAGAAAAGCATCGCAGTGGTCGAAAAAGGCTGGATTGGGTCCGGCAATGCCGGGCGTAACACGACAATTGTGCGTGGTGACTACACTTTGCCTCCAAATACCCGCTTCTACGATCACAGTGTTGGCCTGTGGGAAAAGATGGAGCGGGAGTTGAACTTCAATGTCATGCACTCACAGCGTGGCTTGTTGTTCGTGCACCACAACGACTCAGAGAGGGACGACCACTATCGCAAAACCAACATCATGCGGATGCAAGGCACAGATGGCGAGATTTTGGGGCCTGAGCAGGTGCGCAAGATGTACCCCTCGATGAATTTCGACGGACGTTTCCCTATCACGGGTGCCTATCTTCACCGGCGCGGTGGCACCGCCCGCCATGACGCTGTGGTCTGGGGATATGCGCGGTCGGCCGACAGGCGCGGAGTAGATATCCTTCAGAATTGCGAAGTTATGGGGTTCCGGATTGAGCAAGGTAAGGTCCTGGGGATTGAGACAACCCGCGGGTTCATCGGCGCAAGGAAGGTTGGTGTCTCGGTAGCTGGAAATACCAGCCGAGTGATGGACATGGCGGGCATTCGTACCCCAATCGAAAGCCATGTTCTTCAGGCTTTCGTGTCTGAAGGGCTCAAGCCCATCATTCCCGGCCAAGTCAATTATGGCGCAGGTCACTTCTATATTTCGCAGTCGGACAAAGGCGGCCTGGTTATGGGAGGCGACCTGGATCAGTACAATTCCTGCGCCCAGCGGGGCAACCTGCCGGTCTTTGAATCGGTGATTGAAGCCGCTGTGACCTTGTTCCCAATGCTGTCGCGCGCTCGTCTTTTGCGGGCATGGGGCGGTTTGCAGGATATGTCCATGGATGGCCATGCGGTGATCGACGAAACGCCGATCAAGGGTCTCTATTTGAACGGCGGCTGGTGCTACGGCGGATTCAAAGCAACACCCGCAGCCGGCGAATGCTTTGCTCATCTTCTAAGCACAGAACAGCCGCATGAACTTGCCAAGCCCTATCGTCTTGACCGGTTCCGGACCGGCTACCTGCTTGATGAAAAGGGCCAAGGCCCGAACCCGAACCGGCAGTAAGGAGCGGTCAAATGATTATCAATCACCCTCTTTTGGGGCCGCGTGACCGGCAGGAATTCACCTATCTCGGCGATGCTTGCCTGATTGACCGTCCCGACTGGCAGGCCGGGAACGCGATGGATCAGTTTTACGAATACGTCTACCTGCGTGATGATCCAGCCGGGGAGCACCGCGAGCTTTGGTATCACGAGCATGGCGACCGCTCGTGGCTAGTCGTAACACGCAACACGGTGACGCATGAAATCACTAATGTCGAACTGGCCAGCGATGTGGCCCGCAAGCAGGGGCGCAGCAAATGACCCAATCCAACCGTTTGAATGGCGGCCTGATCAACCGCGGAAAGCCACTGAACTTCAATTTCGATGGGCGTGCCTATCTGGGGTATGAGGGCGACACGCTGGCGTCTGCCCTGATGGCCAATGGCGTGCGTTTCCTGGGTCGATCGTTCAAGTATCACCGTCCGCGTGGTATTTTCACCGCTGGCTCCGAGGAGCCAAACGCGCTGGTCGAATTGCGCAGTGGAGCCCGGCAGGAACCAAACACACGCGCTACAGTAGCGGAGCTGTACGAAGGGCTGGTTGCTTGCTCACAGAATTACAAGGGCAGCTTACGTTACGACCTGCTTGCCCTGAACGATTTGTTCTCGGATATTCTGAGCGCCGGTTTCTATTACAAGACGTTCATGTGGCCGGCGGCTTTCTGGGAGAAAGTCTATGAACCCATCATCCGCTCAGCTGCAGGCCTTGGTCGCCTGTCTGGGGAAGATGACCCGGATGAATATGAAAAGGGCTTCCTCCATTGCGATCTGCTGGTGATTGGGGGTGGGCCCGCTGGCCTGATGGCGGCACTGACCGCGGGCCGTGCAAGCGCAAACGTCATCCTCGCGGATGAAGATAGCCGTTTTGGCGGGCGCCTGAACGTCGAACAGGAAGATGTCGACGGAAAGCCTGCGGTCGAATGGGTTGAGCAGACTGTGGCCGAGCTAACCGCGATGGACAATGTGCGCCTGATGCCGCGAAGCACGGCGATGGGGGCCTTTGACCACGGGGTTTACGGTGTGGTTGAGAGGGTGCAGGACCATCTGCAAACCCCTGTGGCAGGGAAGCCGCGGCAGACATTGTGGCGGGTTTATTCAAAGCGCGCGATCCTTTGTGCCGGGGCAACCGAGCGTCCAATTGCTTTCCCGGACAACGACCGTCCGGGGGTGATGCTGGCAGGATCGATGCGGGCCTATGCCAACCGCTGGGCTGCAACCCCCGCGCGGAAGGTGGCGGTCTTCACCAACAATGATGATGGCCATCGCACTGCGGTAGACCTGATGGCAAAAGGTGTTGATGTCACAGCCATCGTCGATGCCCGGCTGGATGCGCCGACACTGACGGATGTGCGGCTGATCAGTGGCGCGCATGTTATCGGCACCAAGGGGCGGCATGGCCTGAGCAGCATCCGGGTCCGTCAAGCGGATGGCCACGAGGAAACGCTAGCCTGTGGCGCCTTGGGCGTGTCTGGCGGCTGGAATCCCAACGTCCACCTGACCTGCCACCAGGGCGGCCGTCCTGTCTGGATTGAGAGTATTGCAGCTTTCGTTCCCGGCCGGAACATCCCAGTTGGCATGTCGGTGGCGGGTGCGGCCAAAGGCCTGTTTTCGACTGAAGACGCATTGCGCAGCGGGGCGGAAGAAGCTGTGGCTGCCCTGGAAAGCCTGGGTATCGCCGCCAGCGCATTGAAGCTGCCGCGCGCCGATAACGGCGCCTATAACCTCCAGCCACTTTACCATGTGCCCCATGGCAAGGGCCGGGCTTGGCTGGACCAGCAGAACGACGTGACCGTCAAGGACGTTAAGCTGGCACATCAGGAGAACTACCGATCGGTCGAGCATCTCAAACGCTACACTACTCTCGGCATGGCCACTGACCAGGGCAAAACTGCTAACGTCAATGCTTTGGCAATAATGGCCGAGCTGACCGGCAAATCGATCCCCGAAACGGGAACGACGATTTTCCGGCCGCCCTATACACCGGTTGCACTGGGCACAATCGGCGGGCGCACGGTGGGCAAACACTTCCACCCGACGCGCGAAACCCCGACTGACAAATGGGCCAGGGAACACAATGCGCCCTTTGACACTGCTGGCGACTGGATGCGGGCGCGTTGGTTTCCGCAGCCGGGCGAGACCCATTGGCGCCAGTCCGCTGACCGAGAGGCCTGTAACGTGCGCAAGAATGTGGGCATCTGCGATGTGACCACACTGGGAAAAATCGACGTTCAGGGCGCGGATGCCGCGTCATTCCTGAACAGGGTCTATGCCAATGGTTTTGCCAAGCTGGCAGTGGGTAAGGTGCGCTATGGCATCATGCTGCGCGAAGATGGCGCCTGTTACGATGACGGCACCGCTGCACGGTTGGCGGAAGAACACTTCGTCATCACGACCACTACAGCCAATGCCGGGGCGGTTCTGAGAAACATGGAATTCGCCCGTCAATGCCTGTGGCCGGACATGGACGTGCAGCTGATCTCAACCACCGAGGCCTGGGCGCAGTTTGCTGTTGCCGGACCGAAATCGCGCGAGCTGCTGCAGCGGATTGTGGACTCTGAGTTCGATATCTCAAACGAGGCATTCCCGTTCATGGCCTGCGGTTCCGTGACGCTGTGCGGCGGCCTGAGGGCACGTCTGTTTCGGATCTCATTCTCGGGTGAACTGGCCTATGAATTGGCTGTTCCCACCCGTTATGGAGATGCGCTGTGGCGCCGAATGCTAGAGTTGGGGCAAGATCTTGGAGTAGCTCCCTATGGTCTTGAAGCGCTCGACATCATGCGCATTGAAAAAGGCCACCCGACGGGTCGCGAACTCGACGGCAGGGCCACCGCACTGATGCTGGGTATGGGGCGCATGGTGTCCCGCAAAAAAGACAGCATCGGCAGCACAATGGACCAGCGGGAGGGGGTGACTGATCCCAATGGATTGCGCCTTGTCGGTCTGAAGCCCGTGAACCAAAGCGAAGTGATAACCGCCGGTTCCCAGTTGGTGAATGAAACTGCGCCTGTTCATATCGACAGCGAACAGGGGCATGTGACATCAGCCTGTATCTCGCCACATCTGGGGCACTCCATCGGAATGGCCTTTCTCAAAGGCGGTGATCAGCGCATGGGCGAGATTATCCGCGTAGTCGATCCCGTGCGGGGAACCGATGTAAAGGCTCAGGTCATTCCCACACATTTCTTTGACCCGGAAGGAGGGCGCCTGCGTGCTTGATCTTCAATCCATCACCCCGCTTTGGGGAGAAACGCCGCGTGTCGACCGATTCAATGGGCTGACAATCACTGAGGTTCCGAACCGGGCGCTTGCCTCGCTTGCATTGCGTAGGGGGCGCGAAGACGAAGGCCGGAAAGCGGCCGAGGCCATGCTGGGATTAGCTTTGCCTGCGGTCGGGAAGCACGCCGCAGCGGGCTCATACGCGGCTAGCTGGTTTGCGCAGGATCAGTGGCTGATCTCCGCAGAAATCCCGGAGCATGAACTTATGTCCTACCAACTCGCGGATGCCGTGGAGGGCCTAGCCTCGGTAACAGAGCAAACAGACGGCTGGTGCCGTTTTGATCTGGAGGGTGCGTGCCGGGGTGTGTTTGAACGTTTGAGCGGCGTCAATCTGGCTGCGATGGAGCCCGGGAGCGCCACACGCGCGCTGCTGGAGCACCTTAGCTGTGTGATCATCTGCTTTGAAACTGCCAGCCACTACGCGGTTCTTGGCCCGCGCTCTTACGCGCGCTCTCTGCACCATGCTTTGGAGACTGCCGCCCGTTCGGCCCTTTGAAATATCGGCTTACTTTCTGAACTAACCCGCCGCTACTGCGACCGCGGCGGAACCACGTACAGGAGACTTCCCATGACAACTGCTTGATCTTTTGGCCCTAGGTACCAAAGCTTAGGGTTAACCACGCAGTTGTCCAGTTTCGGCTTCGTCCGCGACTTGTGAATTCCACGTGTGATTCTCGCTGCAGCCTGTATGAATGACCGTTGCTTCCGCTGCATAGCGGCACCGAACTTGTTGCTCACTTGGCATTCCTGACGCTGCGAGTGCAAGCAGCGAGAAAATCCAAGGAACAGGTTGGGCTCGCACCGGACTTTCTCTGCGACGGGCCCGAATTGGTCGAATGAGCCCATTCCCGACTTTACCGGTCCAACAGAGCGCTGCATACGCATTCAGCTGGTCGTAGTCCGAAAGCGGACTTGAAAGTTCTGCACCAAGTGCGGAAAGCGAAAAATTCGCTGCAGGTGCGAGATCAAATCGCGTTGTGAAACAAAGCAGACGTCATGTCTAGCGACTTCCGCTGGAAATCTTAGATTACTCAAGTACATTCCAGTCAAATGCACGCTGAGATTGAATTTACGCATAGAGAACGAGGTAATTGAATGGGGGACAGCCAAATCCAAGACGAGAGTATTCGGATCGCGCATCTAACCATGTTGCAAGGCGTCATTACGAGAATGGGGGCAAACTCGTTTACCCTCAAAGCTCTTGCTGCGACGTTTGGGAGCGCGGCGGTTGCAGTCATGGCCACCGTGGAGACGCCTTCGCCATATTATGCGGTTGCAGCCATAGTGCCGATGATCATTTTTTGGCTGATGGATGCGCAGTATTTACGCCTCGAGCGAGCTTATCGAAAGCTATACGACCACGTGCGAAGAGGGGAAGAAATCGAAGCCTATAGCCTCGAAGCAACACCGTTCATGCAGGATACATCTTCAGTTCTTCGGCTGGCGCTTTCGTGGTCCGTGAGCTGGTTTTATTTGGCGATTTTTCTGTCGCTGGGCGCGGTCGCATCATTGATTTTTTGTGGGGTATAAATGGCTAGTATTTTCGGGGCTATACCCGCTCAAACCGCCAAGCGGCGGGTTTTCTTTTCCTTCCATTATCAGAACGACATCTGGCGAGTGAACCAGGTGCGAAACTCATGGCGCTACAACCATGAGAACACGCGCGAGTCAGAGGGGTTCTACGATGGAAGCATTTGGGAGAACTCTCGTCGAACAGGGCCAGATTCTCTTAAGAGCTTGATCCGAGAGGGAATCAAAAACACATCAGTGACTTGCGTTCTTGTTGGGGCGGCAACTTATGAGAGAAGGTGGGTTCGTTACGAAATCGCCAGATCAGTAATCAAAGGGAACGGGTTGTTGGCCGTTAGGATTCATCTCATGGGCAACCAGCAAGGATACGCTTCTCAAGCGGGGCCTAATCCGCTTGATTACATGGGGGTGTACAATACGGGCAACGCAATACGCTTGGCCGAGAGGATGAACGGGAAATGGGTGAAGTATGAGGACTATACTCAGGCGGTAGATCTTCCCGCAACTTGGATCAAGCCACACGACAACACTGTAATCAAGCTTTCTCGTTATGCCGGATTGTATTGCTATAGGACGAATGGTGGTGGCGCGAATTTTGCATCTTGGGTGAGGCAGGCAGCCGCTGACGTGGGTAGATAGATATGATCAGTCAATCTACTATTCGCACTTATGCCAGTCGTGCTGGTTCTCAAAGGTCAGATTTTGTTGTGAATCGAGCCGTGCGAGAAGGAAAGCAAACTGCTTTTCTCTCACATAGTCATCGGGATGCAGAGCTGGCGAAAGGGTTGCAAGGCTTTTTACAGTCGCAGGGGTGGCTCGTTTACATCGATTGGGAAGACAGATCGATGCCATCGCGCCCTAACCGCGAGACCGCGCAAAAGATCAAGGAACGCATCAAGCGGCTTGATTGGTTTTTGTATCTGGCGACGGCCAATTCATCTTCAAGTCGATGGTGCCCGTGGGAGATCGGATACGCAGATGGGGTTAAGCATATAGACAAGATTGTGATTGTGCCGACGCGAGATAGCTCGGGGCGCAATCACGGCAACGAATATCTCGAATTATATCGTCACGTAGAATCTGCGAGGGAAGGCGGATACGGGCTTTTCAGGCCAGACAATCGTGGCGTGTTGCTAAACAAGGTTACTAGTTAAGCACACCTGACAGTCCGCTCTAATACATTGAACAGCTTGCAATCTCGGAGACTAGGTCCAGACGCGTCGCCTCCACACTCGGTGCCACCGATCTCCATTCGGAATATCTGCACAGTGCATGAACGGCAGGAATACCGTGTGTACACAGCATCCTGTTTTCTGGTCGAAGGTCAGTTATGGGCCGTTGACCGCGTTAGACGTCCCCTGCATCATTTGAAAAACAACAGGCGCAGAGATGACCAAGAGTATAACTCAAGATGACAGGGAACTTCTTTTGGTGGAGTACCAACCTCTTAGGGAGGAAGTTAATCGAACCGTTGACCGAATGACGGCTAATGAACTTGCCTGCTCTGCGTTTGTATTTTCGATCATACTGTTTCAATTTTCTACGGACAATGTAACGTCTATACCAAACTGGATCGTGGTTCCGTTTGGAGCATCCTTGGCGATTGTCGTAGCGTTCGTGGGGTACGAACGTTCCAAGGTGTTTAGGCGCCATATGGACCAAGTTGAAAATTACCTGGCGGACATAGAACGAGCGCTCAGCGGTCAGTTCGGCTGGACCAATCATTATCGAGACGTCATACAGCCGTCTGATGCAAGACAGACCGGTTCTCGCCGAGTGCTATGGCACATTCTACGGTTCGTAGCACTGGCAAATTTTGTTTTCCAGAGTGCCGCACTTCTTAATCCGGTGGCCTAGCCTCCAAAACTTTCAGGATAGTTTTCTACAACAATGAATGACTGCTGTGCAGAATGCAATCGCAGCATTCGACCGCGCCGCTCTACGTCGGTTACGGGCCGCACGGAGCTATGCAAAGTCTACTTTTGCACCGTTGCTGCCATTGGTGATGATCAGTGCCGCCACCGCAGCGAAGGTCTGCTTGGTGGCCTTCCTGCCAAGTAGCCTGTGGCACGGCGATCGAGGGTCATCGGTCTGGATGCACGTTCTTAACGGGATTGGGCGGCAGTTTTATTGGGATTCAGGCGTCAATTCACTGAGAATACGCAGTTGAGCGCTAGGCTAGAACAACTTGGCCTATTTTGATCATTTTCGCATCGACCCCAAGTTCTGGTATCAAGTAGCCGTTTTTGGTCCTGAACACATTCCGCAAATACTGATTTCCGTCAGTGTCCATAAACAGACACCGTAAGTTGTAGCAATCGCCCCAAACCCCTGCAATTGCAACTAGTGGAATGCCTATCGGTAGCGAGTCGACTCTTTCAAATTCTCTGTAGTCAATCCCGCAGGCGCAGGATTGGCGGAAGCTCATGGTGAAGCGTTCGTGATGAGTGGGCATCGTCATTCCTTCAGATCAAAGATGGAAGCCGTAGTCTTGGTCTCGTTCAAGCAGCCCATGATTCAGCTCTCTTGCAGCAGAGTTTCGGCGGCTCTCGCTAGCTTCAAACTCGTCTGCAAGTTCTCTTCCAGCGTGGTGTAGTTCTGTTCTTCGGTCAGCAAGTCGGCCAATGTAGCTACGGACTTGAGATGTGATTTCATCAGCAGCTCGATGCACTGCGTTAAGCCATTTAGCCTGGCCTCGATCCCGGTCGTCGAGCGTTCTTCCAAATTGCGCAATTCCGAGGCGGAGGTCTCGCAAGCCGTCACCAACTGCTCGACGCACGCGAGCAAATCTCGCTCCAAGGCTGTCAGGGATTGGTCCATCTAGTTTGGCTCCACTCTGATGCAAGAAACCAATCGGCTCGCCACCGAACAGGTGCGCATGCTTGATGTTTCTGGCGGCAGGATCAAATAAGTCGCTCCCTCGTGAAGTACCGCCTGGATGCCCAACCTCTCTAGCTGCGTCGAGGCGGCTATCGTTGAGAGTTTCCAGCTCCACAGAAAAGTCAGTCCTAAGGTTGCTGCGATCAACACCATACAGGCCGTTATCACCGCCCAAGGTGAGATCTGAATCAGGAATTTGATCTTGTCGATGTGACTCTGCCAGGTCGTCCCGCTCCAATCCAAAAACGTGCGGGTATCGGCTTCGATTGTATTCCGCGCGAGTGTTACACATGCTTGAATATCGCTCCTGAAGCTCTGCAATTGAGAATCCATCAAGGCGGCGTGCTCTTTTCGGATCTTGTCCAAGTCCGCGTTCAATTTCTCGCTCAGCCGGGTCGGCTTGCCAGTCGTCATGGAAAATCTCTCCTTTCAATCGCCAGCGTTCGCCTGTGTCGGGGTCTTTGGCCGTGATGTAATTTTTGCTTACGCGGGGGATATCGAAACCTGCGTCGGTCAGGGCATCGACCATGCTTGCGCGGTCGGTGATGGTGCCGATGCTGATCTGGTCTAAGATCCATTCGTGGAGTTCTTCGCGGCCCTGTGCCCTAGTTGGGGCCTCAACGGTGGCTTGAACCTCCTGTGTGCGTTCCAGATCCATCGGATCGGCCCAGTCGTGCGTCTTGTTCATTAAGTCGCGCAGACTGTCATAGGCTGTCCGATAGCCAGGTGGTGCGATGTTGAGGCTTTTACCGGTTGTCAGCTCCAAACGCGGTGTACAGAAATGCAGCTCAACTCGGTCTTCGTGGCTGTGCCGGACCCAGAGCAAGTCGAATTGCTCACTGTCCATACCAGCGAATGCCAGTGCCTCGAAGGCGTTCATGACTTCGACCTGCTGGGCTACGGTGGGTGCGTCCTCGCTGGCAAAGCTGATGACGCCCGCGCGGTAGGTCCACTGATTGCGACTGGCGTCGATCAGGGCCTCGGTGCGGGTGGAATCGCCGCGCAGCACTTCAGGCAAAGGATCGCGTATGACCGTCATGGGCTGGCCATCAGCATCGCGGATTAGATCGCGATTGGAGTCATAGGCCAAGACCTCACGCGTGACGAGATAGCCAACTGGACCAGCACCCGCGCCTTTGCCATTGGGAAAGAACTTGATCAGCATTGTCGTGCCTCATCAAGGATCTTGGTAAGCTGGCGTTCAATCACAACCAGTTGTCGGGCGACGGCCAGCGTATCCATGTCAACCCGACCAATCAGAAGCGCCCGATTCACAACCCGCGCAACCTGGTTGAGGTTACCGCCAATGCGCCCTAGTGCCAGGACCAGAGCGGGGTCGACGCGAGGCGCAGGCTTGCGACGACGTGCTTCCGTCAGACCCAAGGCTTCGCGCAAGAGGGTCGCGGCAGACACTCCGGCAGCTTCGGCTTTGGCGCGAAGCTCAGCCTTCTCAGCAACGCTACATCGAAAGACGAAGGTCTCGGTGAGCGGCGCTTTGGCGGGCGGCGTGCCTCCGCCGGTGGGGTTCGAAGGGGAGGCTTGCCACCCCTCGCAAGGTCCCGTGTCAGCAGCGCCAGCGTATGACATGGGTCGCCTTGCTCTTTGCTCAGACCGCATGGCACAGTTCCTGCTTCGATGGTGCAAACAGGGTCCAGCCTTCGGTGATGAGCCAGCTGCGCAACACGGGCCACTCGTTCTTGTTCGTTGGAGGGAACCTGCCGGGGAGCCAGTAGCCGCGCTCGTTGTTTTCGATGGCTTCAGGAAGTACCCGGTCGATCCAAGCACCAAACATTCGTTCGGTGAACTGCTCCCATTGGCGGCAGCCGAAAGATTGGCGCGAGACGAATTCGGGTTGCGCACTGCCCACGCGCGCCGAGTCGGATGGCCCACCATTCGGCAGATCCGGCTCAAGCGCGAGGTTTTGTTCTATGGATTGTTCTTTCTTTATATAGGAAAGATCACCCATGCGCCCTTTGTCTCTCACGGGCGAACCCTTTCGCCCTTCTGAAAGGCTCATCGGTGCATCCTTTTTCCTCCGGCGAAACGGGATGATTTTTGTTGGGGAGCGAAGGTCGTATTCTGTGTGATTGCCTGCGCCACGCCCTTCAGTTCGAAACAGCCAACCGAACTCGACAAGCTGTTTGAGGCAGCGTTTGATGGTTGCTAGCGACATTCCGACCAGGAACTCATCAAGCGTTTTTAGTGAGGGATTGAGTTGGCCGGTCCTGTCGTTGGCGAACTGTACCGAAAGCGCTGAGGCAACTACCTTAGTTGACGAGTTGAGGTCAGCGCATTGCAGAACGGCCTTGAGCCATTCAAAGCGATTGAGCCTAGACATATGCGCCTCCCGCGATTGCGGACCGGCTGCGAATTTGGTATTCTGTTCGTGCGGATAAATTTGCATTACCGTTGAGGTGGGTGGCCGCCCCCTCAGCGGTTTTTCTTTCACTTTTCTTCGGAAACCAGACCCTGAAAACAGAATAATCCGGACAAAATCCGGGTATGCTGCGGTGGCGGCGCAGTTCATTCGTATTTAACTGATTGATTTTATTGGTCGGAGTGAGAGGATTCGAACCTCCGACCCCTGCCTCCCGAAGACAGTGCTCTACCAGGCTGAGCTACACTCCGACCGTGGCGGGTGATTTATACCTGAGGGTTTGGATGTGCAAGAGGGATTCTGGGTCTGGTTTGTGATTAGTAACAGGCTTTGGACAGGCTCAAAATCCCTGTGATTAGCCCCATGTCAGATCAGGCGGTCAGTGCGATAAAGTCGGATTTTTGTGCCGCCGTGATCCACTACCGGCCCTGCCGGAAGCAAAGGAAGGCGTGTGGCATGGGCCAGGGATGGGGTGCTTGTTACGATGCCAACGCGCCAGCCTTTGAAGCGTGACATCAGAACCTTGCCGAAACTCCCATACAAGGATCGCAGACGTTTTTCATCGCCTATCCTGGTGCCATAAGGGGGGTTTACGATCACTAACCCCTCAGTACCTTGCGGGGGCTTCAGATCGCTGACGGAGTGGCAATGAAATGTTGTATTGGTCGAAACACCGGCTTGTTCCGCATTGGCTTTTGCGGCCTCGATCGCGCCTGCATTCCTGTCGGAGCCGAAGAACTGAACCTCGGGGGCAGGGGAGGGTGACCCGGCGCGCATGTCGGACCAGATGTCGGGATCAAAACTCCTTAGGCTTTCGAATGCAAAATTACGCGTGCGACCGGGAAGCAGGCCCAACGAGATCTCGGCAGCCTCGATGACGAAAGTGCCCGACCCGCACATGGGATCCAGCACCGGTTCGGTCCCGTGATAGCCACATTCGCGCAGGAACATGGCCGCCATTGTCTCGCGCATGGGGGCCTTGGCGACGGAAGTCTTGTGACCTCGCTTGTGCAGGGGATCTCCGGAGGTGTCGATCGAGAATGTGCAGATGTCTTTCTCAATCCGCAAAAGCACGCGCAGGGCTGCATCTGTCGAGATTGGAGCCCCCAGTGTCTCGGCCAGCGCTCGTTCGATCCTTTGGCGCGCGGCACCCGCATGATAGATGCGCGATTTGCGGCTTGTCGCCTCGACTTTTACCGGCACTTCCGGACGCAGGAAATCTGACCACGGAAATTTTCTGGCGCGTTTGTCCAGTTGTGCAAGATGGACAGCGGGAAAGCTGCCAATCCGAACCAGAACTTTATTTGCGCCCCGAAGGCAAAGGTTGGCACGCCAGACTTCGGGCCACCCGCCCCGACAAACCACGCCACCAGCAATGACCTTGGCATCGGCGAATCCCTGTTCGGTGGCCTCGGCATGCAGCGGCGCCTCTAGTCCGGGCGTTGCTACCAGAAAAATTTCCAGATCGTTCGTTTGTTCCATCAAGGGTGCTTACACCGGACATGATCGGGGCGCGACAGGCAATTTCAGCGAAAGTGATACAAGAAAGTGAATACCGTGAGGGAATTTTGACGGTTACAGGTTTGCTTTTGGTATCATCCCCGCGTAAAGGGGCCACAATCAGAGGGACGGCCGCGGATTTCAGTCGCAATTCGACGCTTTTGCGACGACTGCTTGGAATTCTCGCGTTATTGTCTGACACTAGATAGGTGTTGGCTCAGCCGGCACAGGTAAAGAGGCTTGGAAGACCGTAGCGACATGCAAACTTTCAAACTGAAAAAAGGGTTGGAGTTGCCGGTGCAAGGCGCACCGGAGCAAACCATCCATCCGGGTCCAGAATTCAAGACTGTTGGGGTTTTGGGGGGCGATTACCTTGGCTTGAAACCGCGAATGCTGGTTCAGGAGGGGGATGACGTTCAACGTGGCACTCCGTTATTCTGTCACAAGGACGCACCCGAGGCGATGATGGTCGCCCCGCTAAGTGGTAAGATCGTTGCCATCAACCGTGGTGCGCGCCGGGTTTTGCAGAGCGTTGTGATTGAGGTTGCGGATGCCAACGACACGGGTATCGATTTCTCGGGTGTTGGTGATGCGGACAGCACCGAGGGTGTCACCGCCAAGCTATGCGCCGCGGGGTTGTGGACCGCTTTCCGTACGCGTCCCTATTCCAAGATGCCAGTTCCGGGCACCAAGCCAGCAGCGATTTTCGTCACAGCCATGGATAGCGAACCACTGGCCGGAGATGCAGAACTCATCATCAATGACGCGGGCAAAGCATTTGCGGATGGTCTGGTAGCCGTATCCAAGTTGACCGAGGGCAAAACCTATTTGTGCCAGCAGGACGGTGCTTCAGTTCCGGGTAGCGATCTGCCAGACGTTGAGGCGGCGGCATTCTCTGGTCCGCATCCTGCGGGTTTGGCCGGAACCCACATCCATTTCCTCGAACCGCTTGCGGGCGAAAAGCAGGTCTGGACCATCGGGTATCAGGATGTCATCGCCATTGGCCGCCTGATGCAGACGGGCCATCTGGACCCTAATCTGGTGATCGCCCTGACTGGCCCGGGTGCCCGTCAGCCGCGCCTGATCCGTACGGTGATGGGAGCGTCGACCGAAGACCTGACCCGGGATGAGGTTGATGTGGACGGCACGGCACGGATCATTTCGGGCTCGATCCTATCTGGTCAGCATGCGGATGGCCCAACGGCCTATCTGGGGCGTTTTGCAAGGCAGATCAGCATCATCCGCGAGGACCACGACCAGATTCCGATGGGTTGGATCCGCCCGATGCCTTCGAAATTTGCGGTTCAGCCGGTGCTGGGTTCTGCTTTCGCCAAAAAGCTGTACGCGCTCAGTTCGAATCTGAATGGGGGGCGCCGCGCCATGGTGCCCACGGGTACGTTCGAAGAGCTGATGCCGCAGGACTATCTGCCGACGCAACTGCTGCGGGCACTACTGGTGATGGACACCGATACTGCGCAAGCTCTGGGCGCGCTAGAGCTGGACGAAGAGGATCTGGGCCTTGTCGGCTTTGCCTGTCCGGCAAAATATGAATACGGGCTGGCGCTGCGCGACTGCCTGAACAAGATTGAAAAGGAGGGCTGATCCAAATGGGTTTGCGCAGCTTCTTCGATCGGATCGAGCCGAACTTTACCAAGGGCGGCAAGTACGAAAAGTATTTCCCCATCTACGAGATGGTCGAAAGCTTTATCTACACTCCGAAAACCGTGACCTCAGTGGCCCCGCATGCGCGGTCTTACGTGGATATGAAGCGGATCATGACCTATGTCGTGATCGCGACCATTCCCTGTATCCTTTGGGGGATGTGGAACACCGGCTATCAGGCCAACTCGGCCATCGCCAGCCTCGGGCCGGACTCTGCCACCGGTTGGCGCATCGCTCTGCTCCAGATGTTTGGTCTCTCGCTGGACCCCAGCAGTGTCTTTGCAAATGTGATGCACGGGTTGATGTATTTTCTGCCTATCTACATCGTCACACTGGTCGCAGGCGGTATATTCGAGGTCATCTTTGCCACCGTGCGCCGCCATGAGGTGAACGAAGGTTTCCTTGTAACATCAATGCTTTATACACTGATTATGCCGGCCACTACACCCTTGTGGCAGGTGGCTTTGGGCATCATCTTCGGTGTGGTGATCGGCAAAGAGGTATTTGGCGGCACTGGCAAGAACTTCCTTAACCCCGCGCTGGTTGGTCGTGCGTTCCTGTACTTCGCTTATCCTGCGCAGATGTCGGGTGACTCGGTCTGGACCCCGGTTGACGGGTTCTCGGGTGCAACCGCGCTGGCGGTGTCAGCGGCCGAGGGCGTACAGGCTCTTGCTGCCGAAGGGATCACATGGTCCAGCGCTTTTTACGGCACCATTCAGGGCAGCTTTGGCGAGACCTCGACCTTGGCCTGCTTGATCGGTATGGCCTTCCTGCTGATGACCAAGATTGCCAATTACCGCCTGATCGTTGGCTGTCTGGCCGGGACCATCGGTTTTACTCTGCTGCTGAACCTGATCGGGTCGGATACCAACCCGATGTTCGCGATGCCGTGGTATTGGCATGTGGTTCTGGGTGGGTATGCATTTGGCCTGGCCTTCATGGTGACCGAACCGGTTTCCGCCAGCCACACCAACCTGGGCCGCTATATCTATGGCGCCTTGATCGGTGTGATGGTTGTGATGATACGCGTGATCAATCCGGCCTTCCCCGAAGGCATGATGCTGGCCATCCTGTTCGGCAATGTCTTTGCACCGCTGATCGACTATTTCGTCGTGCAGGCCAATATCAAACGGAGGGCGCGTCGCCATGTCTGATCCGCAACCTCAAGAACCCAAGGGCGCATTGGCTCGCTTTCTGGCCGCCTCGCCGGATTCGGTTGGCAAGACGATCTTCGTCGCCGTTGCCGTCTGTCTTGTTGCCTCGATGGTGGTCTCCGCCGCTGCGGTCAGCCTGCGCCCGGTGCAAGAAGCCAACGCGCTGAAGGACAAACAGGTTAACGTTTTGCAGGTGGCTGGTGTCTTCGAGCCGGGCATAGACGTGACCGAAGCCTTCGCTGCGTTCGAGCCGCATGTGCTCGAGCTTGCCACCGGCGAATTTGTCGACGATCAGTTCGATCCGGCAACCTTTGATGACCAGGCTGCTGCAAGTGATCCTGAACTCAGCGTAGCATTGGACACTGACCCGGCGGGTATTGGTCGTCAGGCCAAGTACCGAGTGATCTATCTGTTGCGCGATGATGCGGGCGATTTAGACAAAGTGATCCTGCCGCTGCATGGTTATGGCCTGTGGTCGACGCTCTATGGTTTTATCGCTCTAGAAAATAACGGCAACGACATCTACGGCCTGCAGTTCTATCAGCATGGTGAGACCCCCGGCCTTGGCGCCGAGGTGGACAACCCGCGATGGAAAGGTCTGTGGAATGGCAAGAAATTGCGCGACGATGCAGGCGAGCTGCAGATTACCGTCGCCAAGTCGCAACCCGCCGCCGGTCCCGATTTCTATGTCGACGCGCTGGCTGGGGCTACTCTGACCTCAGTTGGTGTCGATAACCTGGTGAAATTCTGGATGGGTGACGCGGGCTACGCCCGGTTCCTGGCCAAACTGCAAGCAGGAGAGTTTTGATGTCTCAGACCAAGAAAGAGATGCTGGTCGACCCGCTTGTCGACAATAACCCGATCACGCTGCAGGTCCTGGGCATCTGTTCCGCGCTGGCCGTGACATCTTCGTTGCAGGTGGCCTTTGTAATGGCGCTGGCTGTGACCTTCGTGACCGCATTCTCGTCCATGTTCATCTCGATGTTGCGCAACCAGATACCCGGCTCAATCCGGATCATCGTCCAGATGGTGATCATCGCATCGCTGGTGATCCTGGTGGATCAGGTTCTCAAGGCCTATGCTTTTCAGATTTCGAAGACCCTGTCGGTTTTCGTCGGGCTGATCATCACAAACTGTATCGTGATGGGCCGTGCCGAGGCATTTGCGATGAAGAACCCCCCGATCGCGTCTTTTATCGACGGTGTTGGCAACGGCATGGGCTATGGGCTGATCCTGTTGCTAGTCGGTTTTATCCGCGAGCTGTTGGGGGCCGGGTCGCTGTTCGGTGTCACCATCTTGCAGACTGTGAACAATGGCGGCTGGTACGTACCTAACGGTATGCTGCTGTTGCCGCCTTCGGCGTTCTTTATCATCGGCCTGATCATCTGGGCCTTCCGAACATGGAAGCCGAACCAGGTCGAAGAACGTGAATACAAAATCCAGCAGGTAGAGGCGCACTGATGGAAGGGCTTATCTCACTGGCCGTAAAGGCCATCTTTGTCGAAAACCTTGCGCTTAGCTTCTTTCTTGGCATGTGTACCTTCATCGCCGTGTCCAAGAAGATCTCGACCGCGCTGGGTCTGGGGATCTCGGTCATGGTCGTGCAGGCGATCACTGTTCCCGCCAACAACCTGCTGCTGACCTATCTGTTGAAGCCCGGCGCATTGGCCTGGGCTGGGTTCCCGGATGTGGACCTGACCTTCCTTGGCCTGATCTCGTATATCGGTGTGATCGCGGCCATGGTTCAGATCCTTGAGATGGTCTTGGACAAGTATTTTCCGCCGCTCTACAACGCGCTGGGGATTTTCCTGCCTTTGATCACGGTGAACTGTGCCATCCTGGGCGGGTCGCTGTTCATGGTCGAGCGGGATTATAACTTTGCAGAGGCGACGACCTATGGTCTGTCCTCGGGCTTTGGCTGGGCGCTGGCGATAACTGCAATGGCGGGCGTGCGCGAAAAGCTGAAATACTCGGACATTCCCGACGGCCTTCAAGGTCTGGGGATCACCTTTATCACCGCGGGACTGATGGCGATGGCCTTCATGTCCTTCTCGGGCGTGAAACTGTAAGGGGGCGGCAATGGAAACCTTTAGCCTTGGCGTCATTCTTTTCACTCTGATCGTTCTGGCGCTTGTCGCCCTTATCATGGCCGCCCGGTCGCGGTTGGTGTCGACAGGCAATGTCAACATCACCATCAATGGTGAGAAAACCGTGTCCGTGCCCGCCGGCGGCAAATTGCTGCAAACGTTGGCGGCCGAGAAACTGTTCGTGCCATCGGCCTGTGGCGGCGGCGGGACCTGCGCACAATGCCGCGTACGCGTCCATTCCGGCGGTGGCTCGATCCTGCCGACCGAAGAAAGCCATATCACCAAGCGCGAGGCCGCTTGTGGCGACCGTCTGTCTTGTCAGGTTGCAGTTAAACAAGACATGGATATCGAGGTCCCCGAAGAGGTCTTTGGCGTCAAGAAATGGGAATGCACGGTTCGGTCGAACGAAAACGTTGCCACCTTTATCAAAGCGCTGACGCTGGACCTGCCCGAAGGTGAGGATGTGAATTTCCGCGCTGGTGGCTATATCCAGATCGAAGCCCCCGCCCATGCGCTGAAATACACTGATTTCGATGTCGAGGAGGAATATCGCGAAGATTGGGATCGCTTCAATCTGTGGCAATACGACTCGGTCGTTGCCGAACCCATCGAACGCGCCTATTCCATGGCCAACTATCCGGACGAAAAGGGCATGATCATGCTGAACGTCCGGGTTGCCTCACCGCCTCCGGGTTCCGAAGGGATACCGGCGGGCCAGATGTCGTCGTATATCTTCAACCTGAAACCGGGTGACAAGGTAACGATCTCGGGTCCATTCGGTGAATTCTTCGCCCGCGAGACCGGAAGAGAGATGGTGTTCATCGGTGGCGGTGCTGGTATGGCGCCCATGCGCAGCCATATTTTCGACCAGCTCAAACGGCTTGAGAATCGCGACCGCAAGATCACCTTCTGGTACGGTGCCCGGTCCAAGAAAGAGATGTTCTTTGTCGAGGATTTCGACAGCCTCGCGGAAGAGTTCGACAATTTCGAATGGCATGTCGCCCTGTCGGATGCCCAGCCCGAGGATGACTGGAAAGGCTATACCGGCTTTATCCATAACGTGCTGTTCGACGAATACCTCAAGAACCACCCGGCACCCGAGGATTGCGAGTTCTACATGTGCGGACCGCCGATCATGAACCAGTCGGTCATCAACATGCTGCTGGATCTGGGTGTGGACCGCGAAGATATCATGCTCGACGATTTCGGCGGGTAATCAGTTATCCGGCGCCCTGTGGCGCCGGTTTCATTTTAGGTCCTTTGGTTCGATTACAGGCGCAGGTCGCTTGCCTCGCGTGGCAGGCAGGATTTGATGTCGAAGACTACGCTGTTTTCTTTGCCATAGGCTCGAAACTGCAAAGGATCGAGTGCCCGATATTCCGCATGCGCGACGGCCAGGACGACCCCGTCATAGAGCCCTGGCTCAGGTTGGTCGATCAGGCCCAGGTCGTATTCTTCTTGCGCAGCTTTGGGGTCGGCATGAGGGTCGTGGACATCGACGCTGATGCCATAGCTTTGCAATTCTTCGATAATGTCGACGACACGGGTGTTGCGCAGGTCGGGGCAGTTTTCCTTGAACGTCAGGCCCATCACCAGAACACGGGCGGCGCCAACATTGATACCGCAACGGGTCATACGTTTGACCAGTTGCGACACTACATAGCTGCCCATCCTGTCATTCAGGCGCCGCCCTGCAAGGATGATCTGCGGGTGATGGCCCACGGCCTCGGCCTTGTGCGTCAGGTAGTAAGGATCCACGCCGATGCAATGCCCGCCGACCAGACCGGGGCGGAAGGGCAGGAAATTCCACTTGGTTCCGGCTGCGCGCAGCACAGCCTCGGTATCGATGCCCATGCGACCGAAGATCATCGCCAACTCGTTCACCAGAGCGATATTCAGGTCGCGCTGGGTGTTTTCGATCACCTTCGCGGCCTCAGCCACGCGGATGCTTTCGGCCTTGTGGGTTCCGGCGGTGATGATCCGGGCATAGAGCGCGTCAACCAGATCAGCGACCTGCGGGGTTGAACCAGCGGTGACTTTGCAGATGTCCGCGATGCGGTGGGTCTTGTCACCGGGGTTGATCCGCTCGGGGCTGTAGCCTGCAAAGAAATCCGTGTTGAAGGTCAGGCCCGAGGCGCGTTCCAGCACCGGAACGCAATCTTCTTCGGTTGCGCCGGGATAGACGGTGGATTCGTAGATCACCAAATCACCGGGTTTCAATACGTGGCCAACTGTTTCCGACGCGGCCAGAAGGGGGGCTAAATCAGGCTGCTTACCTGCGGTGATCGGCGTGGGGACGGTTACGACATAGGTATCGCAATCGGCAATCTCCGAGGGGTTGGTTGTGAATTTCAGGCCGCCCGCCGCGCTCAGATCATGTGGCTCAACCTCATGCGTTGCATCTACGCCAGCGCGTAGTGCCTCGACCCGCGCCGCATTGATGTCAAATCCGATCACCTTGCCAGTTTTGCCGAAGGCCACGGCCAGGGGCAGGCCGACATAACCCAGCCCGATCACAGCAATCTTTCGGGAATTGGGGTCGGTTTCAAGCATATGCGTCACTTACCATGATAGTCGCGGAACCATTCGACAAACTGGGCGATTCCATCTTTGAAATTTGTCTGCGGACGATAGCCGGTCAGCTTTTGCAGCAGATCACTATTCGCCCAAGTGGCAGGAACATCACCCATCTGCATAGGCATGTAATTGCGGATGGCTTTCTTGCCGATAGCTTCCTCAATGGCTTCGATAAAATCCATCAGCCGCACTTTGTCGCCATTGCCGATATTCACCACGCGCCAGGGCGCCGCCGGCGACAGGCTGTCACCTTCTTCAATCTCATCTGCGCTGTCCGGCCGCACCGGAGGGACGTCGATCAGCAGTCGGATACCGCGGACAAGGTCTTCGACATTGGTGAAATCCCGATACATGTCGCCGTGGTTATAGATATCGATCGGGCGGTCATCCAGGATGGCGTCCACAAATTTGTAGAGCGCAAGATCGGGTCGCCCCCAGGTTCCATACACGGTGAAGAACCGAAACATGGTCGTGGGCAGGTTCCACAAATGGGCATAGGAATGGCCCATCGCCTCGTTTGCCTTTTTGGTTGCGGCGTAAATCGTCAGCGGTGTGTCGGCCTTTTCGACCTCAGTAAAGGGCATGACCTCGTTGGCGCCATAAACCGAGGATGTCGAAGCCATCAGAAGGTGGTCTACCTTATGCTCGCGCGCGATTTCCATGACGTTGAACGTGCCGACCACGTTGGAATTGATATAGCTGCGCGGGTCCTCAAGGCTATAGCGGACACCAGCCTGCGCCGCGAGATGCACGATCACCTCGGGCTGGAACTCCTCAGCGACCTTTGCAAGCTGCTCGTAGTTTTCCAAAAGATCCTCGGTTGCGGAAAACCCAGGGGATTGCAAGAGCATCTGATGGCGGCGCTGCTTGAGCGAGACGTCGTAATAATCCGTCATCCCATCGTAGCCGTGAACCTGAAACCCCTCGGCCAGTAGTAGTTTTGCCAGGTGAAAACCGATGAACCCTGCTGTGCCTGTGACTAATACGCGCTTCATTTAACCCTCGACCCAAACCAAAACCGTTTGAAACATCAGGGATACTTTCAGCCCCTCAAGGTCAAGGGGATTTTCCCACAAACCGCGCCATTGGGGCAATCCGGAACCCTAATTCACTTGCGGATTGTTGTTGCCCGCCAGTCAGGGTAGGAAATTGCGATGGTGTGGGATTGGATCAAAACCAGGTGGAAAAAACCTCAGACGGCACAGAATTCAGTTTCTGACATCGCGCCTGACCAGAGGTTTTATGCCGTTGGGGATATCCACGGGCGATTGGATCTGTTGCAGACTTTGCTGGCAAGGCTGGATCCAGATTGCCCCACAATCTTTGTCGGGGACTACATTGATCGTGGCAATTACAGCGCCCAGGTGCTGCACCAGTTACGGCACCTTAGCCGGGTCCGAGGCAATGATTTCATTTGCCTGCTGGGTAATCACGAGGAGATGCTGTTGCGGTTCACCGATGACCCAAAACGGGTCGGCAGGCTTTGGCTGCAAAACGGTGGCCTACAAACGCTCGCCTCATTTGGAATTACCGGTGTGGATGAAGACACGGTTGGTGCGGATGCTGTCTCGGTGGCTGACAGATTGCGACGCGCAATGGGCGATGATTTGCTGTCTTGGCTGCACGACCGTCCCCTGACCTGGACCAGCGGAAACGTTACCGTGGTGCACGCAGGTCTGGACCCGGGCAAGGCTTTGGACGACCAAACACGCCAGGTTTGCCTGTGGGGCCACCCAAATTTTTCACGGCAGATGCGCGAAGATGGTCAGTGGGTTGTCCATGGTCATACGATCACGTCAGAGCCCCGCGCTGAGAATGGTGTTGTTTCGATCGACACCGGCGCCTTCTTCAGTGGCAGGCTGACCGCCACTAATGTTCGCGCCGGCGAGGTCCGGTTCATCGCAACCGACGAGCAGCCGGAATAGCTGTCAACCGACGATCATCTGCTTCATGCGAAGGGCTTCATACTCCAGCTCTTTGAGGCGGAAATGCACGACATCACCGATCGTGATCACGCCACGAAGATGGCCATCGCTGAGGACGGGCATGTGGCGAAAGCGCCCCTCCGTCATGGTTTTCAGCACATCGTTCAACAGATCCTCGGGCGCGCAGGTCTGTACGCTGCGGGTCATCAGATCTTCGACAGATTGGGGCAGGGTCTGGCCCGGAGTATCGGCCATACGGCGCACAATATCACGCTCGGACAGGATACCCTGAAGCGTACCATTCTGATCTGTCACCACCACAGCGCCAATCCGCTTTTCCTTGAGGATATTCACCACCGAATGAATTGTATCTTTCGGGCGCACGGAAAAAACCGCGTCCCCTTTGCCAATAAGCAGCTTTTCGACTGTTGTCTGTGTATGAGAAAGGTTCGATTCAACCGACTGGCTATGCGAGGCAGCCGCGGCCTTGTCGCCGCGTGTCGGTGGCTGGTAAGAGCTTGGGGCCATGGGCAATCTCCTCTTGCTTTGCTTTTCACCTTACCGCAGCCATATGACCTGTATAGGGTACAAATGCCCAAACCGGGGAAAACTGCCAAAAACCAAGGAAATCCGGCCCGTTGTCCAACTTTTATCTGACCCCCCCTGTTGCCGCGCTGATATTTTTTGCGGTTGTCGTTTGTGGCCATAATTTTCGCATGACCTGGAAACAGCAGGCTCCAGGATGGCAGAAGAAAGCATGGCTGTTCGGGGTTCCCGCCGGAATCGGTTTGTTGGCGCTAGGCTTCCTGCCGCTGAAAGCCTGATGCAGGTTTGACTCTGATTGGGGCCGCTGTCATACGCCGGGCACGCTTTTCCTCAGGAGGGACCCACATGCGTTTCTTGCCAGTCCTGGCTGTCGCCACACTTATTTCCGGCTGCTTGTTCGACAAAGAGCCCGAGGTGGTACGCCTGTCAGGCGAAACGATGGGGACGACCTTCAACATCACGGCCATCGGTGTCGATGTTGATGAAGAAGCGCTGGCGGGTGCGGTCGAACAGACACTGGCCGAAGTTAATGCAAAGATGTCGAACTGGGACCCGAATTCCGAGGTTTCGACCTTCTCGGACTCGGGCAGCACTGAACCTGTTGCCGTTTCGAATGAATTTGCGCTGGTGCTTGATGCCGCGAATGATGTGCACGAGAAATCCGGGGGTACATTCGACGTGACTCTCGGCCCGCTGATTGAGCTTTGGGGCTTTGGTCCGCGCAAACCGGAAGATCCGGTGCCCGCAGATGCTGACATCCAGGCGGCTTTGGGCAAGGTCGGACAGGCCAGATTGCTGCAACTGGATCGCGATGCCGGAACTTTGGCGAAGGCCGATGCCGGAGTCGGCATTAACCTGTCCGCCATTGCCAAGGGGTATGGCATCGACGCCGTGGCCGAAACGCTGCGCACGGCTGGGATTGAAGACTATATGGTCGAGATAGGCGGCGATCTGGTCACAAGAGGCGAAAACGACAAGGGTGAGACTTGGCGGATCGGGATCGAAAAACCCCAGGCCGATGCGCAGAATCTGCAGTTGATCGTACAACTTGATGATCTGGGTATGGCGACATCCGGCGATTACAAGAATTTCTTTGAACAAGATGGTGTGCGGTATTCGCATATCATTGACCCAACTACTGGCCGCCCGATCACGCATCGGACCACTTCGGTCACGGTACTGGCCGAAAATGCTATGATGGCAGATGCTTGGGCGACAGCGATGTTGGCCTTGGGTCAGGAAAAGGGTTTGAAACTTGCCGAGACGCATAAACTTGCCGTGTATTTCATCTCGCGGGATGTGACAGGCGGTGAGGATGCCTATATCACGGTACACAGCACAGCGTTCAAAGAGGCGTTGGGCACCAACTGACGGGTTGAGCTGAGATGAGCACTTTTATTCTGGCCTTCATTCTGCTGCTGATCATCATGGTTGGCATGTCGCTGGGTGTAATGTTGATGGGTAAGACCATCAAGGGCAGCTGCGGTGGCCTGAATGCGATCTCGGGTGCGGATAAATGTGTGGTCTGCCAAAAGGACGTGGACCCTAACAGCCCCTTGCGCGACAAGCTTCAGTGCAAACGCGCCCAAAAGATGCTTGAGCAGATGGAACGGCAGGCCTAATAACTTAGCGCTTCGTTTGGCGGTTGGAATTGGCTAAGCAGGTCCCTGAATAACGGGGGCGCAGATTTGGCCAAAGCAAGAAACATCCTGTTCATCATGTTCGACCAGCTGCGCTGGGACTATCTGAGCTGTTACGGACATCCGCATCTGCACACCCCCAACATAGACCGCCTGGCAGCGCGTGGTGTGCGGTTCGACAGGGCCTATATCCAGTCTCCTATTTGCGGTTCCTCCCGTATGTCGACCTATACCGGGCGCTATGTGCATTCGCATGGGGCTTCTTGGAATGGAATCCCGCTGAAAGTGGGTGAGATGACCATGGGTGATCATCTGCGCAAGGCTGGGATGGACTGTTGGCTGGTGGGCAAGACCCATATGCGTGCGGATGCCGAGGGATTGGCGCGATTGGGGCTGGAACCGGACAGTCTGATTGGTGCACGCGTGGCCGAATGCGGGTTCGACGTGTTCGAGCGTGATGACGGAATGCTGCCCGAAGGGCCGGATGGGTATTATGACCCGGACGGGGCCAAAGAATACAACAAATACCTATCGGCCAAAGGATATGACAGCGACAACCCCTGGCATGACTTCGCCAATTCAGGTCTCGACGCTGAGGGCAATGTTCTGTCGGGCTGGTTTCTCAAGAACTCTTCCCAGCCGGCGAATATTGCCGAGGAAGACAGCGAAACGCCCTATCTGACCGGGCGCGGGATCGAATTCATGGAAACCCATGACGGCCCCTGGTGCTGCCACCTGAGCTTTATCAAACCGCATTGGCCCTATGTCGTGCCGGAACCCTATGCCTCAATGTACGGACCGGAACATATCCTGCCCGTGGTCCGGTCTGAGGCGGAACGCCGGAATGCCCATCCGGTGCTCCGGGCATTCATGGACACCAAGGTTGGCGAGGCGTTCTCGCGGCAGGATGTGCGCGACGCCGTGATCCCCGCTTATATGGGTCTGATCAAGCAGGCCGACGACCAGATGGGCCGGCTGTTCGCATGGCTGGAAAAGACGGGTCGGATGGAGGACACGATGATCGTGTTAACCTCGGACCACGGGGATTTTCTGGGCGATCACTGGATGGGTGAGAAGACCTTTTTCCAGGACGCATCGGTCAAGGTGCCGTTGATCATCTATGACCCATCCCCCGAGGCTGAGGCGACCCGTGGCACTGTGAGCGACGCGCTGGTCGAGTCCATCGACCTCGCCCCAACATTCTTGGACATAGCCGGAGGCGAAGCGTCGGGTCACATTCTGGAAGGTCACTCCTTGTTGCCGATCTTGCGTGGCCATCAGGTCGAGACACCTCGGGATGTGGTAGTCAGTGAGTATGACTATTCCGCCTCGCCCATGGCGGAAAAGCTGAATGCCTCGGTTCGGGATGCAGTGATGTTCATGGTGGCCAACAAGAATTGGAAGCTGATCCATTGCGAAGGCGGGCATCGGCCACTGCTGTTCGATCTTGAAAACGACCCGAATGAACTAACCGACCTTGGCAACAGTGCTGAACACGCGGATATCATCGCCAAGATGTATGACCATCTGTTCACTTGGGCGCGTCGCCCGTCGCAGCGCACAACACGTTCCGAACAGCAACTGATCGATATGCGCACCAATAGTCGGGGCAGAGGGGTGGTTATTGGAATCTATGACGAAAACGACGCGCCGCTGGAGCTGACGGTAAAATACCGGGGCCGCAAGGCGCGCCCCTATCTGGACCATACCGGCAAGGAATAGCCTTTGTAACATGAATTCTGACCTGATCAGGGCAAAAGGCGGTTCACCCTGCGCGGGGCAGGCGATACAAGACCAACCAAGAGCAGCAAACCCGGAGAGCCGAAATGACCGCCCCGAAACCCGTCGTCCTGTGTATTCTTGATGGCTGGGGCCTGTCCGAGGACACCGAGGCCAATGCGCCTTACCTTGCCGACACGCCAACATTTGATGCGATCATGGCCAAGGGCCCACACGCCAAGCTGATCACCCATGGTCCGGACGTTGGTCTGCCAAGTGGTCAGATGGGCAATTCCGAAGTCGGTCACACAAATATTGGGGCTGGCCGCGTTGTTGCGATGGATTTGGGCCAGATTGATCTGGCGATTGAGGACGGTTCTTTCTTTGCCAACTCCGCGCTGCAGAACTTTATCGGTAGGGTAAAGGCTGCAGGTGGCACAGCACATCTGTTGGGGGTGGTCTCGGACGGGGGAGTGCATGGCCACCTGAACCATATCATTGCTGCGGCAAAGGCGATAACGGATGCTGGTGTGCCCCTTGCCTTGCACGCGGTTACGGATGGCCGGGATGTGGCCCCGAAATCAGCGCCGACCTATATCACAGAGCTTGAGGAACGCTTGCCCGACGGCGCCCGTGTTGCCTCGGTCTGCGGGCGCTATTTTGCCATGGACCGCGACAACCGATGGGAACGTGTCAGCGAAGCCTATGGTGCAATGATCAAAGGGCAGGGGCGCAGCGCTGTTTCGGCGCGCAATGCCGTGGATCAGGCCTATCAGCAGTCGGAAACGGACGAATTTATCGTCCCGACAGTTCTCACCGGGTATGACGGCATATCAGACGGAGACGGTTTCTTCTGCCTCAACTTCCGCGCCGACCGGGCTCGTGAAATCCTGCGGGCGATTGGCGAACCCGGCTTTGACGATTTCGACACCGGCCCGCGCCCGCAGCTTTCAGCCCTGCTGGGCATGGTCGAATACTCCGACGGGCACAGCGCCTATATGACCACGGTGTTCCCCAAGCGCGAAATCGTGAATACCCTGGGTGAATGGGTGGCGAAACATGGGCTCAGCCAATTCCGTCTGGCCGAGACCGAGAAATACCCGCATGTGACCTTCTTCCTCAATGGCGGCAAGGAAACGCCCGAGGCGCACGAAGACCGCTTTATGCCGAAATCGCCCAAAGTGGCGACCTATGACCTACAGCCCGAGATGTCGTCAGCTGAAGTCACCGCTAAATTCGTCGAAGCCATCGGGGCGGGCTATGATTTGATCATTACCAACTATGCCAACCCGGATATGGTTGGGCATACCGGCGATCTGCAGGCGGCAATCCGCGCCTGCGAGGCTGTGGATCAAGGGCTGGCGCAAGTGGTTGCCGCGTTGGAAAACGCAGGCGGCGCAATGATCATTACCGCCGATCACGGAAATTGCGAGATGATGGTCGACCCCGAAACCGGCGGGCCGCATACGGCCCATACGCTGAACCCCGTGCCCGTCGCCTTGGTAGGGGGACCCGCTGGGGCATCCCTGCACGATGGGCGCCTGTCTGATCTGGCACCCACATTGCTGGACCTGATGGGGCTGGATCAGCCCCCTGAAATGACTGGAAAGAGCCTGCTTTCATGACGCTTCGTGCGCTGCTTCTGGCGATCTTCTTTGCATCCAGGGCGGTTGCCCAGACCGACCCCGCGACCGCCGCATTGAATGCAGCGCAGATGCTTGAGCAGGCATCAGTATCGTTGACCGAGGCCGAAAGCGCCCGCGACCGGGTCCGTGCCCTGACCGAAACCATACAGGCGTATGAGGCGGGTCTGTCGGCCATGCGCGATGGCCTACGACGGGCGGCAACACGCGAAGCCCAGCTAACAGCCGAATTGCGCAGTCGGGAAAAGGATGTGGCACAGCTGTTGGGCGTATTGCAAACGATCGAAACCACGGCGCCTCCGGTTCTGATGCTACACCCGTCAGGGCCGTTGGGCTCGGCCCGGGCCGGTATGATGCTGTCCGAGGTTACGCCGGGCCTGAACGCAAAAGCGCAGTCTCTTGCGCGTGATCTTCAGGAAGTGCGCACGCTTCGATTGCTGCAGCAAAGCGCCTCGGAAACCTTGGTCGAGGGCTTGACAGGCGTTCAGAATGCCCGCACCCAGCTCAGCACCGCCATCGCAGACCGAACGGATTTGCCGCGGCGCTTTGTCGAGGACCCGATCCGCACTGCTATCCTGATCTCATCGACTGAAACGCTTGACGGTTTTGCCAGCGGGCTTTCCCAGATCTCCGAAGGGCAAATCGCCGAAACGGATGCGGATATATCAAGTATCAAGGGTCAGATTGCGCTACCGACGCAGGGCATCATCTTGCACCGGGCAAATGAAACTGATGCGGCCGGTGTCAAACGCCCTGGTATCGTATTGGGCACCCGACCGCGCGCAATAGTCACCTCGCCAACGGCGGCCACGATACGGTATCGCGGGCCGCTACTGGAGTTGGGGAATCTGGTGATCCTCGAGCCGCAACCGGGGCTTCTATTTGTCTTTTCCGGGCTACAAGAGGTCTACGGAGAAGCCGGTCAGGTGATTCCCCGGGGGACGCCAGTCGGATTGATGCCTGCAGAATCGAAGGAAATCGGCGCAATTTTGTCAACAAGCGGTGATGGCACTGGAACTGACCGATCAGAAACGCTCTATATAGAGGTAAGACAGGATAACAGCCCCGTGGACCCGGAATCGTGGTTTCGGACCGACAAGGATGGATAAACGAGTATGAAGAAATTTGTGATGGCCGGTTTGGCTGGAACTATAGCAGGCCTGATTGTAACGACGCAGATCGCCGGTCCGTTGCTTGCCCAAGAAGCCGAAAACAAGGCCAGTGTCTATGAACAGCTGGATCTGTTTGGCGATATTTTCGAACGCATCCGCGCGCAATATGTCGAAGAGGTTGAGCCCGAAGACCTGATTGAGGCGGCCATTGACGGTATGCTGACCTCGCTGGATCCGCATTCCAGCTATCTGTCGCCGGATGATGCCGAACAAATGCGGGTCCAGACCCGTGGCGAGTTTGGCGGTCTGGGTATCGAAGTCACGCAGGAAGAGGGCTTTGTCAAAGTTGTCTCGCCGATCGACGATACGCCTGCGGATGAGGCCGGGATCGAAGCCGGAGATTTCATCACCCATGTCGATGGCGAAAGCATACTGGGCCTGACCCTGGACAAGGCGGTCGATCTGATGCGCGGGCCGGTGGGCTCGGAAATCGTGATCACCGTTGTCCGCGAGGGTGAACAGGAACCTTTTGACGTGCCTATCATCCGCGACACAATCAAACTGACGGCAGTACGCGCGCGCACCGAAGGGACCAGTGTGGTTCTGCGTGTGACCACCTTTAACGACCAAACCTATCCCAACTTGCAGGAAGGTCTGGCCGAGCAAATCGAAGAGGCCGGAGGGATCGACAAGGTGAATGGTGTCGTTCTGGACCTGCGCAACAATCCCGGTGGTCTGCTGACACAGGCAATCAAGGTTTCGGACGCATTCCTAAACGAGGGTGAGATCGTATCAACCCGTGGCCGCGATCCAAGCGATGGTGAGCGTTTCAACGCAACTGTGGGTGATCTGGCAAAAGGAAAGCCGATTGTGGTGCTGATCAATGGCGGGTCCGCCTCAGCATCCGAGATTGTAGCCGGCGCGCTGCAGGATCATCGCCGCGCAATCGTTGTTGGAACCAAAAGTTTCGGCAAAGGCTCGGTCCAGACTGTCATGCCACTGCGGAGCGATGGCGCGATGCGTTTGACCACGTCGCGCTACTACACGCCGTCGGGCCGGTCTATTCAGGCGCTTGGTGTCAGCCCCGACATCATCGTTGAACAGCCCCGCCCAGCCCCGGAGACCGAGGAAGAAGAGGCCAATGGGAACACCCGTTCCGAGGCTGATCTGCGTGGCAGTCTGAACAATGACAGCCTGAGCGAGGATGAAATCCGCCAGATCGAAGAAGATAGGGCCAAGGCCGAAGCCACCGCCGAATTGCGGGAAGAGGATTACCAGCTGGCCTATGCCATCGACATCCTCAAGGGGCTGTCAGCCTTCAACCCGGACGGGCCATCGCAATAAAGAAACCGGGCCGCCTGACAGGCGGCCCTTTTCCTGATGGGGCCGCTGCCGATCGAGGTAGGGTGGCTGATTAGAGCCCGATGCCACCTATGTTGTCTCCCAACCAACGTCCGCTCTGTGAAAAGCTAGTCAGAAAAACACATCTTGTTTCCATCCAGGTCTCGAACGTATGCAGAGAACTTTGGCCCGCGTTGGTTGGGGGCCCCCTCACAATCACCCCCGAGATCTGTAGCTAAAGCGTGCAGCCTTCTGACTTCTGCGTGGCCACCAACGCAAAATCCAACCATCGTTCCATTACCGTTGGTGGCCGGCAACGTGTCGAAGGGTTTGGCCACGGCGAAGGCAAAATCCTTTCCAAGCCAGTAAGTCATTCTTTCTGAAGGCGACATGCTTTGGAGACCCGATTGCGAAAACAGTGTGTCGTAGAAGGTTCTTGCAGCTGCCATGTCATTCGTTCCGACAACAAAGTAATTCATTTTCATCGATTTAGCTCCTGCAAGTGAGTGGCCTGCGTCAGGCATTGGTTTCAGTGATCCAAGCTATATCGACTAATGTGCCATTTTATGTCTTATTTGATTCATGGCACGGGCTAATACACACAACAGACTGAGGCGATTGGAATTGCTTGCGGTTCAACTCAAGCAAGATGCCCATTGTACGGTTAGAGACTTGGCGCAACAGCATGGTGTCAGTATGCGCACGATAGCCCGCGACCTTGTGCTTATGCGGGACCAAGGCATGCAGATAGACGCTGATCGCGGTCGTGGAGGAGGTGTGCGCCTCGACCGCAACTGGGGCGTTGGTCGCATGAACCTGACATACGCTGAGGCGGTCGATCTGCTAATCAGCATTGCTGTCGCAGAGCAGATGAAATCACCAATGTTGCTTGCGAACTTGGCTTCGGTAAGGCGGCAGCTTGTGGCCTCGTTTTCACCCGAGAAACGCAACAAGGTGAACCAGCTCAAGTCCCGTATTATCATAGGCGTCACGGCTTCGACTTATGTTCAAGCCAGCGCGAGCGCCCCACCAAAAAGGATTGTGCAAGCGGTTCATCAGGCTTTCGTCGATCAGAAGGTCTTGGAGCTGCGATATCAAAGAGAAGACGGTGTCATTTCCAGCCGGCAAATTGAGCCTCAGTATCTCTTGTTGAAGTATCCCATTTGGTACGTCGTTGCGATCGACCGTCTGAGAAACGAACCAAGGACATTTCGGTGCGACCGGATGCTTGGGGCCTCAATGGGCGAAACGCGCTTCAAGCTCCTGCCGAAAGAAAAATTTCAACCCTCATTGGTAATTGATGATTCTTCGATGTGATCGGGTCATGGCCAACCGTATGTGGACAATGACGCCTGAATAATAGGCACGCACTTCGTCCGCCCTTCTACCGCCTACTGAGACCGGCGAAAGACTCGTTTTAGCATATCAAGCTCTGCTCGCATCAGGTCCAGTTCGGCGCGCAGGTCATCGGCGGCGGCGTTTCCTGCAATGATCGAGAACCCGCCCAGTTTAAGCCCTGAAACGGAATCTGAGATTACAAAACTGTGGACCCCGTCAGACAGGGCCACATCAGGCACCTGTACACGAAGCTCCCACCCGGTGTCTGCTGGCGACAGGTAAACCTCATCCAGCGCGTCACCACGGTAGGACACGCTGATCTCGGGCTGCGTATCGGCCTGCAGGTGGCCCATCCAGGTGCCATTTTCCAGGCCCAGTGATGTGAGTATCAGATCGGTCATGGCAAGGTTCTCATAAATCGGCGCGATGGTGGCGACAGACGGTCAGGTCCTGCAACACTATCCGGTTCATCCGAGGATTATCCAGAATGATATCCAGCCAGACTTTGTCCATGCGGCGTTCATTCAGTTGTAAATGTGCAAGATCAAAATCCACGCTGTTTGAAGGACCAGTGGGATCAAGTTTGCGCAGAACCTGTTCGGCGTTTGGGCCGTGTCGAATATTGAGCCGCGCGAACAATTCCTGTGGGCGTTCGGCCTCAATATGGCAATCGACTCGGATCAGATGCTGCCGCGTCAGCTCTTGCACAGCCTCTTGTGGAAGCTCGATAGAGAGAGAGAGAAATGATCCCTCGAACCCAAAAACCTCGACCGCCAAGCTGAACGGTGACAGATCATGCTTGCGCGTGTTCCTGATCTGGCGCGTGCTGATTTCCTGGCGCGGACAGTCGTGAAACAGCGTTGCCTCATCGTTGATACGTGCTTTACGCGGGGCCGAGGCGACACCGGGGCGGGGCTGAGGATAGCGCCATAGCTCGGGCCTCCAGCTCCAGTCGGTGCCCAACGGTTTCGGAAAATGGGCTGATCCCGCCACAGGCCGTGTAAGGCGGCTGTTGGCCTGGAGAATCAGCGCATCGAGCTCGGATCGCAAGCGACGTGCATCATCACGCTGCAGCCGCAATTCAGAAAGCACAGCTTCAGGCGCTGCCCGGGCGTCCCGCTGCCAGCGCGTAAGTGCTTTGCGGTGAATATAGCGATCCAGTAGCTTGCCCATGATCCCAATCTATTGCTCCACACATCTTTTGTCGGATATCCACCCGAGGATAAAGCCGATTTGCATCATAGCGTCGGTAAATTACCGAAAATGTGAACACGCTTTTGGCTAGGCAGCAAAGTTGTGACCTGTTACGGAGGGCGCCGTTCTTGCAATCGACCCGGTCAGTGCGTACCGTCTGACACCTGATTGCAGTGGACCATCCGTTACAACCCTATAGCAATATTTCCGAGGCAAAGACGGGGCATGGAACCCACTCTATTCGCATTCATCTGGAAGCATTCCAAGAAACAGCAACTGGTATTGTTGCTGCTGACATTGTTTTCTTTTCCCTTCCTCTATGCATCATTGGAGCTGCCCAAGCAGATCATTAACGATGCGATTGGTGCTCCAGGCAGCTCGGTAACTTTCTTAGGAGTTACGGTGACGCAGGTGCAGTATTTGTTGATTCTGTGTCTGGCCTTTCTGGCGACGGTCATCGCCAGCGGTCTGATGAAAATGCGGATCAACACGATGAAAGGTGTGTTGGCCGAACGCATGTTACGCCGACTGAGGTACACGCTGATCCACCGAACTCTGCGGTTCCCGAAATCCTATTTTGCCACCACCAGTCAGGGCGAGTTGGTGTCAATGATCACGTCCGAAGCTGAACCGATGGGCGGCCTGATGGGGGATGCGATCGCACAACCTGTATTCCAGTTTGGTCAGATGATGACCATTGTGACGTTTCTGTTCATGCAAAGCGTGTGGTTTGGTCTTGCAAGTATTGCGCTGATCCCGCTGCAGGCTTGGTTGATTCCAAAATTGCAGCGCCAGATCAACCTGTTGAACAAAGACCGAATCCAGGAAGTTAGGCGCTTGAGCTCAGAAATCGGCGAAAGCGCAGCCGGGATCAGTGATCTGCGCACCAACGGAGGCTGGCGGCACAGATTGGCCCAGTTCAGCCATCGTTTGGGAACTTTGTTCGAGATCCGATTCAAGATCTATAACAAAAAGTTCTTCATGAAGTTTCTCAACAATCTGATCACTCAGATGACCCCGTTTCTGTTTTATTCGGTGGGCGGATACCTGGCGATCACGGGCGAGGTAACAGTGGGCGCGCTGGTGGCGGCACTGGGAGCATATAAGGATCTTAGCGGACCTTGGAAGGATCTGCTGACCTATTACAATCAGGTTCAGGACATGTCGTTGCGGTGGGAAATCGTGACCGAACGCTTCGCACCCGACAACATGGTGCCCGAAGAGCTGTTCGAGGGCGAGCCTGATTCCATTCCGCATCTGACTGGCGAGATCAAGCTGCAGAATATTACCGTTCGGGATAACGATGGGAAAACTGTTCTCGAGGATATAGACCTCGTCATACCCAAAGGGGCCCGCGTGGCCATCAAATCCTCGAATGCGGCCGAAAGAGGGGCATTGGCTCAGCTGCTGACCCGCGAATTGCTGCCGGTTCAGGGCGACGTCACGATTGCCGGACATGACATCCAATCTTTGCACCAATCCGTCATCGCGGCGCGGATCGGATATGCCTATTCTCGACCATATCTGTTTGATGGGTCGATTGGGGACAACTTGATGATGCCCCTGAAAACACGCCCTCAGCATGAAGCCGACGCCGCCAGGGCCCCTAGCCGCCGCCAGATCGAGGCCGCGCGAGCGGGGAACTCGGTGGATTCGCTGTCAGATGAATGGATTGATCCCGGTCTGGCCGGGCTCAACAACACTGACGACATCCAGGATTGGTGGTTCAAGCTGGTCGAGGCGATGGGAACGGATGAATTCATGTTCCGCCGCACCCTGCGCAGCCAGTTGAATCCGGATCAGCATCCCGGGTTTGTGCAAAATATCATCGACCTCCGTGGCCCCATCCATGACAAGTTGGTGGAAAAAGATCTGGACCGCTTTGTCTACCGGTTCGATCCGGACAGGTTCAACCCAACTGTGCCTTTGGGCGGCAACCTTCTTTATGCAGCACCGTCGCAGGAAATCTCGCCGGACATTCTGGCCGGCGATAATCGGTTCATGCAAATGCTGCGTACACATGAGCTTGATGACGACGCGCTGAGTATCTCAAGCGCTGTTCTGGAAACGCTGAGCCATGCTTTTGGGCGGGACGGAACCGACCATCCGCTGTTCCTGCGCCTGGGCTTGAGCAAGGATATGTTCCACCGGCTGCTGGCAATCGAAGACAAGCGCAAGGCAAAAGGAGTGGACGAGCTATCGCAGCGCGAACACGCCTTTCTTCTGACCGTTCCGTTCCTGCTGACCGCCGAACAGATTGGCCCTGATTTCCCGGATGAATACAAACAGAAGATTCTGAAAATCCGCACTGAACAGGGCGAAAGGTTACGTGGAAGCCTGCAGGAGATATTTGTACCGGTCACACCGGACACATACATCGCGCGTATGACGGTTATGGAAAATGCGCTTTTCGGGCGGGTGTCTGTGACGGCAGGAGCTCATGCTGACGAGATAGAGGATGTGGTTGCCGAAGTGATCAATGCCGCAGGTCTGCGCAGACAGGCAGCGGCCATCGTCTATGATCTGTCCGCAGGGCTGGGTGGGAACAATCTGACAACCGTCTTTCAGGAACGAATTGCCTTCTCGCGCGCCGGGATTAAACGGCCGGATTTGCTAATCCTGGATAAAGCGTTGGCCAGCCATGACTCTGAGAGCCGTTTACGCACCCGGTTGAAACTGCGCGAACTGCTGCCCGATTCCATCATGATTTTCATGGAGGACAGTTTCGCCCATCCCGAGGCCTATGATCTGTTTGTTGAAATCAAGGATGGCCGCATTGACGGTGTCTCGAAAACGCAGCTCGAACAAGAATCCGGCACCACCGCTGACCTCAGCCGCAAGCTGAAGATTATCTCGTCAACTCCGCTTTTTGCCAATATCGACGGTCGCAACCAGAGATTGCTGGCGTTTTCGGCGCAGTGGTATGATGCTGCCGCTGGTCAGGTCATTTTCTCTCGTGGGCAGGCGCCGGATGCGGCCTATCTGTGCATTTCGGGTCATGCGAAGCTGATGTGGCACGAAGAAGACGGTTCGACCCGGTCCATATCTGTCATTGAACCCGGGCGCCTGATCGGTGACCTGTCTGTTATCACCGGTGAGACCAGGCAGTTGGATCTTGTGGCAGGCGAAAACTGTTCATTCCTGCGGATTGGTGCAGTGGAACTGCGCGCGGTGATCGAAAGCGATGCAAGCGTTGCGGTTCAGTTGCTTGAAACAGTTGCCGGATACCTGACAACCATTTCGGAAAAGATCAACGCCACCAAAGCATCGACCTTGTTCTTCGATGATGAGGACCAGACCGAAAGTTCCCACCAGAATGTCTGAAATCCGCGCGCCCTCTTACGCCCCGCATGAGCAACTGGTCGCCGACGCACGCGACAAACCACAGCTGTGGCGTCTGCTGGCCGGCCTGGCAACAATTGTGGTCGTTGCAACCGTCTTCAATCTGATCCTGTTTGCAGTCGTAACCGTGGCCGGACCGCAGGAATGGGCCAGCGGGTTGATGAACGGCTCGACCCCGATCTCGATGGTGATCCTGCTGTCAAGCTTTGGGTTTGTCACATTTGGTGTGTGGACCGCAGCGCGACAGTTTCAGAAGCGATCCCTGGGTTCTATTTTAGGGACTCGGGGCAAAGCGGCCAGACAGTTCTGGCTTGTGCTGCGCGCCCTGATGGTGCTTGGCGTGGTTATCGTAACCGTGCCGCACCTCATTATGGGCGCGCCGCTTGTTCAAAACCTGTCCTTTTCGGTTTGGCTGGTATTCCTGCCTCTGTCGCTATTGGCTGTGTTTGTCCAAATCAGTGCGGAGGAGCTGCTTTTCCGCGGATATATGCAGCAAAGCCTGGCGGCGCGATTCCGTTCTCCGATCATCTGGATGGGGGTACCGTCGCTTCTATTCGCGGTGGGGCACTATTCGCCCGATGCGGCGGGCGGCAATGCAGAGTTGCTGGTGCTGTGGACTGGTCTGTTTGGACTTTTGGCTGCGGATTTGACCGCGCGGGCGGGAACCCTGGGCCCGGCCATAGCGCTGCATTTTTTCAACAATGTCATAGCGCTCTTGTTTGTCTCGCTCCCTGACACCCTCAGCGGTCTTGCCTTATTTGTACTGCCCTTTGATATGACCGATACTCTGACATTGCGGCAATGGTTATATGTGGATTTTGCCGTGATGATTGTCAGCTGGTTTATCGCGCGCCTTGCGCTCAGGCGCTGATTGCAATTCTTTCCGTAGCGTCTTATGTGACGTCAACGCCGTACTAGCAAGGTTCCGACATGAACTGGATCACAAACTACGTCCGTCCCCGGATTAATTCGATCTTCTCACGCCGGGAAGTCCCGGAAAACCTTTGGCACAAGTGTGACGAATGCGGCACGATGCTGTTCCACCGCGAATTGGCGGAAAACCAGAATGTCTGCACCCAATGTGATCATCATATGGCGATCACTCCGCGCGACCGGTTCGGGCACCTGTTTGACGGTGGTATATTTACCGAGGTCGATGTTCCCGCTCCCAAAGATGATCCGCTACAGTTCCGGGACCAGAAGAGATACCCCGACCGGATGAAAGCAGCGCAGAAGAAAACTGGCGAGCAAGAGGCGATGCTGGTCGCCAAAGGTGATATCGGACGTACGCCGGTCGTGGCAGCGGCCCAGGATTTCTCGTTCATGGGCGGCTCGATGGGTATGTATGTCGGCAATGCCATCATTGCGGCCGCGCAAGAGGCAGTTAAGTTGAAACGCCCGCTGATCCTGTTCTCGGCAGCGGGTGGCGCGCGAATGCAGGAAGGCATCCTGAGCTTGATGCAGATGCCGCGAACCACCGTGGCGGTTGAGATGCTGAAAGAGGCAAAACTGCCCTATATCGTTGTACTCACCCATCCTACCACCGGAGGCGTGACCGCTTCTTATGCGATGCTGGGCGACGTCCATATCTCGGAACCCAATGCGCTAATCTGCTTTGCAGGCCCGCGCGTGATCGAACAGACCATTCGGGAAAAGCTGCCCGAAGGATTTCAGCGCGCAGAATACTTGCTGGACCACGGAATGCTGGACCGGGTAACGAAGCGTACCGAAATGCGTGACGAATTGATCACGATTACCCGCATGCTGATGAATCAGCCTCCTGCGGTCAAAGGTGATTTGCCCGCGCCCACCCCCGAAGCCCCAGAGAAAGACGCGGATCAGGAATGACTTCGCCATCGTCAGACGTCATCCTTGATCGGATGATGGCGCTGCATCCCAAGATCATTGACCTGACGCTGGATCGGGTGTGGCGTTTGCTTGCCGCACTGGAAAGCCCTCAGACCAAATTGCCTCCGGTCGTTCATATCGCAGGGACAAATGGCAAGGGGTCTACGCAGGCTATGATCCGCGCCGGTATGGAAGGGGCGGGGAAAACGGTTCACGCCTATACCTCTCCGCATCTTGCCCGGTTTCACGAGCGTATTCGGCTGGCAGGTGAGTTGATTTCGGAAGCCGAACTGACAAACGTCCTTGATGAGTGCTATGCCGCCAATGGTGGTGAGAACATCACCTATTTCGAGATTACGACCTGTGCGGCCCTCCTGGCCTTTGCCCGCAAACAGGCTGATTATACCTTGCTTGAGGTCGGCCTTGGCGGGCGCCTGGATGCAACAAACGTGGTGCACGAACCCGCCGTGACGGTTATCACGCCGGTTTCCATCGACCATGAACAGTTTCTAGGCGACACGTTGGGCAAGATCGCTGCCGAAAAAGCCGGGATCATCAAGCCGGGCGTCCCTTGTATCGTCGGCCCACAGCAGGACGAAGCGCTTGAGGTCATCGAATATACAGCGGCCCGTCTGGGTGCCCCATTGCTGGTACACGGTCAGCACTGGCATGTGACCGAGGAAAACGGACGTCTTGTGTATCAGGACGAAATCGGGCTGCGGGATCTGCCGCTGCCCAACTTGCTTGGCGCACATCAAATTCAGAATGCGGGTGCGGCAATAGCGGTATTGCGCCATCTCGAACTTGGTGATCAGGCCTATGAGGCCGCCGTTACCAAGGCCGAGTGGCCAGCACGGATGCAGCGTCTGAAATCCGGCCCGCTTGTTGAACAGGCCGCACAGGCCGAGCTGTGGCTGGATGGTGGGCACAATGCCGCCGCGGGAATTGCACTTGCTGAAGTGCTGAAAAAATTACCGCAATCTCCGACACATTTGATCTGCGGAATGCTCAACACCAAAGATGTCGCTGGCTATCTTGCACCGCTTGCCACGCAGGCTCAAAGCCTGACCGCAGTGTCGATACCGGGTGAGGCCGCGACGCTTAGCGCTGAAGATACGGCGCAGGCTGCTGACCAGGTTGGCTTGAAAGCCGACACTGCAGAGAGTGTATCCGCGGCCCTGCAGAAAATCACAGACCAAGACCCTCAGGCCCGTATCCTGATTTGCGGGTCACTCTATTTGGCGGGCAACATCCTACGCGAAAATGGATAGGTCTTCACCTGGCCGAAATACCTTGAGGGAGGCGCGCAAAACGTGACAGGGCAGCGCCCCTATGCCCCCCAATCTTCGGCTTGCATCTCGCGCAGTCGCGAGGCAGTGCGTTCGAACTCGAACGTCCCTTCACCCTCGACATACAACATCTCGGGCTCTGCGGCCGCCGAACAGATCAGGCGAACCCGCGCCTCATACAAGGCGTCAATCAACGTCACAAAACGCTTGGCCTCATTGAAGTTATTCCGGGACAGGCGCGGGATGTCCTCCAGAACCAGAACTTTGACCGCCTCGGCAACGGCCAGATAATCTGCAGGGCCCAGCATCCGTCCGCACAGGTCATAAAAGCTTGCTCGGGCTATCCCGTTCCGAAAGGCCGGCAATTCGACAGCACGGCCATTTACCTGCAACATCAGCGGTTCCGCCGCACCGCCCGCGAGATCGTTCCAGACGGATCGGATATTCTGTCGAGCCTCGGGGCCGATCGGCGTGAAATAGACTGGCGCACCTTCAAGACGGTTCTGTCGGTAATCAGTAGGCGAGACCAGTTCCCATATCTGAAGCTGTTCCTTGATATGCGCGATGAATGGCAAAAAGAGCTGGCGGTTCAAGCCGTTCTTGTACAATTCGTCCGGGTGCCGGTTGGATGTGGTGATGACCACGACCCCGCCAGCATGCAAAAGATCAAACAGCCGCCCGACGATCATCGCATCGGTGATATCGGTGATCTGCATCTCGTCAAATGCCAGCAGTTTTACGGATTTGACAACCGAGTCCGCGACCGGTGCAAGCGCATCCTCAACTCCGTCCTTACGAGCTTTGTGCATTCCCGCGTGGATTTCCTGCATGAAAGCATGAAAATGGACGCGACGGGCAGGGATGTCGCCAAGCGCGTCGACAAACATATCCATCAACATCGACTTGCCACGACCAACTCCGCCCCACAGATAAAGTCCCTGGGGCGGCGGGGGTGTCTTGCGAAAGAAACCACGCTTGACCGGGGTAGCCAAGGCCGCGCGAATGCGTTCGAAATGCGGAAGGACAGCCTCTTGCGCATCGTCCCGCGTCAAAGTGCCATCGGCGATGCGTGTCTCGTAAAGCGATATCAAATCTGACATATCCCGAGGGATACCTTCACCTCTGGGCGTTGAAAAGCAGGCATTTTGAAGATGCATCAATTTTACTTATCCGCAACGTCAAAACTCCTGAATTGACCACGGTACAAATTTGGCTACCGTCGCGGCTCGGACATTCGAGGATCCTATGCCACAGCACGCACGCCTGCTAAATCCGATCTTGATCGTCGGCTGTATAATTATCGCCGTCAGTTTTGCCGTGCGGGCATCCTTTGGCGTATTCCAGATCCCCATTGCGACTGAATTCGGCTGGCTGCGCACCGATTTTTCGATGGCGATTGCGATCCAGAACCTCGCTTGGGGAATTGGACAACCCATTTTTGCCGCCATCGCCGAGAAGGTGGGGGATCGCCGTGCGATTGTGCTCGGGGCATTGACCTATGCATCGGGCATGGTGTTGTCGGCGTGGTCCGTTACCCCGTTCGAGCATCAGATGTACGCCTGGCTTGTGGGCTTTGGGATTGCCGGCACGGGGTTTGGTGTCGTGCTTGCCGTAGTTGGACGGGCGTCCTCTGATCATAACCGCTCTATGTCTCTGGCCGTCGTGACAGCGGCAGGAAGCTTTGGCCAGGTTTTGGGTGCTCCAACGGCGGAATGGCTTTTGTCTTTTATGCCCTGGCAACAGGTTTTCATCGTGTTTGCCGTTGCCATCCTGGCACTGGTCATGACTCTGCCCTTCATGCGCGCCCCCCACGCCGCAACCAAAGCCGAAATCGAAGAGAGCATGGGCCAGATTCTGGGTAAGGCCTTCCGGGACCCGTCTTATACCCTGATTTTCCTGGGATTTTTCAGCTGTGGTTATCAGCTTGGCTTTATCACAGCGCATTTTCCCGCTTTCGTTACCGAAATGTGCGGCCCGATTCAGCCGGGTGGAATACTGCATTCCATTGGTATAACGACAACTTCCGCATTAGGGGCTGTGTCGATTTCATTGATCGGGTTGGCCAATATCGGAGGGACATTGCTGGCGGGGTGGGCCGGAATGCACTTTCCCAAGAAATACCTTCTGGCCTCCATTTATGCCGCCCGCACGCTTACAGCGGCGGCTTTCATAATCCTGCCGATCACGCCAATCACGGTCGTTGTATTCTCATTGGTCATGGGTTCGCTCTGGCTGGCAACGGTTCCACTGACCTCGGGGCTCGTCGCACATTTGTACGGGTTGCGCTACATGGGTACGCTTTACGGCATCATCTTCTTCAGCCATCAGGTCGGCAGTTTTCTTGGCGTCTGGCTAGGCGGCCGCATGTATGACCAGTACGGAGATTACACCTTTGTCTGGTGGATCGGCGTGGCCATCGGCGCCTTCAGCGCCATCGTTCACCTGCCCATCCGCGAGAACCGCGCACAACCCGTCGCGGCCTGATCTATCGCGCTTCTTCGCGGGTCAAAAGCCCCTCAGCCACCAACCGGTCGGCCCATCCTTGCGGGCCCTCAAAATGATGCGTTTGCCAGCCTCGCGCCTGCGCCGTTTCGATATTGTCGATCCGGTCGTCGGTGAACAACAACGTCTCGGGCGCCAGACCACAATCGGCTTCGACCATCTCGTAAATCGGGACATGCGGTTTCACTGTCTGCATGCGACCTGAAACATACAGCCGGTCGAACTCGTTGAGGAATGGATAGACCGTGGTTGCATACTCAAAATTCTGCACCCCGAAATTTGTGAGCGCAAAGACCGAGATGCCTTTGGCGCGCAGCGCACGTTGCAGTCGTACCGAGTGGGGAATTTCTGGCGTGGCCAATTCGATCCATTTGTCGTGCCACATCCGAATTTCATCCCGCCATTGGGGATATTTATCAGCCCAGCCATAGATGGTGTCCGTGAAGTGATGCCCCTGATCAACCAGATCATTCATTCCATGCAGGTCAACCTCGGCAAACATGGCCCGGCGACGGTCTTCACCAATAACCGCGTCGTAGTACCGTTCTGGCTGCCATTCTATCAGGACATTCCCGATGTCGAAAACCACCGCTTCTATTGGCATGAACAAACCTTCTTAGAATCTCTGCTGGGGCTGACTGAATCAATCCTTGCTGCGCTTTTCAAGACAGGAACTGCAGCGCGCAGCGCTGCCCGGCCCAACCGGAGGGGACGCATCTCTGATGCGTCTGTGACGGGCGGGAGGGTCACGCCCTTAGTGCCGCCCGCAATTCCCGTTCCAACGCATCCAAAAACCGGGACCTATCGGCCTTGCCAAAAGGCTTGCCACCGCCCCCGGCGCCCAGAGGGTTTGCCGAACGCAGGTCTGCCATCAGGTCGCGCATCGCCAGTTGCTGACCAATATTGGCGGCGGTAAAGGCCTCGCCGTTGTGACGTAATACACGCGCACCTGCTTCAACACATTTCGCGGCTAAAGGAATGTCTGAGGTCACAACCACGTCCCCTGTACCACAACGCTCTGCGATCCATTTATCGGCCTCATCCGCACCTGCGGACACGATCACAACCTGTACCAGAGGATTGGCCGAAGGCCTCAGGCCACCGTTCGAAACCAGAGCCATCGGAATCTTATGTCGGGTCGCTACACGCTCGGCCTCGGCCTTCACTGGACAGGCATCTGCGTCTATGTACAGGGTTGTCACGCTTTCTTTGCCTGTTTCTCGGCAGGCTTCTTCTTGACCTTGAATTCCTCGGGGATGGGCATCCGGTTGAACGCATCCAGACCAGCGATCTTATAAGCCTCGGCCAAGGTCGGGTAGTTGAATGTGTTTTGAACGAAATAATCCACTGTGCCTTTCAGGTTCAATACAGCCTGTGCGATATGGATCAGCTCAGTCGCGCCTTCGCCTACGATCTGCACACCAAGAACCCGGCGGGTTTTCAGCGAAAACAGCATCTTCAACATGCCATGTTCCAACCCCATGATATGCCCGCGAGAAGTTTCGCGGAATCGCGCGACGCCAACCTCGTAAGGGATATCGCGCTCCTGTAACTCTTCTTCGGACATGCCGCAGGTGGATATCTCGGGCACCGAATAGATGCCGTAAGGGTACCAGGGGCTTTCCGGCAGGGTCGGGGTCTCCAACGCGTGACATGCCGCCACGCGCCCCTGCTGCAGCGAGGTTGACGCCAGCGAGGGGTGCCCGATCACATCCCCGGTCGCATAGATATGCGGCACCGCTGTCTGATAGGTCTTGCGATCGACCTCAATCCGGTTGCGGTGATCGGTTTCCAATCCGACCGAATCCAGGTTCAGGGCCGAGGTCGCGCCCATCCGCCCGGCGGCGAACAGCAACATCTCGGCCCGCACGTGGCGACCATTTTCCAATGTCGCTTCAACATGGCTACCGGCATCTTCGATCTTTTTAACGGCCGAACCCAACCGCAAATCCACGCCGTTTTCACGAATTTGATGGGTGAAGTCGTGGATCAGGCGGCTGTCGATGAAATCCAGAAAGGTCTCACGTGGTTCGATCAGAGTGACCCGCACATCCAGGGCTGAAAACATCGTGGCATATTCCACACCGATCACACCGGCCCCGATCACACAAAGCGACCGCGGTATCTCGGCCATTTCAAGAAAATCATCGCCATCCACGACGGTCTTGCCGTTGAAAGGCACGTAATCGGGCCGATAGGTCTTGGTCCCGGTGGCGATCAGGAACTTTGCGGCGGTGAGGCGTGTGGCTTCCCCTGCATCGGTCGCAACCTCAACCTCATGCGGGCCAACAAACTTTGCCAGACCGTTCAGCGTTTCCACGTGGTTCCGGTTGAACTGATGCTCCAGCACGTCGACCTCGTGGTCCAGCGTCATATGCAGCCGGGCCTTGAGGTCTTCGGCCCGGATCTGATCCTTGACCCTGTATGAGCGCCCGTAAAAGCTGCGCTCGCGCCAGCCGGACAGGTTAAGCACCGTCTCGCGCAGGGTCTTTGACGGGATTGTGCCGGTATGGACCGAGACACCGCCCAGCCGATCCTTGCGGTCGATGACCAGCACCCGCCGTTTCAGCTTGCCTGCCTGAATCGCCGCCGAACGCCCCGAGGGGCCAGACCCGATGATGATCAGGTCATAATCGTATTTGCTCATGCCTCAGTCTCCGTACAGTGCCTCGGCGTGGAAGGTGATGTGGTCTTCCATGAAGGTCGACACAAAGAAGTAAGAATGGTCATAGCCGGGCTGCAGACGGAAAACTGCCTGTTGGCGACGTTCGGCTATCGCCTGGGCCAGCGCCTCGGGGCGCAACAGGTCGATGAACTGGTCATTGTCGCCGGTGTCGATCAGGACAGGGCCGTCGAAACCGGTGTTCTTCATCATCAGCGATGCGTCGTGCTTGGCCCATTTGGCCGCGTCATCGCCCAGATATGCCTTCAGTTGTTTGCGGCCCCAATCGGCGCTTGTTGGGTTTGAAATCGGTGCAAATGCCGAAACCGATCGGAACCGGCCCGGTAGGTTCATTGCCAATGTCAGGGCGCCATGGCCGCCCATGGAATGGCCGGTAATGGCCTGGCGGTCTGCGTCGATTGCAAAGGTTTCAACCAGCAGAGCCGGCAATTCCTCGGCCACATAGTCCCACATGTTGAAGTGCGGTGCCCAGGGTGATTGCGTGGCATTCACATAAAACCCCGCGCCCTGGCCCAGATCGTAGTCCTCGTGATCGGCAACGCCTTCGCCGCGCGGGGATGTGTCAGGGAAAACAAGGGCGATACCCTGTTCCGCGGCCCAGGCCTGCGCCCCGGCCTTGGTCATGGCGTTTTCATGGGTACAGGTCAGACCAGACAGATACCATAGAACCGGAACCGGGCCGTCCTTTGCCTCGGCGGGCAGGAACAGTCCAAAAGTCATGTCGCATTGGCAGGCAGCCGAGGCGTGGCGATAGACGCCCTGGACGCCTCCGAAACAAGCGTTTTCCGAAAGGGTTTCCATTTGGTTCCGTCCTTACGTTAGGTTCGCGCCATGGCTATCGTTACTCGGTCCGTGCGTAAAGTCTGTGTTCCTGTGGCCAGCGAGTATTTTCCCTATCTGTGGCTTAGAATGTTCCGGCTATGGCAATCACCAGCGGCAGTGTCAGGATGCTGACCACGGTAGACAAGAGAATTGCGGCCGAAGCCCGATGGGGTGCGACCCCGTAATAGGCCGCCAGCATATAGACATTCCCAGCGACCGGCAGTGCTGCCGCTGCAATGGCAACCGAAGCCGAGAAGCTTTCCGCCGGGATCAACCAGATTACGAAAACAGCAACGCAGAGCGGATGAATGATCAGCTTGCAAAAACTCAGCCAGGCGGCGATCTGCACACGCTCGGCGGATTTGCTGGCGAGCGATGCCCCTATCGCAAACAAGGCTCCCGGAGTGGCTGCCCCGCCCAGGATTGTCAGAAAATCGTTCAGTGGAACGGGCACGGGAATTTGGAAGGCTGACCACAAAAGCCCCGCTGAAATAGATACGATCATCGGGTTTTTCAGCAAACCGAGGCCAATCAACCGAAATGTTGCCGGCGTCAGCCGCCCATCGCGTCCGGCATTGATCAAAATCACGATCAGCGAGGAAAACACCACAAGGTCGACAGTCAATACCAGCATGACCGGGCCGATTGCTGCTTCGGTGAACAAAAGCGCAAGCATCGGCAGCCCCAGAAAGCCCACATTGCCGATCGCAGCGCATTGGGCTTCGACGGCAGAGGTTGGTATGTCAAGGCCGCGCATCCACGCGATCAGACTGGCCAGAGCATAAACCGTAAGCGTTCCCAGCAGATAGCCCGCGACCAATCTGCCGTCGAATATCTCGGCAAAGGGCAGGGTGGCGGCAAAGCGGAACAACATTGCCGAAAGTGCGAAATAGAACACGAATTTCGTCAGATAGGCCGTGGCTTCTTCCGAGAAGAACCGACTGCGCCCAGCCCAATACCCCAGGCCGATAATCGCAAAGAACGGCAGCGTACGCAGAAAAATATCAGCCATGGCCAGAGTGTTAGCACGGTTTTCTCTGGCGGCAACCCCTGGCCAATCAGGCCCCGCCGAACGAACTTCGCGGACTGACCTAACGGAAAAATTACCATAATCCCGCCTGCCCATGGCCGAAATCCTATGCGAATCGTTGTATCTGAACTGATCAGTTTATAGATTCGACGAATCCACCCCTGAAGGAGAGCGCATGTCCGAAGCAACTGCCATTTTGCGAACAGGCCGAAAATTTGATCAGGTCCTGCAAGGAGCCCGATCAGTGTTCATGGCAGATGGTTTCGAAGGAGCTAGTGTAGATGACATTGCGCGCGCGGCGGGTGTTTCCAAGGCGACTTTGTACAGCTATTTCCCGGATAAGCGTCTTCTTTTCATGGAGGTCGCTCAGAACGAATGCTGCCGTATGGCCGAGAATGTCGTTTCGATGGTTGACGATACAAAACCCGCGCGCGAGGTGCTGACCATCGCTGCGACCCAGCTGGCCGCATTTCTGGTGTCGGATTTTGCGCAGCAGGTGTTCCGCATCTGCGTGGCCGAGCAAGATCGGTTCCCCGAACTTGGCCGCGCCTTCTATGAGGCGGGGCCGCAAAATGGCACCCGGCAACTTGCAGAATATCTGCAAAAAGCGGTGAATAAAGGCGAATTGGTTATCGAGGACCTTCAATTTGCCGCTGAACAGTTTTCGGAATTGTGCAAGGTCCGCCTTTGGCCCCGATCCACATTCGGCATTCAAAGCAGCTTTTCAGAGGCTGAGATTGAAGAGGTCGCGCTGCAGGCTGTCGACATGTTCATGGCCCGTTACGGCGCCTGACATTTGGGTCGGATCGACTCGATTCAAGGCATGGATGTGGAGGTCGATCCCTGAAGCCCGCGGCATTTAGGATTGATGGCATTCAAGAGTTCGGACGCTCCTGCCCGGTGGCTTCGCCACTGCTTGGCTCTAATCGCCAAAGAACCGAAATCAGTTAGAAAACAGGCCCGACCAGGCAAATCGTAACGCTGTACCTGCCCTCTTTTTTACTTCCTGATCGCTGGGCGGTGAACTCAGTTGACAATGGATTTTGTATTTTGGATACATTGGGCAGGGATTTCGCGGCGGTGACAGTCATCAAAGATTGTTCTGACTAGAAATTAGAACAACGCGAAAATCTGAAGAAAAAACATTTCTGGGAGAAACTCATGAAACTTAGATTGATGGCCGCAACTGCAGCGATTGCGTTGTCCAGTGCTGCGGCCCAAGCAAATACTTTGGTATATTGCTCGGAAGGATCACCCGAAGGCTTTGACCCGGCGCTATTTACCGCAGGGACAACCTTTGATGCCTCGTCACACCCGATTTACAACCGTCTGCTCGAGTTTGAGACCGGTACTACCAATGTTATCCCCGGTCTGGCGGAAAGCGTTGAGGCCAGCGATGATGGTCTGGAATATACCTTCAAATTGCGTCAGGGCGTCAAATTCCATTCGAATGACGAATTCACGCCGACGCGTGATTTCAATGCTGATGACGTGATCTTCTCGTTCATGCGCCAGAAGGATGAAGGCCATGCCTATAATCAGGTATCTGGTGGTACCTGGGAATATTTCCAGGGCATGGGTATGCCGGACCTGGTCGAGTCGATTGAAAAAGTCGACGACTACACAGTGAAGTTCACCCTGTCCAAGCCTGAAGCGCCTTTTGTGGCCAACATGGCGATGGACTTCGCCTCGATCCTGTCTGCGGAATATGCGGATGCGATGATGGCCGCGGGTACGCCTGAGAAGCTGAACACAGCACCGATCGGGACTGGTCCGTTCTCGTTTGTAGCCTACCAGAAAGACGCGGTGATCCGCTATGCGCAGAATGCCGACTACTGGAAGGCCCCTGCGGATGTGGAGAACCTGATCTTCGCTATCACGCCGGATGCATCGGTTCGCTATCAAAAGCTGAAAGCGGGCGAATGTCATATCATGCCTTATCCGAACCCGGCCGACATTCAAGCGATGCAGGACGATGCAGATATCAACATGTTGGAGCAGGAAGGCCTGAACGTCGGCTACCTCGCCTACAACACCACCATGGCACCGTTCGACAATCCGAAGGTCCGCAAGGCGCTGAACATGGCGATCGACAAGAATGCGATCATCGACGTCGTGTTCCAAGGCTCGGGCCAAGTTGCCAAGAACCCGATCCCGCCAACCATGTGGGGCTATAACGACGCCATCACCGATGACGCGTATGATCCCGAAGCGGCCAAGGCGATGCTGGAAGCCGAAGGCGTATCCGACCTGTCGATGAAGGTTTGGGCTATGCCGGTACAGCGTCCCTATAACCCGAATGCACGCCGTATGGCCGAGCTGATCCAAGCGGATTTTGCCAAGGTTGGTGTCAACGTCGAAATCGTGTCCTATGAATGGGGTGAATACCTGTCGCGTTCGAAAGATCTGGACCGTGACGGAGCCGTTCTGCTGGGTTGGACCGGTGACAATGGCGATCCAGACAACTTCTTGGCGGTTCTGCTGGGTTGTGACGGACGCGAAGCCTCGAACCGGGCGCAGTGGTGCCACGAGCCCTTCGAAGAGCTGATCCTCAAGGCCAAGCAGTCCACCGATCAGGCCGAACGCACCAAGCTGTACGAAGACGCTCAGGTGGTCTTCAAAGAGCAGGCGCCTTGGGCAACGATCGCACACTCGGTGGTCTTTATGCCGATGCGCAACGAAGTGCAGGGCTATAAAGTGCACCCGCTGGGCGGCCACATCTTCTACGGTGTGAGCGTCGAATAATTCATCACTTACCGACCGGAGCCGCCCGCGTGGCGGCTCCGGTTTCTTATTGGAGGTCGGCCCTGATGCCGAATTTGTCCGAGTACCGTCAACTGGCAAAGGACATGTCAGTTGATGCCGTGGCCCTTGTGCCCGGCCCGAATTTCACCCGTGCATTGGGAAAACCTTTCATGAGCCACGAACGGCCCTTTGTGGTCGTGGTCCCCGGCGAAGGTTCTCCTGCGGCCATCGTTCCCAACCTTGAGCTCGGCAGTTGGGACCTGGTTGGATTTGAAGGCGCCGTTTTCGACTGGTTCGACCAGACCGGGTATGATGACGCCTTTGCAGCCCTCGCCAAGCATATGCCGCTGACATCGCTGGCTGTGGAAGGGCAGGTGATGCGAGTCTTTGTGTCGAAGGCGTTTACCAACGCGTTACCGGACCTGCAGATTGTCGATGCCGAGCGTGAAATTTCTGGCTTGCGCATTATCAAGACAGAAGACGATATCGCAGCGCTTCAAGCCGCGATCGACATCTCTGAACGCGCGTTAGAGCGCGTGATTGCGGATGTGCGCGTCGGGCAGACCGAATTGCAGATTGAACAAGCCTTGATTCAGGCACTGTTTGCGGAAGGCGCCGCCTCGCTGGCATTTTCGCCGATTGTTGCCGCCGGGGACAACTCGGCGCGGCCCCATGGCAAGGCGCGGGCGGATTACCAGATCAAACCGGGCGATGCGCTTTTGTTTGATTTCGGAGCCCGCAAACATGGGTTTGCCGCCGACATCACCCGGACATTCTTTGTCGAAGAGGTCTCGGACGAGGGCAGGGCGGTCTATGACACCGTTCTGCGCGCCAATCTGGCAGGGTTCAAAGCCTGCCGTCCCGGTGTCACGGCGCATGATATCGACGATGCCGTGATCGGCGTGCTCGAAGCGTCACCCTATGCCGACCGGATCCGCACTAAAACGGGCCACGGGCTGGGCCGCGACGTTCACGAAGCGCCGTATATCATGCGTGGAAACGACCAGAAAATCCTGCCGGGCATGGTTTGGACAAACGAGCCGGGCCTTTACGCGCTGGACAATTTCGGCGTGCGCATAGAAGATGACGTGCTTGTTACACGGGATGGTTGTCGGTCGCTGACCCACTTTCCCAAAGATCTCACAATCATAGGTCGCTGATGTTTGGCTACTTTCTTTCTCGTCTCGGTATGTTCATTCCGACATTCCTGGGTGTAACGCTTATCTCCTTCATGTTCATTCGGGTTTTGCCCGGTGATCCGATCATCGTCATGGCCGGTGAACGCGGAATGTCCGAGGAACGCTATCAGGAAATGGTGGTCAAACTGGGCTTCGACAAGCCGGTCCTCCAACAATATTGGGACTATCTGACCGGCGTTATGCAGGGCGATCTGGGCGAAAGCTTTGTCACCAAGAAACCGGTCTGGGACGAGTTTTTTGCCCTGTTCCCAGCGACGCTGGAATTGTCGATCTGCGCGATGATCTTCGCGGTGGCCCTTGGGTTGCCCGCCGGTGTCATTGCCGCAGTCAACCGGGGCAAATTCTTTGATCGGGCGCTGATGTCATCTGCGCTGGTGGGATATTCGATGCCGATCTTCTGGTGGGCGCTGCTGCTGATCATCGTGTTCTCGGGCAACCTGGGCTGGACGCCTGTTTCGGGTCGGATCGACCTTCTGTATTACTTCCCCAGCGTGACCGGCTTTATGCTGATCGACAGTCTTTTGTCGGGGCAACCCGGGGCATTCACGTCGGCTGTTCGGCATTTGATTCTGCCAACGATTGTTCTGGGGACGATCCCGCTGGCTGTCATTGCGCGTCAGACGCGCTCGGCGATGCTTGAGGTTCTGGGCGAGGACTACATTCGTACCGCGCGGGCAAAAGGCCTGTCACCCACTCGGATCAACGGGCTGCATGCTCTGCGTAATGCGTTGATCCCCGTGATTACGGTGATCGGCCTGTCGGTTGGAACTTTGCTGGCTGGTGCAATTCTGACCGAGACGATCTTTAGCTGGCCGGGCATCGGCAAGTGGATGGTCGACAGCATCTTCCGGCGCGATTACCCGGTGGTGCAGGGCGGTCTTCTGATGATCGCCGTGATCGTGATGCTGGTGAACCTACTGGTCGATGTCCTTTATGGCATCATCAATCCAAAAATCCGGAGGCGGTGATGGCTGAACTATCCGCAAACGCACCCAAAACCGAAGACCGCCCAAGCGCCTTGCGCGAATTCTGGTTTTATTTCAGTGAAAACCGCGGCGCGGTGATTGGCCTGTGGGTATTCGCCGCCTTTGTCTTTTGCGCTGCCTTCGCACCTTTGCTGGCCCCCTACGATCCAACCGAACAGTTCCGCGAGCATATCCTGCAGCCTCCGGCATGGCAGGAAGGCGGCAGTTGGGCCTTCCCGCTGGGGACTGATCCACTGGGCCGGGATATGCTGTCGCGGCTGATTATGGGATCTCGCTATTCCTTCTTTGTCGGGATCGTCGTGGTTTGTGTGGCCGTGTCAGGCGGTGTGGTTCTTGGCCTGCTTTCCGGGTTTGCACCCAAATGGGTCGATACGATGATCATGCGCGTGATGGATATTATCTTGTCCTTTCCGTCGCTGCTGCTGGCACTGGTTCTGGTCGCCATTCTGGGCCCGTCTCTGACCAATGCAATGATCGCCATCGCCATTGTGTTTCAACCACATTACGTGCGCCTCACCCGCGCCTCGGTTCTGGCCGAACGGCAAAAGGATTATGTGACCTCGGCTCGTGTGGCCGGTGCAAGCAAGGCACGCCTGATGTTCAAAACCGTGCTGCCGAACTGTCTGGCGCCGATCATTGTCCAGGCGGCGCTGTCCTTCTCGACCGCGATTCTGGATGCTGCGGCACTTGGCTTTCTGGGCATGGGGGCGCAGCCGCCAACGCCCGAATGGGGCACGATGCTGGCCGAAGCGCGCGAATTCATTCTGCGCGCCTGGTGGGTGGTAACTTTCCCGGGCCTGGCCATTCTGGTCACGGTGCTGGCAATCAACCTGATGGGCGACGGTCTGCGCGACGCGCTGGACCCCAAGCTGAAACGGAGCTGACGACATGAGCCTGTTGGAAATCCGAAATCTTTCGGTCGAGTTTGCTACAGCGTCGGGTGAGTTCCGCGCTGTGGATGGCGTTGATCTGTCTGTCAACAAGGGCGAGTTGATGGCCATTGTCGGGGAAAGCGGCTCGGGGAAATCCGTGTCAATGCTGGCGCTGATGGGGTTGCTGCCATGGACGGCGACGATCACGGCAGATGAAATGAGCTTTGAGGGTCGCGACCTGACCAAAATCTCGGCACGGGATCGGCGCAAGATCATCGGCAAAGATATTGCCATGATCTTTCAAGAGCCGATGTCTTCGCTAAACCCCTGTTTCACGGTCGGTTTCCAGATCAAAGAAGCACTGCGTATCCATCTTGGGCTCAACCGCAAAGACCGTCATCAGCGCGCGATTGAGCTGTTTGACCTGGTGGGTATCCCGGCACCCGAGAGCCGTCTGAATACGTTTCCTCACCAGATGTCGGGCGGCATGAATCAGCGGGTCATGATCGCGATGGCGATTGCCTGCACCCCGAAACTTCTGATCGCGGACGAACCCACTACCGCGCTTGATGTAACAATTCAGGCGCAGATTCTGGATCTGTTGGTCCGATTGCGCGATGAGCAGGGGATGGGCCTTGTTCTGATTACCCATGACATGGGTGTTGTGGCAGAAACCGCCGAGCGGGTTCAGGTCCAATATGCCGGTCAAAAGGTCGAGGAACAGCCGGTACGCGATCTGTTCCGCACACCGCGCCATCCTTATACCTCAGCTTTGCTGAACGCTTTGCCTGAACGGGCAACTTCGAAATTGCTGCCGACGATTCCAGGTGTTGTTCCTGGTCAATTTGACCGTCCCAAAGGTTGCTTGTTCAGCCCGCGATGCCAATTCGCCGATGACTTGTGCCGGAACACACCACCCGCTCCGCATGGAGCAGATTTCGGCAAGGCCCGCTGTCACCACGTCAAGGAAATCACCGCTGGAGAATTGGCATGACCGCCCCGATCGTTCAGGCAAACGCGTTGGCCCGGCACTATGAGGTCAAAGGGGGATTGCTGTCGAAATCGGCAACGGTCAAAGCCCTTTCCGGTGTGGATTTTGCCCTAGAGCCTGGTAAGACGCTGGCCATTGTAGGAGAGTCCGGGTGCGGTAAATCCACCCTCGCTCGCGTCGTAACGATGATTGAAGAGCCCACTTCGGGAACACTGACCATCGACGGCGTCGAAATCACCCCGTCAAAATGGGCTGAGATGCGCGAAAACGTGCAGATCGTGTTTCAAGATCCTTATGGTTCGCTTAATCCGCGACAACGGATCGGTCAGATCCTGCAGGAACCTCTGATCATCAACCGGCCCGATATGACCGCTGCGGAACGGGAAACTCGCGCACGCGAAATGATTGATCTTGTCGGTCTGCGCCCCGAGCATTATGATCGCTACCCCCACATGTTTTCGGGTGGCCAACGGCAGCGGATTGCGATTGCCCGAGCCCTGATGCTGAACCCCAAGGTTCTGGTTTTGGATGAGCCGGTATCGGCGCTGGATGTTTCGATCCAGTCTCAAATCCTGAACCTGCTGGTTGAACTGCAAGAGCGTCTGAACCTGGCCTACCTGTTCATCTCGCATGACCTGTCTGTGGTGAAGCATTTCGCTGATGACGTAATTGTCATGTATCTGGGACGCGCAGTCGAGAAAGCTCCGAAAGAACAGTTGTTCGCGGCGCCCCGGCATCCTTATTCCAAAGCGTTGTTGTCGACGACACCGCGTGCCGACCCCGAGGCGCGTAAGGAACGGATCAAGCTGGAAGGTGAGTTGCCCTCACCGATGAATATCCCCAAGGGATGTGCCTTTGCTCAGCGATGCTGGCTGGCAACTGACGAATGCCGTGCGGCACCACCCGATCTGCAAGGAACAACCCATCAGGCTGCATGCCTGCATCCGCTGGGTTAGGTTAGCTCTCGGAACTGCGCGTTGCGGTGACCATCGCAAGCAAATGGTCTTTTGTACGCCCAATATGTTGGGTCAACAGCGCGCAGGCTTCCTCAACTTGCCCATTCTCGGCCAGCGTCAGCAGTTGGCGATGGTCCTTTTTCGCGGGCTCGCGTTGTTCCATAACGCTCAGGTGCATACGGACATAGCGATCGGACTGTAGATTGATCCGTTGTAGTATATCATTGGTGATCCCACGGTCTGCTGCAGCGTAAAGCGCATTGTGGTATTCGTAGTTCAAACCACCCCACCGCCCGACATCATAGGCTTCGTAGGACGTTTCCATTTCGTCCAGAAACCTTTCGCATTCGGAAAAATTTGCCTCGGTCATCTGTGGAATTGCACGCCTGAACAGATCGACCTCCAACATTATCCGGAGGTCAAATATCTCACCGATTTCTGACAGCGAATGTCTTGTCACCGCAGCGCCGCGATTGTTGGTCAGCTGCACAAGACCCTCTGCATCAAGCCGTTTTAACGCTTCTCGTATGGGCATGCGTGACACGTCATAGTCTTCTGCCAGGGCTTCTTGACGGATGGCTTCACCTTCTGCCATCTCTCCGCTTAGAATCCGCTCGCGCAGGTCATTTGTGATGACATCGGGCAAACTTTGCCTGGGAATTGCGCGGGTTCTTGGCATTGTTACAGTCTCTGCTGGTGTAATTTTGTATCCAAAATACAAAATAGACACCGGTTTTCCAAGAGCCTTGCATTCACTAATGAATATAAAGTGTTGATTGATTTCAAGCCGCCTCGGCTGCCACAGTAAAAATGGTCACGTTCTATAAGGATTAAACATGAAAGAGGATCGTATGGATAATCCGCGCTTTTTGCCAAAAGGCGCAATTTCCGTGGACGTTTCCTATGACGGGCCGCCCAAGGCCTTCTATTTTCTGCTTTTACCCAACACGACGATGCTGGCTTTCAGTGCCGCGATTGAGCCTCTGCGCATATCAAATCAACTTTCCAGAAAGCAGCTGTTCGAGTGGTACGTGCTCTCCACCGACGGAGAACCCGTGACCTGTTCCAACGGCATACGTGTTCAGGCGGATCACTCGGTTCATGACCTGGAGAAGGGAGCGTTTGTCTTTGTGTGTTCCGGAACGCAACCGATGAGGTCTTTCAACACAAATGTCCTGAACTGGATTCGGCGACAAAAGGCGCATGGATGTGAGTTCGGTGGGATTTGTACCGGTGCATTTGCTTTAGCAAAGGCGGGCGTGATCGGAACCAGAAACTTTACCGTCCATTGGGAAAACCGGCCTGGCTTTTGTGAGAACTTCCCGACAATGGAGCCGACCCAGAACCTCTATGAAATTGACGGGAAACTTAGAACATGCGGGGGCGGGCACGCCAGCACTGACATGATGCTTGAAGTTATCGAGGAATTGTTTGGAAACGCCTTGGCGAACAACGTTTCGGAAATGTGCCTGCACAGAAGGCTGGGAGAAGGCGGCAGCAAACAGGTATCGCCGGTTTCGGCGCTTTTGGGCACGCGAAATGCCAAATTGATCGAAGCGGTGCAAATCATGCGCGAGAATATTGAAACTCAGCTTAGCCTCGAGGCAATAGCGGATCAGGCGTCCCTGTCCCGGCGGCATATGGAGCGGCTGTTCAGGCAGCACACTAACATGTCGCCGGGACGGTTCTACAATGAACTCAGGCTGGACCGCGCTTTTGCCCTGTTGAATGAAACAAACCTGAGCGTTTCTGAGATAGCCTTTGCATCCGGGTTTTCCAGTACGGATAGGCTTTCTGTGCATTTCCGGAACCGATTCAGAATATCACCGCATAATTTCCGGCGATCCTGGTCCGAGGAAACCCACCCAGAATGACTGGATGAGCACCACTTGATAGGTCCCAGGGACTACCCCTGTATGACGTTCTGACGTTGAACCCCCAGACCTTCGATCCCCAGTTCCATCTTGTCACCAGGTTTGAGGTAAACCTGCGGATTTTGCCCCAGACCCACACCGGGGGGTGTCCCGGTCGAGATCACGTCGCCGGGTTGCAGTGACATGAACTGCGACAGGTGCGAGATCACCGCTGTGACACTGAAATGCATCGTTCTGGTCGAGCCATCCTGATACCGATGCCCGTTCACCTCAAGATACATTGGCAGGTCTTGGGGATCAGGGATTTCGTCCCGTGTTACCAGCCAGGGACCGATTGGGCCGAACGTATCTGCGGATTTACCTTTGACCCACTGACCTGAACGGTGCAGTTGAAAATCCCGTTCTGACAGGTCATTGATCACACAATACCCTGCCACATGGGCCAGTGCTTCATCCTCCGAGATGTATTTTGCTTCTTTTCCGATGACGACGCCCAGTTCCACCTCCCAGTCGGTCTTGACTGACCCGCGGGGGATTTCAACCGTGTCATCGGGGCCTATGATGGCGGATGTCGCTTTGAAAAAGACCACCGGCTCAGCAGGTAGGTCCATGCCGCTTTCGGCCGCGTGATCGGCAAAGTTTAAACCGATGCAGATGAACTTTCCGACACGTCCAACACAGGCGCCGATACGGCTGTCGGCATCGACGGGTGGCATGGTTTCAAGATCCAGCGCGCGCAGCCGTGCGAGGGTTTCATCGCTAAGCGCTTCCCCAGCAATGTCGGCGACGACCCCCGACAGGTCCCGGATAGTGCCGTCTTTATCAACGATGCCCGGCTTTTCCGCGCCTGCTGGGCCGTATCGTAGCAATTTCATTTCACATTCCTCATTTGCTTCAGATCGTCCAGCCGCCATCAATGGCAAAGGGCTGTCCGGTTGTGTATTTGCTGGCATCGCTGGCCAGATAGAGCGCAAGTTCCGCGATCTCATCTGCGGTTCCGATGCGGCCCATGGGTTGCCGCGCAATAAAATCAGCCATTGCTTTCTCGTAATCCCCAGTTGCGCGCAACCGGTCGTGCAAGCTGGGGCTATCGACAGTGCCGGGGCAGATCGCATTGCACCGGATGCCTTGTGTGACGAAATCGGCTGCGATCGATTTCGTCAGTCCGATTACGGCGGCTTTCGAGGCGCAGTATGCAAACCTGTTTGGAACGCCCTTCAACGAAGAGGCGACCGAAGACATGTTGATGATAGACCCGCCACCATGTTCCAGCATGGTTGGCAGGGCACATTGGATCAGCCGGTACATCGATTTGACGTTCAGCTCAAAACTGAAAACCCAGTCACGTTCATCACATTCCAGAATGGACCCGCCAGCCACATATCCTGCGCAGTTGAACAAAACATCCAACGGGGGCGTGTCCGCGACGAAGGCCTGCACTGCCGCCGCATCGGTTACGTCAAGTTTTACCGACGTAACGCCTTGGATATTTTGCAACTCTGCCAGAGAGGTATCATTGATGTCGCTGGCAAAAACCTGTGCACCTTCGGCGGCGAACAATTCGGCTGTTGCACGCCCGATGCCCTGTCCCGCGGCGGTGATCAGAGCAGTTTTTCCAGCCAGACGGCCAAGGTTTTCGGATGATATCATATCTATTTCACTCTCCTTCTAAAATCCAAGCTTCGGGGAACCACGACGGCAAAATCCGATCGGCATACAGCCTCGGAAAGATCAATCTAGTCCCTGAGGTCATAGGCTTGGGCAGCATTACCGCCCCGTATCGCCTGATGCTCGTGTGGTGCCAGACCGGTTAACAGCGTATCGGTCGCCTCAAGCCATCTTTCATAACTGCTGTTTAATGTGCAAACCGGCCAGTCGCTGCCCCAGATCAGGCGATAGGGCCCGAATGTGTTCAGCAGGTGATCCACATAGGGCTTCAAATCTTCTACCGTCCAATTCGCCCCGGCCTCGGTCACCAACCCGGAAAGTTTGCACCAGGCATTTGTATTTCGGGCCAATGTCGACATGTCTTCTTGCCAGTCCTCCATGACTCCCTCCCGGATCAGGGGCTTGGCACCGTGATCAATTACCGTGCGCATATGTGGGTGCCGTTCCAGCAGCTGTTGAAGCGGCCCCAGATGTCGCGGCAGGGTCAGCGCATCAAAGGTAAGGTTTGCCTGTTGCAGAGAGTCAAAAGCCGGTGTCAGCCCATCCCTGAGCATCCATAATGGGTCGGGAATGTCCTGAACCATGGGGCGCAAACCGACAAAAACCGGGTGGGCAGCCAGTCGTGCGATTTGTTCCGGTGCGTCGGCGGCCTCAAAATCAACCCATCCGACAACGCCTTTTATGAACGGGGCCTGCTCGGCGAGTGACAGCAGATACTCGGTCTCAGCAGCTGTCGGCGCAGCCTGTACTAAGACCGTACCGTCAATTCCCGCTCCTTTCAGCAATGGGGCCAGATCCGCGGGCGCGAAATCCGCGTAAATCGGCCCCAGATCCGGTGTCAGCCAGCCATAGTCTTCGCGCGCCAATGTCCAAAAATGCTGATGGGCGTCGATCTTCATCCAAGAACACCCTTTTTCAGGATGATGTTGCCATACAGCCGACGTTCGCCGGTTTGCACGATCGAAAAAGCTGTGGCCGCCCGGTCGTAAAAGGCGAAACGTTCAAGGCCCTGTATCGTGGCCGGGTGGTCCGCTATTTCGCTGATAATGGTCTGAAAATCGGCGATGGCCTCAGGTATAGCATCCGGATCGCCAACAACCTGCATGGTCAGGGCCGGGTCAGGGACAAATGTGTCCAACGGCATGACAGACAAAATAGCTCTTAGGATTTCGCTGGCGCTTGACCCGTCGGCACGTATGCAGCCCGGCCCAGAGCTGGAGCCGGGGAAATTCGCATCCGCAATCACGATTTCATCACCATGCCCCATAGCGCGCAGGGTGTACAACAGGTCAGGCGACAGGATGGGATCAATATTACGCAGCATAGGCAGCCTCTCCGGGAAGGGGGGCGTCGGAACGGATCAATCCTTCCGAACACAGATCAGACCAAAGCGCAGCGGGGATTTGACGTTCGAGCAGGGCCGCATTGGCCTGCACCTCGGCAGCATTCACCGCGCCGGGGACAACGGTTTTGACGCAGGGATGGCCAAGGACAAATTGTAAGGCAGCAGCGATCAGTGGTGTATCATGGGCTGAGCAGACAGCCTCGATCTGGCGAACTCGGGCAAGGATGTCTTCGGGTGCATCAGCATAATTGTATTTCGCACCGGGAACAGCGCCGGTTGCCAGGATACCCGAGTTGTACGGCCCGCCAAGAATTATGCCCACGTCCCGCTTTTCGCAAAGGGGTAGAAAGCTGTCTAAAGCGTCTTGTTCCAAGAGGGTATAACGGCCTGCCAGAAGAAACCCGTCAAAGTCGCCCAAGCCCAATAATCTTTCGCAGACCTGCCATTCATTTACACCGGCTCCAATGGCGGCAATTTCACCGGCTTCACGAAGTTCGACCAGAGCTTTGTATCCGCCGCCATCGAACAGTTCCCGGATCTTGGCATCAGATGCCTCCTGACTGCCCTGACTGAACGCACAGACGTCATGCACAAGCAGGATATCGGCGCATGAGACACCCAACCGGTCGCGGCTGGCGTCGTAGGATCGCATGACCCCGTCATAGGTATAGTCGAAAACGATACGTTTCTGCGGCACATCAACAAAGGCTTCGGGTGTGACATGATGCGGTGCGCAATCCAGCAGCAGACGCCCGATCTTGGTCGAAAGTTGAATCTCTTCGCGTCCGAACCGGGCAATAGCCTGGCCAAATCGTTGCTCGGAGCGGCCCAACCCATATTGCGGTGCGGTGTCAAAAAATCGGATACCCAAATCAAAGGCTGCCTGCAGCGCAGCCTGCGCATCCTCGTCTGATACTTTGCGATAGAGATTCCCCAAAGGCGCGCCACCAAATCCCATCCGAGTCAGCGGAACGGGTCGCGCCGTGCGGCCATTTAGAAGCTCTGTTGCGGTAACTGTCATCCTGCCTCGCGTATTGGATGAGGGGAGTCCGTGAAAAGGTGGGACTGTTCCTGCTGCAAGCGTTGAATCCGAGGCATCAACTGCCCCAGATGACGTTGCATGGCGTCCTGTGCAGCTTTTTCATCTCTCTCAAGAACCGCGTTGAAAATGGCGCGGTGTTCGGCCAGCGTTTCCACCACCCGGCCCGGGGTAGGCAGCAGCAGCATTCGCGCTCTGGTCACTTGCAGTGAAACGGTTTGCGCGACGTCGCTTAACCTGTTGAATCCTGTGAATTTCATCAGCAGGCCGTGGAATTCTTCATCCGCCTCGTAAAAGCCGGGGACATCTTCATCTTCGATCAGCAGCTCTTGCAGACGCATGTTGCGGCCCAGTATCTTGCGCTGATCCTCGGTCAAATCGCGCGCGACTTTGGCGACCGTCGCAAGTTCAAGTGCTTCACGCAGGAACATACCCTCGCGAATTTCGGACATCGAGAAATAGGATACGCGCGTGCCGGATTGGGGCACTACATCCACCAGACCCTCGGAAGCAAGTCGGGCAATCGCCTCGGTCACGGGCGCACGCGAAACGCCAAGGCGTTCGCATATCGGCGCCTTCCTGAGGTTGTCGCCCGGCGCGAAGTCCAGCGACAGGATTGCATGCTTGATTGAGAGGTAAACGCGCTGAGACAAAGAGCCCTCAGACGTAGAAATATCGCGCAGGTGCAGAGCGTTTATGTCCTGTGGTTTATTCATATCTAGCGACCTAGCATACTAACATGTTAGTTGACAAGTGCGTGCCCGACGATTAGCAGTCGGGATCAGCAAACAGGAAAATGATGCAACCAGATCAGAAAATAAAGGCTTCTCAGCCCGCAGCGCGCGATACAGTCAGGTTGAACCCGGACGACAATATCGTCATTGCACTCCGAGATCTGAAGATCGGCACGCAGCCTTCCGGGCTGAATGTCCCGCTTCGGGATCAGGTTCTGCGTGGGCACAAGATTGCTATTACCCCAATTTCTGCCGGAAAAAACGTCATTCGCTATGGTCAGATCATTGGTCAGGCAAAGGCAGATATCGCAGCCGGAGATCACGTCCATGTCCACAATCTTGGTATGGGTGCCCATCAGCAGGACTATGCCCATGCGACCACAAATACCCCTTTGCCGCATATCGACGAAGAGCGGAGTTTTCTTGGGTATCACCGGTCCGATGGGAAGGTTGGCACGCGCAATTATATCGGAATTCTGACGACAGTGAATTGTTCGGGTTCAGTAGCCCGGTTCATCGCCGAAGCGGCCTCAAAAAGCGGGTTGCTTGATCCATATCCCAACGTGGACGGGGTGGTGCCCATCGTGCATGGCACGGGCTGCGGTATGTCGGCCAAGGATGACGGCTATGCTACGTTGATGCGCACCCTGGCCGGGTACGCCCAGCACCCGAACTTTGCCGGCATTCTGCTGATCGGGCTGGGATGTGAGGTCATGCAAGTGGCCAGTCTGGTTGATGGCCGCCCCATCCGCGAGGACGGTGCCTTGCGCTATATGACCATCCAAAACGAAGGCGGTACGCGCCGCACGATCGAGCGCGGGCTTGCCGAGCTGGAGGGGATCGCGCGGCTGGCCAATCAGGCGGTGCGCAAGCCCGCTCGGATCAGTGCGATTACGGTCGGGATGCAATGCGGAGGTTCGGATGGTTATTCCGGCATCACCGCCAATCCGGCGCTTGGATATGCCTCTGATCTGCTTGTGCGCCATGGCGGAACAACAATCCTATCGGAAACCTCTGAAATTTATGGCGCCGAGCATCTTTTGACCCGGCGCGCAGAAACGCCGGAAATCGGCGAAAAACTGATCGACCGTATTCATTGGTGGGAAGATTACACCAAGCGCAATGGCGGCGAGATGGACAACAATCCAAGCCCCGGAAACAAGCGCGGTGGACTGACGACCATTCTTGAAAAGTCTCTGGGTGCGGTGGCCAAGGGGGGCACGGCCCCGATGCGCGACGTCTACAGATTTGGCGAAATTATCGACAAAAAGGGCTTTGTCTTCATGGACAGTCCCGGGTTCGATCCTTGCTCAGTCACTGGTCAGGTGGCGGCCGGTGCCAATTTGATCGTGTTTACCACAGGCAGGGGGTCGGTCTCCGGATATCAACCCACGCCCTGCATCAAGCTGGCGACGAATTCGGAAATGTACGCCCGCATGTCCGAAGACATGGATCTGAATTGTGGCGACATCGTCACTGACGGGGTCAGCATCGAGGCCAAAGGCGAAGAGTTGTTCGAAATGTTGATCCGTGTCGCATCGGGCGAACAAACAAAAAGCGAAGAGCTTGGTTTTGGGGGTGTTGAATTCGTCCCCTGGCAAATCGGCGCTGTGATGTAGCCGCAGTTTCGCCCGAGGGAGGGGCAAAATGGCAGGAGAGATGGAAAAACTGGTCGAAATGACGGGGATTGAAAAGTATTTCCCCGGGGTGCACGCGCTGAAATCCGTGCAGTTCGATCTGTTTTCGGGCGAAGTCCACGCGCTTATGGGGGAAAACGGGGCGGGTAAGAGTACGTTGATGAAAATCCTGTCCGGGATCTATCAGCGCGATGGCGGCGACTTGGCCATTCAAGGCCAATCAGCCAGCCCCACCTCCCCGCGCGAAGCTCAGAATCTTGGCATCGGGATCATCCATCAGGAATTGAGCCTGATGAATGATCTGACCGTAGCGCAGAACATCTTTATCGGACGCGAGCCCCGGAAACGTTTTGGTCGCCTGGACGAGGCTGCGCTGAACGCTCAAACCGCCGAAATCTTCGGGGCGATGAACCTGAACCTTGATCCCAAAGCACTGGTCGGCGGGCTGACCATTGCCAAGCAGCAGATGGTCGAAATTGCCAAGGCGCTGTCCTATCGCTCCAAGGTTCTGGTCATGGACGAACCGACCGCAGCCCTGAACGACGCTGAGATTGCCGAGCTGTTCGTCATCATCCGCCGCCTGAGGGCCGAGGGGGTGGGGATTGTTTATATCAGCCACAAAATGGACGAGCTGAAACAAATCGCCGACCGTGTGACTGTCATGCGCGACGGTGAATATGTTGGCACTGTCGGTGCCAGTGACACGCCGATCAGCAAAATCATTGCGATGATGGTTGGGCGCGAAGTATCCGAAGACCCTCTGGATGTGCCGGACCTGAGCGATGCCGAGGTTTCTCTGGAAGTCGCAGGACTGACGCGGGGCACGGATCTGAAAGATGTCAGCTTTTCGGTCCGGAAGGGTGAAATCTTGGGCTTTGCTGGGCTGATGGGGGCAGGGCGGACCGAAGTTGCGCGGGCAATCTTTGGGGCTGACACTATTGATGGCGGTGAAATCCGGGTACATGGGCAGATCGTGCCCATCCGTTCCCCTGTGGATGCCGTGCGTGCCGGGATCGGGTACCTGTCCGAGGATCGCAAGCATTTCGGCCTCGCCACGGGAATGAACGTCCGCGACAATATCGCTCTGGCTTCGATGGATAGGTTTACCAGTGCCACCGGTGTTCTGAACGACGGCGAAATCAGCACTACGGCCAAAGGCTATATCGCCCAGCTTGGCATTCGCACACCCTCGGATGTGCAAGAGGTGCGCCTGTTGTCCGGCGGCAATCAGCAAAAGGTAGTCATCGCAAAATGGCTTTTGCGAGATTGCGACATCCTTATCTTTGACGAACCCACGCGCGGTATTGATGTCGGTGCAAAATCGGAAATCTACAAACTGCTCGAAGAACTGGCCGCGCAGGGAAAGACGATCATCGTGATCTCATCCGAATTGCCGGAAATCATGCGCCTCAGCCACCGCATCGCCGTCATGTGCGAAGGCCGGCTGACCGGAATTCTGCCCGGCGGAAACAACACCACTCAGGAAGACATCATGCATCTGGCCACCCAACGCACGGCGGCGATGCAGGTCACAGGGACAGCAACATGACCACAGCAACGGAAATAGACAAGAAAAAGCCCCTGGCGGGCCTGTCGGAAAGCGGCGCGTATCAAAAGCTGCTGGCCTTTGCCAGTCTCATCGCCCTGTTGATCGGCTTTTCGATCGCATCGCCGAACTTCATGCAAACCTCGAACATGATTGCCATTCTGCAGGCAACTTCGGTCAACGGCGTACTGGCCGTTGCCGCAACTCTGGTGATCATCACGGGCGGAATCGACCTGTCGGTTGGCACTTTGATGACCTTCTGCGCCGTGAT
>NZ_JBXWPG010000016.1:0-99707 GCF_059611285.1 Ruegeria sp. CDSA236
GCGTCCGGCCGTCTCTCCAACCCGTCCCACCGTCTCTCCAGTGTGTCACAAGCGCCTCAGCAGCGCCGGTGAAGGGGGTTCTAAGCATTACAAACATACACCGCAAGCAGAAAATCACGCCCTGAGAAACTTTTTTGCACTTTCTTATTTTACTCAATAAATTCTGATAATTAAGGTGATAAATTCGACCGATGCACCCAGGAAAGCCCATTATCACGGCTAAGGTATCCACACTGCTTTCCGTACGAGCTATGCCCGATATCAACATATTGTTGAGCTCCCCACGTCTACTACAAGACTCGTGTGAGTCGCCGGGTATGAAACACACCCGCACCGAGTCGGAATTTGCCTGCACGCGGTCTGAAACAGGGATGCACCGGCAAATACTTTGCACCCTCTCTTGCGAAACGCTCTGGATTGCGTTCAGGTCACCTGACTAGTTACATACTGGCACGCAGCGAGATGACACGAACACACGCCGCCATCTTCCCACGCATATGCACCGTCGGCTTTGACGGCCTGCTGGTCTCTTTCGCCGAAACCATGGCCGAGCCATCGAACAGGGCAGCATTGGCGTTTCGAGCTGCGGTGGATTCTGAACGGTGGGAAGGTGTCATTGAAACCTCAGCGACGCTGGCGTCGACTTATATCCGATTTGAACCATCCCAGTTTGCCCACGCAAACCTTCGCGACCGGGTCGAGCAGCTGCTGCGGCGGCAGGATTGGTACAAAGCGCCCCTCCCCCAGGGGCGCAGGTTATGGAGTGTCCCCACGGTTTATGGCGGCGCGCTTGCCCCTCAATTAGATGAGGCAGCGGCTGCGGCCAGGCTGTCCCCCGATGAAGCCGTTCATCGATTGAGCGCCACAACCGTCCGCGTCCTGACGATCGGATTTGCTCCCGGTCAGCCATATCTTGGCCCGCTCGGCCCCGAGTTCAACATACCGCGCCTCAATAAGTTGACCCCGATGGTGCCCGAGGGCGCTTTGGTATTGGCGATTTCGCAATTTGTCCTTTTCTCGGGGCCCTCACCAACCGGGTGGCGACATATCGGCCAAACCGCTTTTCGCTGTTTTCGTCCTGAAGCACATAACAGCTTTGCCCTGAAACCCGGCGACGAAATGCAGTTCATGTCAGTCACGCGTGAGGAACTAGAGGCGATTCGCGCCAATGACGTTGATGGATCAGGCGGCGCAACCTGTCAGGAGATCGCGGTTTGAGCCTGTCTGTCCTGCGCATAGGGCCTGCTTGTACAATACAGGATCAAGGCCGCCACGGGTATCTGGATCAAGGGCTTTCCCGATCTGGCGCAGCAGATTTACTGGCCCTGCACGAAGGCGCCGCATTGCTGGGACAAAGCCCAAAACTTGCCGCGCTTGAAATGGCCGGAATGGGCGGTGAATTTGAGGCCACTCATCCCATACAGATTGCACTGACGGGCGCGCCGATGCGGGCCAGTATTGATGGCACTGCCATTTCGTGGAATGCCTCTTACCGCCTTGAAACCGGACAGCGGGTGATGATCGGGGCCGCCACACGGGGAACCTATGGATATTTGCACCTGGGCGGCGGTATTGAGATGCAGGAGTTTCTGGGATCCCGCTCAACTCACCTTACTGCCAAAATCGGGCGCGCCCTACAGGCCGGAGACAGCTTATCCGCCGGGGCAGCGTCACAGCTGGCAGGACAGAAGTTGCGGGCTGAAGATCGGTTCTCGGGCGGTTCGCTGCGGGTTGTGGCCAGCTTTCAGACCGAGCTGTTCGACCGGCAAACGCTGGACCGCTTTTTGCGCACCACGTTCACACGCGGGGCCCGCGCAAATCGCATGGGAATGCAGCTGGAAAGCGACGGAGAGGGTTTCGCCGCGAAGGGCCAGCTGAACATATTGTCCGAGGTCATCACCCCCGGCGACATTCAGATGACCGGCACTGGAAATCCCTTCATTCTGCTGCCCGAGTGTCAGACAACCGGCGGATACCCCAGGATTGCAACCGTCCTTCCCTGTGACATGCCACAGGCAGCGCAGACCCCGGCAGGCGCGCAGCTTCAGTTCAGGCTGGTCGAATCGGACGAGGCCATTACCCTGCAGGCGGCCTTTGAAAAGGAACTCGCCAACCTGCCATCCAAGGTCGAGCCCCTGATCCGTGATCCTCATGACATTGCGGACCTGCTATCTTATCAACTGATCAGCGGAATGATCTATGCCAAAGACTAAGGAGAATGCCGATGCCCAGCGTCGATCTTAATGCCGATATGGGGGAAAGCTTTGGGCCTTGGAGCATGGGCGATGACGAAAGCCTGCTGCGGATTATCACCTCGGCCAACATAGCCTGCGGCTTTCACGCTGGCGATCCGGACGTCATGGCGCATACGATGAGTCTGGCGGCGGAAAACGGGGTCGGCATTGGCGCGCATCCGGGCTTTCCTGACCTGCAGGGCTTTGGCCGTCGCAATATGAAAATACCCCATGACAGCCTGCGCAACCTTGTTCGGTATCAGTTGGGATCAGCGATCGGCATGGCAACCGCTGTTGGAACGCAAGTCCGGCACCTGAAACTGCACGGAGCGCTGGCCAACATGTGCTCGGTCGATATCGATATGGCGCGGGCCTGTTATCAGGGCGCGCTGGACGTGAACCCGGACATCATCATAATGGTGCTGGCCGTCACCAAACAGGAAGAGGCCGTGCGGGATCTGGGCTGCAAGTGGGTCGGTGAGATCTTTGCCGACCGCGCCTATAACGACGATGGCACTCTGGTCGACCGGAGCCTGCCCGGCGCCGTCATCCACGACCCCGAAATCGCCGGGCCTCGGATGCTGGAAATGGTCCGCGAGGGGGCCATCATTACCGAAACCGGCAAAAGGCTTGAAACGGCGATCGACACGATCTGTCTGCATGGGGATGGACCAACCGCCGTTCAGATTGCGCATTCGGTCCGCGAAAACCTGATCGCGGGCGGGGTCGAGGTGACAAAGTTCCTGCGGTAATCCCGCGGGTGCAATGCGTCCGCCCGTACTCAGACTGTTGCCGAGGTTGAATTCCCTCCCTAGCATGTCAGCAAGCATATGTTCTGAATACCACAATCCCGGCAACGAACCGCACCTGGTTTGCCTAGTCTGGGCAAGGAGTAACTTTATGTCTTTTGATTTAGCGTCTTACGAACCACGCGGCGACAAGAAGAATTCGGACTTCTTCAACGAGTATTTGCCAAAAATTTACGAACGCCGTGCCAGCTCTGGTGTCGCCCAGCAGGTTGGGTCCATGCGCGCTGTCGTGCTTCAGGTCGAAACTGACGTTCTTTTCGACACTCTGGTCGAGCTATATGTGATGTCGCCATACCGCCACACGGCCAGCTATCTTGGACGGACGCATAAATACTCGGTCCTGCATTCACACCTGGACTACCCGGCGCTCATCGTGATGGCTCCGCTTAGCCCGACATTCGAAGACTTCATCCCGCGCATCAACCGCATGTACCCGTTGGCACGAAACACGCCGCAAACGCGCTATGTTGGCGAAGTGTTTGGCGCCACTGACCTGAACACGCTGACCAAAACGCTGGAGGATCAGAATATCCGGTTCGAATATTCCGGCGACACCGAGAACCCGTTTTACACGCTAAAGGGCCTTCGGTTCACCACCCCTTCTGATTTCACCTGCAACCGGGTCGGTTATTCAACGCTGGATTTCAACGATACCGACAGTTTGGGTCTGGGCGACAGGGTATTGCTCAGCAGCGCAGAACAAGCGCGACTGGATGAGGCTGCTGCCTTTGGTGCCGATAGCAATATCTCTTCACTGATGTTGGGCATCGACCATCTGGCGACACGCGTTCTGGCTGGTGAGCGAGAGGACGCGATCCTCGAATTTCTAACGATGGTGCCCTACTATTTCTGGGGGGCGTACAACATTTTCGACATGAATTCGTCGACCAATGTGAACCGCAATGCCGGTGTGGATGATGACAAGAAATCCCCGGCCAAGGTATTTACAGCCAATAATACGCCTTCGTTTGTAAACTCTTTTGCCAAACGGCCCATGCCAACCGAGGATTTCGTCCGCAATTTCGGACGTCGGCTGCATCATATGGCGATCGAGATTCTGGACGGCGATCACGGTGCGGGCGAAAAGAATGTGGATTTCGTTGTAAACACTCTGAAAGACCAAGGGGTGCCATTCCTGGCCCATGTGGTTGGAGAGTGCAAAGACGATCCGAACCTCAAGCAGATCTTCTCAAAACACTCGAAGAACACTCTGCTGATCACCGAGTATATCGAGCGCTGTCATAAGTATGATGGGTTCTTTACCAAAGATAACGTCGCGGCCCTGACTGCGGCCGCCGGTCAGGATGAGCAATATCAGCACGGCCACGTATTCGACTGACCTGATCCCTGCCGCCTACTACGGCACGCTCGCTCAGCAAAAAAAGGCCACGGAATTCCGTGGCCAGACCCATCCAGGAGAGTATATGTCGGGTCTTATGACGGCCCGATCATGAAACAGGTGACATTGCGGGCCTGAAGTCTGCGGCAGGCCAGATCGGCTTGCTCTCGGGTCATGCCCTGGAACGTCGCATCGAACCCGCGTGAGTTTTGATTGACCTTGCGCAGCGTGCCTTCCAATGTGGTCATTTCCGACAGGGCCGTTTTCAGTAGAACCTTTTCAGCCTCGTACCGGGTCGTATAGCGCCCCACATTCACGCCCCACAAATGACCGCCAGAGGTCGACAAGCGTGTGACGATTTCCTGCTCTGGCTCGGGCTGTTCTGCCGAGGCCAGCACCAGATCATCCGTGCGTACCGTCGGGCGCGTCGTTCCTTCGGTCGGCGTCTCTACACCTGCCGAGGCGATGGCTGCGGCGATACCGTCCTGAATCCGCGCGTCGTTCTTGGCTGCGGTTGCGGCGACGTTGTTCGCCACTAGAACGGTACTCCCCCGCTGGGGTCGAAGAACCGGTCGCAGGCTTCTGGTGGGCGCGCCGCTTACGCTGGCGACTTTCGCATTCAAACCTGCATTACCGGCATAGGCCGGCCGGGCTGGTTTGCGGATCGGCGCGCGCGACGGGGCGCGGCGGAAACCCATGTCCAACAGCTCGGCTACTTTGGCATTGCGCGATGCGCCGGATTTGCCACCAAAGACAGTCGCGATGATCCGTTCGTCCTTGCGCTTGGCTGAGGCAACCAGATTGAACCCAGCTGCACGGGTATAGCCCGTCTTGATCCCATCCGCACCGCGATAGGCCGCTAGCAGGCGACGGTTCGTATTGGGAACGGTTTTGATCCCCGCATTCGTGGATTGGCGCGAAAACAGGTTGTAATATTGCGGGTAATCATACAGCAAATGCCGTCCCAGCGTAGTCATGTCCCGTGCGGTCGACAGATGTCCGGCCTCGGTCAGACCATGTGCGTTCTTAAAGGTTGTACGGCTCATTCCCATCGCCTTGGCGGTACGTGTCATGCGGCGCGCAAAGGCAGCCTCGGACCCGCTGAGGGCGACACCAATGGCAGTGGCAGCGTCATTGGCCGACTTCACCGCGGCCGCACGGATCAAATAGCGGAAAGCAATCTTCTGCCCCGAACGCAAACCCAGCTTTGAAGGCGGTTCAGAGGAAGCCTTTTTGGTGATGGTCACCTGCGTATCGAGAGTGATCTCACCGTTCCGAACCGCTTCGAATGCGATATACAGCGTCATCATTTTGGTTAACGAGGCAGGATGGAGGCGTGTATCGGCGTTTCGGGAATGCAGCACTTCGCCCGTTCGCGCGTCGATCACCATCGCCGCATATGGTGCAGCAATGCCCTGCGCCGGAGCGAAGGAAAACAACAACAGGAATGCTGCAAGGAATACGCCCATAGGGGCCGGAACTGTCCGCCGTACCTGCACGATTTTTGCCTCTGTCTACCTCAGGCCGCCGGGTTTTCCCGGTCAGCTACTATTTATTTTATTACCCATCAGCGTAGCACAGCACCCCCGCGAAAGAAACCGAAAGCTCATATCTTTAACGCTTTCAGCGTATGTCAAAGACCCACTAGATGTGGCGGTGCAAACGGCGGTGCACCGCTAAACCTGCCATTTCGTCAAGACTGTGTCGTCGACCGGCCCCTATTTTCGGAAACTGCGACCAAATGGCAACATCAACTCAAAGAGCGAACAAGCGCCGTCAATCCACCAAGATCGGGCAATTCGTGGTATCTGGAACTGTCGGCCGGCACGTCGGCCTGCTCGATCTCCCAGACCAGCCCATGCGGCACGTATACACCCCAGCATCCGGCCTGAATCGGAGCAACCACATCGGACCGCATCGAATTTCCGATCATCATAGCCGCAGCGGGCCCCTCGCCATGCTGCGCGAAGATCTGGCGATAGATTTCCGGGGTCTTTTCAGACACGATCTCGACCCCGTCGAACAGATCGCCCAAACCGGACTGCGCAAGTTTGCGTTCCTGGTCTATCAGATCGCCCTTGGTGATAAGGATTACGCGGTGGGTGTCGGCAGCGCTTTCGATGGCCTGCCGGGCATAGGGCAACAGCTCGATCGGATGGGCCAACATCTCTTGCCCCGCTTCGATCAGTTGGCGAATGACCCCTGCAGGAACACGGTCTTCGGTCACTTCGATCGCCGTTTCGATCATGGAGAGGGTGAAGCCTTTGATTCCATACCCATAATGCCGGATATTGCGTTTTTCGGCAGCCAGCAATCGGTCCATCAGGTGATCCGATTCGGCATGATCTGATAGCAGGTCGACAAAATGTGCCTGCGTCAGCTGAAAGAACCGTTCGTTGTGCCACAGCGTGTCATCGGCATCGAACCCGATTGTGGTTAGTTTTTCACCCATTTGGATAACGTCCTGCTGGCTCTTTTATCTGACGCATTGGACGTTATATAAGCGCACAGATAAACCGAAGCCTGAATCGGACGTTTGCGCCTAATGTTTGAGAACCAATGGATGATGTCTGACAAACCGGACGACGATGAAGATGCGTCGATCCTGGTACAGACACGCCCCAAGACCAAACGCCCGCCACTGTATAAAGTGCTGCTTTTGAACGATGACTACACCCCGATGGAGTTTGTCGTTCACGTATTGGAACGCTTTTTCGGCATGACCCACGCAGAGGCGTTCGAGATCATGCTCACCGTCCATAAGAAGGGCGTCGCCGTTGTTGGTGTCTTCAGTCATGAGATTGCCGAAACCAAGGTCGGGCAAGTCATGGATTTTGCTCGCCGCCATCAGCACCCCCTGCAGTGCACTATGGAACGCGAAGAGTAAGGCGACGCCTGACCTCTTTTCGGAATTGCCAATGTCCCCTCGCCTAGATCTTGCCTTGCAAAGCGGCCTTGAAATCGCGCAACCCCTGTCCGTGATTGGGCCAACGCCCGAGGAAGACCTCGCTGGGCTGGCTTCAGATACGCAGGTAGTCCAGCCATTCAAGCCGTTTCACGACCATTTTGCGGATCACGGATTCAGGGCCACGCCCGAGGCCGATGACCTGTGCCAGGACGCCATCGTTTTCCTGCCGCGTGCCAAGGCTTTGGCCCGCAGCCTCGTGTATCAGGCTTGCAAGCGTTCGGCCGGATTGGTTGTGGTCGACGGCGCTAAGACAAATGGCGTCGACAGCCTGTTGAAGGATATTCGCAAACGCGTAACCGTGCAGGGGCCCATCGCAAAAGCACATGGCAAGATCTTTTGGTTCCAGTCCGACGTAAACGCGTTCGAGGACTGGGCCGCACCCGCCACCCAATCCGCCGACGGATTTCAGACAGCGCCCGGAGTATTTTCTGCAGACGGGGTCGACCCGGCTTCAGTAATGCTGCTTGCTGCCCTGCCTGAAAAACTGGGCGGTCGGGTCGCCGATCTGGGGGCTGGCTGGGGATACCTGTCCGCAGGGCTAATGGGTGCAAGGGGGCTGCAGGAATTGCATCTGGTCGAGGCCGATCACATCGCCCTGCAATGTGCTCGTGCAAATGTAAAAGACGACCGTGCACAGTTCCACTGGGCCGACGCGGTCACCTGGCGCGCGCCTGAGCCGCTGGATACGGTCATTATGAACCCGCCGTTTCACACATCGCGCAGTGCTGATCCCACGTTGGGTCAGGGATTCATCAAATCTGCTGCGCGCAGTCTGACACGGGGCGGTTCCCTTTGGATGGTCGCCAATCGACACCTACCCTATGAAATTACGCTGAACGAGGCCTTCGCGCAGGTGAAGGAAGTGACCGGGGACAATCGTTTCAAGGTCTTCCACGTCTCTCGCCCTCGGCGGTGATACCCGCTAACCTGCACCGCACATCAGGAGAACACGCATGTCCTTTTCCATAGCCGGCAAGACCGCGATCGTCACAGGTGGTGCAAATGGTGTCGGATTGGCCATCGGACGTCACTTCGCGGATGCCGGGGCCAATGTCATGTTCGCCGACATGGATGAAAAACGACTGGCCAATGAACTGGGCGAGCAGGCAGATGACAGCAACATCCGTTTCTTCGCCGGGGATCTGCGTGAAAAGCTGACGATTGCGAACCTGCTTTCGGCCACGATTGACGCTTTCGAACAGGTCGACATCCTGATAAATGGCTCGCGCCAGGTTATCCCGTCTGATCCATTGGACATGGAAGACGACTCGGTCCGCACCTTATTGAACCAGAACCTGATGCCGGCCTTGCGACTGAGCCAACTTGTTGCCAAACGGATGATCAAGCAATCCGGTGATGATGAAAACGAAAACCCTGCGGGATCCATCATCAATTTATCCTCGATTGCTGCCCGTCGCACCCATCCCGATCTGATGGCCTATTCGGTGTCTACAGCAGCGCTTGATCAGTTGACCCGATCCTTGGCCGTTGCCCTTGCCCCAAACCGCATCCGCGTGAACTCGATCGCGCTGGGATCGGTGATGAGCGCTTCGCTGCAATCCACGCTCAAGGAAAATCGCACATTTCGGGATGATATCGAAAAGCACACACCCCTTTCCCGGATTGCCGCGCCAAACGAACTGGCCGAAACCGCACAGTACCTTGCCTCGGACGCCGCAGGTTTCATCACTGGACAAATCCTAACCATTGACGGTGGACGCACTTTGCTGGACCCCGTCGCAGCCCCGGCCCATTAAACAGATGTTCGATACTGAAAAAGCCACCGCCGCAGCCTGGTTTCGTGACTTGCGCAATGAAATCGTAAACGCTTTTGAGCAGCTTGAGGATTCCCACGACACCGGACCTTTTTCCGATGCTCAACCCGGTCGTTTCGAAGTCAAAGAGACCAAACGGCATTCCGATGACGGGGCGGACGCCGGTGGCGGTTTGATGTCCGTGATGCGCGGCGGCCGCGTGTTCGAGAAAGTCGGCGTCAATGTCTCGACAGTATTCGGCCAGCTCGGGGAACGGGCGCAACAGGCAATGGCTGCCCGAAAAGGCATTCCCGGAATGACCGAGGACCCGCGGTTCTGGGCCTCGGGTATCAGCTTGGTTGCCCATATGCAGAACCCGCACGCTCCTGCTGTTCACATGAATACGCGCATGTTCTGGACACCTCACGCCTGGTGGTTCGGCGGCGGATCAGACCTGAATCCCTGTATCGAATATGACGAAGACACTGCCCATTTCCACGCAACCCAGAAGGCCCATCTGGATCCCCACGGACCGGGCCATTATCCGCGTTTGAAAGAGTGGGCCGACGAGTATTTCTTTATCCCGCACCGCAAGCGCGCCCGCGGTGTCGGCGGTATCTTTCTGGATGACTATTGCACCGGGGACTGGTCATCGGACTTTGCCCTGACACAGGATATCGGGCGGGCCTTCTTGCCAGCCTTTCTGCCTTTGGTTGAAAAGCGCAGGCAACAGAGCTTTGACGCCGCCGATAAGGATACCCAACTGATTCATCGCGGGCTCTATGCCGAATACAACCTTGTCTATGACCGCGGAACCAAATTCGGGCTAGAGACCGGGCACGACCCGGACGCAGTGCTTATGAGCCTGCCGCCCTTGGCCAAATGGGTCTAACGCCTGACCTGCCTCTGCGGTGCTTTTTACTTCCGAGGTTTCAGAACCCGAAATCCATGAAATTGTCAGAGCAATAGCGCTGCGCCGATGCCGCTGACATGTTCTCGCCAACGCGTTTGACAGTAACCGAATAGCCCGGCGTCGTATCAACCCCTTCGGGCGCAGTCAGCGAGAATTGCACCGTCCGTGTCTGTTTGTCATAGGCCCGGGTTATGTAAATACGCTGGTTCGATTTGGTTCTAAGCGTGCGTATCGCAAAATCCCCGATCCCGCACCAATAGGCCACTGGCGCAGAACTGCCGCTGGTTGAGACCTCGTAAACGCCATTGTCACGTGGTGTCACTGTCGTTTGGAATGCGGGGTTTATACCGACCCCGAACCCAACAGCCTGGGCCATGGCAGGCACCATCATCAGCGTTAGAATACATGTTGATACAAAGTATTTCATGGTGCTCGACCCCGGACAAAATGGTTTCCTTGGGAAATCATAGAACAGATGCGCTTTCCGTAAAGCGCCGTTTCAATTCTCAAAGTGCAGCCGCCCACCGACATCCTGCGGCGCAAGCGCCACGGTTTTTATCACCGCAAAGCAAGGTTTGCCCGCAGCAAGCCCAAGGGCTTCTACCGAACGTCGGGTGATCCGAGCCAGAATAGTCCCTGCAGGTGTAATGACAGAGACGATCGCACCGGGGCCTTCCCCGGCTCGGATCGTATCAACCCTGCCCTCCAGTACATTCAGCGCTGACAGGCCCTCGGGCCGCTTACTGGCAAGGATCACCTCTTGTGCGGGGATGCGAATACGCAGGCTTTCGCCGACCTTATGGGGAATACGCGGCAGAAATAGGCGCGCCTCTTCGGCTGCCAACTCGGTCAACCCGTCTGCATGGTGAGCTGATACCTGCACCTGAAGCACCGCACCAACGGCTCTGACACCGAGCGGGGCCACAGAAGGATCAGCCATCACTTCGGAAGCCGGGCCTTGCCGAACCACCTTGCCGTCCTGCAGGGCAACGACAGAAGTTGCCAGCCGCGCAACTTCGGCTGCCGAGTGGGTCACATAAAGGATCGGCACCGAAATCTCATCCCGAAGCCGTTCGAAATAGGGCAGTATCTCGGCCTTCCGTGCATCATCCAATGCGGCCAGAGGCTCATCCGCGAGGATCAGACGCGGGCTGGCCAATAAGGCGCGGCCTATGGCGACACGCTGCTTCTCGCCACCTGACAAGCTCAGTGGACGACGGTCCAGAAGATGCCCGATCCCCAACATCTCAATTACCTTATCGGGGTCTTCGCGCGGCACGCTTTTGGGCGCAAACCAGCGCCCATAGGACAGGTTCTGGCGCACTGTCAGATGCGGGAACAGCCGTCCTTCCTGAAAAATATACCCCAAGCGGCGTTTATGCGGAGGCAGCCAAAGGCGCTTTTGAGTATCGAACAACGTCCATCCGTCCACGGATACGCGACCAGCTTTGGGCTCCAGCAATCCCGCAACAGCGTTAACGATTGTCGTCTTACCGGCGCCGGACCTTCCATACAGAACCGTCACCCCGGCAGGCGCATCAAATTTGGCATCCAACTGAATACCTGGCAGATCATGTTGCAGATTGACGGAAAGGCTCATGTCCCCGACACCCTTGCCGCGGCGCGACGACCGACAAACTCTGACAAAAGCAGCGCCCCCATCGCGATGATGACCGATATCACCACTAGCCGCATCGCCGCCGCCTCACCACCCGGAACCTGCAGAAACGCATAAACGGCCGATGGCAACGTCTGTGTCTGTCCAGGTATGTTCGAAACAAAGGTGATCGTCGCGCCAAACTCACCCATGGCTTTTGCAAAAGCAAGGATGGTTCCGGCGATCACCCCGGGCAGAATCATTGGCAAGGTTACGGTGACAAAAACCCAAAGACGCGAGGCACCCAGCGTGGCTCCGGCCTGTTCGAGCTTAGGGTCGACGGCTTCGATCGAAAGGCGAATAGCACGGACCATCAGCGGAAACGCCATGATCCCAGCGGCCAGCGCCGCGCCGGTCCAGCGAAACGCAAAGACAATTCCAAGCCCCGCCAGAGGTCCACCAATCGGGCCCTGAATACCAAAGATCAATAGCAGCAGATATCCCGTAACAACGGGCGGCAGGATCAATGGCAAATGCACCAACCCATTCAACACTTGTCGCCCGGGAAAGCGCCAGCGTGCCAGTGCATAGGCAACGAATACACCAAAGGGCAAAGTAACCAGCGTTGCCCAGAAAGAGACACGCAGCGACAATTTCAGCGCCTCAAGTTCTTCCGGTCCCAGCCAACCCATCGGCTAGTCGCCCGGCAGGGCAAATCCCTGCTCTGCAAAGACCGCCATCGCTGCGTCCGTCTGTAGGTAGCTTAGGAATGCATATGCCTCGGCTGAGGCTTGCGTTGTTACAGCGGCCGGGTAGACAATTTCCGGGTGAAGATTTGCAGGGAAAGAGGCCACAACCCGCACCCGATCCTCGGCCTGGGCATCCGATCGGTAGACAACACCCAAGGGGGCAGCCCCCGCGGCAACCAATGCCAGAGCCGCGCGTACATTGTCGGTCTGCGCCACCTGCTGCTGAACACTATCCCAAAGACCTAGGTTTTGCAGCGCCGCTTTGCCGTAAATTCCCGCAGGCACGGCATCGACCAGGGCCATCGCAAGATGCCCACCTGACAAAGCCGCTGAGATATCCGTCTGCGGGGAAAGCCCCTCAATTTCAACGGCCGTCGGCCCACCGATCAGGACAAGCCCATTTCCCAAAAGGTTAACCCGCGATCCAGCATCAATCAGCCCATTCTCCTGAAGGACATCCATCCAGTCACTGTTGGCTGAAATATACACATCCGCCGGGGCGCCCTGTTGAATTTGACGTGCCAGTATAGAAGACGCCGCATACGATATGACAACCTCCTGACCGCTTTGCCGTTCAAAACTCGGTACAAGTGAATCCAGAGCATTTTTCAGACTGGCAGCAGCAAAAACCAAAACATCGTCGGCCTCTGCACGCTGCGGAGTCGATATCAAACTACCCAAAACAATAGCAGCAGCCAGAAAACGGCTTGCGGATGACAGGGTCATATTGTTCCCGTCTCGTAGGTTAAGGTTCCATCAGGGGATATCTGAGGCGGCGGGGGGCGCGCAAGCATCGATAGGACGCATCGTGAATAAGAACCTTTGAAACGGGCAATCCATAGCCGCTACAACACCCAAGATATTTTGAAGGTGCCTGGTCCGAAACGACCGGTTCAGATTTCGTGATCCCTCAGAAAGTCTGATAAATCGGAGCCCGGTTGGCTGTGATATCACCCCAGATTCCCGCCTTGTCTAAATTCAGTGAAAGAAATTGTGCCGGACCCTCTTGCGCCCGCGCGCCGGCTTGGCTAAATGCAGCCTCACGGGTGATTAGCTCAGTTGGTAGAGCGCTTCGTTTACACCGAAGATGTCGGGAGTTCGAGTCTCTCATCACCCACCATTCTTTCCCCACAATGTATCAAGGTCTTACGCGACTAGCACCTTTTGCCGTGCTGCGCATGAAACTGTGTCCGCTGCGCCTCCGCTGCACTTAAACGGAAAAGATGTCTCCAACACAGGAGATATGGACCATGGCGACAATAGTAAAACGACCTAACGGTAAGTGGCGGGCGACTGTGCGGAAGGACGGGCAATCCCGATCTAAGTCTATTCATAAGCGTGCTGATGCGACGAAGTGGGCTAGTGAAACGGAGATGAGCACCGACAGGAGATTGCTAACCCCAACCCTCAGTGTGGGCGTATCCGAGATGACACTTGGTGAAGTGCTGCGAAAGTCCCGAGCCCGCGCGAAGTAGGTATGAAGCTGGTAGTGGTCGGTTCAACCAGTGCCATAGTGGCTAGCCAACATGCCGAGGACGATTATGTCTTGCACGATATGCTTCGCCTCTTCTGACGCATCCCAAGTCTTGCTTTCCTCGCTGGCGTGTAGCGCGCCACCAAAAGTGCTCGCTATGGCGCATGCGGCCAACAGGGTCTTCATGACAGAACGTCCCTAACTGTTTTGATCTTAGCTGCTACTTTCGATCCACCTCAGAAAACGATCCGGGTTCTTAGGCCGAACAGCGTAATGCTATCCTGAGCGGGATTCAGCAGCGGGTCAGAAATGAACTGCAGTGATGGCGTGATCTGCAGTCCGGGTGCGATTGAAAAACGGTAGAATGCTTCGAGTGTGAACTGATCGCCATCTATGCCTCTTGCCTCGGCCCAGTTCAGGCCCAACCCGGCCAAATCGGTATTGCGACCGTAGTAGCCAATACCCGCAGAAACGGACCGATCATAGAGTGCTGCTGCCCCTTTTGAGGCCCCTGCCCGGAAGAACGGCATCCACTTATTGTCAACAAACCATGCTGCTGAGAACGCGGCGCCGTAATCTTCTGGACGGCTACCATCGTCAGCCGCATCCGCATGCCAGAGGGTCAGATGGATATTGTCGAAGTAAATGCGATCAAAGTCAGAGGTGTAACCAAGTTCGAGTGATTTGAAGAGATTGCCGTCGCTAAACACATCAAAGTTTGGATCAGACGGGTCGGCGTTTGCGTCTGAGACGCTCGCGACAGCGTAGAGGTTCTTGCTCAGCTTTATCCCGCCTGCAATGCCAAGGCCTTGGTTGGGTGCGTTGATTGTCGGGTTGGTATTGAAAGACAGGTTTTGGAAACCACTGTATGGGCTTACCAACCCATAAATATCCACAAAGTCCGTTACATCAATCTGGCCGACTTGCAGCGTCCACGAACCGTTCTCGGCCCTTTGGGTCCAGAACAGGTTGGTCAATAGCAAACCATTATCGTTGAAGGCTGTTCCCGTGATCGAAAGAGCTCCACCATCCAGACCAAGAAACTGTGGGGCAACATCGGTATAGTTGTGCCGGTCTTCGATCTTGAATGTCAAAGACCCCTGTTCAGTCGCCTGCCAACTGCCATAGAACCGCGCAATTCCGCTGGCAGCTTCGCCCTCCCCCAGATCCGCGCTCGTGGTTTGGCCCAATGCCAAGTAATCAATGTTGAACCGAAACCCATTCTCCGCCAGTCGGTCTTTCCACTGAAACCAACCCGGTGCGGTACTGCGCGGAAAATCGGAACGATATTGTGGATCGGTCAGTCCATCTCCGGGCTCAAGATCAGCTTCGACCGAAGAGGGCCCGGACAGACCTTGAGCCGACGCCGCGCCGGCTGAGACAATACTCAGTACGACAACGAGAAGTCTTATCATTCAGACGCCTTTGCCCCGCCGGTCTTGCGATTGCCCGCCGCTCGGATACGATCAGCGGCACGCTGCTTCCATTCCAGCCTGTCTGCTTCGGTTTCTAGAGTTTCGACACGTTCCGTCTCCAACTGGAATGTCGCACTCATAGGCATGAGGCCGTCCACAACCATCATATTCTGAACAGTGGGATCGATAGTCAGCGTGCCCGTTAGCCGAACGGGTTCGTGGAAATAGCTGGGCGTCCAGTCGCCATTCAACCGCACGCGAATCATTTGATTGGGTTGGGGCGGGGGCATGTGGCTACACATTCCTCGTTCTGGCACTAGATACGCCACAGATCGCCCGTCTGGATCGCTCGGGCCCGGGATGGCAAAGCCCGCGATTGTTATTGTTTGACCGTCGAATTGCGGATTTCCGTTTGTTCCTGCCTTTCTTCGCCGTTCTTTCACAAGCTCTCTTTGATCGAGCAGCCAATCGACATCAACGCCAACTCCCGCCAAGGCATCCTCGGTCTCGGTCAGAAGTTCCTGCCATTTCAGTCTTTCTTCCGCGCTGCCAGTGTCTTGCTGCAGCCTGCCACGCATCCGCACAACGAATAGGACGTCGTCGAACTGTTCGGGGCTGAGGTCCCGATAGGGATCCTCAAAGACCTGCACAGATGGGTCCGGGAGGTCTGCCCAGTCCAGCGCTGCTCCTGGCGTTGCCATGGCAGAATGACCGTAACAGACCAAACCCGCGAGCAAGACGGAACGAAACCAAAGGAACATGAATACTCTCCGGTCGAGTTTTGGGGTCAATTCAGTGTATTTTTGTATATCACACCGTCCTTCATGATCAGCCGGATCGTTTCAGGGCTTTCCGGCCTCGGATCGGCACCAAACCACTGGTCACCCGTGCCAACGACCGAGAAGTCTTCTAGTGGGTTACCATCGATCAGCAGGATGTCTGCATAGGCGCCTTCCTCGATCACACCCAGTTTTCCTGCGGTATAAGGGTTCATAAAGTCTCCTGATAGAGCGACTGCCTCGCCACCCGTCGATGTCAACGTGACCATGGACGTATAGGGGCCGAAGAAATCATTGTTTAAGTGTTTTTCGTAGGCAATCTGGATATTGCACGCCTCTACCGAACCAACACAGTCTGTCTGGAAACCCCGCTTCACCGGGCATTCTTTCATATTGTCGATATAGCCTGCAAATGTGGCCGAGGCAGACTTTGCCTTGGCAAGGCTCGCCGGAACATTCGCCACAGCCGGAATGTCGAGAAGGCCGGGGTCAAATGCCGTTAGGTTTGTTGTAATGTACGCACCCTTCTCGTTCATGACTTCGGCAATTTCGCAGTCAAAAGAAAAACCATGTTCGATTGACATAACACCTGCGTCGAGCGCACTCAGGATAGCTTCCTTACGATAGGAATGCGCCATGACATAGCTGCCATATTCATTCGCGACCTGGACGGCGGCTCTGATTTCTTCGGGCGACCCGGCCAGCAATTGCCAAGGGTCGAATGCCGACACGACACCACCGGATTGCATGAATTTCAATTGCGTCGCGCCCATACGAAAGTTGTTACGTGCGAATTTATAGACGTCATCGACACCACTGACCTCCTGAGCCATGTTCAGCCGACCCATGTTTGTCTCCGAACCAGGTGGTGCTGTGAAATTCGCGAAGTCAGCGTGACCACCGCGTGTTCCGATAAACGCCCCAGATGGATAGTAACGAGGGCCCTCGATTTGCCCCGAGTCAATCGCCCTACGTAGTCCGCCATTAGCGCCACCAGCATCCCGGACAGTGGTGAAACCCTGCATCAAATACATCTCAGCCATCCGCGCACCGTGTATGGCAAAGTCCTCCCAGGTCGTGTTGGCCTCCATCGCAGGCAAGGTCGGCCCCATCAGCATGAGATGTGCGTGCAGTTCAATAAACCCGGGTGTCAGTGTCCGCCCCTCTCCGTCGATGACCGTAGCATTGGGGGCATCGATCGCATCGGTTGATACGGACTTAATCAGGTTGCCCTCGACCAATACGCTGGCATTCTCGATACGCTGTTCATTCACGCCATCGAAGATGTCCACGTTGGTAAACAACGTTTGGGGTTCTTCTTGATCCTGAGCCTGCGCGGATGCTGAAAAAGAAAGACCTGCAGCGACAATTACCGTCGAGCAAAGCGACATTCGTAGACCGGACATAAGTACTCCCTTCATATTCATGTTTTGCCAACTGTAGTCCGGAAAATTTTGCCTCGGTTGCCACTTTTGAATTGGCATGTTCGAATGTGATCGTAAAAATGGCCACTGAATAAATCGACCAATCATCACAAGGGTGACGAGCTTGCCTTTCAACTCCACCTCTCAAGAGCATAGCGAGGGCTTTATTCGCCTCTCCTTAGCCGCTCCGTTTTTGCAATATCTCACCGAACGCAAGATCAATCCGCAACCAGCATTGGACCAGGTCGGATTGAAAGCCGAACTGATGTCTGACCCAACCGTGTTCGTTCACTCAGAGCTGGTCTACGGTTTGGTGAATGCCTTCTCAGAAGTATCAGGGGATCGATATCTAGGACTGAATGTAGGGGAGGCGTTTGACCTACAAGGATGGCCGCCCTTCGCTCAAGCCTTGCAATCTACAAAAACGCTATTCGAGTTTTTTACTCGCTTTGTTGGGCTCGTACCGCAGGAGTCCAATTCTGTGCGGCACAGTCTCGTCATCGAAGCAGACAAAGCGACTTACCGTATCGAGAGGCAACAGGAACCAACTGTCCCGCCCATTCAGGTGACCGGTTTTGGTGCCGCAATCTATGTACGCCTATTGCAGACCGTCGTCGGAGATTCTTGGGATTCTTCGCGCGTGCGATGGGAAAGCAGATACATCAATGGTCTGCCTATCGACTACAAAGGGATCGAGGTTGGCCTTGGGAGTGATCCCGGAATGCAAATTAGTTTTCCTGTGGATTGGTTGTTTTTGCACCATGTCTCTGAGGGCTCTGCCAAGCCCATAGTCTCACCTCAACAAGAGGAAGAAGTAACCGTGGTGGCAGCTTTGCGCTCTGTCTTACGCGACAAACTGGATGAAACCGATTTGGGGCCAGAGATGGTGGCTGGAATGCTGGGAATACAACCGGAACGGTTTCTGAAAGCGCTTCAGCGACAAGGCACAACGCTACCCCGTGAAATCAAACGGCTGCGTGTCGATGTCGCCAAAGAGCACCTCAAAGAAGACCAGATGACAATCGCAGAGATTGGTCTGATGCTCGGCTATTCCGACAAGTCCCATTTCACTCGCTTTTTCCGAGGTCAAACCGGAATGACACCGACCAAGTTCCGCCTCGGTGTATTGTTACGTTGCGAATAGTTAGATTGCTTTTCCACTACACACTAAGTGGGGGCCGACAAGGATTTGCAACACACTTTTTGGAGCCCCTATCTAAGGATCACAGAGGGACAATTGCCACCATAGCCCCTACGGCTGTGCATGCAGCGCTGCGCCACCGCTGCACCAACTCTTTGTTTCAGTTCGATCAGCGACAGACCTGATCTAAGAAAGATGTCATATGATCTTGATACGTCCAGAAGATTTTCCAACCTTCAAGCCACTGACAACACTAGATATCTCTCCAAGGTAGTGCTGATTGCGGCAGGGGAAAAACAGCACCTTGTTGCACGTGCGGATTAGGATAGAGCGCTTCGTTTACATCGAAGATGCCGGGAGTTCGAGTCTCTCATCACCCACCATTTCCCGCTAGTTTCTAATATCCTTGCTGTGGGCAAATCGACACTGAATGCCCAGTGTTTTGGATGTTTGTATGCTCTGTTTTACGAAACCGATGCTGTTGTAAGTCGGCCCTTGGGAAAGCGAATTCAGGCTGGATTTTGGCAGTTACATCTTCATTTCCTCTGGCTCTGAGATGCGCCAAAAATCTAGCGCTCTTTGAATGCCCCCTCGATAGTCTGTTGAACCGGCTTCAATAGGTATGACAAAAGAGTCTGCTCTCCGGTTGTCATTTCGGCCACCACGGTCATGCCTGCACTCAAAGGACGTTGGAACGATCCCGATCCGATTTTGTCTTGGGACAGGGCAAAGGCTGCGCGGAAATAGGTCTCTCCGGTCTGCTCATCTGTCAACGGCAACGGATAGACCGATTGCAGACGCGCCGGGACTTTCCCAAATCGACGCACATCAAAAGTATCAATGCTGACGGCGACCGGCTGATCAGTGCTTACATGCCCAACTTCGGAATTGGGTATCCTCGCCTCGACAACCAGTTCCTGTCGTGTCGGCAATAGTTCAAATATCGCCTCTCCGGGGGCGATGACCTCACCGGGGCTAGGGTGTGTGACCGCCTGGATGATGCCACGAGCCGGAGCAGAAATGCGCAGGGCGTCCAACTTGGAGGTTACCACGCCAACCGATACACGCAGGCGCGCATCTTCCTGTTCCAATTCGGAAAGCCGAATAAGCGTTTCTTCGCGTAACGAAAGGGTTTCCCGGGCCAGAGATGCCTTTGCCAAAGTCAGGGCGTTCCTGAGTTCCGCAACCCGGACCCGCGCGTCAGAGACGGCAGCGCGCAATGCATCAACCTCGTCCTCTTCCTCCAGAAAATCGCTTAGGGATTTGAGGCCTTGTGACTGCAGCTGCGCGTATCGCTGCAAGGCAATCTCTTTCTTGTCCACCCGTTCCTGAGCGACCGTAGCCGCCTTGGCTAGGATAGAAAGTGTCCCCTCCTGCTGGAAAATAGACAGACGCTGGATACGCTGACTTTCGGCATACAGCTCCAGCGCCGCCGAAGCGCTTGTTAAACCGCTCAGGGCAAGAACCCCGATTTCCGACTGAGACAACGGTTCTGAACTGCCCAGTTTTGTCAGCACGGCGCGCGCGTTCGCCAATTCCTGCCCGACCGCTGACATCTGCCCCGCAAGGACATCGCGCTCGTGCAACAGGTCTGGGTGTTGAAGCTGAATCAGGACATCGCCCTCTTCGACAATCTGACCGTCATGGACATGCACAGACTGAACGACACCGCCCAGCAGTGTCTCGATCTGTAAATAGTCTCCGAAAGGGATGATTGTACCCGGTGCGCGCGTGATTTGCGGGATCGCCGTTTGCGTTGACAGAGCAATCAGGCCAGTGATCATCCCCAAAGAGGTCAATGCCAAAAAGGCTGCCAGGCGCGGTTTCTGCCTGCTGCGATTTCGGCTGTTCACTTCCGACGCCTCTTGCGGGATTGGTTTATTCAAGAATATGGCCATGGCTATCCTCCGAGCGCTTTCAACACGGCTTGCAGCTTCTTCCGGCCAGCCTCTCCGGTGGCATTCACAGCAACCTTGTCGCCATTGAGAAATATGAAACGGTCGGCGATCTGCATGAATGAGCGGTCGGCGGTTGCGATGACTACAGTGCATTTCCCCCGCTTGTCACCAACCCAGTGCTTAAACAGGTGACGCCGACGATCCGAAAGACCATTGGTCGGTTCGGAAAACAGAAAGAGCGAAGAAGGCCGCGCCATGCAGCGAGCCAGAGTCAGCGCTTTGACCGCCTCTTCAGGCAACTGCGACAGCACAGTGTCGGTCAGTCGCGTTTCCTGGCCTTCTGGTAAAAGTTCGAGATCATGCAGCAGGTCCATCCCGTCCAGAGCCTCGGCAACCTGGTCCGGAGAAAGGCTGGGCACCGCCAGGCGGAAATTCTGCGCGACCGTGCCATAGAACAAGGATTTCTCATAGGTTGCGTATGTGACGGATTTCCGTAATTCGTCGCGAGCGATCTGGCGAATATCTATCCCATCATGCTCGATGGTGCCGCTCAGGGGGCTATACAGCCCGTCTATCAGGTCGAGAATGGCAGTGCGACTTGCCGTATCACTCCCCATGACCAGCACGACCTCACCCGGATTGCACTGGAAACTGACCTGCGAAAGGATCGGAGGATTCAACGGATCTGGACGGTACGTCACCCCCGAAAAACAGACCCAACCGCTAAGCGTCTTCTGATGCGATTGCTTGAGCCCCATTTCCAACTCTTCGGGCAGTCCAAGAACTCGATCGGCTTGTGTGCTGCTGGACCGGAACGACAGAATTTGCGGGAAGCTGGTGTACAGAGATTGAATCGGAGCCAGCATTTTGGACACCAACGCGATGGAGGCGATCATTGCGCCAAAGCTCAATGAGCCATTCAGGGCCCCATATGCGCTTAAAACGACTGCCCCGACCGTCGCCAACCCACAGATTGACTGTACAAGCGACTGGGTAAGTGACTGAAACAAACGCGCACGTGCTGTCGCGCGTTCGCCGGCTTCAGCAAGGGGCAGACTGCGTGCCAGCCATTGTTTCTGCATTCCCAGATTGACCATCACCTGTTGATGCAGCACCGCGTCATGAATGGCGGCTTGACTGGCCGCATTAGCCTCGGCCGCCGACTTGTCCAATCGTTGTTGAAAGGCAGAGGTAAAGATACCAAGGCCGACAAGGAACAGGATCGAACCCAATGTCAACAGACCGACAGATGGCGCCAGATAACACAAAACCGCAAAGAAAATCAGAACGAAGGGCAGGTCAAGAAAAGCTCCCATTACCGGACCGGTAAACATGTCGCGCAGGGATTCGAATTGTCTGAACCGGGACAGTTGCTGATTTATGTCAGACTTCTGAAGCTGGCTCAGTGGAAGGGACATCAACTTGCGAAACAATGCCTCCATCATCTGTCGTTCGCCATTCCAGCCAATGTAAGCAAGCGCTCGGGTACGAGCGTGACGAAAACACAGGTCGGAGAGGCCGATTATGGCCACACCGAAAGCCAATGAAATTAGAAGATCGACTGATCCTGACGGAATCACGCGATCGTAAATGGCCATAACCAACAGGGGCGCGGTCAGCCCCAGCAGGTTAGTTAGAAACGACGAAATAATCAGCCATGGCATCATCGCCCGCAAGCCACCAAATGCTGCTCCTACAGTTATTGGGCGGTCGTCTTCGTGTTGATGATCAAACCGGTCGATCCTGATAACCCTGCAAAAACGATGTGTTGGCTGTAATAAACGCAGATCGGGATTGTGATCGTCGCTGACCTGGATGCCGCGCCCTGTTCGTCCTATCGCAAGATAGCAGCCTCCCTGATCTGGAAAGACCATGGCCGGGCATTGCCAATCAGATATCTCGTTTTCGCGGCACCTCAACTGCGTATGGGGAAGACCAAGGTTGCGGAGCGTCTGAAGAATATCCTCTACCCGAAACCATTCGGACATGTGTGGCGTAGCTTCGATGATCGCATCCGGACGGTTTCGCCATCCGCCCTGAACCAGAAGCTGCTGTAACAACTGCGCTGCAATTTCCGCGTTCAAAGCGATCATGCCGCCCCCTTTCTGATAAGCTTTGCCGCTGTTTGCTCTAAAGTCGTGTCGAGTTCCCATTCCGCATACACACCCTCGGCAGAGGACCTGAGGCGAACTGTCTCTTGTGTGAGGTTCTTCATTCGGGGATCGGGGCTGGCAATAATCAGGGTCAGTCGCGGAGAAACAGACATTAGATAGTCAGCCAGCGCTTGCCTTTCGGCAGTGTCCAAAACTGCCGTTGGCTCATTCATAAGCAGGATGCGCGGCTGCAAGGCCAGAGCCCGTGTCAGGGCGATCATCTGCCTGTTCACCGGGTCTTTTTCAAATGCTGTCCCGGTGTTCAGCGGAGTGTTATAGCCCAGAGGAAGACGATGAATGCGTTTCTCCAGCCCTAATGCTGCAGCTACTGTTTTTGCTCGCTCGACCATCGCGGCATCACCAAAAGCACTGAGGTTTTGCAACAGCGTGCCGGACAGGATCGCTGGCTGAGCCTCGAGCATGACCATGGCGTTCTGCCCACGCTGTGCCGCACGTTGGACTGCGGGCCGTTCGTCGATCCAAACTTCTCCTTGATCGGGCATTCGTTGCCCGGACAAGGCATCGAAAAGCTCGTCTACCATCCAGCTTTTCTCAGCTTCAATCAAAACCCCAACAGAAGGCGCGCCGCGAAATCTGATAGGGCCGAAACTATGCCCAGAGCCATTCAACCGCTTCATCGAGACATCATTGATCTCGATCCTGCCGGTCAAGGCTGGCTGATCAGAGACCGCACTGGAAACCGTCTGCAGACTGCCCATTTCGCCGAGCCTGCTGCGCGAGATCGCGACATTCTCGGACTGGACCCAAAGCGCCATCAGCTTGGTTAACGGCTGCACAATCCGGCCGTTCAGCAACATGCAGGCAGCCATTTCAGCAATGCCAATCAGATTGCTGATTACCAGATAGGCTCCAAGCAGACCCATGGCCGCCACGGTCATTTGCGAAAAGATCGCTCCGAAGTTTTGGGCCAGACCGGAAAACTGAATCAGCTTCCGGCTCATATCCACTGTCTGGCTTTCAAGCATCTCAAAACGGCGGGTCATTTGCCGCTCCATCCGGTTGGCCTTGACCGTCTGCATGCTAGTCAAAATCTCGGATAGAAACGCATAGCGGCGCGTGTCGATTGATTTACGACGGCGGAACAAATGCCATTGCGCACGCTTCATGATGGCCGCGAAAATGGTGACCGTACAAAATGCTCCAAGCGGGACCAAAACAAGCCACCCCCCGATCAACCCGATCAGCACCGCAAACAACAGGGTGAATGGCAGATCAATCAAAAGAGTTTGCCCCTGCCCGGCCTGGTGATCTCTTAACTGGCCGATCGCCCCGAAACGTTCCGCGTAAGTGCTTGCCGGAACCTTGGAAAAGCTCAGCGTATTCGCTGTGATCACCGTGGTCATAAACCGCTGGAAATTCGATACAGCGGCATCCTCAGCTGCAGCCGAGAGCAAAATTGCACGGCATTGACGCAAAATCAGCTCCAACACTGCGCTGACCAATAACACAACTGTCAGGACCCGCAGGGTGTCGACCGACTGAAATGGAATGATCCGATCAAAGATCAGCAGGATCGAAATTGGCATCAGCAACGAAAGCACATTCAGCGAAATGGATGCAGCCCAGACAGGGATATCGCTTTGTCCTGCCGTCATTCGCCCGGATAACCCACGCGGTTTCATCGTTCTCTTCACCCAGTTGGTTGGCCTTCAGCTTTGGGGACGTAAAATTGAAGAACAGTAAATCTGAGCGCCGTGAGAGAGGATATTTTCTCTTAAAATTTAAAGGTTTAATTGACCTTCGCTGAACACCTGCATGGTAAAAGGTGACGTGAATCAACAAATTTCCTGAGGTGTCACGCGATGAGCAATATGAAAGACAATCCGGAATTTCGGGCGAAAACACTGCAGGCCGAACACGACGAAACGCATGAAATCGCCGCTCATCTATCGCGCAATACTGTCAACACCTCTGACGATCCCAGCCGCAGTACATTGCATACCGGCGAGCAACAATCCGGCGCGCTGGAAGACCGCGCGCGCTTTGAAGAGTCGATTGAAACGCTGAACGTAACCGCGCCAACCGCGGTTGAAAGTTTCGAGGCACCAACCGACCAGAGCCTATCCAATTTCAGCACAACTGGATCATCAAGTGCCGCGCAGCCTTTGCAGTCTGAGGACACAGCGGACACACCCGCGGTGCGTACCCCGCCTCTCGAAGGGAACATGCCCGCCCAAACTCCTTTCGAGCTACAACAGGCCATTGAAATTGACCCACTGGCTCTGCAAGCGGCGGAAGCAAGTCAGCCGATTTCATTCCAGAAAACTGCCGGACAGTCTCCAGATTTTTCGGAGCCGGACGTGAACGACGCCCCCGAAGAAATCTTGTTGGACGGCACGACTATAGCCGAAAATGCAGTGGGCGGCGTGGTCGGAACCCTTTCGGTTGTGGACCCGAATGACGGGGAAACACATACATTCGAAGTCTCGGATGCCCGCTTCGAAATTGTCGACGGTCAGCTACAGCTAAAACCCGGCCTCTCGCTGGATCATGAGGAGGCGGCGCAGGTCGAGGTGGATGTCACAGTCACCGATGCCGGCGGGTTGGGCCTGACGGAAAGATTCACGGTTGATGTTCTCGACGTGAATGAAGGCCCAGTAGGTATCGCGCTGAACGATACCACAATATCGGAAAACGTCACCGGTGCGATTATTGGCCGAATCGAGGCGATCGACCCGGACGCGGAAGATGCCCACGTATTCGAAGTGTCAGATGACCGGTTCGAGGTCTTCAATGGAGAGCTTCGCGTGAAACCCGGGATGCAGTTTGATCACGAAGAGACCGCTCAGATCGACCTGCAGGTCACCGCCACCGATTCTGAAGGGCTGAGCGTGACCGAGTCTTTTGTCATCAACATCAAAGACATCAACGAAGGACCCACAGATCTTAGCCTTGGCAATGACACTGAAAACCTGATCCACAACGGTAGTTTCGAAGAGTTTGACCTTGATGAAGGTCGCTGGCGGGGATTTGACGGCGACGATAGCGGCGCCTGGACCGACGCAAACGGGATCGAAATCTGGGACCGTCTCGGCGGAACCCAGGCTTCTGAGGGTGATCAACTAATGGAAATGGACCATGCGCGCGGCGTAGACAGCATCTCTCAGGTCGTCGAAACCGAGGCAGGCCAGCTTTATGATCTTGGCATCGACCTGCGCGAACGCCTTGCAGGTGGAACGGACACGGTTGAGGTCTACTGGAATGGCAATTTGGTCGCGGAGCTTGATCCTCAATCCGCCGAATGGCAAACATTCGACCTTCAGGTGGTTGGAACCGGTCAGGACAACCTGGAGCTGAGGGAAGCTGCAAACCAAAATGACAGCTATGGCGCGCTTGTCGACAACATTACTCTGACTGCGGCCGAGCTAACGGTGGCCGAGAATGTTGAAGGTGCCGTTGTTGGAAAAATCTCTTTTGACGACCCTGACCTTGGCGGCTCGCATCGGTTTGAAGTCTCTGATGACCGGTTCGAGGTTGTCGACAACCAGTTGCGGCTAAAACCTGATGTGGCGCTTGATCACGAAGAGGCCTCATCTGTAACGGTGGATGTAACTGTCATTGACGAGGGCGGGCTTACTCTGACCGAAAGCTTTACCGTCAATGTCGCGGACATGGTCGATCCCCGTATTTCCGCCGGCACAGATGGGGACCAGCCCCAAGTCACCGAGAGCGAGCCTGACGAGCCTGAACCAGATGCAAAACTTCCTGATGGGAGTGATGCCCAAGATCCCATTTCGGAAAAGGCAGAGTTTCAGCCAGATGGTCTCGGTCCGGTTCAGCCTGAATCGCCTGCTGATCCGAACCAACCTTCGGCACCATATGAGAGCGGAGCACAGCCCCCTGCCCCGAGCGCCGAGATGCAAACTGGTTTTCATGCAAGTTACTACGATGTAGACCAGAGACTGACCCGAATGGATCAAATCGACTGGAACTCAGCCCCGACTCATCAGGAAGTTGTTTCCAAAATCGACTACGAACTTGGAAAAGACTCATTCTGGGAAGGCGGATCCTCCGACACATTCGGTGCCAGGCTGGAAGGGTCCTTCACTGTCGAGGAAGGGGGCAGCTATACTTTCTTTGCCGGAGCAGATGATGGGATTGCTGTTTTCATCGATGGAACAAAGATCATCGAGTACGATAAGCCACATGGGTTTCGCACGTATTCAGAAGAGGTCAACCTTGAGCCTGGGACTTATGGCATCGAAGTCCGATATGTCGAGAACCACGGCCATGCGGGGCTGAAGCTGGAATGGGACGGTCCGGATACCGATGGCCGTGAGGTGATGCAGGCCGATCCCGGTTTGTCGGTTCCCAAGGACGACGCGATCCAAGTTGGCATCCAGGTGTCGCATGCGTCTGATCAGGCGAATGTTACACTGGAAGGGTTACCGGCAAATACCCTGATAATCAGTGGTGAGCATTCGGTGATCACCAATGGTGATCCGGTGGATTTGTCGGGTTGTAACCTGAACCACCTGGAGCTTTCCCCGCCAGTAGGTTTCGAGGGCGTAATTCATGGTCAGATCGTTGTGTCAGACATAGACAGCGCCGGCACTCTCATCACTTCGGAAAACCCATTTGCCCTGACCGTCGGTGACGACCCTGTCAGCCCAGGGAATTCTTTGGACGAAGAACTGGCTTACGAAGCGCTGTACTCGAGTACTCCTGGAACCCTGCCTTGGGATGCTATCCATTCGACCGACAATGCCCCAGAGGTGGATGTTCTGGACGAGCCGATCTCAACCCTCGGAGATGCAAATATTACTTGTATTGAAACAGATACTTATGAGAGATTTGATTGGTAGTGAATGCAATGCTCAGTGGAGCCGACCTGCATTCTGTTCTGGGATGCGATCTTTGCCACAGGCTTCTTGCCGAGACGCTAGAATCTTGATTTTGCAGACGGTCCAACACCTATATTTTCTTTGGTTGTGCCCAAGGCACAGTCTGGCCAGAATTTCAGCAAATTTATGACAGAAATCACACCTAGCTGCGGCGTTCGAAACGAATCTGCTCTAGGTGAGATCAAATGAAAAAGTTGGCCATTCTTCTTATATTTATGCCCTTCACGGCGCTTGCAGAAGAGCGGGTGTTTGAATGTCAGTCGCCAGACGAACAGCATCCCGAAATGGCTGCGAAACTGATCAAATATGAAGATCAAAACAAAGGTCGTATCAAGATCGGTGACATCGACAAAGAGGTCGATGTTTTCCCGGGGCTCGATACCTTGACCTACCTGTATATCGGCGAGGATCACACGCTGAGTTATAACGTCCACCCCCAGAAAGGCACGTTCGATTTCTCTGCCTCTGGTAGTAGAACCGGTTGGGGCAAAGGAACTTGCACGGAAATCACAGGGCAATAACCCGCATCTCCTCCTAACAATGCACCGGCCTGTTCCATGGGCGTGTGCTTGCGGCAAACAGTGGCTGCACCCGCAGTAGCGCCACATATCTATCGGCGGACCAACCAGCACTGTGCCTTTTTCAAATATACGCATCGCGCCGTTTCCGTCCCGAAACGGCGCGATGACATTTCAGTTAATGCGCGCCACTGCGCTTGGCGTTGACGACCGTCTGCTCCAGAGGGTTATAGCCTTCTGGAACAGGCACAAGATTTACCCTTTTTGCATAGTCCTCAAAATAGGCCTGCATCGCTGCGACACGCTCGGGCATCTGGTCCGCCAGATTGTGTAATTCCGACGGATCAGCTTCGATATCAAACAGTTCCCATTCGCCTGTGCCTTTAGGGGCCAGATTCTGCATCAGTTTATATTTGCCCTGGAATACTGCTGAGGACCCTGCAAGCTCATATCCGACCGGGTTGTTATCGTCGCGCACGGTTTCCGTCTCACCCTTCAGGACCGGCATCATACTGATACCGTCTGGCGTATAAATTTCGCGACCGTCATAGACCGGTCCGGGAACGTCTACGCCGGAAACGTCAAGAAGTGTTGGAACGATATCGCGAACAAAGGCAAATTTATCGACTTGCGATCCGGGCTCGACAACACCCGGGAATTTCACGATCAAAGGGACACGCAAACCACCCTCGGTCGAGAATGTCTTAAAGTAGCTGCCCGGAACCGCTGCGGCTGCCGCCCAGCCAGGGCCGTAATCAGCATAGACACCCTGCTGCCCCATATCCGAATAATCGCCGTCAAAATCCTCGATATAGACCTTGTCGTAATGGGCTTTGTACCAATCACGATAGGCTTCAGACAGCGGCAACTGGTTCGGATCCGGGCCGTTATCCGCAAGGAAAATGACGATGGTGTTGTCCGCAATACCTTTTTCATCCAGATAGCTCAGAATCCTGCCGATATTGACATCCATATTGTCCAGCATTCCGGCATAGGTCTGCATCCGTCGCGCGTTGAATGCTTTTTCTTCGTCGTTAAGCTTTTCCCAATCCGGCATCTGCCACGGTTCATAAGAGGTTTTCGCAAACTCCGGGTCCAATTCCACATCCGGAGAGATCAGCCCAAGTTCCTTCTGCTTTTTCAGACGCGAAACCCGCAGGGCCTCGAACCCTTCGTCATAAACGCCGTCATATTTGTCGATGAATTCTTTTGGCGCCTGATGAGGATAATGGACGGCCTGATACCCGACCCAGGCCAAAAATGGTTTACCGTCATCCAGGTTGCTGTCGATGTAATCGATCATCGTTTGGGTATAAAAATCGGACGAGAAGTAGTCGTCCGTTGGCAGGCTGACAAGCTTGTCGTCCTCGTAATAGTGCACCCGCGTATAGAATGGGGCATAGGGCTGCTCGACCCAGTTATCCGCACCGCTTTCGCCCAGCATAAAGGATTTCTCAAATCCGCGGTCATAAGCGATCGTGCCAGGCTCATGACCTAGGTGCCATTTGCCGGTCATATAGGTGTGGTATCCTGCGTCGCGCAACAGACGCGGCAACGCAACAACTTTGTCGTTCAAATGACCTTCATAGCCAGGCTTGCCGAATTGGTTATCGGCCTGAATCTCTAACATATTGCCGAGGCCTGCGAGATGGTTGTCGACACCGCTGATCAGCATAGTCCGAGTGGGCGAGCAAGACGCTCCGACGTGGAAATTGGTGAACAGCATACCGTCATCTGCCAGTTGGTCGATCGAGGGCGTTTCGATTTCACTGCCAAATGCGCCAACATCGGAAAACCCCATGTCATCTGCGATTAGAATAAGAACGTTTGGGCGTGTATCCTCAGAATCGGCAAGTGCTGCAGTCGTTGATAACGCCGAAGCGCCAAGCACAGCTAATATATTCCTTAAAGGAACCATTGAATCCTCCGTTATGTGGGAAGTCCGGGGCGTCGTGCCACGGTCGACAATAATGTCGCAGGAAACGACAATTCCGGCTACAGAAAGAGACGACCATTCCATCATTTGGTATGAGCGTTCTGAATATTGGAACGAGGGTGTAAATGATTGATTCCAAAGCCATAGATGCGGTGCGCTCATTGGCCAGACACGGCAACTTTCGCGTGGCAGCGGATGCAATCGGAACCTCTCCGGCAAGTTTCTCACGCTATATCGGCCAGGCAGAAACTTATGCCGGTCAGGCGCTATTCGAACGGACAGGCCGCGGCGCAACCATCAGACCGGCGGGGAAACGCTTTCTGCAACTTCTGGACGCGCTGCACAATGCGACCAGCCAGTTTGAAGCAGGAGTCAAACGGCTGCGTTCGGTCGGCCCGGAGGTGCTGAATATCGGCTGCGGCCCCCTGACGACCCGGACGATCATCACGCCGCTTCTGGCAGAGCTGCTTGATAACTGGCCAGATCTTCGCGTCCGCGTTGATGTGCGGGCCACCATGGAACCCCTCGAAGCATTGCGGATAGGGCGTCTGGACGTGGCGGTTTGCGATCTTACGCACACGCCCAACCTAAGCGATCTGGACATTCAGGTCGTTCGAAAGGAACCCGTTTTCTTCTGCGCTCGCCCCGACCATCCCATTCATCAGGCTACTCCGGTCTCAATCGCTGAGGTGTTTCGGCATCCGTTTGTAACCGCGCATATGCATCGCCACTGGCGCTCTGCCATTGCCGCCACTTTGGGGAATGACGAGAAAGCCTGGCATATTGTTGACCGATTGCCCCAGATCGAAAGTGACGATTTCTCTTTAGTTGCCGATATGGGCTGCAGAGCAGACCTGATTGCCGGAGGAATGAAGGAAGATTTTGATCAGCACCTGAAATTGGGGATGTTGAAAGAGATACGAACCACGCAACCTCTGACCTGGAACATATGCGCTGCCCGTCGCAAGGGCGTTAAATTTGCCGCGCTTGATATGTTCTGGAATCGATTGTGCCACCAGTACGGGGCGGAATAAGCCCGCCGCATGACCGGAATGCCCGGCGGTTAGTCTACATCGCGGACAACGCGAAATCCGACATGATTGCTGCCCAACGACATCTCAACCGGCTGCCGCGCTGCAGGTCGGTAACGCAGACAGAAATTCGGTGCGCAAAGCCATGAGCCCCCTTTGACCAACCGCATTGCACCCATCGATGCGCTACCGAACTGGGCGGCAAAGGCCTTTTCCGGGCCGGTAGGATCAATTTGGTCGCCAGGAATGTGCCCCGGCACCCACCAGTCGGCCACGTGCTCCCAGACATTGCCCGCCATGTCATACAGGCCGTAGCCATTGGCCACATATGAAGCTACGGGTGCGGTTCCGACATGGCCATCGTCAGCCAGGTTTTCGCTTGGGAACTGTCCTTGCCAGGTGTTTGCCTTCCACCCATTGCTGGGATCATAGCTGTCACCCCAGGTGTAGTCGGCGCCTTCGATCCCGCCGCGAGCTGCAAATTCCCATTCGGCCTCGGTCGGCAGACGACCTCCGATCCACTCTGCAAATTCTGCGGCATCCTCGGGTGACACATGCACCACCGGATGGTCGCCCAGTTCCGCAATCGAACTGCCCGGTCCTGCCGGGTGTTGCCAGCTTGCACCTTTGACATAGCGCCACCATGCGTTGGGATTATTCAGCGACACCGCTTCCTTAGGCTGGGCGAAGACCATCGATCCAGGCTCAAGCAAATCTGCAGGCAGACCCGGGAAATCCTCCGCCGACAAGCCACGCTCTGCCGTTGTCTGATACCCGGTTTCTTCGACAAATTTCGCAAATTGGTCGTTGGTAATTTCTGTCCGCGTAATGTCAAAGGACCTGACATTCACTGGATGGACCGGAGTCTCTTCCGCTTGAAAGTTTTGCGAACCCATCAGGAATTCTCCACCATCCAGCCGGACAAACTCAGGACCTGGTTTGGAACCGATACTGGTATACCAAACGGCAAAGCATACAATCGCAACCACGGGAACCGAGCCATAGGCTAGCAATCTTCTTGAAAGGGGCATGTAGCATTAACCTGTTGGATCTATCAGGGGTGAATGTAGTGATTTGGTACGGTTTTCAATCCCCTACTGTGAATGGGCAGCATTTCCCCCCTTCGACCTGAGCTTCAACGAAAGGCGCGCGCCTGCCTGCTGCGAAGCAAATCCACCTACACTTGTAAATTCATGTCAAATTGGGACCGCTGTTCAATTCAAACGATCCACAGCTGCCAAAGCACCCGACAGAGCGACCTTGATCTCTAAGGGCATGCCTCTGCCCTGTTTATATTGATTGGCCGCGATCCAACCTGCCTTGTGCCCCCGCGCACCGATCGCCTTCATCCGTGCATCAGCCGCAGAATCCGGCATTTTTTCAACCAAGTTTCTCGAATACTCGATCTCATCGCGGGACAAAATCATACCAACCGCACTGTATACATCCATGCCTACTTGCATCGTCAAATGATCCAGCCGATGCGTTGCCCCAGACAACATCCGCGTGCAATAGGCCGCCAGAAAATACCAGCGAAAGATCGCAAGTATGCGCTTCTGAGTATCAGTGACTGTATCCACCTCAAATATTGCCGTGGCGGATATCTTTTCAAATGCTGAACTGGCCGCCTGCGAGGCCTGAATAATCTGATCCTCGCGCACGTCTACGGGTATGACTGGCGGGACAGGTGTCACGACCGGCTGGTAAGTTTCGAAATTCATGCATGGCCTCCGGCTTTGGTTGCTGAAGGGAACATGGGGGTTCGAAAATGCATCCCGATGTGAATCTCTGCCATAGTTTGTAAGTATACCCGGTATTTTGGCTAAACTTAAAAGCCATTTTTCATATGTAACGCAAACTCAAGGACAAACTTGGCTATTTGAGCTATTAATTGTGTGGGATTTGAGCCGCATTTTTTGCAGAAATCTGGGCCTTTATATCGCCCTAAACCCCCTTACATCTGACACGATCTTGCAGAATTTGTGCCCTTTTTACCAAATACAAACAGTCAATCCTGCTGATCAGTTTACGAGTTTGAATTTAACGAGGGGGTACAAGCGGGACTAGGGGGTGAGCGCCTGCCGGGCCGGGCTCGCCCTAGGGCAGAGCAGCTCCCCCCGCCGCCTTCCGTCAATCGATTTTGCTTTTTTGCGAATGCGGTGTGACACCAAAACTGGATCGATAAACCCGCGAGAAATGGCCGGGATTTTCAAAGCCACAAGCCAAGGCGACCTCAGTGACGGATGCTTCGGTCTGAAGCAAAAGCTTTTGCGCGCGTTCCAAGCGTAATTCCATAAAGTATTTTTTGGGCGAAGTGTTGAGATACTTACCAAATAACCGCTCTAACTGGCGCGTGGATATGCCAAGATCATCCGCGATCTTTGACGGAGAAACCGGTGCTTCAAGGCATTCGCGCATGGTATGGATAGCCCGAGCCAGATGTGCGTTACGCATCCCGTTGCGCGATTGCAATGATACCCTTTGTTTGGCCGTTGCGTTGCGGGCAGCATTATACACCATCTGGTCTGCAACCGCGATCGCCAGCTCCTCGCCGTGATCGCGTCCGATCAGATGCAGCAAGAGATCGGCAGTTGCCGTCCCACCCGATGCCGTGATGTGTTTCGCGTCTGCCACGAAGACACTGCGCACAAGGTTCACCTCTGGGAACGCTTCCATAAACGCATCGTGATATTCCCAGTGGATCGCAGCCTGAGAGCCATCCAGAAATCCAGCCTCTGCTAGAAGCCAAGCACCAGAACACAATGCCCCGATCGGCGTGCCCCGCGCACGTTCGCGTCGCAACGTCGCCAGAAGGTCGCGTGAGACATGGTTGCGCATGTGGATGCCCGACAAGACAAACAGCTGATCAGTCTTTGGAATATCGCCCAACCCGCCATGCACAAGTGTCACCACCTTATTGGAACACACTGCACGCTCTGCGTCCTCCGATATCAGCGTCCAATCATATAGCGTTTTCTCACTGACCAGATTGGCGATCCGCAGTGGTTCGACGGCACATGAAAAGGCGAGATGCGAGAACTCCTCGATCAGAACAATGGTGATGTGCCGCATCTGAGGCATAGGGTTTTCCACTTTGTTCGGCCGGATTGGCTGAGTCTTTGTCGTTGGATTATGCTGCACGAAATTTCTATGTATACAATATGTATTTTATTCGGATACAAAAAGGAGGCAATCGAACCCAATCGATTCTTGCTGGCTGGGCTGGAGGATCCGGATGAAGGACGTCGCAAAAACCCGCAAAACGCAGCTGGCCGAGCACTTGAAGGTCTCGATCCTGACTTTGCGCCTGCAACCTGGCACCGATCTGGACGAGGTGCATCTGTCCGATGCGTTTGGCCTGTCGAGAACGCCTTTACGCGAAGTGTTCCGACAACTCGCCGGAGAAGGGTATCTGGACCTGCGAACAAACCGCAGCGCGCGCGTGTCCGAAATGTCGTATACCACCTTGCGCGATTTCTTTCTGGCCGCGCCGATGATCTATGGTGCAATCCTGCGACTGGCAGCGGCGAATGCAAAGCCTGTGCAGATTGAAGCCCTGAAAACCGCACAGCAGGCATTCAAGGCCGCGCTGCGGGATGGGGCAGCCGAAGAGCGCGCCCTGGCCAATAACCGCTTTCACGAAGTGACCGGCGAAATGTCGGGCAATGTCTATCTATTGCCCTCTTTCAACCGTTTGCTGATTGACCATGCCCGTATCGGCATGACCTTCTACCGGCCACAGTCGGGCAGGATGGTCGAAAACCTGTCCGAGGCAAGCCAGCAACACGACGCCATCATCGACGCCATCGAAGCACGCGATGAAACGGCTGCTGCGCAGCTGGCCGAAGATCACTGGAACCTGTCACGCGATCAGATCGAACTGTTCGTGATGCCCGATGCGCTGGATGTCCCAATGGGCCTCCCACCGCTTTCGAAACCTGCATGAGGACGGAATGAACCCAATTTTCCGATTTGAGGGGGTCTATACCCCGGTGGTCACGCCCTATCAGGCCGATGACAGCGTGAACTGGGACGCGCTGGCGCAGGTGATTGAGCTTCTGATCAAGAATGGCGTGCATGGTCTGATCTCGGGCGGGTCGACCGGTGAGAATTATGCGCAGACCGTGGAGGAACGGCTAGAATTGGCGCGGTTCACCCATGTGCGTCTGAAAGGCCGTTTGCCTCTGGTTGTTGGCACGGGCGCGATGTTGACGTCGGACTCGGTTGCGCTGGCGTCGGGTGCAAAGGAAATCGGGGCGGATGCGATCCTGTTGGCCAGCCCGCCCTATTCGGTGCCCACCGACCGCGAAAATGCGCTGAATGCGCTGGCCATCGACAAGGCCGCCGACCTGCCGGTAATGCTGTACAATTATCCTCACCGCACAGGCACGATGATGGGCGAAGAATTCCTGGACCGCGTCGGACGCAGCAGGAATTTCTGCGGCATCAAGGAAAGCTCGGGCGATATCAACCGGGTGCATCTTCTGGCGCGGGACTATCCGCATATCCAACTGGGATGCGGTATGGACGATCAGGCGCTGGAATTCTTTGCCTGGGGCGCGCCGTTCTGGGTCTGTGGCGGCTCGAACTTTCTGCCTGCCGAGCATGTGGCGCTATACCAGGCCTGTGTAATCGAGGGTGATTTTGCCAAGGGCCGCCGGATCATGTCGGCGCTGATGCCCTTGATGCGGGTATTAGAACAGGGTGGCAAATTCATCCAGACCATCAAGCATGGTGTCACAATGAATGGGATTGACGCGGGCATCGTTCGGCCGCCGCTGAAATCTTTGAACAAAGATGACAAACGCGCGCTAGAGCAAGTGACGCGCGTGCTGAAACAGAAAATCGCTGACATCATGGCAGAGGAGTAAGGTATGACATTGCTGACGCAGGACGAATACGACTCCATCGCCGCGGGTCTGACCTTGCCAACCGGCGCCTTTATTGATGGCGCGTATCGCCCGGCGATTTCCGGGCAGTCCTTCACAACGGTTAACCCGGCGACCAATAAGAAATTGGCCAACATTGCCGCCTGCGGTGTAGCGGACGTGGATTTCGCCGTCGAGAAGGCGCGCGAAGCGTTCGAAGATGGCCGCTGGTCGAGGCTGCACCCATCCGAGCGCAAAAATGTGCTGATCCGGTTGACCAAACTGATCACACGCAATGCACGTGAACTGGCGGTGATGGAAAGTATCGACAGTGGCAAGACCATCTTTGACTGCGAGACCGTCGACCTGCCCGAGACCATTCATTGCCTGAAATGGCATGCTGAGGCGATCGACAAGATCTATGATCAGGTCTCGCCCGCCAGTGACGACCACATCGCTTTGGTCGTGCGCGAGCCGATTGGCGTTGTCGGGCTAATCCTGCCCTGGAATTTCCCATTGCTGATGCTGGCATGGAAAATCGGGCCCGCTCTGGCTGCGGGCTGCTCGGTGGTTGTGAAACCGGCCGAGGAAACTTCACTGACGGCATTGCGGCTGGCCGAACTGGCGATGGAGGCCGGTCTGCCACGCGGCGTCCTAAACATCGTCCCCGGCGCAGGTGCCGAGGTGGGCGAACCTATCGGACGGCACATGGATATCGATATGGTGTCCTTCACCGGTTCAACCGTGACTGGCAAACGGTTTCTGAGCTATTCGGCGGAAAGCAACGCCAAAGAGGTGGTGCTTGAAATGGGCGGCAAGAATCCGGCCATTGTGATGGAAGATGCAGAAAATCTGGACCGCGTGGCGGCACATATCGTCAATGGTGCGTTCTGGAACATGGGTGAGAACTGCTCGGCCACGTCCCGCCTGATTGTCCACAAGGCCGTAAAGGCCGAGTTGCTCGACCGCATCGCCCATCATGTAAAGCAATGGAATATCGGCGAGCCTCTGAACCCGGAAACACGATTGGGCGCAATGGTCAGCGAAGCTCATTTCGATAAGGTCTGCGGATATCTGGATCAGGCCGAAAACGTAGTGATCGGAGGCAAAGCGGACAATGGCTTTGTCGAGGCCACCGTAGTCGAACTACCTGGCAATGACGCCATCCTGGCACGTGACGAGATCTTTGGTCCTATTCTTTCGGTGATCACGGTTTCCAGCTTCGATGAGGCCATCAAGATCGCCAACGATACCGAGTATGGTTTGTGTGCGTCGATCTTCACAGCCAATGCGAAACGCGCCATCCGCGGGGCGCGGATGATCCGGGCGGGAACGGTGACTGTAAACAGTTTTGGAGAGGGCGATATCACCACGCCCTTTGGCGGTTATAAACAGTCTGGCTTTGGTGGGCGCGACAACTCGATCCATGCGCATGACCAGTATACCCAGCTAAAAACCATCTGGGTCGACCTGTCCGACGATGCGGATGAGGCCGTGGATTGAGCAGCTATGCCGCCCGAACCCTGCCTGTCCATCGCGGACCTGCGGCCTGGAGCGTCATATTAGGCGATCCACCCCCAGCCCAAGAACTGGATGGTGATCTGACGGCGGATGTCGTGATTGTTGGTGCCGGTTTCGCAGGCCTGTCAGCGGCACAGCGTTTGAGGCAGCTGCAAAGCGACGCAAAGATCATCGTGCTTGAGGCTGGCCGCGTGGCCGAAGGGGCTGCGGGGCGCAATACGGGTTTTATGATCGATCTGCCACATGACCTGGCCTCGGACAATTATTCCGGGCCGGGGGATGATCGCACCATGATCACATTAAACCGACTTGCAATTGATTTTGCCCGATCGGCGGTCGAGCAATATCAGATCGACCCGAATTTCTTTGATCCGGCTGGCAAGGTTAACGGAGCGGTGAGCGCGGCGGGACATGCACATAATATCAGCTATGCGCATCATCTCAGCACTTTGGGTGAGACCAGTGAAATGCTCGACCAACAGCAGATGCACGCCCTGACAGGGTCGCGCCACTATCGGTCGGGGCTATACACACCCGGCACGGTTATGTTGCAACCAGCAGGCTATATTCGCGGTCTGGCTGCGGGACTGATCAAGGATGGCATTGCATTGTACGAGAGCTCTGGCGTGACCGGGTTTGAGAAGCAAGGCGGTGCGTGGCTGGTAAAAACCGCGCGCGGTACCGTCAGCACTGGTACAGTCATCCTAACGGTGAACGGGCATCTGGAAAGCTTTGGGATCGAGCGCGACCGACTGATGCAACTGTTCCTTTTTGCGGCAATGACCCCTGAGCTGGACGCCGAAGTGCTATCGCGGCTTGGGGGGCAACCCCGCTGGAGTGTCACACCATCTGATCCGTTGGGTACAACGATGCGGCGCATTGATACGGCGCAGGGCGGCAATCGGATCATAACCCGTACCTGCGCGGCCCTGCGCCCGGGCATGACCTCAACTGCTGGTGATCTGGCGCGCGCCTCGCGGGTGATGCAGCGCAAATTCGACCAGCGATTTCCGCTGTTGGCGGGGCTGGACATGCAATATCACTGGGCCGGTCATCTCTGCCTCAGCCTGAACGGCGTTTCCGTCGCGCGAGAGGTCGAACAGGGCGTGATTTCCGGCTGCGTCCAGAATGGGCTAGGCACGGCGCGCGGCACCCTGACCGGTATCGCGGCAGCAGAACGCACCTGCGGCCACAGCTCGAATATCACCCGGTATTTCGACGCCCAGGATCAACCCAAACGCCTGCCCCCAAAACCATTCCGAGAGATCGGTGCCAATGCAGTGCTGCGCTGGAAAGAATGGCGCGCGCGGGACGAGTGATCAGGGCAGGCTCAGCTTGGCCATGCGGCCTCCGTCGACTGTGTAGACCTGCCCGGTGATAAAGCTGGCATCATCCGACGCCAGGAAGGCGACCAGCGCCGCAACCTCTTGCGGGCTTCCGGTTCGGGCAACGGGGTGTATGCGCTTGATATCCTCGTGAAATGTCTCCGGGTCCGGCATTGAGGCGATGAAATCCACGTTCAACTCGGTGTCGATCCAGCCAGGGGCCACGGCGTTGCAACGAATGCCCTCTGCCCCATGATCCACGGCCACCGCTCGTGTCAGGCCATGCAACCCGGCTTTGGATGCGCAATAGGCAGCATGGCCGGGATTGCTGCCCAGCCCCTCAATCGAGCCGATATTGACAATCGCCCCGCCCGCCCGCCGTAGATGGGGCAGCGCCGCCTTGATCAACAGGAACGGGGCCGTGAGGTTGACTGTCAGCGTGCGCTGCCAGTCTGCAAGGCTCATCTGCTCGACGCCGGCTTCCTGCATCATGCCTGCATTATTGACCAGAATGTCCAATCGCCCGGACAGATCAACGACCTGATTGACCACCGTTTGCGGGCTGTGGGGATCTCTGAAATCGGCCTCGAACCCTTCGAATTCCGGATCGCTCCCACGTTGCACGGTAAAGACCCGTGCACCTTCGTGTTGCAAACGTTCCGCGATGGCGCATCCGATACCGCTGCGCCCGCCCGTAACCAGTGCGGTTTTGCCGGTAAATCGCGTCATGAAACCGGTTTTCCTCCGTTCACTTCCAGCAATGCCCCGCACACATAGCGCGCGGCGTCCGAGGCAAGAAACATCACCACATCAGCAATATCCTCGGGCTCGGCGATACGCCCCAAGGGCACTGTCCGGCCCAGCTCGGCCACGGCAGTATCCGGATCGAAGCCGCGTTTTTCAAACCCCGACCGCAGCATCGGCGTGTTTACTTCATTCGGGCAGACGGCGTTAATGCGGATGCCCTGATGCGCGTGGTCCATACCCATGCATTGTGTCAACGACGCAATAGCTGCCTTGGTCATGCAATAGACCGCGTGGTTCGGCCCAGGGCGCAGCCCCCAGCATGACGCGGTGTTCACGATCGCGCCACCACCACGCGCCACCATGATCGGGATTGCGGCGCGACAGATGCGAAAGGGCGCCTCGACATTTACGCCCAGCGACAATGCCCAGTCGGTATCCGAAGTCTCGGTCACCGCTCCGCGGGTGATGACCCCCGCATTGTTGACGACGATATCCAGCCCGCCCAGCGCATCCGCCGCATGTTGCGGCAATGCATCTGCATAAGCACTCTCGCGCAAATCGCCGGGCAAATGGGCGTCGGCCTCGATACCCTCAACCGAAACGTCCGCAACCGCAACCCGTGCCCCTGCCTGCCGCATCCGCTGTGCAATAGCAGATCCGATGCCGCCCGCAGCCCCTGTGATGAGCGCTGTTTTGCCCGTCAGCTCCATTTTCCCTCCGAGTGCTAAATAGAAACCCACCCGACAATGCAGTCGGGATAGGTCCAAGGCGAAATCTTTAATAGGCTTGGTTCAGCTCGTCAGCGGCGGGAATTTCCCGTTCCCGCCGAGCGATATAGTCCAGCAGGGCCTCGTTTTTGGCCACGTCCAGTGTCGGTTCCTGGTATTCGGCCAGCAGCTTGCGCGCGTGCTTCAACGCGCGCTCAGTGATCTCAACCCCGCCTTCTGCCACCCATTGCTCAATCGAGTTGTTGTCGAACATCTCGGGCATGAAAAACGCCGTTTGAAAATTGTCCTGCGTGTGCGGATGACCCAGATAGTGCCCGCCTGGACCGACCTCTGGAATGGCGGCAAGAGCTTGGTCGAAATCATCCCATTGCGGGCCTTCTGCCATGCGATAAGCCATCGCACATTGTTCAGCATCGACAATGAACTTGGCGGTGGAACAATGCATCCCGGCCTCATTCCAGCCGGCCGAATGCCAAATATAGTTCGCACCGGAATGAAGAACGGCCTGTAGCGTCGTGGCGGATTCGTACCCGGCCTGCGCATCAAATGTCTTGGCCCCACCCAGCGTATTCGAGGTGCGCCATGGAACGTCGTAGAACCGGGCCATCTGCCCGATCATAAAGTTCATCAGGCTGATCTCGGGCGTGCCGGCCATCGGGGCACCTGATTTCATCGACACCGTCGACAGGTAGTGCCCGTAAATCGCCGGAGCACCTTTGCGAATGACTTGGGTATAGGCCAGCGCGCTCAGTGCTTCGGCGTTCAATTGCGCCACGGTGGCGGGAACCGATGCGGGCGTATTGGCCCCGCCCAGCACAAAGGGCGAGCACAACACAGGCTGATTGCGGCGAGAAAAGGCCCGCATCGCGCCCAGCATCGTTTCGTCCCAGACCAGCGGAGAGTTTCCGTTGCAGTTGCCCGTGGTGACCGGATGATCTTCAATGAAATCTTCCCCGAACAGGATCGCACACATCTCAATGACGTCTTCGGCGTTTCTCGGCGAGGTGGTCATACCCATGAACGTCTTGTCCGAATGTTTCATCGACGAATAGGTAATGCGCAAATGTCGCTGACTGATCGGGTGGTCGTAAGGTTCGACAATGTGATGCGCCGAGGAATGCATCGCCGGCAGCATGTGGCTGAGTTTGTGGAACATTGCCAGATCATCGAGCGTCGGATTGCGCCTCACGTCATCGAGATCGCGCAGAAAGGGCGCGCCGGTCATCGGCACAAAGATCGAGTGCCGTCCACCCAGTCGCACGTTCTTGTTCGGATCGCGTGCATGATAAGTGAAGGTGCTGGGAATGGTGGCGATCAGCTCTCGGACCAGGCCCCGGTCCAGATAGACCAGTTCGCCCTCGACCTTTGCGCCAGCTTTTTTCCAATCCTCCAGTGCGATTGCATCGCGAAACTGAACACCGACATTCTCAAGAATATCCATTGAGGCGCTGTCGATCCGGTCGATCTGGCTGCCATCCATCACCTCGCATAGGGGGATGCCTCGGGTCAGGCCGGGCAACATCTCGAAATTCGGAGCAGAGCGCAGCGCGCGCCGGGCCGCGCGGCCACCGGTTCGGGTCATGGTACGAATATTCACAGGGCGATCCTCCAATCCTCCCCAAAAGATTGCGGTATTTGGTCAAAGCAAGCCTCACTAATTGCGATACATGTTTGCAGGAAGCGACCCACACCCGAAACCGCCGAAATGATCTACAGACCCATGATGACGACTAGACCTGCTATCAGTTCAACCTTGCTTGGCGCGGGATCATCTCCGCCCATATCCATGATCCACTCCATGTCCGTGATGGCATAAGAACCGTCAATGAACTGGCTGACACCAAACCCGGTCGTCACAGAAACATTGCCTGATCTTTACCGCACGTATCGGAAACACGGCACTCAACATCATCGTTTTGGAAAATTTCTTCTGGCGCACAATCTTAAAAAGTCCAATATTTGAGTGAGAAGAATTAACCTGAAGACCACCAACGGCTACACATGTCATGTCCAGACGCCACTATAATCTGCCGCCACTCACCACGCTGTCGGCCTTCGAAGCCGCTGCGCGCCATCTAAGCTTTAAGAATGCGGCTGAAGAACTGTCGGTAACGCCGGGCGCGGTCAGTCATCAGATCAAAGCGTTGGAAGGTGATCTTGGCACTGCCTTGTTCCAGCGCAAACACCGGGGGGTCGAACTGACGGAAGACGGCAAAGCGCTGTATGACGCGCTGGCTTCTTCGTTTACCCGCATCTCAAAAACACTGGCAACAATCCGCGACCGTGCCACCGTCGAAAAGGTAACCGTAGGATCAACCACTGCAGTGGCTGCTCTTTGGTTGTCGCCATCGGTAATCCGGTTCTGGCGCGAAATGCCTGAAGTAAATGTTGACCAGCTTTCACAGGATCGACCATTTCGGGATCGGCCGGATATCGATTTCTTTATTCGCTACGGCCGGGACGGCAACGGTGACCTTTCGCACACTCCTCTGTTTCGGGATTGTCTGGTCCCCGTCGCCTGCCCAGAGGTGGCGGATCGGTTGGCCGGTGCAAGCCTTGAAGATCTCGCAGCTGAACGACTGATACATCTGGACTCTGAAGACCGCAGCTGGACCACTTGGCCCGAATGGTTTCAACAACTCGGGTACACGGGAACCATTCCGATCGATTCTCGTGTGAACAGCTATTCGGTAGCCCTCCAGCGGGCGCGTAAGGGGGCCGGGCTGGTTCTTGGATGGCAACGCTTGATCCAACCCATGCTGCAATCGGGAAAGCTGGTGGCAATCGGGCCCCACCTCCAGATCGCTCCAAACCAGTTTTATCTGGTTGGCCGCTCGGATGAAGACTTGTCCGAAAGTGCCCGGGCGCTGAAAGATTGGATCATTCAAGAGGTTCAGGACGGTTCGGTTTAGGTGAAATCACCCTGTGATGAGGTTTTCTGATATTGAGTGGATGCCAGCGTATCCGCCAATAGAGACCAAGCAACACCTGCAGGAGAGCCCGATGAACAAGCATACTGCGCTGTCTTCCGTTCTGGTCGATGTGAATGTCGCAAACGGCCTGCCAAACGAACACTATATCGACCCGGCACTTTTCGCCGAAGAGCGTAGATCGGTTTTGTACGCCAACTGGTCTGGGATCGGCTTTGGCAAAGACGTGCCCGAGGAAGGCGATGCCATGCCGGTCGATTTCCTAGGCATGCCTTTACTAATCGTGCGGGATCGGGATGGTGAGGTTGGCGTATTTCAAAATACCTGCCGTCACCGCGGGATGATCCTTGTCGATACCCCTCGCAAGATAAGTGGCGCGATCCGTTGCCCCTATCACAGCTGGTGCTACAGCCTGAAGGGAGAGCTGCGTGCGACGCCACATGTTGGCGGCGCCGGTCACAACACCCATGAGGACGTGGATCGCAAATCTCTAGGCCTTATCCGTATTCGCTCTTATGTCTGGCGGGACGTGGTCTTTGTTAATGTGGACGGCAATGCACCCGAATTCGAAGAGGCGCACGCCGCCTTATTGGAACGCTGGAAAGAGTTTGATCAACCAGTACATCACGGCGGTGAGGCCTCTTCGTTCAAGTTGGAGGTCAAGACCAACTGGAAGCTGGCGGTTGAGAACTATTGCGAAAGCTATCACCTGCCCTGGGTGCATCCCGGCCTGAACAGTTATTCGCGACTTGAAGATCACTATAACATCGAAATGCGCGGGCATTATTCCGGTCAAGGCACGCTGGTCTATCGACAACTCACTGACCATGACGGCACCACATTCGCCGATTTCGACGGGCTAAGCGATCAATGGAATGAGGGCGCAGAGTATGTGGCCGTGTATCCAAATGTTCTTTTGGGTGTGCAGCGTGACCATGCCTTTGCCATTGTCCTGGAACCGGTTGATCACGAAAATACCGTTGAGCATATCGAGCTTTATTATGCCAAAAGCATCGAAGACACACCTGAACATGATGGCCTGAGGGCGGCAAACGCCCAGCAATGGAAAACTGTGTTTGAAGAGGATGTGTTCGTTGTTGAAGGGATGCAAAAGGGTCGGCACGGAATGTTGTTCGACGGCGGTCGGTTCTCTCCGGTGATGGATGGTCCGACCCATAATTTCCATCACTGGGTTGCGACGCAGATTGAAAGCGGTCGCGCCGACTGAACCAGCTGTCTGGCCATGCTTGACTGGCCAGATGCGACGGAGACCCGATGGACAGAACAGAATTGGATCGCTTGCTACTTGAGGCGCATGATCATGATGATCCTGCCGCGTTGGTCCGCTATTACACTATTGCAGCAGATGAATGCGAAGCGGTGCAAGATATCGACGCGGCCTGTTTTTACCTGACCCACGCCTTTGTATTCGCCCTGGAAGCCGGGGCCTCTGAAACAGATGAATTGAACCACAGACTGGTCGCGTATGGACGTGCATAGTGGTGGGCATCGGAGACTAGCCTTGGGTTATATCTGTTCAATCCCACGTGAAATTTAAACCCGTTGTCTTGGGTTCAGTACTGGTAACACATGACGACAAGACCAAAATTTTGGATGACAGACTCATGAAGACAAATGCACAGGCAGTGGTAATCGGCGGTGGTGTGATTGGGTGCTCGATCCTGTATCACCTGACCAAATCGGGGTGGTCAGACGTGGTGCTGTTGGAACGGGATGAACTGACATCCGGCTCGACCTGGCACGCGGCGGCGAACATCCACGGACTGCATGACAGCACCAATATCAGCCGCATCCAACACTATACGATGACGCTGTACAAAGAGCTTGAGGCTGAAACCGGCCAAAGCTGCGGCGTGTTCCAGCCCGGCTCGTTATATCTAGCCCAAACCGAAGAGCGCGAACACCAGCTGAGGATACAGGCCGCCAAGGCCAAGCTGTACGGGATGAATTTCTATGAGATCAGCATCGAAGAGGCGCAGCGTCTGAACCCGCTGGTCAATTACGATGGCATCCGATGTGTCATGTACGAACCTGATGGCGGTAATGTTGATCCCTCAGGGGTCACCAACGCCTACGCTGTCGGTGCGCGCCAGCGTGGGGCCGAAATCCACCGCTTTACGCCGGTCACTGCGACAGATCAGCAAGAAGATGGCACCTGGATCGTGGGCACCCCTAAGGGGGACATCCAAACGCCGTGGGTTGTGAATGCCGCCGGTCTGTGGGGCCGCGAAGTTGCCATGTTGGCCGGGATCGAGCTACCCCTGCAACCGACCGAGCATCAGTATTTTGTCACCGAAACCATGGCTGACGTCGCGGCGCATGATACCCGCCTGCCCTCGGTCAGTGACCGCGATGGCGAGTACTATTTGCGGCAGGAAGGTCAGGGCCTTTTGGTGGGGGCTTATGAAAAGGATATGAAATTCTGGGCCGAGGACGGCACACCCCTGGATTTTGCCCATGATCTGTTTCCCGACGATCTGGAGCGGATCGAAGAGAATATGATGAACGCCATCGAACGCGTACCTGCCGTGGGCGACGCCGGGATCAAACGGGTCATCAACGGACCGATGATATGGTCACCGGATGCCAACGTTCTGATGGGGCCAGTGCCCGAGGTCGAAGGCTATTTCTGCTGCAACGGCATTATCCCGGGATTCTCGCAATCGGGTGGCATGGGCCTGATGGCGGCGCAGTGGATCATCGAAGGCGAAACCCAATACGACATGTTCGCCTGGGACGTGGCGCGGTTCGACACATGGGCTACGAAAGATTTCACCAAGGCCCGCGTGCAGGATCAGTACGCACACCGCTTTGCCATCCACTTCCCTAATGAAGAACGCAGCGCAGGACGCCCTGCCCGGACCCGCCCGATTTATGACAGGCAAAAGGACATGGGTGCCGTCTTTGGCCTGAATGTCGGATGGGAACACCCGCTGTGGTTCGCAGAGGCGCCCGGCGCCACGGACACCAACGGATTCACCCGCCAGAACTGGTGGGAACCGGTGGGTGCGGAATGCCGGATGCTGCGCGATCGGGCCGGGATCATCGACATCTCAAACTTTGCCAAATATGTTTGCAAAGGTCCGGGAGCCGAGGGTTGGCTTAATGCCGTATTCGCAAATTTCATGCCGAGATCGGTTGGTCGATCCTGCCTGACCCCGCTGATCTCAAAACGGGGAGGTATTGCCGGCGATTTCACCGTGACCCGCGTGGCCGACAACGAATTCTGGATCATCGGCTCGGGCATGGCCGAGCGCTATCACAAACGGTTCTTCAAACAGGTTCCTCTGCCCGACGGCACCCGTTTCGAAAGCCGCACCGAAGAGACTTGCGGCTTTAACGTGGCTGGACCGAAATCGCGGGAAATCCTGCAACGGCTTACGAATACCTCGCTCAGCCCCGAGGATTTCCCCTTCATGCGCTCGCAACAGATCGAAATCGCCGGAATTGCGGTCCTGGCGCTGCGTGTCTCCTTCACCGGCGATCTGGGCTGGGAGGTGCATTGCGCCACGAAAGATCAGCTCCGCCTGTATGAGGCGCTGATCGAGACCGGAAAAGAGTTCGGCGCAGGCCCAGTTGGCAGCCGCGCACTGATGTCGCTGAGGATCGAAAAGGGCTATGGGTCTTGGGGGCGCGAATACAGCCCCGAATACTGGCCACACGAGGTCGGGTTGGACCGGTTGTGCAAATTCGACAAATCGTTCCTGAACAAAGATGCCGCCAATTCTGCCATGACCTCTCCGGCCAGAGAGCAGCTTGTCCTGCTGCATCTGGACGAAGCCGACGCCGCAGCTTCGAACGCTGACGCGACCGGAGGCGAACCCATTTTCATGGACGGGCGCGGAATTGGTCGGGTGACATCGGGCGCTTATGGCTATTCCGTGGGTATGTCGCTGGCCTTGGGCTATGTTTCGGGTGCCGAGGCAGGCGATAGGGTCGAGGTCATGGTATTAGGGCGCCCGCATAGGGCAACGATCCTGAAAGAACCGCCCTTTGATCCAACTGGAACGATCTTGCGCGGCTAACCCAGTCCGCATTAGATCCTTTAAGCGAGCTGTGGACATTGCCTTCGGGTTGTGGCGCTATCCGGTCAGTAATCTGATCTGCTCCATCCAGAGGATAGGCTGATGACAATCTTCCTGACTATTGCGCTGTTCATTGCGCTGTTTCTTGTTGCGATGAATCTTTGGACACGCAAGCTGACCCGTGACGGCCGGATGCGTGTCCCACAACCGGGGGTTATCATTCCCGTGCGCGGCGGCAATATCCACTATGTGGAAAAGGGCGACCCTTCCAATCAGACGGTTGTGCTCATTCATGGGCTGGCCGGGCAGTTGCAACATTTCACCTACGCCTTGATGGATAAACTGGCCGAGGATTTTCACGTCATTGCCGTGGATCGCCCCGGTTGCGGATACTCAACTCGTGAGACGGCAGAGCTTGGGCGGTTGCCCGAACAGGGCCGCATGATACATGAATTTCTAGAGGCAAAGGGGGTCAGCAACCCAATTCTGGTCGGCCATTCGCTGGGTGGCGCGGTTTCTCTGGCGATGGCGCTGGATTACCCAGACAAGATCAAAGCGCTGGCCCTGCTAGCTCCGCTTACTCAGGCGATGCCCGGGCCGCCCGCCGTGTTCAAACCGCTTGAAATCCGGACGGCATGGCTGCGCAGTCTGATCGGCAACACGATTGCCGTCCCGCTGGCCGCAAAAACCGCACCGCACACCCTTAGCGCGGCATTTGCGCCAGAACCCGCGCCCCAAGACTTTCTGGACCGCGCCGGCGGCGCTTTGGGGATGCGTCCATCCGCGTTTATCAGCGCCTCACAGGATGTGATCGGGATTGAACAGAGCATGCCGGCCCAGGTCGCCCGTTATGGCGACCTGAAAGTGCCTGGCTCCATATTGTTTGGAGCACAGGATGCGCTCTTGTCAGCCACGCAACACGGTGAATCAATGCAGGCGTTTGGTCTGAGTTTTGAACAGATCGAAGGGCTGGGCCATATGATCCCCCTGACAGTCCCGGACATCTGCAACAACTTCATTCGCGGCGTGGTACAAAATACAGAACCCAGGGCGACGGTTGTGCCGAATTCGGATTAGTCCCAGCTAAAATATTCCCAACAAAGGCGCCATTTCCCTCTTGACCCTCCCCAACCCCTCCCTTAAATCGCCATTCACTCATGGCGGAGTAGCTCAGTTGGTTAGAGCAGCGGAATCATAATCCGCGTGTCGGGGGTTCAAGTCCCTCCTCCGCTACCAAATTCCCATAACATATCAGTTAGAAACGTGAACTCAGCGTTGCTCTCACGTACCGCAAACATGGTTTGGGTGGCATTTTGGGTAACAGCAGACGAATTTTGTGTTCAAAAAGAACTGGGAATCGTCACGAAAAAGCGGGAAACGCCACACGCCGCAACCAGTCCCATTTCGCTCCAAGAGTTGAGATGCAGGCTCTCAGGGGCACCGGTGTAATCGCTAACTTACCCGCCGGTACCGAAGAAGTTGAGTAGACTTCTTAGTGATCAAGACGAAAGCAGCTTTGCACACACAGCCTTTCTTTCTCCATTTACAAATAATAACATTCATTTTATTGATTGTGTATGGATGGAAATACATTTTCTCGCCGCACTTTCTTGTACAGCGCCGCTTGCCTTGGGATGCTTGGTACTCAATCCAGGATCGTGAGGGCCGAGTTGCAACTCGGCCCTTCAGCTCGGATTTCAACCGTATCAGACGGGTACCTGTCATTGCCACCGGAAATGATCTTTGGGTCCATGCCGAAAGAAGAACTCGAACAGCTTCTGAATCGCAATCGAGTGGACGCGACCAAGTACGAGCCAGAGTGCAACGTGGCGCTCTATCGTGATGGTAAAAACACGGTGTTATTCGATGTCGGAGCTGGGCCGGATTTCATGCCCACGTCTGGCAAACTTATGGAAACTGTTGAAACAATCGGCCTGTCGCCCGAAGACGTTTCGCACGTGATTTTCACCCATGCGCACCCGGATCACATCTGGGGCATTTTGGATGACTTCGACGACCTGCTTTTCCCCAACGCGACGCATCACTTTGGCCGTAAAGAGTGGGATTATTGGTGGAACCCTTCAACGGTAGATTCAATAGGAGAAGATCGCGCTGCGTTCGCTGTAGGCGCGAAGCGCCGGATGGCAGAAATTGAGGATCAGGTGGCGTTCTTTGACGACGGACAAGAGATCCTTCCAGGCATTGCCGCCCTTGCAAGCTTTGGGCACACACCCGGCCACATGGCGTTTGAAATCCGCAGCGGCAGTGAATCCGTGATGATTGTCGGCGATGCGTTGGGAAATCCACACGTGGCTTTTGAACGGCCTGATTGGCACAGTGGCACCGATCAGGATCCACAGGCAGCTGCAGCAACTCGTAGTTTGCTGCTAGATCAGATTTCTCGCGAGCAAATGAAGATAATTGGCTTCCACCTGCCGAATGGTGGAATCGGCCGGGTCGAAAAAACTGGCTCTGCGTATAAGTTCATTGGAGAACCAACATGATACGAACGCTTGCGATTGCCTTGGCCTTGGCCGCACCAGCTTGGGCAAGCGAGGAAATTGCAGACCAATATCCGCAAAGCGTGCTGTATTCCAAACCGGTCGAGTATATCCCTGGCGTCTATTCCGCCATTGGCGCAACCGCACCACCAACCTACGAAAACTCTGGTCACAACAACAATCTCAGTTTCATTGTAACCGGTGAAGGTGTGGTCGTCATAAACGGCGGTGCAGCCTATGTCCTTGCCGAAGCGCTTCACAAGGAAATTCAGGCCATCACGGATCAGCCGGTCAGACTTGTCTTCAACGAGAATGGCCAGGGGCACGCGATGCTCGGCAACGCTTACTGGTCAGAACTCGGCATTCCGATCATCGCACATTCAGAAGCAGCGGCTGAATTCGAGGAATATGGCCCGCAAATTCTGCAGGGAATGCAGCGATACAATCAGGACAAGGCAGACGGAACATTCCTGGCTGGCCCAACCGAGACATTCGATGATGAGTACGTGGTTGAGATGGGTGAATTCCGGATTGAGGCAAAGTACCTCGGCCCTGCCCATAGTCCCGGCGATATCTCGATCTGGTTGCCGAACCAAGGCCTTGTCATTGCGGGCGACATGGCGTTTCACGAACGCATGCTGCCAATCTTTCAAGACACCTATACAGCGGATTGGCTTGTAACTTGGGACACCGAATTCGAGGCTTTAGATGCCACTTATGTGATACCGGGACACGGCCATCCTACGAACATGGATCAGGTGCGCCGCTATACACGCGACTACCTGATATATCTGCGCGGCAAGATTCAAGAGCATATGGATGCAGGAGGTGATCTGGCTGAGGCTTACTACGTCGATCAGTCACCTTATGCCAACCTGGACACGTTTGAAGAACTGGCCACGAAAAATGCAGGGCGCGTTTTCGAACAGATGGAATTCGAGTAGCTCAGGAATGTTGCGGAACAGGGATTAGCATCAATAGTCTATGCGTGCTGATCGCCCCGACCCACATGAAAAATACGGCAACCCATGCGGTCAATGACAGGGCGGACCCTCCTGAAAGCCCGGCACCCACCGCGCAACCTCCCGCCAGCATGGCCCCAAACCCCATGAGAACAGCCCCTACGAGGTAGCGTTCCATCGGAGTTTCCGAGCCAAATCGTTCGATCCTCCACTCCCCTGCAGTCAAGGCTGAGCCTGCCGCGCCAATTACTACGCCTGGGACAAGGCCGATACCGAAGGACAGAACAACGTTTCGACTTGCAACCAACGCCATTAGTGTGTCCGTGGCAGGTCCGGTAAACGTGACTGAAGACACAGGCACGACTTCAAAAGATGCTTGCGCGATGGCAAATGTTATCAACCAGCCGAGCGCCACAGCCAGGCCAACTCCTGCGGCCGCTATGATCCTTATAGGCGCGACTTTCCGGTGGGACGCAAAGACAATGGCCGACACCAGTCCCAACGCTGCAACTGCTGTATAAACCGTTGGCGAGAGCCCAAGTATTTCTGAAAGATCACGCGGCGCGCCTCCTGGGACAGCCCAGATACCAGACAGCAACTCGCGGGCGGGACTAAGAACACCGGTATAGGCGGCTTGAGCCACTAAGGTCAAAACCAATCCCGTAACCAGGGCGCGCAGATTACCGCAGGAGGCTAATACCAAAAGGCGAGATGCACATCCACGCGCCAGAACCATGCCTGCGCCGAACATCGCTCCACCGATTACCGCGCCGCTCAGGCTACCTGTCGACGCGATTGCACGTGTCTCGGACAGGTCTAGCCACTCAAACGCGATAAGCGCCTGTACCAAGGCGAGCGCAGTGGTGAAGGCGATCAGCCAAACCGCCAAGCGGGGACCTAACTCGCCTTCAGCGACTTCGACTGCCGACGCTCTTAAACAAAAGTGAGACTTCTGAGCCGTCACGCCAAACAAGATACCGACGAGCACTCCGGCAAATGCCAAAGCGCCAGAGTCTCCCAACAGATCGATGAGTCTCTCCATCAGCAGAAACTCTCACTTCGTAGCGTGTGCATCCTTGTCTTCGGTCAAGTTGTCATTGTGCGACCATTGGCCTGCGCGCCAACTGGCATTGCGTCCACAACTCACCCAATGCAGATACCAGTCGATCCACGTCCTCAGTTGAATGCACCGGCGACGGTGTAATCCGTAGACGCTCCGTTCCCTTGGGAACGGTTGGATAGTTGATCGGCTGGATGTAAATTCCATAGTCACGCATCAGTACATCAGAGATGAAGCGACACTTAACCGGATCGCCGACCATGACCGGAATGATATGACTTGGGTTCGGAGTATGGGGAATACTCAGTTCGTCCAGCCTGTCTCGAACTTCGCGCACTCGCTGCTGGTGCAGATATCGTTCCGCATTGCTTTGCTTCAGGTGCCGAACCGAGGCTGCCGCACCTGCGGCTACGGCCGGAGGCAATGCAGTGGTAAAGATAAACCCGCTGGCAAAGGACCGGACGAAGTCCACAAGCTCTTTCGACGCCGCGATGTATCCACCGACGACACCGAAGGCTTTGCCTAATGTCCCCTCAATAACGGTTAGGCGATCCATCAGGCCTTCACGTTCGGCGATGCCACCGCCGCGCGGTCCATAAAGCCCTACGGCGTGAACCTCATCCAAATAGGTCATCGCGCCATAGCGATCCGCCAGATCACAGATCTCGGCAACTGGCGCTATATCACCATCCATGGAATAGACGCTTTCGAACGCAATGAGCTTTGGTGCGTTGGCTGGTATGTCAGCAAGCTGCCTTTCAAGGTCTGCAATGTCATTGTGCTTCCAGATCCGCTTTTGACAACGGCTGTGGCGAATTCCCTCAATCATCGAGGCATGGTTCAACTCGTCTGACAGTACGGTGATTCCAGGAATGCGGGAGGCCAAAGTTCCCAAAGCCGCCCAGTTTGAAACGTAGCCGGACGTAAATAGCAATGCCGCCTCTTTGCAGTGCAAGTCGGCTAGTTCCTGTTCCAGCAAAACGTGCTCGTGAGTGGTTCCTGAGATATTCCGCGTACCACCCGCCCCGGCACCACACTCATCAATCGCTTGGTGCATTGCTGCAAGAATGCAGGGGTGTTGACCCATGCCAAGATAATCATTTGAGCACCAGACAGTGACTTTTTCGGGACCGTCTTCTGCGTAATTGCGCGCGGTCGGGAATGCACCGCACTGCCTTCCGAGATCCGCAAAGACCCTATAGTTCCCTTCCTCTCGAAGCTGGTCCAGTTGATCACGAAAAAACTGCTGATAGTTCATTTCAATTCCCTACGGCCTCTTCGACGATCTCGGATAACAGGGTCTGAACCTTTTGCATTGGCCCATCAGGGTAGCCTCGATATCCCACCATCACGCCACTGTCGTCTTCGGCTACAAAAATCCCGTAGGGGCAGAATCCGATATTCATAGGGTCGGCTTCCATCACCTCGCGCGAGATTTTTGCCGAGCAGAAAATGAAGATGTCTGCGGCCGCAAATATCTGCTTGTCACTGCCGACATCAGCGCCCGTGCGATTCAACATGTCGCCTACGTGGCTTACATGGTCGATGACCAGTCCCTGTCCGACAATCGCGGACTCGACGGCGAAGGTTGCATCATCAAAACTGCCGTCAAATGGGGCGGTGATGATCTCTTCCGCAAACGCATGGCTCACCAGAACAGTGGAAAACGCGGCTACAGCGATAAAGTGTTTCATGATTTTAATCCTCCTCTTGAGCCGCATCTTCTCAGATTGCTCATCAGGGTCTTTGACACCAGTCAAAGCCCCTGAATACCTTAACCGAACATGTCTGAAGTGATACCAGCGTACCAACCCAGCGACTCTTCATAAGTTGCTTTTCTCAAGTCCGCATCTTCGCCGGTCTGGCTGATAAAGCCGTCCACTTTGGCAATCTTTTCGGGAGTCGCTTCGTAAGTTGCGCCAACCTTGACACCATCATCGGTGTCGATGAGCGACCAGCACGTGTTGGAGAACTTGGCCGGAAAAACTTTGGACCCGGTCAACGCACCTCGCACGGCATTCGCACAGACTTTCGCCTGACTGTTGGCCGAGAAGCCGGATTTGGGCATGTCACCCTGTTGGCTGGCGTCACCAAGAACGTAGATATCTAGGTCGGCTTTGGAGGACATATCCGCGGCGTTCACGGGTGCCCAGTTGCCATCGGTCACCCCTGCCATTTCCGCAATGCGTCCGGCTTTCATCGCTGGGATCACGTTGCAGACATCGACCTTGGTTTCTTCGCCGTCGATAGTAACGGTCATTGCATCCGGGTTTACGGCGACATTGCCGCCGCCGAAATCTTCGCCGATCCAGTCAACCATTCCTTCGTAGTGGTTGGCCCAACCCTCTTGGAACAATGACATCTTGGAAAACTTCGGTTTCGGGTCAGCAACGATGATCTTTGCTGTCGGGTTGTTCGCCTTCAGAACATGCGCAACCATTGAAACCCGCTCATACGGTCCGGGTGGGCAACGGTACGGATTCGGTGGCGCGACCATTGCAAATGTACCGCCTTCAGGCATTGCCATGATCTGCGCCTTGAGAAGCTCGGTCTGAGATCCAGCCTTGTACGCATGCGGCATTTTATTTTGCGCCGAGACGTCCCAGCCCTCGACCGCACCATCAACAAAGTCGATACCCGGGCTCAGGATCAGCTTGTCATATGGAACAGACCCGCCACCTGCCAAGGACACCGTCTTGGCATCGCGATCCACCCCTGTGGCCCAATCATGCACCACGTTGATGCCGTAGTTCGCGGCAAGCGTGCCATAGCTGTGGGCAATGTCCGAAAGCTCCTGAAACCCTCCCAGATACAGGTTTGAGAAGAAACAGGTGTAATAGGTCCGCGACGGCTCGATCAACGTTACGTCGATCTCACTCCTGCTGTCTTTTGCGATGTAGCGCGCAGCAGTTGCACCGCCCGCACCGCCGCCGACAATTACCACGCGTGGTTTGCCTTGCGCCAACACCATCGGTGCCGATAACCCGGCTGCTACCACCCCGGCGGCTCCAAGAAATACTCGTCTATTTAGCGTCATCGCGTTTCCTCCTCTTGGACACAGTCACTATGGATTATTGAAGTAGGCAGCCAATGCCGCGATCTCGTCATTGCTCAGCCGTCCGGCAATCATTCGCATGACCGGGTGTGGCCGCTGTTTGTCTTTATATGCGTGCATGGCGACCACGAAGTCTTCGTCAGGCCAGTACACGATCGAGGGAATGCCCTCATCGCCTCCGTCGATCTGATGGCACGTTGTACATTCGCTGCTGAGATATGCGCCGTACTCCGGATCTCCTTGAATCGCCAAGATCGCGGGGTCGATAGAATGATCCGTGCCCTTCGCCGTCGGGTCCGCTTCTGGGATGTCCTGAGGATTGTCGGAAAAATCCCGCAAATAGGCGATCACGTTGGCGCGGTCTTCCGGGTCTTTCAGGCCACCAAAACTCATCCTGGTGCCTGACGCGAATGCACGTGGGTTTTCGATGTACGCAGACAGTGTGTCAGCGTGCCACTCCAGACCCGAGCTACCCGCGCGCGCAAGGCTTTTGGAATAGCTAAAGCCATCCAGACCAGCTGCCCTGCGCCCAAAAATCCCATTCAGATGCGGACCGATTTTGTTTTCGGCCCCCTTTCCAACCTGATGACAGCCTTTGCATTTGGCAAACACAGCTTTCCCTGCCTCAGCATCGCCAAGGTCTTCTGCAGCGTAGGTCGATGAAGCAGTAGCCCCAAAGAACGCGGCACAGACAAGCGCGTTCGACAAACGCATCGTCAACTTCCAAACGTCTTTAGATAGATGATCAAAGCTTCGATATCGTCCTGTTTTCTGAGACCTGCAAAAGACATCCTTGTGCCTTTCATGTATTCCTTGGGCTTCGCAAGAAAGGCAGCCATTTCTTCATCGGTCCAGACTAGTCCTGCCTCCGCAGACGCCTGCATCGCTTTGGAGTATTTGAAGCCCTCGACCGATCCAGCATTAGCTCCGATTACCCCGTTCAGAGCAGGCCCAGTGCTGTGCTTTGCACCTTCACCAATTTGATGGCAGGATTTACACTTCTTAAAGACTTTCTCTCCGGCAGCAGCCAGTTCTGTAACCTCGTCTGTCACTTCGGTTTCTTGAGCGGACGGTATGGCTGCGGCCTCTTCATCAGGCTTTGGCGCTGCAGTTGGAATGAACGAGGGGCCTTTCGCCGAAAACACCGGCAACTCATCCGGGCTGGCGTTATTCATGACCGAGTTCGAACCACCCTCCGCAGGAGTCTCAACCAGAAAAACAGAACGCATCGTGACGGCGCTCTCTGCCTTGCAGTTCTCCATGCAAGGCTCTTCGCGCCATTCAGTGTATTCGGTCTCGGGTCGTACATCGACTACGAAACCGTCCATATTGTACATTTTGAACTCGGCGAAGTTTTCGTTGTTCAGCTCGAAATCGTCATCCACCAAATCATTGGAGTAGAGGATGTATGCGACAATTGCGTAGGTCTCATCCGCTGTCAGCGTGCCCGCTTCACCAAAGGGCATTGAGCGGGAAATGTAATCCCAGGCAGTCGACAAATGTGGCCAATATGACCCAACGGTTTTTACAGGATCTTCGTCTGCAAGCGTGTCAAACCCACCGGCCAGAACAGGCCAGTTATCGGCACCTTCGGCAAATTCACCGTGGCACGACGCACAGCGGGCCACAAACACCTCTTCTCCGGTCCAGACGTCGCCTGAACCTACGGGTAGGCCACGCCCATCAGGCAAGACGTCAACGTCCCAGGCCGCGATCTCTTCCTTCAGTGCCGACCGCCCAAGCCCAATGCTACTCTCGTGGATGGGCGCGGATGCGGTCAAGTTCGCACCATTGGCGACCCGTTCTGCCGCCGCTGCCTGGATTTCTTCGACTTTGATCTCCAGTTCGGCTGCTCGTTTGGATTCTGCTTCCGCATTCCCCTGGGCAACTGCTGCATGCGCCTCAACCTGCCCTATCCGGGTTTCCAATGTCTCTATCTTCGAGTGGCCGTAGTTCCGGTTCGCGAAAGACACAGCTACCGCAAGCACCAACGCCGTACCGCCAAATACGGGCAGGAAAACATGACTAAGAGACTTCAACATTCTCGGCGATCCCTTCTGCGCTCACGTACCAAGTCTGGATACAGTTGTTGTGGTAGACCGAGTTTTCTCCGCGTTTTTCACGCAACTGGTCTTTGGTTGGTTGCACATAACCGGTCTCGTCTATCGCCCGGGCCTGCAAGAGCATTGGCGCCCCGTCCCAGTTCGTATCGAGATAGAAACGTGTAAGAGCCTTGGTGTCGCCCTGCTTACCAAGACGCGCTGTCTCCCATGTGATTCCACCGTCCTTTGACACATCGACCCGTGTAATTTGTCCGTGGCCTGACCAGGCAAGCCCGGAAATGACCAGCGGACCCGGTCCGTGTTTGATCGGCATTTGCGGGCTGGGTGAGGTGATGACAGATTTAGCATCCATCACCCAAGTCCATTTCTGGGCCGTGCCATCGACGTAAACATCGGTGTATTTTGATGTTTCTTCGCGGCTTTCGACCGCCATATCAACAACCTCGATCCGGCGCAGCCACTTGACCCACATGTTGCCTTCCCAACCCGGCACCACGAGACGCACAGGGTACCCATGCTCCATCCGCAGCGCTTCGCCATTCGCCTTGAATGCAACCAACACGTCATCCAGCGCTTTTTCCATCGGGATAGAGCGGCCATTGGACGACGCATCTGCGCCCTCAACATAGACCCATTTGTCAGGTGAGATGTCGGCACCTGCTTCCTGCAACAGCGCGCGCAGCGGAACACCGGTGTATTCCATGTTGTGAATCATGCCATGAGTAAATTGGACGCCGTTGAGTTGCGCACCAGCCCACTCCATACCTGTGTTCGCCGCACATTCGCAGAAATACACGTGGTTTTCGCGCGGGAACCGCTCAATGTCTTCGTATGTAAAGACAAGCGGGCGATCAACCAGCCCGTTGATCATCAGGCGGTAGTCCTCCTTGCGCAGCTCGATCGCGCCTGAATGGTGACGCTCAAAGGCGCATCCCTGCGGAGTGATCGTGCCATCGAGCGCGTGGATCGGCGTGAAGTTGATCGACGAAATCGGAGAGGCGGTCAGCCATTCCACATTGCGGCGCACGACATGGGATTCAAAGCTGATCGGCATGCCATAAGGCGTCTCATCAACACCTGCCCCCGTATAAGATGCCCAATCCTGAAGCTCTGTTATCAGTGGGTCGGGTGTTTCTGCCGCTGCCGCACCTGCAACGGATCCTGCGGCGACCGCGGCACTGCCTTTCAGGAAGGCCCGGCGGGACGGTTTGAACGCGTCATCCATATCTCTTAGGTCTCCATCGGTTTCTTAAGCGCCGATTACTTCGACACTGGTGTTCTCTTGCACCGTTACGGTGCCAAGGTTGCGAACATGGTTTTCGACGACATCCCAAATCGGCGGGCCCTCGGTGCCTTCGTTGACGCTGGCCCAACCGGCCACGACATAGGACTTGGCCGGGTCGATCGCCTCACCGGTTTTCAACAGCGTCATGTCGCTGATCCTCTGCCCCTGCGGCTTGGTTACGTCGATCCGATAGCCCAGCCCGCCAACGCGGACCATGTCGCCACCCTGCTGGTAATAGGGGTCGGGATTGAACAGATTGTCGCCGACATCTTCCAGGATGACATGGATGAACTCCCCGGTCATTTCTGTGCGATAGGCGTTCGGATAGGACATCGAGGTGACGTTCCAAATATCCTCGCGCGTTATTTCCTGTCCCGGAAGGATTGACGGCCCCCAACGGACGCCGGGCGACATTGCGATATCTGCCTCACGCTCATTGATCAGAGCATCGCAGATCAGGTCATCCCAAGTGCCGTTGAAATTGCCGCGGCGGTACAGCAACGAGTCCGTTTTGCCGATAACCTCACTCAGCGCCGCCTCATAAGGCGCGCGCTGATCATTTATCAGAGCAGTGATCGCAGGATCTGGTGCAATAACATCAGAGAAAATCGGGATAAGCTTGTGCTTTAGCCCCATCATCTGCCCATCCCGCACGTCGAGATCCACACGGCTGACGAATTTGCCGTTCGATCCAGAGGCGATGATATGCGTTTTACCCACCAGAACCGGCTCGGGCAGCGCGTCATGGGTGTGGCCACTGAGGATAACGTCTATCCCCAGAACACGACCCGCCATCTTCTTATCCACATCAAAGCCGTTATGGCTTAGAACAACAACGACATCGGCGCCGGCATCGCGAACTTCGTCCACCATTGCCTGCATGTTCTCATCCCGGATCCCAAACGAGTATTCGGGGAACATCCATCCCGGATTTGCAATCGGCATGTAAGGGAAGGCCTGTCCGATCACCGCAATCTTGGAACCGCCCCGATCAAAGAACTTGTAGGGTTTGAACATCTCTGCGGGTTCATCCCATTCCGCATCAAAAATGTTCTGCCCCAAGGCGGCAAAAGGCAAACCTTCGACAATCTCATTGACCCGGTCACTGCCCAACGTGAACTCCCAATGGAAAGTCATCGCATCGGGTTTCAACGCATTCATGACGTTAACCATGTCCTGACCGGCCGTCTGATAGCAGGTGTAAGAACCGTGCCAAGTATCACCCCCGTCAAGAAGCAACGCATCAGGACGGTCCGCTCGAATGGCGTTGATGACAGTTGAGACCCGATCCAAGCCACCCACCCGACCGTAGGTCTTGGCCAGTGACTCAAAATCAGTGTAGGTCAGCGCATAGGCCGACGGGCTTCCATCTTCTATCCCGTATGCCTTGCGGAACGCGGCGCCAGTAACATGCGGCATCTGTCCTCTTGCATCGCCAATACCAAGATTGACTTCGGGTTCACGGAAATAAATTGGTTTGAGTTGCGCGTGAATGTCGGTGACATGAATCAGGCTGATATTGCCAAAGTTCTCGAACTCTAGCAGTTGATCCTGCGTTAGACTTTGCTGCGCAGCAAGTCTGGCCCAGTTGCCAAACCCGGACGCTCCGAACAGAGCCGAGGCCGCCATTGAAACCTGCAAGAAGTCACGTCGAGAAATCATCTATCAACTTTCCTATTACACATATAAATGTGTGAATGTTATATAAGTGAAAAACCCGCTCCGGGCATTGCCCAAGCGGGTCATTCGTTATTGACGTACAGCTGGGGTTTCGACTGAAAGCCCGTTGCCACGCGAAGCGACATAGAGCTCCAGTGCCCGGAACTCGTCCGACCCTTCGGCAAAGGTTTCCGCACGCGTATCGCGAATACAACCGCGGAACCGATTGTGGCGCGAGATCAGTTTGGCCTGCTTCAAACGATAGGTAGGGAATCCATTTATCATACCCTGGCTCAGGTGATCCGCTCGGATCATATTGCCCCAGTTTTCTTCATGACAGTTGGCGCAGCTCAGTTCCAACTGACCGTAGCGGGTATAATAGATTTCCTTGCCCTCTTCCCAGAATGGCGCGGCATCACCATCAATAGCAACGTTCATGGGCATCCCGCGTGACTGCAGACCGATCAATGCGACCATACCCTGCATGTCACCACCAGACCATTTCCAGGCATCGGCCTCCATGCGATCGGTACGGCACTTGTTGATCAGATCTTCCATAACCACCAGCTCGCCGCTTTCAGCATCGACCTTGGGCATGGACGCCTGCAATCCTTTGAAGCTTTCCACTCCATCATGGCACGAGGCACAACTTTCACCTGCAGCACCATCAACTGCCTCATAGAGGTCGGCTGCCTGATCGACGAAGATCATTGCCGGATTGTCAAAATCATCAATCTGCAGTGCCTGAGTTTCATCTGTGCGGAAATGCCAACCCGAATAGATCGTGTCCAAATTCTCCAGATGCGCCGAGGCCTCGGTGACCGAGGTCATATTCAGCTCGTCATTGATCACAAGATTATCTTCGTCCGGTCCAGCCATTGCTGCCATTGGGAAAGCCAGAACAGCCGCGATCGCCGTAAGTGCCTTGGTATTCATTACGTTCCTCCCTTGGTGGGCCAGCGCCAGAAATCACAACCAGCGCTAGCCTTCCTTAGTGGTCGAGCCGTCAGGCGATCTCGATCGTTTTCTTCTCGTCGTAAACTGAGCCATCATCATCGTACCAGGTGAAGACAAACTCACCGGCCTCGGGCACGGTTGCTTCGAACTGGAAGTACGGATTTGTCGAAATCGCAGGCTCCATAGTCACATCAATCACCATTTCACCGTTAAACTCGCAGGTGAAACGGTTGATGATCGAGCGCGGGATGACGTTGCCTTCTTTATCCTTGCGCTGGCCGCTTTCCATCTTGTGGCTGATCAGAGTCTTGATCGTAACAGCTTCGCCAGCAGCGGCTGTCTTTGGAACCTTGACGCGGGGCTTTACACCGGATGCCATTGGTTAATCTCCTGTTCTTCAGGGCGCGTGGCGATTAACCGCCGCAACCGCCGATTGTCACTTTTACGGTCGCGGACGCTTTGGCAAAACTGCCATCTGCCATCTTCGCCACAGCAATGACATCCTGCGTTCCGGCAAGACGGATGCGGGTTGAAGCGGCTTGTTCAGCAGCCAGCGGGCCGAAATTGAACGTTGCCACGCCCGGTTCGGGGTTGCCTGCGGCCACGATCAGAATTGCAGCTGCGCCCGGAGCACTGACTTCGATTGGTACGGTGTTTCCGTTTTCCGCGATTTCCGGTGCCGTCAGTGTAACACCGCCATCAGCCACATCTGCCCCGCCTGAAAATGCGGAGATCGCATCTTCAGCAGCTGCATTCGCTCGTAGCGGCATAATTGTCAGGAACGCGGCGCCCAGCCCAAGGGCCAGAGTCTCGCGGCGAGAGAGTTCCATTTTCAATCTCCTTTGAATCTTCGAAAAGTCACGCCAGAAGGCGAGATTATTCCTCTTTCAGTGTCGTTAGAAACGCGACCACGTCCTCGATTTCCTGTGCAGTCAGGATCGTCGTTAAAGGCGCCGTTGGCGCTTTGCCCGTATAGGCATCGCCTGGACGGATATAACCGTCATCCTTGTAGAACGCCGGCATTACCGTGCCTTCGAACGTCATTTTTGCGTTTGCGACTAAACCGCGAAGCTCTGCTTCGGTCCAACGATCACCGGCGCCATCCAGCATCGGGCCAACCTCACCATGGAACGGAATGTCCGCCAAAGCTGAGACCGCGTGGCATGCCACGCAATTACCTTTGGACTTGTCGCCAACGATGAGTGCACCGTTTGCCGCGTCCCCATTAACATCGGTCAGCGAGACCTCGATTGCACCATAGTCGTCATAGGGTACGTCTTTCGGATTTGTCTCTTCGGCAAATGCGGCAACGCCCATCATAGCGGATGCCAGTGTTAAGAGTCTCAGCTTCATGATCCCTCCCATTTGCTACCGCGCCTGTGGCGCTTTGCGACCCAAAGACTTTGTGCACCGTAGTCGACGAACATGGTTCATCGCAACATCAAATTCATCATAATGAATTTTTTTATCTGTAACGCCCAATCTCACTCCTGCGAAATATTGTTTCGCTCCTGAATGCGCCGTGCGTGATACCTTTGGAAATCTTCGCCATTATCAAGTTCATATCGCTTCTGATCGACCCAGGTGAAAAGGTCTAAGGTTGTTCCCTTGGAGAATGCTCCCGGCATTACAGCAACGGCAGCATCGATGGCTGAGGCATCCTCGGGCACCTCTTCCGGCAGAAATACAAGCGTTGGGGTAAACAGAATCCCCCATTTGCGCATCAGCGCTCTCTGCTCACTCTCTTCTCCGTCAAAATCTGTGGCCGTGGTGCTTCCATGCAAATCCAGCTGGACGACAAAAAAGTTCTCTTCGATAAACGCCGCCAGGTCGGGCTGTGGGAAAACCTCTTCGTGCATCTTTTTACAGTAGATACAGCCCCGTTGTTCTATGAACAAAACCAACCGCTTACCTTCACCTGACGCTTCTTCAAGATCCTCGCGAAGATCTTTGAACGTGTCACGCATCCACGGTGTTTTATGCAATCCATCGTCGCCCAGATCAGCAGCAGAGACTGCAGCCCCTATCATGCATGCGATCAAAACTGACAAAGTGCGTTTCATGTCTTCCTCCCGGATTAACCAATGGCCGCAAGCCAGGGCATATAGTCCAGCATCCATTGTGCGATGTGATTGATCGAGTTGGTTGCGATCAGGACCCCGAACAGGATCAACAGCCCCCCCATTGCCATTTCGATCTGCGGCAAGTGCTTCCTGAACCGCACCATCCATTGCATGAAGGGGCGAACCAAAAAGGCTGCCAGAACAAACGGTGCAGTCATTCCAACCCCGTAAACGAACAGAAGCCCCGCGCCCCGCCAAGCCGTTTCGGTTCCGGCCGCTGTAAACAGGATTGCAGCGAGCACCGGCCCAACACAGGGCGTCCAGCCAAAAGCAAATGCCAATCCAAGTACATATGCCCCAGTGAGGCTCACGTTTGATGTCTCACCAATATCTGCACGAAACTGCCGATACAGGAACCCGATGCGAATTAACCCCAGAAAATGCAGGCCCATCGCTATGATGATGGCTGCAGCAATCCAACGCAGAATATCGAAGTATTCTCGTACCAGCTGACCAAATATCGAAGCCGTGGCCCCGAGAGCCATAAAGATGGTTATGATTCCTGCCGCAAATGCGATTGCAGCAAGCGTTGCCCGGCGGCGAACCTCGCCGGAAATGGCGGATGTCGCAGAAATCTGCTCCATCCCAACACCCGCCAGATAACTGAGGTAAAACGGCACAATTGGCAGGATGCAGGGCGACAGAAAGGACAAAAGTCCGGCGACCAAAGCTCCTGCAAAAGTAATGTCGAGCATGGTCAAACCTGTCCTGACGCGCTATTATTCACACATTCAAAATTATAAAGATATGTCACTGCGGTCAATCGGAGCTTTGGATGCGCCACCTAATCCTACGTTTGCTTGCGATCACGTTGCTTGTTTTTCCCGTGGCTTTACGGGCCGAAATGACACTTCTGATGGCAGAAGAAGATGGGTGCATGTGGTGCGCCCGCTGGGACTCCGAAATTTCAGAAATCTACCCTAAGACACCCGAAGGAAATGCAGCACCGCTTCGGCGTGTCGATATCCGCGCAGCCATGCCTGACGACATCACATTGGAACGGCCTCTCTACTACACACCAACCTTTGTTCTGTTGGACAATGGCCGAGAGGTCGGACGAATCGAAGGCTATCCCGGTGAAGATTTTTTCTGGGGTGTGTTGGGCGTTTTACTGCGTGACGCTGGGATACTAATTGAGACCTCTGGATAAACTGCAGTATATTACATAAACTGTTTTGAATGCGTGAAGCCATGAAAGCGAGGCGATCTTGTTGGACAAATCTTCGAACCTGCCTGTGTTCTCCAAGGACATGTGCGCCGAAGACATGGACAGAATGATGGAGAATGCTCAGACCGCGTCAAATTTCCTCAAGGCAATCAGCCATGAGGGGCGCCTGATGATTTTGTGTTATCTGTCGTCAGGGGAAAAATCGGTCACGCAGATGGAGGAAATGCTCTCAGCGCGTCAAGCCGCGGTATCTCAACAACTCTCCCGCTTACGCTTCGAGGGCTTGGTGAAGACACGACGCGAGGGGAAAACGATCTACTACAGATTGGCTGATGATCGTTCGACCCAAATCCTGGAAGTCGTTTACGACCTTTTCTGCAGGGAGAAGTAGAAGCCGGTCAGAAAGCCGCCAGCTTTGGGAGGAGACTGGCAATGCTCGAAGCATTGGGAGACACAAATACCGTTGCTCTGATCGGTTTGATTGGTGGCATCGTATTGGGATTGGCCGCACGCATCGGCCGTTTTTGCACGTTGGGTGCAATCGAAGACTACCTTTACGCAGATGATGACCGGCGGCTGCGCATGTGGGCAATGGCAATCGGTGTTGCGATTGTCGGCGGCCACACAGCTATGGCATTGGGGGGACTTGACCCTGTCGGAACAAGGTATCTTGCACAGACCTGGAACCCCCTCGGTTCGATCGTGGGGGGCCTCATGTTCGGGTACGGAATGGCCATCTGCGGTAACTGCGGCTATGGCGCGCTGGCAAGGCTGGGAGGTGGTGACCTTCGATCATTCGTAATTGTTTTGATCATGGGTCTTTCCGCTTACGTCGTAATGTCCGGACCCCTCGCCTATCTGCGGGTATGGATCTTTCCAGAGGAAATGGATCTCAATGGCCCCCAGAGCATTAGCTTTCTTGCCGAACGGTTGACCTCTATTCCAGCTTGGCTCATTGGCTCTGTTATCGGTGTGGCTTTGGTGTTTTTTGCTTTGGCAAGCCATCGCTTCCGCCGCACTCCGGCACAGGTGTTTTGGGGGTCTGTAGTTGGACTGGCAATCGTTTCGGGCTGGCTTGGCACGAATTGGGTTGCGACACATGGTTTCGATGGTGAGCCGGTGCAAACCCATACCTTCGCGGCACCCCTGGGTGACACTATTTTCTACCTTATGACTGCGTCCGGAAACACTTTGTCCTTTGCGGTCGGATCAGTCTCCGGCGTTCTCATTGGCGCGTTTCTGGGGTCGTGGTCTAAGGGCCATTTCCGATGGGAAGCATGCGAAGATCCACGTGAACTCAAGCGACAAATGCTGGGCGCTGCGATTATGGGTCCAGGTGCGATCATCGCGGTTGGTTGCAGCGTCGGGCAAGGTATATCTGCATTCTCACTTCTGGCCTACAGCGCGCCCGTCACATTCGTTGCAATCTTTGCAGGTGCCGCACTTGGATTGAGACAGCTTGTGTCTGGACTGTCCTTCATAACTGAGCGTTGAGTTCACAGTTCAAACCCGGTTAATTTGTGATGGTGCTGGCGACTCTGCCATCACAAAAGCAAGCCAAAACGTTCTCTTTCCGACTTCGTCCTCGATCTCGCTTCTAAGGACATACCAAGGCTTATCGAGCCCTTGCTTCAGCCTGTTCTCTGCGCCCTCAGAAGGTCGGGACAAACGCGCAAACGAAAAATGTGTTATGATGGCCCCTTAGAAAAGGGGGCTACTATGTACAATCCCGTATCATCTATCTCAAAATTTCGGATCGGCTTGTCGGCTTTGAACATCGCCGAACAGAAGTCAATTTTTGACTGCCTTCCCGCCGCTGTTCAGGCGGCAGTGTGGCAAGACCGGCTTAGTGAAGGCATTGCGGCACTGTCTGACAAGTCTCAGTGCCGATTACTTTCCGAGCTTCAGGAGTTACTCAATCCTGACTGCTACTCGGAAGACAAAGCGAACCATACGGCCACTTCTCGTCTTGATGAGTTGTCGCCTGTGATCGAGAAGGTTTTTCCAGATCACTCGGTGTTTCATAAATATACGCAGCAACTCGGCGACAATGCTTGCGATAGCCCGATTATCGAAATTGCTAAAGGCGCGCCGCCTACCTGCACTTGTTCGTCTTCGAGATCCTGTATGTGGTGGCACAATGATTGTGGGGCAATGCAGGAATGTCTTGCCGGTGGATGCAAGAAGACTAACGTTGGATGTGGGGTCCTCTGGCTTCAGACATGCGATGGCCTTTGCACTGGAAACTGGTGCTGAAGAACGCAGGAAAGCTCTACCTGTTCCGGCAGCAAAGCCTTTGCATTCTTTGCCGAATTACAGGCCTGTGTTGAGGTCTAAATCAGGCGCGTCGCGCGTCACGGTGTGACGATCAACCTTCCCGGATATGTCGATCTGAACAATCAGAGATTCAGCACGTTGAAAGCGGTCAAAATAAGGAAAGGTGACGTGGTCCAGATGCGTCATGTCCTGGCACTGCATCTGATAGTCTGCCCTGAATTCGGTATGCACATTTGATCCGTTGTCTACGACCGGTCCCAACCCTTCACCAGACAGGGTGACATTGGCCGAGACAGTGAAACACCCCGCCTCTTCAGGCAAACTGAACAGATCAAGCGGGTTAGACAATTCGGAAATGGCTCCGGCGACCGAGGCCTGATCGCCTTCGGTTTCCGCTGGGCCTTCGAACCCCAGGACGTCAAGACCGGGAACCACAAGGGAAATTGAAATCCCGGCTTCCGAAAAGGAAACCTCCAATCGACCCTGCCCATGCTCGTGCTGATTTGCAACCTGGGACTGAGGCAACGCGTTTACCGGGAAAAGCGTTAAAACAAACACTAAGAACTTCATGACCATGGAACCATCTGAAAAGAATCAACTAAGCGACTCTAAACTGAAAAAACATTCGCGCAATCGCGTCACAATACACCAAAGCCCACTAGATTTGGGTAGGAATGAGCTATTTTCACTCACAATTTACCTGACTATAAAACTCAGGTTGACTTAGTTGACTATTTCTATCAGTTAATTGGTCGAGCGTCGCATCGCGCGAACCCATTGTTATCTGACAAGAAAGACTACCCCCCAATGAATACCCCCCTGAACCTGACAAGCGCCGTGGCTCTGATGGCCGCCACCTCTGCTTTTGCAACCGAGACCCCCTCGAAAGCCGATGTTCTGAATACCTACGCCAATATCGCCGAGGCGAAGTACGATGACAGCCTGATTGCAGCCAAATCGCTGCAGCGCGCCGTGACCGCGCTGATTTCCGCGCCAAACGACGCAACACTGAATGCCGCCCGATCCGCTTGGATTGCGGCCCGCGTCCCTTATCAGCAGACCGAGGTTTATCGGTTCGGAAATGCGATCGTTGATGATTGGGAAGGTAAAGTGAACGCATGGCCCTTGGATGAGGGCTTGATCGACTATGTAGACACCACCTACGGCGGCCCGAGCGACGAAAATGAGTTCGCCGCATTGAACGTCATCGCCAACCCAAGCTTTGAACTTTCAGGCGAACCAATCGATGCCAACGAAATCACTCCGGAACTGCTGTCGGGCACCTTGCACGAAGCAGACGGGATCGAGGCCAACGTCGCCACTGGTTACCACGCGATTGAGTTCCTGTTGTGGGGCCAGGACCTGAACGGCCACGGTGAAGGCGCGGGTAGCCGTCCATGGACGGACTATGCCCAAGGTGATGCCTGCACCGGCGGCAACTGTGACCGCCGCGCCCAGTACCTTGAGGCCGTGACTGAACTGCTGGTCACCGATTTGGAATGGATGGCGACCCAATGGCAGGACGGAGGCGCGGCACGAACCGCCCTGACCGAAAATGAGAGCGCAGGAATAAGCGCGATCCTCACCGGAATGGGCTCGCTGTCCTATGGTGAGCAGGCCGGTGAGCGGATGCGTCTTGGCTTGATGTTGAACGATCCCGAGGAAGAGCATGACTGCTTCTCGGACAACACGCATAACAGCCACTACTATGATGGTCTTGGCATTCAGAACGTCTATCTGGGCAGCTACACCCGCATCGACGGAACTCCTGTCAGCGGCGCATCGCTGTCGGATCTGGTAATTGCCTCGGACCCCTCGCTGGACGCCGAGATGAAGCTGAAGCTGGCCAACACAATGCAGGCGCTGGGTCGGATCAAATCCACAGCCGAGGCCGGGTTCGCCTATGACCAGATGCTGGAACGCGGCAATGAAGGTGGCGAAGTTTTGATCATGGGCGGTGTGAACGGGCTGGTGGACCAGACCAAGACAATCGAGCGGATCGTCACCATTCTGGACGTCGATCAGATTGAGTTCGAAGGTTCTGAAAGCCTGGACAACCCGACGGCTGTTTTCCAGTAAACCTAGCGGTTCGGGGGCGGAGGACTATCCCGCCCCCAACTTATTTTCGGCTAATTGACAGTATGCCGCAGGACACGCACTTAATAACTGACTAATATAGTCAGAATACAAACCAGAGCGCCACCTCCATGATCGTCTGCCATTGCACCAAGATCACAGACACCGAGATTCATGCCGCCATCGACTGGATGCGCGTTTCCGACCCTAGGGCAGTCATAACCCCTGGCAAGATCTATCATGCCCTTGGAAAATCAGCGGATTGTGGCGGATGCATGCCGCTTTTCCTAGACACCATGCGCGCCAGCGATAATCTGGAAGTCCCCATGCAGCTTTGTGCATTACGCACCAAGGCATCACAGGAGAGTGTAGATGAAGGGCGATCCCAAAGTCATAGAATACCTCAACAAATCTCTGCGGCATGAATTGACGGCAGTCAGCCAGTATTGGCTGCATTACCGTCTGCAAGAGGATTGGGGCCTGACCCACATGGCAAAGAAAAGCCGTGAGGAAAGCATCGAAGAGATGGGTCATGCCGACAAGCTGATCGAGCGCATAATCTTTCTGGAAGGTCACCCCAACCTGCAGAAACTGGACCCGCTTCGGATTGGACAGACCCCGAAGGAAACTCTGGAATGTGATTTGGCTGCCGAGAATGATGCGCGTGCCCTGTACGTTGAGGCCCGTGAATATTGTCGAGAGGCGGGCGACTACGTCACTATGTCTCTGTTCGAGAACCTGATCAGTGACGAAGAAGGCCATATCGACTTCCTCGAAACACAGCTTGATTTGTACGAAAGGATTGGCGAAGCCAATTATGCGCAACTTAACGCATCGAAAATGGACGAAGGCGAGTAAGCTCTCGCTTGTGGCGGTGGCTGCGATTGCAGCCACCCCGATCCTGTCCGCTGAACTGCAGGATCTGCATCTCAACTTCCAACCCAGAACCGAAGATGAAAAGGCCCGGATCGCGGATGTGATCGCCGAGCCAACGGATTTCGACGCCGCGCAACGGTTCGAGGACCTGCCCGCCGGTGCCGCAACCGTAAGGGCACGTCAGGACGCAGATGCATTTTCGCAACCTTCGGGCAATCTGAAATTCGAACAGGAACTGGATTTCAAGGTCGGCAACGGGCTGTTCAAGAAAATCTGGGTGTCTTCGCCTTCCTCGACCCTGGCCTCGGACGGCTTGGGGCCATTGTACAACGCGCGCTCTTGCCAACGGTGTCACATCAAGGACGGGCGCGGCCACACACCAAATGGGCCCTATGACGGGGCTGTTTCGATGTTCCTTCGGGTCTCAATCCCCGGTGGCGGCACAATCGATGAAATCGCGGACTACATCGCCACTCAGCCCGAACCCAATTACGGCGGGCAGATGCAGGATCTGGCCCTCGCGGGCCACCCCGCCGAGTACCGGCTGGACATCACCTATGAAAACCTTCCTGTCGCGCTATCAGACGGCGAAACGGTCATTCTCCGCAGCCCGACCTATACCGCGGCGGATCTTGGATATGGCCCGCTGCACCCCGAGGCGATGCTGAGCCCGCGCGTGGCCCCACAGATGATCGGTCTGGGATTGCTTGAAGCGATTCCGGTCGCGGACCTGCTGGCAAAGGCCGACCCGGACGACGCGGATGGCGACGGCATCTCGGGCCGTCCCAACATCGTTTGGTCAGCCGAATACGACGCGCCGATGATGGGCCGGTTCGGATACAAGGCCGGGATGCCCACGATCATGGAGCAATCAGCGGCGGCTTTTGCCGGGGATATCGGGATTTCGAGCCCGCTTTTCCCTACAGCCCATGGCGATTGCACCGAATTGCAGGCGGATTGCGTCACCGCTCCCCATGGCGACAACGACGACCGCGTGTTCGAGATTGACCAGCAAGGCATGGACCTTGTGGCGTTTTACAGCCGCAATCTCGGCGTCCCAGGGCGGCGCGACATTGATGACCCGCAGGTCCTGCGCGGCAAGCAGGTGTTCTTTGATACCGGCTGTGCCTCGTGCCACACGCCGTCTTATGTCACCCACCGGATGGACGACCGGCCCGAACACAGTTTTCAGCTGATCTGGCCCTATACCGATCTGCTGTTGCACGACATGGGCGATGGTCTGGCCGACAACCGCCCCGAAGCGCGGGCGACAGGCCGGGAATGGCGCACGCCACCTCTTTGGGGTGTCGGCCTGACCGAGCAGGTCTCGGGTCATACCCAATTCCTGCATGACGGGCGGGCGCAATCGCTGCTGGAGGCCGTTCTGTGGCACGGCGGAGAGGCACAACCGGCGCGCGACACCGTTGTGTCTATGCCAAAACCCGACCGCGACGCTTTGATCCGCTTTCTGGAGAGCCTCTGATGCGTGCCCTCGGCCTGGCCATTGCCCTTATTCTGCCCCTGTCAGCCTTGGCGCAAAATCCCAGCCAGATCCTGACAGATGTTGTTGAAGGGCACATTCTTCCCGGATACGCACAGCTATCTGACGCAACAGCTGCGCTGGATGCGGCAGCGCAGGCGGATTGCACAGCCGTTTCACCGAACCTTCGTGCAGCCTATCACCTGGCATTCGACCGCTGGGTCACGGTAAGCCACTTGCGCTTTGGCCCCTCCGAGGTCGATGACCGCGCATTTGCGATGGCATTCTGGCCAGACACAAAAGGGTTTACACCCAAAACCCTATCCGGCCTGATTGCCACCCAAGACGCGGTGGTTGACACCCCCGAGGCCTATGCCGAGGCTTCGATCGCGGGACGCGGGTTTCTTGCGCTTGAAATGATGCTATTCGACCCAGCCCTCGCGGATCAGGGCGACAGGGCCTATCGATGCGCTTTGATCCGGGCGATTGCTGCAGATATAAACCGCAATGCCAAGGCGATGGATCACGACTGGCAACCTTTCTCTGCCAACCTGACCATGCCCGGCGGAGACAGTCCTTACCGGTCTGCTGATGAGGCCATGCAGGAACTTTACAAAGCTCTGATCACCGGATTGGAATTCACCGCCGAAACACGCCTTGGGCGCCCCATGGGCACCCAAGAGCGCCCCCGCCCCAATCGGGCCGAAGCGCGCAGGTCTGAACGGTCACTACGCCAGGTCGAACTGTCATTGATCACGCTGCGCGATCTGGCCACCAGGCTGTCCGCAGATCATCCGCAGATTGCCGCTGATTTGGATAATGCGTTCGACAAGGCTATCATCCGCACGCGTGAGTTAGACGACCCTACACTGGCCGGTGTCTCGACACCTTCGGGTCGGATACGGGTCGAAGCCTTGCAGCAGATGATCAACGACATCCGCACGATTGCAGCAACCGAGCTGGGCCCGACCTTGGGTATCAGTGCCGGATTCAATTCGCTGGACGGGGACTAAGCCATGACAAGCCGCCGTCAATTCCTTGCGGGCCTGGCTGCAGCTAGCCTTGCCCCAACACAAGGTTGGTCGACTGTCGGCGCGCCAGATTTCCTGGCGGCGGCGCTGTTTCCGGACGGCACCTATCGGCTGGCGGGCCTGAGTTCTGAAGGCGGTATCTTATTCTCTCTCCCCCTGCCGGCGCGCGGCCATGCCGCTGCGGCGCATCCGTCACGCGCGCAAGCCGTGGCTTTCGCTCGCCGCCCTGGCACCTTTGGCGTGGTGATCGATTGCAAGAGCGGAACCCAAACCGCACGGATGGATGCTCCCAAAGGCCGCCATTTCTATGGCCATGGCGTGTTTTCCCGAGATGGAACCCATCTGTTCACCACCGAGAACGACTATGAGGCCGGTGAGGGTGTGATTGGCGTCTGGGACTCGGAGGACTACACGCGGTTGGGCGAGTTTTCTTCGGGCGGGGTCGGGCCGCATGATATGCGGCTCATGCCGGATGGGGAAACTCTGATCATCGCAAATGGCGGCATTGAAACACATCCTGAAATGGGCCGAACCAAGCTGAATCTGCCCATCATGCAACCGCGCCTAAGTTATCTGAGTCTGTCAGGCTCGGTCCTGGAACAGATAGAGTTGCCTCGGACACTGCATAAAAATTCGATCCGACACCTTGCCGTTCGATCCGACGGTCTGGTCGGGTTTGCAATGCAATGGCAGGGCAACAAGTCAAACCACCCGCCTTTGCTGGGACTGCACAAAAGAGGCGAGGCTCCGCGCCTGCTTGCAGCCCCGGAATCGGTGCAAAGTGCCTTGCAGGGTTACGCTGGCAGCATTGCTTTTGCCGGGGACGGCAAAACCATCGCCATCACTTGCCCTCGCGGCAACAGTTTGCTTCGGTTCGACAGCTTGACCGGTCAACGTAACGACACGACCCCGCTTGAGGATGTTTGCGGCCTGGGTGCCGGGCCTTCCGGTTTTGTTTTCACCACAGGCACCGGGCTGGTCGGAGCGCTTACTGCCAAGGCCCGCATTTCCGCCCGGCCGGATTGTCAGTGGGATAACCATCTGGTTCCCGTTGGTCTGCCTATATAAATTCGGAAATACCCGTCACATAGATTACACTTGGACGAATCGAATTGCTGCCGTATTGGCGGGCGCGAAGCAGGCACCCTAGGTTAAGGACAGACTTGATTGAAACAGACGCCCGACGCACCGCATTCCATCTACGGGGTTGAGAAATGGGGCAAAGACCTCATCGAGGTGACGGAAGACGGCGAAATCGGTCTGCGCAATCCCCTTGCGCCCGAGGCCGAGGCGATCAGCCTGCCCGGCATCCTGCGTGATCTGGACGATCGCGGCATCAAGGCCCCGATGATCCTGCGCGTCAGCTCCTATCTGGAGCACGAGATTGTCCATATTAACGAAAGCTTTGCAGAGGCGATTGCCCGGGTTGGGTACAAAAGCAGCTATCGCGGTGTCTTTCCGATCAAGGTCAACCAACAGGCTCAGGTGGTCGACCGGATCGTCGAGTTTGGCAAGAAGTACAATTATGGCCTTGAGGCTGGCTCGAAACCGGAACTTGTGGTCGCGCTTGCCCATCGTCTGGCCAATGAGGCGCTGATCGTCTGCAACGGCGTCAAGGATGCCGAGTTTATCCAGCTAGCCATCCTCAGCCGCAAAATCGGGTTCAATACGGTGATCGTGTTGGAAAGCCCGAAAGAGGCCGACACGGTGATCGAAGTCTATAACCAACTGAGCATCGAACCGCTGATCGGGGTACGGGTTAAACTGACCAACCAGATCAGCGGGAAATGGGAAGAAAGCTCGGGCGACCGTTCCGCCTTTGGCATGAACACCGATCAACTGGTCGCCACGGTGGACAAGCTGAAGGCCGCCGGATTGCTGCACTGCCTGAAGCTGCAGCACTCGCATCTTGGATCGCAGGTGCAGGACGTCAATGACGTGCGCCGCGCAGTGGGTGAGGCCTGCCGATACTATACCGAACTGACCCGCGAAGGCGTACCGCTGACCCATCTGGACTTGGGTGGCGGCATGGGCGTGGACTACACGGGCGAAAAGAAAGCCGCCGAAAACTCGATCAACTACACGGTCGAAGAATACTGCGCCAACGTGGTCGAAACCGTCGCCTATGCCATGGATGAAGCCGAGGTCGAGCACCCCACATTGGTCACCGAAAGCGGGCGCGCTATCGTTGCGACCTCATCCATGCTGGTGTTCAACGTGCTGGAAAGCACGCTTTATGACGCGCCGGATGGGCCGGAAGTCGAGGCGGATGACCATCATCTGGTGTCAGACCTTGCAGCTGTGCACGGATACCTCTCCAGCGACCGGTTGCAAGAGTGCTGGAACGATGCCACCTTCTATCGCAACGAGCTGCGCGCCCTGTTCCGCCGCGGATATATCGACCTGCGCCAGATGGCGCGCGCCGAACGCATTTATCTGTCATTGATGGCCCGCCTCAAGGCGTTGGCTGCCAGTGATGAGCTCGACACGGATGTCGACGAACAGTTGGAAAAAGTGGCTGATATCTATCACTGCAACTTCTCACTGTTCCAATCGCTGCCCGACGTCTGGGCCATTGACCAGCTACACCCGATCGTGCCGCTGCAGGGTCTGAACGAAACACCCGACCGCCGCGCGGTGCTGTCCGATATCACTTGCGACAGCGACGGCAAGATCGACCGGTTTATTCTGGCCGACGGTGTCTCGCCCAGCCTGCCGGTACATTCCCTGCCCGAGAATGACGAATACTTCATGGGCGTCTTCTTTGTTGGTGCTTATCAGGAAACGCTAGGCGATCTGCACAACCTGTTCGGCGACACCAACGTGGTTACCATCGACCTGCGCTCCGATGGCGGTTTCGATCTGCTGCACGAGCAAGAGGGCGACACCATTGGTCAGGTCCTGTCCTATGTCGAGTTTGATCCGGCCGACTGTGTCGCCGCCTTCCGCAAAATGGTGGACGAGGCGATCTCGACCGGTACTCTGCTGGCCAAAGACCGCAAAACCCTGATGAGCGCATATCGCGACTCGATCAATGGCTACACCTATTACGAATAACCCCCGAGAGGAGATGACCCCATGGGAACTTTGAGTGGCAAAACGCTGGTTGTCGGCGCGGGCGGCGTCTCTCACGCTGCGGTGCACAAGATGGCGATGAATTCGGACATCTTCACTGAAATCACGCTGGCCAGCCGCACCAAGTCGAAATGCGACGCCATTGCCAAGGCCGTGAAAGAGCGTGTGGGCGTTGATATCGCTACTGCGGAGCTGGACGCTTATAAGGTCGCGGACACGGTCAAACTGATCAAGGACACCGGTGCCGAGGTCCTCGTGAACCTGGCCCTGCCCTATCAGGACCTCGTGCTGATGGACGCGTGCCTTGAGGCGGGCATCCACTACATCGACACCGCGAATTACGAGCCCGAGGACGAAGCCAAGTTCGAGTATCACTGGCAATGGGCCTATCAGGATCGGTTCAAACAGGCGGGACTGACCGCCATCCTCGGTTCGGGCTTTGATCCGGGCGTAACGTCTGTCTTTGCGACGTGGTTGAGAAAACACAAGCTGGATACGATCCGCCAGATCGACGTGCTGGACGCCAATGGCGGCAGCAACGATCAGGAATTCGCCACCAACTTCAACCCCGAGATCAACCTGCGTGAGGTTCTCGCCGAGGTGCGCCACTGGGAAGGCGGCGAATGGAAACACTCCCCCGCCATGACCCATAAGGTCGAGTTTGACTTCCCCGCCATCGGCCCCAAAAACATGTACCTGATGTATCACGAGGAGCTGGAGAGCCTCTCCACCCACTTCCCCGAGATTGAGCGTGCCCGCTTCTGGATGACCTTCGGCGACGCCTACATCACCCACGCCAAGGTGTTGGAGAATGTCGGCATGACCCGCATCGACCCGGTGATGCACGACGGTAAAGAGATCATCCCGATCCAGTTCCTGAAAACCCTACTGCCCGATCCCGGCGATCTGGGTGCCGAAACCAAGGGCAAGGCCTGTATCGGCGATATCGCCACGGGTCAGGCCAAGGATGGCTCGGGCGAGAAAACCTATTACATCTATAACATCTGCGACCACGAGGAATGCTACGCCGAGGTCGGCAGCCAAGCGGTTAGCTATACTACTGGCGTTCCGGCTATGATCGGTGCCGCGCAGGTGCTCAAAGGCAACTGGACCGCGCCAGGAGTGTGGAACATGGAACAGCTCGACCCGGATGATTTCATGGACATGCTGAATGAACATGGTCTGCCATGGCAGGTCCACGAACTAGACGGCCCGGTCGAGTTCTGATCCGCAAAGCTTCATCTGGCCCTAAATACCTCGGGGGGTCCGGGGGGCAGCGCCCCCCGCCCTCTCCAAATTCGGAGACGCCTGATATGTCCGACATGATGACCACACAAGCAGGCGATGCCGGTGCTTTCCGCAATTTCGACCTCACCCGCGTGCCGACCCCGTGCTTTGTGGTCGACGAAAAAGCAATTGAGAAAAATCTGGCGATCCTGTCCGATGTCGGCAGCAGGTCCGGTGCACATGTCCTCAGCGCGCTCAAAGCGTTCTCGATGTTCTCGCTGGCCCCCTTGGTCCGCCAACACCTTGGCGGCACCTGCGCCAGCGGTATCTATGAAGCCCGTCTAGGCCGCGAAGAATATGGCGGTGAGGTCGCCACTTACTGCGCCGGGTACAAAGACGCTGACATCGATGAAATCCTGTCACTGTCCGACCACATCATCTTCAACTCACCCGCACAAAAGGACCGGTTCCTGACCAAAGCACAGGCCGCCAAAGTTCAGGTCGGCCTGCGCATCAATCCCGAACACTCCGAAGGTGAAATCCCTAAATACGATCCCTGCGCGCCGTGTTCGCGTCTGGGCACGCCAGTCAGCCATCTAAGCGCTGAAATCATGGCCGGGGTCGATGGCTTGCATATGCACACCCTCTGCGAACAAGGGTTCGAGCCCTTGCGACTCACCTGGGAAGCCGTTGCACCAAAACTCGCCCCGTTCCTGGGTCATCTCAAATGGCTGAACTTCGGCGGTGGCCACCATATCACCCGTGACGACTATGATCGTGATGGGTTGATCGCGTTCATCAAGGCGATCCGCGAAACCCATGACGTCGACGTCTATCTTGAACCCGGCGAGGCTGTGGCACTGGATGCGGGCATTCTGGTGGGCGAAATTCTCGACCTGCCGACCAATGGCATGACCCTTGCGATCACCGACATTTCGGCCACCTGCCACATGCCGGACGTGATCGAAGCCCCCTATCGCCCGGCCCTGATGGACGAGGCCGAGGCAGGCCATACCTACCGTCTGGGCGGCCCGTCCTGTCTGGCGGGGGATGTGATCGGCGACTATACGTGGGACAAACCGCTTGAGATCGGCCAACGCTTTGCCTTCCTAGATCAGGCGCATTATTCGATGGTCAAGACCAACACCTTCAACGGTGTCCCCCTGCCCACAATCGCCCTGTGGAACAGCGAAACCGACGCGTTGAAAATTATCAAACAGTTCGGCTATGACGACTTTAAAGAGAGGCTCTCATGAGCGTTTTCCTCGACAGTGAATTGACCACATCGGAACGGACCGAAAACGCCCGGTTTCGTGTAATCCCAGTACCGCTGGAGCGCACGGTATCCTACGGCTCGGGTACAGCCGGTGGCCCGGCGGCGATCATCGAGGCCAGCAACGAGCTGGAGCGCATCACTGGCCTTGCCGAGCCTTGCACAGCGGGTATTTTCACTGAGGAACCTTTGAACTGTGACGGCCCTATGCCTGCAGTGATGGAACGCCTTGCCCTGCGCACCGAAGCCGCCATTCGCGCTGGTAAAGTGCCGGTTACTCTGGGCGGTGAGCATTCTCTGAGCTACGGTGCGGTGATGGGTGTGGCCCGCGCGTTGAACCAACCGATCGGGATCGTCCAGATTGATGCGCATGCGGACCTGCGCAACACGTATCAGGGTGAAAAGCACAGCCATGCCTCGGTCATGCATCTACTGGCCGAAGAAGGCGTCCGACTGGCCCAATTCGGCGTCCGGGCCTTTTCGACCGAAGAGGCGCAGAGCCGGGTGAAGAACAGCGTGTTCCACATTGATGCCGAGGAGCTGGTCACCGGTAACATCAACGCGGTCGATCTGCCCAAGGATTTCCCCGAACTGGTCTATGTCAGCTTTGATGTCGACGGGCTGGACCCTTCGCAAATGCCGGCCACAGGAACACCCGTGCCCGGCGGCTTGGGCTATTATCAGGCGCTGCAACTGGTCGAGCATGCCCTTCGGGGGCGCAAATGCGTGGGGTTCGACGTGGTCGAGCTGGCCCCGGACGGCAATGCCGCCTGGGACTTTACCGCCGCACAGATCGTCTACCGTCTGATGGCCGCCTGCTAACCTTCGGCGGTTTCGTTCAACTCCATATGCCCCTCGCCGCGGCTTAGGACACGGCGCAGCATCGGCTCGAAGAACTCCAACGGTTTGGTCGGGTAATCCGGATCGAACGCCTTTTGGTCGTATTCATGGCAGAAATAGCGGCATTCCTCCCAATAAGGACTGTCGCGGTACTTGTCTCGGGCGTTGCGGTCTCCGCCCAGGTGGTGATTGTAGTAATAGCCCTGGAACACGCAGTGATGTTTGAGGATCCAATGGGTTTTCTGGCTGACATAGGGCTTCATCATCGCCGCTGACAGCTCTCCATGGTTATAGGGAGACAGGATATCGCCGGTGTCGTGGATCAGCGCTGCGACGACCAGCTCTTCTTCCGCCCCATCCTCATAGGCGCGCGTCGCGGCCTGCAGGCTGTGCTGATAGCGGTTCACGGGATAGGGCGTCCAATCCTCGTCCAGCGAACGGATCGCATCCAGTATCCTGTCCGGCAACGCGGCGTTATAGGCCTCTTCGTATTCCATGACGGCGTCCCAATCGGCCTTGGTCGCCTCTTCAAAGCTGGTCCAGGTGGGTTTGTGGGTTTTGTCCAGCATGGTCCGGTCCTTTTGACTGATCATCCAACCGCAGCCTAACGCAGAAAACCTGAGCGAAAAAACGAATTAGCTTGGCCGAAGAACATTGCGCCGAAATGCGCCGTAACTTCAGGCTTGGGACAATGCCTGCGAGTGTTTTCTTGCGCGCACGCGCAGAAGCGGACGACCTGCAATCAAAAGAAACAGGCACGAGATCAATATGCCCATGACAGCAGGCAAATAGAGCAATAGCCACAATTTCGGGTCTTCGATCACCAACGGGGACACAAAGCCGCGCATACCTTCCAAAAGGACCAGAATTATGAATGCTCCAAAAATCTGTGGCCACAGGCCAAATCTGGAAAAGCTGCCCAACATAAGGGTTGCATAGCCCGCCATTGCGACCGCGATACAAATGGTGATCCATGAAAATCGCTGATGCAGCTCGTCGATCAACGCGCCCTCAGTGAACCCTTCTGCTGCCGCAATCGCAGCCCGGTCGCGCAACAGCTCTGCGGTGGGAATGGCCTCGAGGCTTCGCTCGGCCGTGTTGTCGGTACTCGTCAATTCTGAGATGTCATAGGACGCGTCCTGAAACAGTGTAGACGACAGGGTACGTCCCTGCCGGTCCTGACGCAGGGCAACCCCGTCAACCATCACCAGATGAATGCCCGAGCCGTTATTGACCAGATAAGCTGTTTGGCTGGAATAGCTGACCGGGCTGGTTTTATCCCGCCGGTCCGAAACAAAAACTTCGCGCAAAGTCCCGTCCTGATCAATCCCCCCAATATAGACGGTCACGTCACTTGCAGGATGCAGGAATTCGCCTTCATTCAATAACTGCGCTGTGACGTCACCCGCCACTTCGGCCTGCCGTTTTTCCAGTAGATCGACCGAGGCCGGGCGCAGGAAAACACTGATCGAGGCCATCATCAGACCAGCAACAAGACCGAACAGAACCACAGCGCGAGCCAGCCGCCACGGGCTGGAACCTGTGGCCAGCATCACCGTAAGCTCGCTTTCACGGCTCAGGCGGTTGGTGGCATAGACGGCCGCTGCGAACACGGCCATGGGCATCACCGTACGGATCAGCGTCGGCAAAGTAAGAGCGGTAAATTCAAGAAACACCATGGCCGATTGACCACCGCTGATGACACGGTCAAACAGGCTGACCGAGCGGGTGATCCAGAAAACCCCCACCAGAATCAGAGTGAAAAAGCCGAACAGAATCAGCAGTTGCCGCAGGAAATATCCATCGAAGCGCGACATGTATCCTCATCCGGCTACCTGAAATTCGTTTGAACAATATGCCAATCCCCTGACCGAGGAAACCGCATAGCCCAAGAATTATAGAATTTGAGCCGTGCGCACTAAAACGGCTTATGCCACATCGGAATTGGCACCCCGGTCCAGAATGCTTACCTGCCTGGATCAGTCCAGCGTTTCAGACAACGATCTGAGCAGGTGATTGAGCTGATCGCGCTGTTGCAGGGACAAACCCTGAACCAGGCGCTGCTGAGTCTCTACATGATCCGAAACGGCGGCCTCGATCGCTTTGAACCCATTTTGGGTAAGACGGATCAGGAAGCCCCGGCCATCCTCAGGGTTTTGCACTCTTTCGACCATCCCCACCTTAACCAGTTGATCGACGCGATTCGTCATTGTGCCGGACGTCACCATTGTAAGCTCCAAAAGCTCGCCAGGTGAAAGACCCTCTGGCTTGCCAGACCTTCGCAACGTGGCAAGGACATCAAAGCTGGCAGCGTTCATGTCATGAAGAGCCCAAGTATTCTCCATCGCCCTTCGCAACTGAACCGCCAACCGCGTCAGTCGACCAACGGTTTCCATCGGCCCCACATCCAGGTCGGGCCGGGCACTGTTCCACTGCGCGATAATTCGCTCCACATGATCCATGAATTCTGGCTAGCCGAACTTTATCTTGACGTCAAGATTTTGCAATATATCTTGACGTCAAGATAAAAGGGAATCGCCATGAGACACCAAACCGACATCGCCCTAACTGCTGTTGCCCCTTTGATCTGGGGTAGCACCTATTATGTTACGACCGAATTTTTGCCCGTCGGATATCCGATCACGATGGCCGCGCTGCGTGCGCTGCCTGCCGGACTGCTGCTGCTAGTTTTGTCCCGTCAACTTCCAACAGGTCATTGGTGGGGCCGCATATTCATTCTGGGCGCGCTCAATTTCACCGTGTTCTGGACCCTGCTTTTCGTCGCGGCTTACAGGCTCCCCGGTGGGGTCGCAGCCACTGTCGGCGCGGTACAACCTCTTATTGTAGTCTTCCTGTCGGCATTTCTGCTGAACACCCCGGTTGGGCTGAGATCGGTCGGCGCAGCGCTGCTGGGGGTGATCGGCGTCGGGTGCCTTGTCCTCGGAACAGCTATCAATCTTGATACGGTTGGCCTGATCGCTGGACTGGGTGGCGCCCTTTCGATGGGGGCAGGAACTGTCCTGACGCGCAAATGGCAACCGCCAGTGCCGCTGCTGACATTTACCGCTTGGCAACTAACCGCCGGCGGGCTGTTGCTGGTGCCGCTTGCACTGATATTTGAGCCCGCCTTACCAGCGCTTGAAACAAACAGCCTTCTCGGAATTGGATATCTGAGCGTCATCGGGGCTGCCCTGACCTATATCCTGTGGTTCCGAGGCCTCGCCCGGATCGAACCCTCTGCGGTCTCGGCACTTGGCTTTCTCAGCCCGTTATCCGCCGTAATGATTGGTTGGGTCATGCTTGGGCAAAACTTGACCTTTGTGCAGATCGCCGGTGTCTGTATCGTACTTCTGGCGGTCTGGCTGGGGCAAATGGGCAAGCGTACCGGCCGTTCGATTGTCACCATCAGAAAGCCCGCCTGAAACTCCAGGCATCGATGTACGAGTTTTGTGCTAAACTGTGTGCTGTGCAACGCCCCGGCAAGAAAGGTATCACGTGTCAAAAAGCCGAGTAAAACCGCGCTATTTTGCCATCGCCCTGCTGCCGGTATGTGTTTTCGCAATCCATAAACTGATCCAGAACCAAATGATCGCCAATGAACTGGACGTTCCAGTGAACTTTGTGTTGAGCGGTAGCTCTTGGCAGGAAGCCGTTGGTCGGTTTCGGTTTCTTGCCGCGTCCTGGTTCTTTTTATCGCTGGCCTTGTTGCCCGTGGCAGTCTTGTTCCGGACCCTGTCACGCCCGATCGAAAAAAACACCCGGATCGCGGCAATCGCGATTGTAGTCGCCATCGTGTTTCTGGCTCTCGTGCCGACCATTCAAAAGCATATGACCGACCAAAGCCCGCAGATTTACCACCAGATCGGCAAAGCCGTTTTTGAAACAGCATTGTCGCAAGGCACCTTACCGGCATGTTCCGGTTCGGAAGATAGCTGGATGTTTGGGAAATGCGGGCAGGCCCCTGTTCTTTCGCTGTTCAACCGTATTCTGGACCTGGTGAATGCAATGGCCGGCCTTGCGATCGGGTCGCTGATTGTCGGAATGATATTGTGTCTTGGTCGGCATGAATCTCAGGACATCGAAGCAACCGCAGCTGAGCTGGCGCAAAACCTGCGGCAGATGCGGCAGCAGCTCTACCTGTCCAGTCTGGTGCTGACCTTCGGCATGTTCTTTGCCGCAAGCTGGATGTACTGGCCCTTGCCCATGATCGCTGAATCAGAAAGGGCCGCCTATAGCGCATTGCTCAACGCATCGGCCTTGTTCACCGGCACATATTTTTGCTTGCTAATGCTCAGCTACTTTCTTCCCGTGGCAGTCCTTCTGGACGGAAGAATTTCTAACCTCGCTTTGGCTGCCCGAAATCAGGGCGGCACAGACCAGGCATTCGACATTGATGACTGGAGATCGTCGCATAAGCTGACAGAAGGCACAGGTGACATCATCCGCGCCGGCTTCGCCCTGACGGCCCCAATCTTGGCCGCTTTTGCCGGTGGCATATCACCGATTTTGGGTTAGACCGTGATTTGTTGAGCAACCAGAACGCGGTTTATCGCATCGGTCGAATGCTCTGCTGGTCCAAGTTGTAACAGCTAGGCTGCGCAAAGGGTCACGCGTGTCCCATTCCGCCCAAGCTGGCACAAACTTCTGGCAATGGAGAGAATGGCAGGGGCAGCAGGGTTCGAACCCGCGACCTACGGTTTTGGAGACCGTCGCTCTACCAACTGAGCTATACCCCTAAGGTCCGCCTCAAATATGCCAGCCGCGCGGCGGACTCAAGAGGCTTTTTCAGATTCCTCCTCAGTTATGCGCACGACAAACAAGTTGCGTATGGCGTTGAGTTCTATAAGACACGGTTTGATCAATATGAGGGTCACCATTAGTGAGTATCCGCAAGAAAATCGCCGATAGCGAGGCCGTCCTGAATTGGACCGCCCGCCGCATCGCGAGCTATATTCGGATGGTCAACCGCAACACCCAATGGCAACGCATCGGCTATGAAGAGCTGGACCAACTGGCCGATCAGGGCGAGCCGGTCATCGTTGTCCTTTGGCATCAGCGACTGGCACAATCACCCTATTTCTTTCCGTTGGATAAGGGGCGTATCTGCTCGATCACATCTTCGGCACGCGCTGGCAGCATGGTTGGTCGGGTGCAGAAACTGTTCGGCATGGACACCATCGCCATGACCAGCAAAAACGCCAACAACATCGCGGTGTCACGCGAAGTGATCGGCAAGATCAAGCGGGGCATTTCCATCGGTATCGCCGCTGACGGCCCGCGCGGTCCGGAACGGGTGCTGTCGACAGTGCCTCTGGTTTGGGCACGCACCTCGGGCAAGCGGGTCTTCGGTATCACTTATTCCGCCCGCCACGGCAGCGAGGCCGGTACCTGGGATCGCCTGCTGATGCCGCGCCCCTGGCGCAACAAAGGCGTGTTTCTGTGCCGGGAATGGACCGAAAATGTTCCCCGCAAGGCCAGCGAAGAAGAACTCGAGACCCTGCGGTTAAGCCTTGAGGCGCATATGAACGACATCACGGCCGAAGCAGACAGGATGGTCGGGCGCGAACCCTGGTCACCCAAGGGCTAACCGCCGCGCAGCCTTTGCATCAGATACACTTCGCTGCCTTCGGGGATCGGTTCGGTCAGCCCGCTGGCGATCACGCGCCCGTTGATTGAGATGGATACACCGGCATCTATCGGCGCCTGAAGCTGCGGATGTACCCGCGCGAGCGCCTGCAACAACTCGCCGGTGGTTTTAGCCTCGACCTCGACCACCTGCTGACCCCCGGTCAAAGACCGGAGGCCGGACCACAGGTGAACCTCAACCATTGTCCTTGAGCGCCGCCAAAATGCGCGGCGGTGACATTGGCAGTTGTTTCATCCGCACACCCGCAGCGTTCGAAACCGCGTTGGCGATGGCTGCCAGCGGCGGCACGATGCCGGTCTCGCCCACGCCGCGCACCCCAAACGGGTGGCCGGGGTTGGGAACTTCGACGATCACCGTGTCGATCATCGGCAGGTCGCTGGCGACCGGGATGCGATAGTCGAGGAAGATCGAGTTCTGCAGACGACCATCCTCGCCATAGACATATTCCTCGTTCAGCGCCCAGCCGATACCCTGCGCCGCGCCACCCTGATACTGGCCTTCCACATAGGTCGGGTGGATCGCCTTTCCGGCGTCCTGGATGACCGTATAGCGGGTGATGCTGGTCTTGCCGGTTTCCGGGTCGACCTCGGCATCGACGATATGGGTGCCGAAGGACACGCCTGCGCCCTCGGGCGTCGCTTCGAAATGGCCCGAAATCGGACCACCGGTCGCGCCCATATCAGCGGTGATATCGGCCAACGGCATCGGATCGAAATCGCCCGCATTGGGGCCCGAGGGCACCGCGCAGCCGTTTTCCCATTTCACCGCATCTACCGGAATGCCCCACTTGGCCGCTGCGCGCTCGCTCAGCTTTTCAACCGCATGCCGGGCCGCCTTGATCGTGGCCAGACCCGAGGCATAGGTCACGCGCGATCCGTGTGAGACATCGTTATAGCCCAGCGTTGCTGTGTCCGCGATGGTGACCCGGATATTTTCGTAAGGAATGCCCAGCACCTCGGCCGCCATCAGAGCCATCGACGCGCGCGAACCGCCGATATCGGGCGTGCCGACCATCAGCTGGGCCGAACCATCCTCGGACAGGGCAAGCGACACCGATGTCTCGCCGCCGTGGTTGAACCAGAATCCACAGGATATCCCACGCCCCTGCCCTGGTTTCAGTGGCGCAGAATAGTGCGGATGCGCCTTGGCGGCCTCAAGCGTTTCGACCAGACCGATGCGTTCGTAGCGCGGGCCATAGCTGGCCTTCGTACCTTCGTAGGCGGCGTTTTTCAGACGCACATCCACGGGGTCCAGACCCAGTTTCTTGCACAGCTCGTCAATCACCGACTCAACAGCAAAGGCTCCCATCGGTGCACCGGGCGCCCGGTAGGCCGCCTGTTTCGGGCGGTTGGCCATTACGTCATAGCCCACCTGCTTGACGTTAGTCAGGTTATAAGGAGCAAAGGCACACATGGCCGTCATATCACCCGGCGCTCCGGGGAAGGCCCCACCCTGCAGGCGGAACACGCCTTGCGCTGCGGTGATCGTGCCGTCCTTCTTCATCCCGATCTTGATGTCCATCGATGCCGAGGCGGTCGGACCGGTGGCCCGGAACACCTCGGACCGGGTCATCACCAACTTGACCGGACGGTTGGCCTTGCGGCTCAGCGCCAGCGCGACCGGCTCGATGAATACGGTAGTCTTGCCGCCAAAGCCGCCGCCGATCTCGGACGCCGTCACCCGCAGTTGCGATGTTTCGATCCCCAGCAGAGCCGCACAGGTTTTCTGCGCGATCCAGTGCCCTTGGGTGGTGCACCACAGCTCACCCTTGCCGTCATTTCCCAGCGTCGCCAAACAGGCATGAGGTTCGATATAGCCCTGATGGGTTGCCTCGGTGACAAAGCTGTCTTCAACGACCAGATCCGCCTCGGCAAAACCTGCTTCGACATTGCCATGCCCGCTTTCGTGATAGCGCACGACGTTCGGGTGCATCCCTTCGGGCACGGAATAATCCGCCGCCCCCTCGCGTATAACCGGAGCGTCCGGGGCCATCGCTTTGTCGACATCGGTCACATGGGGCAGCACCTCATATTCGACCTCAATCAGCTTGAGTGCATCACGCGCCGACAGCGCCGAAGTTGCCGCAATAGCTGCCACCGCGTGGCCGTCATACAGGGCCTTCTCGCCTGCCATAACGTTTTCCAGCACGTTCCAGAACTCACCTTCAAGACCGGGCTTAAACGGCACCTCAGCGAAATCGTCACGGGTCACAACGGCCTTGACGTCTTTATGCGCTTGGGCCTTGGAGGTGTCGATCTTTACGATCCGCGCATGGGCATGGGGTGAGCGCAGAATAGCCCCGTGCAACATGCCCGGCGCGGTGGCGTCAGCGCCAAATTTCGCGCGCCCCGTGACCTTGTCCAGCCCGTCAGGGCGGTTCGGTCGGGTACCAACGAAAGTGAATTCAGATTTGCGATCGTCGAGTGCCATTACGAAGCCTCCCGCAGTTCAGCCGCTGTATCCATCACGGCGCGAATGATCTTGTCATACCCGGTGCAGCGACACAGGTTACCGGCCAACCAATACCGTGTCTCTTCCTCGGTCGGGTTCGGGTTCTTTTCCAGCAACGATTTGGCCGCGACCAGAATACCGGGGGTACAGATACCGCATTGAAGAGCAGCATATTCAATCATCTTCTTCTGCAGCGGATGCAGAACGTCCCCGTCTGCAAGACCTTCGACGGTCTCGATCTGTTTACCCTCTGCTTCGATCCCAAGCATCAGGCAGGAACAAACCAAACGGCCATCGACAGTTACCGAGCAGGCACCGCAATCGCCGGTGCCGCAGCCTTCTTTCGCACCGGTCAGGTTCAGCTTGTCGCGCAGACAGTCCAGCAGGGTCTCGCGTGGGTCACACAGGTATTCGACCGTGTCACCATTGACGGTGGTGGATACGTGGAACTTGCTCATGCTTGCTCTCCCTTGGCACGGGCATAGGCGATTTTCGCGGCGCGTTTGGCCAGAACCCCGGCCACTTCGGTACGGAATGCGATTGTGCCGCGCTTGTCGTCGATCGGGTTACAGGCAGTAGATGCGGCAGCGGCAAGCGCGTCCAATGCAGCATCGTCAAGGGTGCTGCCCATGATCGCCTTGGCGCAGTCTTCGACAAGCAGAACAGTCGGAGCCACGGCACCCAGAGACACGCGGGCCTCGGTGATGGTATCCCCGTCCAGACGGAGATTCACACCTACGCCAACCACCGCAATATCCATCTCGGTCCTAGGGATGAACCGCAGATAGGCATCACCTCCGTTTTCGCCGCGTGCAGGAATATTGACCGCCGAGATCAGTTCACCCTTAGCCAAGGACGTTCTGCCCGGGCCGGTCGGAATATCTTCGACGGCAACCTCACGGATGCCACCTGGTCCGGTTACTGTCACGGTCACGCCCGCTGCCACCATGGCTGGCACCGAATCCGCCGCAGGCGAGCCATTGCACAGGTTGCCAGTCAGCGTCGCCCGCCCCTGCACCTGAGTCGATCCGATCAAATCCATCGCTTCGACCACGCCGGGCCAGTCGAGGCCCAACCCAGGATGTTCGCTCATTTCCGCACCCGTCGCCGCCACGCCCAGCGTCCAGCTGCCGTTAGCATTGCGGGTGATATCGCTTACGCCATTGATTTTCTTGATGTCTATCAATGTATCAGGCGTCACCAATTCCGAGCGCAACTGCACCAGAACATCGGTGCCACCGGCAAGAAACCGTGTAACGCCATTTGCATTTTCTGCCAGAGCCGACGCCTCGGCAAAGCTGGCAGGGCTGTGATAATCCATGATTTTACCTCGCGCCTGTTGGTCAGGATCCACTGGGGTTCGCAGGGACGTTAGTGCAGCAACACACTGGCGTCCATGGCAAGAACGACCTATTTTTCGATCCCGAAATGTCGTTTCCAGACCTCGGATCAGAGGTCGATCTCGACCACCCCGTCCGGGTCCGCAGCACGGCTTTGGCACAGGATGATTGCGCCTTCGCGCTGCTTGTTCGATAGCACGAAATCCCTGTGCTCGATTTCACCCGAAATCACACCGCATTTACAGACGCCGCAAATTCCGTCCGAACATTTCACGTCGACCTGAATTCCGGCTTCGTTCAGCACCTGCGCCGCGTGTTTGTCAGCGGGAACCTGCAGCTCTCGCCCCGATTTGGCCAGTTTCAGCGTGAAAGAATGGTTCTCATATTCGGGCTGCTCGGGAACGGAGAAATACTCCAGATGCCGCGCCTCGTCTGGGAACCCCTGACGTTCCGCTGCCTGCATCACGCCTTCCATGTACCGATCCGGGCCGCAGGTATAGACGTGCCAACCTGCCTGATATCCCGACAGGATTGACTGTAAATCAGCGCGCGTACCTTCGTCCGAGAAATGATAGTGCACGTGATCGGCCCAGGGCATTGCGGCCAGATCGTCCAGATACCCCGCCCCGGCGCGGGTACTGGCCGAGTAATGCAGGTCAAAGGGTTTGCCCAGACTGTGCAGGCGGTGGGCAAAGGCGATCATCGGCGTGATGCCGATCCCGCCGCCCATCAGGAATGTCCTGGTGGCGGTCTCATCCAGTTCGAAATGGTTGATGGGTTTCGAGATGAAAACCTTGCGCCCTTCGGTAAAAATCCGGTGCAACAGGGCCGAGCCGCCCCGCCCCTCATCCTCGCGCAAGACACCGATCTGATAGGTCGCTGGGTTCGCCGGATTGCCGGACATTGAATATTGCCGCAGGAACTCTGGCGCGACCAGCACGTCCAGATGGGCGCCTGCGGTCCACTGAGGCAGCGGCGCGCCATCCAGCGTCGCGAACTCATATTTGGTCACATCATCCGTCATCCGGTCGACCATGCTCAGCTCGACCCGCATGACAGGGGCATCACCTGCGATCGAATAGTTGTGAACAACAGACATGTCCCCGGCGGCCTTGCGTGCCTTGTACTCCTCTGCCGTGACCATCGCTTCATAAGCTGCAATCCCGGCTTCGCGGTCCATGGCAAAAGGATAGGGCCAGGGATGCGGGGCCAGATAGGCGGGATAGACCGCCAGCGTCTGATCCTCATATTTCAGGGCAAGGTCCGTCTGCAGGTTGCGCCGGTTCAGCGGATGCTGGGTCGGGCGATACGCGCCGTCGGGCTGCAATTCGATATCCCACCACCATTTCTTGGTGTCGTTCAAGCCACCATTGCCCACCGCATCGTCCAGTTTCGCCAGCGCTGGCGCGGCTTGGGGGAAGTTCATCGCGGCCCAACGGAAGGGACGTTCCTTGAAGATGCCTTCCAGATTCCATGGGCAGGTTTTCATGCACCGCCCGCACATCGCACCACCCGATGTTGTCACCCGGTAAGTCGCGCATTTCTGGCTGTCGGACTTCCAGATTTCATAGCCGTTGAACATCAGTTTTGGCCCGGCGGTGATCGCCCCCGAGGGGCATTCTCGCGCGCATTTGTTGCAGCTTTCACAAAAACTCTGCAGTCCGAAATCTATCGGCTTGTCATGAGCCAGAGGCATATCTGTTGTGACCGCACCGGATTTCAGACGCGGGCCCAAATAGGGGTTCAGGATGACCTCGCCAATCCGGCTGACCTCTCCCAGTCCCGACAACAGCAAAAGCGGAGGCTGCAGCACCTCGCCATCCATCACCGTATGGGCCTTTGCCTTGTACCCAAGGTTGCGGATCTGCTGTGCAACGACCCCACCCAAAAGCGAGAACCGCAGATAGGCGCGCATGGATTGGGCCACTGCAATCCAGTCGTCACCACTGGACCCTTCCATGGTCTCGTAACCCTGATCAATGATCATGCTGATGGCTTGATCATGCGGCGGCGTGATCTCTTCTCCGGCAGCATCATGTGAATACCACGCCCAATCGGGGCACCGGCTGAGACCGACGGCATCCGCACCCAGAAAATAGGTCGCGGCCTTGATATTGGCGGCGTTCCGGGCGGCATCTGTCGGTGGCGTGGTCTGGGCACTGTCGCCATCCTGCAGCAGAACAAACGCGCCCAGCGCGCGCCGTTGCGCGAAACTGGGGGCCGCCTTGCGCACATAATGCCCACCCTTGGCGGCGTCCTGCAGAGTCTTACCCATGTCGCCGAATTGCGCCCGGGCAAACATGTCAGCCCGTTTGGGGACGCGTGCAACGTTTTCCTCGTCAATATAAGTTGTCGGCGTTTCGACACGCTTAAGCTTTTCGAAGGGATGCGCGCCGTCGACATAGCGCCGTTTGGCATAGGAGTCTCGGTTCAACGCATTCTTGGCAAAACCCGCCCCCAACCACCATGCCGGCCCTTGTGTGCGAAACCGCGGTTGCTGGGCCATCGGGCACAGCGGGCGGTCATGGGCGATCTCCATCTCGGTCGTCACTACGGCCAGCCCGAACCGAGTCCCAAGCCAAGGGGCGACAAGCTTTCCGCCTTCAACCGCGGCAAGACCCGCAGCGACCGCCAGTTTGCCCAGATCAACGTCCGACGACATCGCCGTATGCGCCCGCGCATCAAAGCCAAGCAGGCGGATGTAGTTGGCAATAACCACCGCATTTTCGGTCGCCAACAAACAAGCGCGATGGTCCTGCGCATCCGCGATCCAATCGGCTCCGGGCTCGGACGGGTCCGGGTCACGGTTGTGTTCATATAGGAACACGATTCCATGGCGGTGGCTGTCGATTGGCTTGGGCGCAGCCTCGATACTGTCCTTCAAATCCGCCATGATGACATCAATGCCCGAGGCCAGCGTCTTGGTTTGCCGTGTCCTCAGGGCATCAGCCAGCCGGTCGATATCAGGGTTGCGGCGCAGCTCGGGCAACAGTGCTTCGGGCGGCAGTGGTCCGCACCCAATCATCGACGCATCGTTGAAATAACCAAAGGCTTTCAGATGGTTGGCGCGCGCATTCGGATCTGACGGGATATCGCCCATTGCCGGGTTCACCAACCCGTCGCGGATCGCATCCATCATCGCCTGAAACTCACCCATCGCATTGACGATGCTGTGGGGCTGATCGGGTCGGCGAAAGCTAAGATCGCCCATAGGCGTCACCTGAGACAGGTCCGGCATTGTGTCCTGCCGCGCCAACCGCTCTAGCGGGTAGCCGCCCATATGAACTGGCCTGTTCCGGTCTGAAAAGAAACGGATTCCCATAGCGTGCCTCCCCTTGCCCGTCTGACCCTTAATGCCCGGTAGACAGCAATACCATTCATACTTAATCATAAATAATATGAATAAAAATGATTTCACTGATTTGGACGGCAAAGTCCTGCGGGTCTTTCTGACAATACTCGAGGAAAGCTCGGTCTCGAAAGCAGCCGATCGGCTGGGGGTCACGCAATCGGCAATCAGCCACACGCTGTCCAAACTGCGGCAGGTGCTGGGCGATCCGTTGTTTGTACGTTCAGGTCAGGGCCTGACCCCGACCGAACGGGCCTTGTCCCTGAAGGACCCTATTCAAACGGTGCTGGACGGGATGCGTGCCTTGACCGACGGTCGCCCCTTTGACCCGTTATCCGAACAGATCGACATTCGCATCGCCACAAATGACATGCCACGCGAAGTGATATTCCCAAGGCTGTTGCGCGACACACGCGCCGAGGGTGCACGGCTACGGTTGGAGTTCATCCCATCGGGCGTTCCCGATCCGGACCTGTTGCGCAGCGACCGGTGTCAGTTGATGGTCACCCCTATGCCGCCGGATGGGCCGGACATTTACCAGAAACGGCTGTTCGAAAGCCCGCTGATGATGTTCTTCGACGCCGCCCATTGCACCCCGCCAGACAGCTGGCAGACCTATTGCGACAGCGACCATATCGAGGTGCGCTTTGCCGATGGCCGCAATGCCCGTGCCGTCATGCGGGGTGTTGATCAAAGCCAGATCAGAGCGCCGATTGTTACCCTGCCCCATTTCAACGCGATACCAGCCTTTGTGCGGGGCAGCTCGTTGATCTCGACCGATACCGCCTTGATGAGACAAGGTCCTCTGGCCGGGTTGGACTGTGCGCATTTGCCCTTCGAATGCACCCCGGTTCCGCTTTACATGGTCTGGCACCAAAGGTCGGCCAATGACCCGGCGCATCGTTGGCTGCGCAGAAGGATCGAAGCCATAGCAGCTGACATCAGCGCGCCTTGATCAAATGGGTCAGTGCAGCACCGGTTTCAAAGTAGGCGTGACGCAGGCGGGTCCAGCGTTCAGTATGTTCCGCCACAGCGGGAACTGGCAGCAACGCCGGATCCCCTGCCAAAAGGCTCTCAGCCGCCATACGGCCAAACACCGTGCCCGGCCCGATACCCCGGCCTGAATAGCCATGGATCGAAACCGCATCCGGTCCGATCCGGGTGATCTTGGGAATGTGGTCCGAGGTCATCGCAATGCGGCCATGCCATCCCTGCTGCAAGGGTTGATCCGCAAGCTGAGGATAAAGCTCTGACAGTTTGCGCTTGATCCATCCGGTATGCGCGGCGCTGCCCGCATGTTCTAGATTGCCCATTGCGCCGAGGATAAAGCGCCCGTCGTGATCCATTCGGAAAGAGGTCATAATCAGGCCGGTATCCCAACATCCTTCGGCTCCGGGAAGAATACTCGCGCGCAGGTTGTCGGACAATGGCGCAGTAGCGAATTGAAAATACGAGACAGGAACATAGGCCGGCGACGTGTCGGGCAGGTTCCGATGATACGCGTTGGTGGCCTGGATCACTGATTTGGCGCGCACCGTGGCCTGCGGGGTTTCCAACAGCCACTGGCCATCGACATGGCGCATCGTCATCACTGGGCTGTGCGTGTGAACGCGTGCCCCGATTGCGACAGCCGCGCGGGCCAGACCACGCACATATGCCATCGGCTGGATCGTTCCGGCGCGCGGGTCGAACAGAGCTCCACGAAAGGTGGCGCTGCCCGTGCGCTGGTACGTCTTGTCCGACGACAGCAACTCGACCGGAGCGCCTGCCTGACGCAACTGTGCATGGCGTATTTTCAAATCAGCAAGACCAGAGCCAGAATGCGCACAATGCAACGTGCCCGCGCGCATCGGCTCGCACTCGATCCCATGTGTCTGGATCACGCTGAATACTTCACTTGGGGCCGCCGCAAGGATTTCGATCAGACGTGTTCCGGCCGCATCCCCCAGATGAGCGCAGATTTCCGCAGGGCGTACCCAGAGCCCAGCATTAACCAGCCCCACATTGCGCCCAGACCCCCCATGCCCGATCTCTTGCGCTTCAAGCACACAGACCGAGGCACCGGCCCGTGCGGCCGTCAAAGCCGCGGAACAGCCAGTATAACCGCCGCCGATCACCGCAAGGTCCACAGACAAATCGCTGGTCAGCGGGGCGCTCTCCACATGCTCGCGGCAGGTGTGTAGCCAAAGGGATTGATCGTAGTCGCTCAATGCGGACTCCTTGCGGTGTCAAAAACCATTAGGACGCGGGATCAGGTCGTCGCAAGAGCCCTTTGATCCTCACGCCCCATCGCGATCAGGAAAGGCCGCGCCTCTTGCTGCGACTGAAACGCTGCCCGATCGCACATCCCCTGCCACCCGGCCAGAACCAGCGATTGCGCAACGGCACCGCCCAAAGTCGCTCCGGGGCCTGTCACGATGAACAGGTCAGGCGCGAATTCGCGCGCGGCGGTCTGGATTGCGTGGGTGAAGTCATAGGCCGCGGTCACCTGATGCCCCAGGGTGTAATCCCACAGTGCCTGCGTGTCCGTCGCACCCGGCCACCAGATTTTGCCACGCCCGTCGATCAGAGGCCGGTCAGGCTGTTTGAACAGCTCCGCACCAAGTTGCGTGCGCCCTTCCGCAGCCACTGGAGCTTGAAGGTGGGTGTGAAATGCGGCGTGATTTGCCAACCTCATGGGGAACCTGTCTTGCACACTCGGCCACGATGCCTCGAACGCGCGCAAGCCCTCTTCGTTACCCGCTAGAACCAGCATTCCGCCCAAATCAATCGACAATGCCAGCACCTGACCGTCCTGCGCGTTGATCTGCGCCACATCCGCCAGCAATTCAGCCTTACGCTGAGGATCAGCCACCCAGCTATCGTCTGAAAACGGGTATACGAGCTGCCCACCAATTAGGTGGTCTTGCATCAGCGTCCCCATTGTGTTCACCACACGAAAGCCATTCTCGGGCGACACCGCGCCTCCGACGGCGAGGGCGATGTACCAGCCCATCGAGTTGCCGGTGACAGCCACCACTTCAATGTCATCGGCCAGCACCTGAGCATCAGCCAGAGATGCCGCGTAGATCAGAGGTGAGGCCACATCTCCACGCGAATACTTGCTGACCGTGAACCGATCGGCACCGTCCAGCGCCGTGACTGCCGCTTGCCCCGCATTGGCGCGGATGGCGTCAAACCCGCCAATCATCTGCATCCGGTTTGCGTGATGACGGTGCAAATACCCCAGCTCGGCCTTGTTATAGGTGCCCCGACCCGGGCAGATCACGACGGCAGTGCGGGTCATGAGCGGTTTCCAGTCAGATTGAGCGCAGCGGCGACAATATTATCCTTTGACGGCAATGGCGCAGCATATGCAGGCCCGGTCGCGATAAAGCTGTCTTCTGCCACTACCCGGGCGATTGGGGTGCCGGGGCTTTCTTCGACGAAGAAAGTTGTCAGCGCCTCTGACTGGCTTCCAGTCCGGCGGCATTCGTCAACGACCAGAATATGCGCACAGGTTTTGGTGGCCTCGCGCAACGCTTCTGCAGGTAATGGAGCCAACCATCGCATGTCGATAATCCGGGTTCGGATTCCTGCGGCCTCAAGTTCGGGCAAGGCTTGCTGCGACAGGTAGTGGCCGTTGCCATAGGTCACAATCGCCAGATCGGTGCCGTCCCCCTGTACCCCGACCTCGCCCAGGCGGATGCTGCGATCCGGTGAAGGATAGGTCGTCATCCATCCGGCATCTTGTGCCTGATGGAGGTCGCGCATCGGATAAAGCGCAATGGGTTCCAGGAATACCACGACGCGCTGCTCTTCGCGGGCCAGCCTTAAGCCTTCTCGAAGCATCTGCACCGCGTCCGAACCGGTCGAGGGGCAGGCAATGATCACACCCGGAATATCGCGCAGAACGGCCAGAGAGTTGTCGTTGTGGAAATGCCCCCCGAAACCCTTCTGATATCCCAGCCCGGCGATCCGCAGGACCATCGGATTGGTAAATTGCCCGTTCGAGAAAAAGGGCAAGGTCGCGGCCTCGCCCCTGATCTGGTCCTCGGCATTGTGGAGATAGGCCAGAAACTGAATTTCAGGGATCGGGACAAAGCCGTTATGCCCCATACCGATGGCCAGCCCCAGGATGGACTGTTCGTCCAACAGCGTGTCGATCACCCGATCCGGGCCGAACCGCTGTTGCAGCTTTTGGGTCACGCCATAGACGCCACCCTTGCGTCCCACATCTTCGCCCATGCACACGATCTCGGCGTGTTCCAGCATTAGATCGGTCAGTGCCCAGTTGATCAGACGGCTCATCGGCTGGGGATCGTCCATCGCGCGCATGTCGCCGCCAAAGGCGGCTGCACGGGCCTCGGCCCCCGGACCATTGGTGGGTTTGCAGGTGCGTTTCGGCGGGATCAGGCTGGCCATGACCTCGGACGCGGTGGTCAGATGTGGGCGGGTCACGGCCTCTGCCGCGATCCTGTCGGTGCGGGCGCAGGTATCCTGATATATCTTCAGCGCCTGATCCGACGATAGCGCCCCGGCCTGATCCAACAGCCGCACCGAATGCAGCAGCGGATCATTTGCCTCATCAGCTTCGACTTCGGATTTCGCCATATAGGTCGTCGGGACGTCCGCCCCCGCATGGCCATAAAGCCGAACGGTTCTTAGATGCAGGAAAGCCGGCTTGCGCCGAGTGCGCACGTATTCCGCCGCCTCTTTCGCAACCGCATAGGTTTCGAAAATATCCAAACCGTTGGCCTGAAAATATTTGATCCCCGGCCGGTGCTGCATCGACGCTTGAACCCATCCCTTTGGCGTTCTGACCGAGATACCGATCCCATTATCCTCACAGACGAACAACAGGGGCAAAGGGGTCGACTGTACGCTGGTCCACCCCGCCGTATTGATCGCCCCCTGCGCAGTCGAGTGGTTGGCCGATGCGTCCCCGAAGGAACACATGGCGATCCCGTCCGTAGGCAGCTCACGATGCTCGGGCGGGTGCCGCCGCGCCGCGCCAATCGAATAGGCCGCACCCACGGCCTTGGGCAGATGGCTGGCGATGGTCGAGGTCTGCGGCGGGATCATCAGCGCCTTTGAACCCAGCACCTTGTGCCGGCCACCCGAGATCGGGTCCTCTTTCGAGCAGGCGAAACTCAGCAACATATCCCAGGCGATTTGCTGGCCCGGCACTTGTTCGGAACGTGCGATCTGAAAGGCGGCATCCCGGTAGTGCAGAAACGCGATATCCGTGGGCCGCAGCGCGTGGGCGACAGCCGCCATGCCTTCGTGGCCGGACGAGCCGATCGTGTAGAACCCCTGCCCCGCCTTCTGCATCGCGCGGCTGGTCCGGTCCAACGCCCGGCTGAGAACCTGCGACCGGTACAGCGACACCGCCTCGGTATTGCTAAGTCCGGGGCGCGGGGCTGCGCCGTCAGGCAGGTGGCCTTGCGCCACACGTGTCAGGAAATTCTCATGAACGATCTGAGCGCGATCCATGGCGGCCCCTCTACTTCAATCTGGCGGTCGCAACAGAAATGCGCCGCAACCCTTCTTGCAGGCTTTCGGTGGCGTAAGCAAAAGAAAGCCGCAGATGGCCCGGCAAACCAAAGGCACGCCCCGGCACCAGTGCCACCCCGACTTCGTCCAGCAGATACCGGCAGAATTCGTGATCGACTGGCATTTCAGCCGGTGTTTTGGGAAAGACATAGAACGCGCCATCTGGAACGGCACACTCCAGACCCGCGGCATTCAACCCAGCAACCACAAGATCACGGCGCGCCCGCATCGCCTGCAGGCGTTCGCCCAAAAGCGTTTGCGGCCCGGTAATCGCAGCCAATGCTGCCGCCTGTGCGATGGAACATGCGCCTGATGTAATCTGCCCCTGAACAGCAATCATCGCCCTGATCAGGGGGGACGGCCCGATGCCCCAACCGATCCGCCACCCGGTCATCGAATAGGCCTTGGAAACTCCGTTCACGGTCAGCACTCTATCCGCCAGATGCGGCAGGGCCTGAACAAAGGGCGTGAACGGGGCATAGGACAGGTGCTGATAAATCTCATCCGAGATCACCCAGACATGGGGATGCCTGTCCAAGACGCGGCCCAACGCCTGCAGTTCCGATTCTGAATAGACGGCGCCGGTCGGATTTGAGGGAGTGTTCAGCAAAAGCCAACGGGTGCGCGGCGTAATCGCGGCCTCAAGCTGTGCGGGGGTCAGTTTGAACCCCTGAGACACAGGACAGTCCAGCACAACCGGAATACCGCCGGACAGTCTGACCATATCCGCATAGCTGGTCCAGAACGGCGCGGCGGTGATCACCTCATCCCCGGGGTCCAGCGTTGCCATCAGCGCGCCCGACAAAACCTGTTTGGCCCCAGTTGAGACGATCACGTTTTGCGACTGCACACCGGCGTCCTCAGCTATGGCCGCCCGCAAATCTGGCACCCCTGCCGTCGCCGGGTACCGTGTTTGCCCGGCCAGCGCCGCTTGATGGGCCGCTTCGACCACATGTTCAGGGGTCGGAAAATCAGGCTCGCCAGTACTGAGCGCGACCACATCGACACCCTGTGCCTTTAGGCGTGCAGCCTGCTCAGAGATCTGAACAATCTCTGACAACTCAATCCCGCGCAGCCTGTCTGCACGCCTAAAACTATCTGCTGCGATTTCCCTGGACACTGCCAACGTCTCTCTTGACCAAAATATTCATTTGGTATCGGGCTGGCGGGCCCTAAAAGCCAGTGATATTCCATCCGAAAGGTATGAGGAATTATCATATGATCGCCCCCCGTCGTTTTCTGCCGTCTATCCCCTCTCTGCTGGCACTCGAGGCCGTTGACCGCCTTGGCAGTGCTTCAGCGGCAGCGGAAGAGCTTTCGCTGACCCAAAGCGCCATCAGCCGACAGCTCAAGTCGATGGAGGAACAGCTGGGCATCGAACTGATCCAGCGAACCCAGATGCGGCTGCAGCTTACCCCGGCGGCAAAAGAATACGTTCAGGTCGCGCGCAAAAGCTTGCACCAACTGGCGCAGGCCTCCCTAAAACTCAGAGCCAATCCGACCGGAGGATCGCTGAACCTGTCGATCCTGCCAGCGTTTGGGATGCATTGGCTGGCGCCGCGTCTTCAGGACTTTGCCCGCCGACATCCCGAGGTGACCGTCAATCTAAACACCCGGCTTCGCCCCTTCGATTTCGAAACGGAACATTTCGACGCCGCGATTCATTTCGGGCGTCGAGATTGGCACGGCGTCAACTACCTGCCGATCATGCGTGAAAACGTTGTACCGGTCTGCGCTCCGGAAATTCTGCCAAAAAAACCCAAACAGATTGACTGGCTAATGAATGCCCCGCTGCTGCACCTGGAAACGCGCCCTGATGCCTGGGAGCAATGGTTTGCCGCACAAGGGCTTGTGGCATCAGGGCTTGGCGGCATGATGTTCGACCAATTCTCGACTATGGGACAAGCCACAATTCATGGGCTTGGGGTGGCGCTGCTGCCCAGCTATCTGGTCGAAGACGACCTGAAAACCGGGCGACTCGTTCCCGCCTGGAAAGGCCCAGGCGTCAGTCTGGGCGATTTCTTTCTGGTCTGGCCGCAATCCCGGGTGGCATCCGAGCCGCTGAAGTCGTTCTGTTCTTGGCTGCAAGGCCAAGTCGACCAAATCTCGTGACCGGGCCATTCCGACCACCCTAGAAAACTGCGGGGAGGGAGCGTTCCGAACAGGATTATGTGTCCAACGACCGAGCAATGAGTTCCTTCATGATCTCATTTGTCCCGCCATAGATCATCTGAACCCGCGCATCCGCGTAAAGCCGAGCAATCGGATATTCCATCATGAACCCATAGCCACCAAACAGCTGCAGACATTCGTGCATGATCTCATTCTGCACCTCAGACCCCCAGTATTTGGCCATCGACGCGGTCGATGCATCCAAAGTTCCAGCCTCAAGCCGGGCAATACAGTCGTTGACAAAACTGCGCAGCACTTCGGCCTTGGTTTTACACTCGGCAAGCTTGAAGCGGGTATTCTGGAAATCCATCACGCGCTGACCGAAGGCTTTGCGCTCCTGCGTGTATTTCACTGTTTCGGCAATCGCGAAATCAATCGCACCCAGGGCACCGATTGCAATCGTCAGGCGTTCCCAGGGAAGTTGCCGCATCATCTGGTAAAAACCCTGCCCCTCTTCCGCACCAATCAGGTTTGTCATCGGGACCTTGACGTCCTCAAAGAACAGCTCGGCCGTGTCATTGGACTTCATGCCCAGTTTCTTGAGGTTCCGCCCCTTGCGGAACCCATCTGCGCCCTGCGTTTCGACCCCGACCAACGATACCCCTTTCGACCCTTGGGTCTTGTCGGTCTTTGCGGCCACAAGGATCAAGTCCGCAGATTGCCCATTGGTGATAAAGATCTTGGACCCGTTCAGACAGTATGAGTTACCGTTCTTTTCCGCAGTTGTGCGGATCGACTGCACATCCGAACCGGTTCCGGGCTCTGTCATGGCCAGCGCGCCGACCATCTCGCCCGAGGCGAGTTTCGGCAGCCATTTCAACTTTTGATCTTCGCTGCCATAAGCGGTGATATAGTGGATGACAATCGACTGGATCGCATAGCCCCAACCGGAATCTCCGTGCGAGGTCTGGGCGTACATGGTCAGCGCATCAAATCCCATGCCACCACCGACACCGCCGTGTTCTTCGGTGATCGCGCCAGCCATCAGTCCCATGTCACCGGCTTTGCGCCAGAACGCACGATCAACAACCCCGTTTTCGGTCCAGCGCTCGATATTGGGCAC
>NZ_JBXWPG010000017.1:0-95245 GCF_059611285.1 Ruegeria sp. CDSA236
CGCCATCCGCGAAGGCGGCCGCACCGTCGGCGCCGGCGTTGTGTCGAAAATCGTCGAGTAATTCGCGCAAGCGAATGGTCAAATGGAAAGGGCGCCCATCCGGCGCCCTTTTTGATGCTAGGTTCTGATCAGTGCGTTTTCCTCAATGTAATCAGCGCATTCTGAGAAGCCACGCAAACGAATCTTTTGCAGTTCGTTCACTGTTACCGGAAGGTCGTACCCTGCTTGTCTGGATAGCCCTTCGCACTGGGGGCCAACTCTGGCGGCGCAACCAGACAGGACACCAGTTCCGATCCAAATCAAAATCAGAAATCGCATTGCGGAACCTCAACTATCGTTTCTTCGTTGTAGATGGTGCTGTCCACAAGTGTCATTTGCCCTCGTAGCATAATCGCGTTTTCGCTGGTTATGCCTTCAGGCAGCTTGAGTGACAGAACTCGGGCAAAGGTCTCACCAATTTTTGCCGCGTTTTCCACAGTCATTACTTGCTCAGATATTCGGAGCTGATTGTCCGGCGCATCGACAATTTCCCGGTAGTCGAGCTTATATGCCTGAATGGAAAAACTGACGGGCTCAATAATTATTCCTTTTGGGTTTTTCACCTGGATTCTGGCGGCAAGCGTACAGTCATCGTGAATTTTCGAGGTAACGGTCAAGGTCGCGTGAGAAGAATGATCCTGTCGAACAAGAACATACCAACCGGCGACCAACGCGGCTGTTATCACAACAATTTTTTGGACAATGTCCAACAACTTATCGGCAGTTTCCATTCACCAACTCTCCACCATCGTTTGGTCACCTGCGGCATTGGCACGCAAGAAAATGCCAGGCAAAGCCTATTTGAGGTGAACCATCGTATATTGGTTGGCTTGAAATCAAGAAGTTAGCTGGAATTTCCCCCGGAACCCTTCTGTGGCCACCAAAAGGCGTGAGATCCAGAAATGCGACAACAAGAGGAGTGGTCCTTACCTGTGCCAGTTTGGTAAGGGTCGACAATTTGAGTGCGACCACTCGTGATCAGCCTGCTCGGAGTTGCGAAGGATTAATCCGCCGCCAGTTGAGCAGCAGCCCTAACAGCCTTGATGTTCTTGCCGTAAATTTCAGGTTTGTCCACCGACCCGCCCTTGAAAACCGCCGATCCGGCGACCAGCACATCTGCGCCCGCCGCAGCGACCAGAGGGGCAGTTTTGGGGTCTACACCACCGTCGATTTCGATGTGCACCGGGCGGTCGCCGATCATCTGGCGCAGGCGGCGGATTTTGCTGGTCATGTCGATGAACTTCTGGCCACCAAAGCCGGGGTTTACGGTCATAACGCAGATGAGATCGGTCAGATCCAACAGGTGCTCGACCGCTTCGGCCGGAGTGCCCGGGTTCAGCGCGATACCGGCCTTCATTCCTGCAGCGCGGATGGCCTGCAGGGTGCGGTGCGAATGCGGCCCTGCCTCGATATGGGCGGTCAGCACATCGGCCCCGGCATCGGCATAGGCCTGAATATAGGGATCGACCGGCGCGATCATCAGATGCACGTCCATCACCGTTTTGACATGCGGGCGGAAGGCTTTGACGGCGGGCGGACCAAAGGTCAGGTTGGGAACAAAATGGCCATCCATCACGTCGATATGCACCCAGTCGGCGCCCTGCGCCTCGATGGCCTGAATCTCGGCACCGAAATTGGCGAAATCGGCGGACAGGATCGACGGGGCGATCTTGATAGTGCGGTCAAAGCTCATGGTGGCCTCGTGTCATCTGAACAGTTGAGGATGCGTATAGCGTTGAGGTCAGATGATGGATAGCCCCCGCGACAATCGCGCCGTAACAAAACTTTCACCTTACTGACACACAGCCGTTGAACAGTGGCTGTAGCTGACCGCCAAGACGAATTGGGGGTGGCCTGTGCTGCGTATCGACAAACTGACCAAACGCTTCGGCGATAATCTAGCCGTGGATGCGGCGACCTTGGATGTGGACAAACCGTGCATGATCGGCATCATCGGGCGATCCGGCGCCGGGAAATCCACCCTTTTGCGGATGGTCAATCGCCTGACCGATTCCAGCGAAGGCAAGATCCTGTTCGAAGGCCGCGATGTCACCCAGTTGAAGGGGCGGGACAAGCGGGCCTGGCAAGCCGAATGCGCCATGATCTTTCAGCAGTTCAATCTGGTCCCGCGCATGGATGTGGTGTCGAACGTGCTGCATGGCACGCTGAACCACCAATCGACGCTGGCCACCATGTTCAACCTGTTCCCGATGGAAGACATCCACCGCGCCATCGACATTCTGGATCGTCTGGGCATTGCCGAACATGCGCCGAAACGGGCCGAGGCCCTTTCGGGCGGACAGCAACAGCGTGTCGCTATTGCTCGGTCGCTGATGCAGGACCCGAAAATCATTCTGGCGGACGAACCGATTGCCTCTCTGGACCCGATGAATGCCCAGGTGGTGATGCAAGCCCTGCGCCGCATCCACGAAGAGGATGGCCGCACGGTCATCGCCAACCTGCACACGCTGGATACCGCGCGCCGCTATTGCGACCGCGTCGTCGGCATGCGCGATGGTCGCATCGTCTTTGATGGGCTGCCGGAACAGCTGACCACCGGCGTCGCCCGCGAGATCTATGGGGCCGATGCGAGTTTCTCGGAAGAGGCGACCTCGACCGAGATCGAGACGCTCGACGCCACCCAGAAGGCCCTGATGGAAGCCGAAGCCACCATCTGAGCCACCCCAACCACCTTTCATCGCCCGACCCGATGAGAGGTCGGGGACATCAACCTGGAGAGAGACAGATGAAAAACCTAATTGCTGCCCTTGTTGCGACCACTGCCATGGCCGCGCCCGCTATGGCGCAGGAAATAAGCGAATTCCGCATTGGTATTCTGGGCGGCGAAAACGCCCAAGACCGAATGAGCAAAAACGAATGCCTGCGCGAATACACCGAAGAGCTGCTGGGCGTTCCGACCAAGCTGTTCGCCCCTGCCGATTATAACGGTGTGATTCAGGGCCTGCTGGGTGGCACGATTGACGTCGCTTGGTTGGGTGCGTCGGGTTACGCCAAAACCTATCTGAGCGATCCCGAAGCGGTTGAGCCGGTTCTGGTCAAGGTCAACAGTGATGGCGGCTATGGCTACTACTCGGTAGGCTTTGCGCGCAAAGACAGCGGAATCGCTTCGCTGGACGACATGAAGGGTAAGGCCTTTGGTTTTGGTGATCCGAACTCGACCTCGGGCTACCTGATCCCTTCGATCGAGATCCCACAGGCCACCGGCGCGACCATGGACTCGGGCGATTACTTCGGTGAGGTCAAGTTCACCGGCGGTCACGAACAGACTATCGTTGCGGTAAACAACGGTGACGTTGACGGCGGCGTGACCTGGGCCGACGGCCTGGGTGATTGGGAAGATGGCTATCAGTCGGGCGCGCTGCGCCGTGCTGTGGATGCCGGTCTGGTCGACATGAACGATCTGGTCCAGATCTGGAAATCGGCGCCGATCCCGGAAGGCCCGGTCGTTCTGCGCAAGGCCTTGCCCGAAGATGTCAAAGTTCAGGTCACTGAATTGTGGAACACGCTGGATGAAAAAGACCGCGAGTGTTTCTACGGCGTGGCAGCAGGCGAAGCCAAGAGCTTTGATCCCATCACGCACGAAGCCTACGAGGTCATCATCGAAGCGCGTAAGCTGAAGTCGAACTAAGCCTGCAACTCACATGATCGGGGTCCGGTGTTATACCGGACCCCGTTTTCTCAGGAGCATTCTATGACAGACCTGACCGCAGGGTCCCACAGTGTCGATCAGATCCGCGACGAATACTCAGAAATGACCCGGCGAAAACGGGCTTATGGTGGCATTCTCCTGATCCTGTTTGTGGCTTTGATGGCCGCAGGGTTCCGCACTGCGGATGATCGAAACGCAGGCAGTTTCGTTGACGGTTGGCGCAGGGTTTTCGACTATCCGGCCGAAGTTCTCTCGGAAGCGTGGGAAAAGATCGGCGCGATGCCGGAAAATCTGATCCGGTTCTTTCCGGCCCTGATTGAGACGATCAATATCGCGGCAGCATCAACCCTGATCGGTACGATTGTGGGGACATTTCTTGCCCTGATGTCGACACGGGGCATGGCGCAGTGGCCATCTCTGATCCCATTGTTTCGTCGGATTTCCGATATCTGCAGGGCCATCCCTGAAATCGTTATCGCGCTGGTTTTGATCTTCATTCTCGGCGGCGGTCCGGTTCCGGCAATGATTGCGATTGCCATCCATACCGCCGGCGCGTTGGGCAAGCTGTTCTCGGAAGTGAACGAGAACGCTTCGCTGAAGCCGGTTGAGGGGCTGCATTCCGTGGGCGCAAACTGGTCGCAACGGATGTATCTGGGCGTGATCCCGCAGGTCGGACCGAACTATGTCAGCTATGCCTTGCTGCGGTTCGAGATCAACATCCGTGCCTCCGCCATCCTTGGCTTCGTCGGTGCTGGCGGGCTGGGCTATGAGCTGCGCAACGCGATGTCATGGGGCCAGGGGCGCTATGACGAGGCCGCGGCCATCTTCCTTCTGCTTTTTGTCACAATCATGGTCGTGGATCAGCTGTCCGGCTATCTGCGGGATCGCCTGACCCACGGGTCTGAAAAAGGAGCTTCGGCATGACGACCTTTGCCACTGATCTGTCGACAGATGACCTCAAGGCCGAGGCCGGTCGTCTGTTCAACCGCAAACGGATCGTGAATTTCGGGTTGCCCGGCCTTGTCGCTTTTTACCTGATTTACGTGTTCTTTGCCTTTGACGTGCCTGGTATTGCCGGGCGTGCAAATTGGGAAAACGGCAAGACGCTTGTTGCCGACAGTTACAGCTACAAAACCCATGTCACGCGGGATAACCGCAATGGTGATGTGTCCGTTGCGGTCGAAGGGGACCGCAAAGGCACCTATCCTGACGGGACCGCACCCGACTGGGTGGCGTTGGGCGAAACCACGATCATTGACCTGGAAGATGGTCACGTGGTGCGTTTCGGCCCCGAGACAATCGAATACGATATCCCTGGCTATGGCGTCGTGCGCGCTACGCCCAGCCGGGCCTCTGGGGTGCAAGCCGAGTTACCGGCGGGCGAGGTTCCAGACTGGATCAACGTCTCAAAAAACCGGCTGGCGATCACCACCGATGCGGGGCGTCTGACCGTGACCCGCAACCGGTCCGAAGTGTTCCGCTATTTTCCAGGATGGGAGCTGTTCTGGTTCACCCTCGACAGCCCGTATTATGGCAAATCTTTCCCCGAGTTGGTCAGCCGCGCCACCGCCGGTGAGGCCGGTGCCATTTTCAACGATTTCTGGACCAACAAGATCTGGCGGCATCAGGATGTGGCCTGGGCCATCTTCGAGACGATCCTGATGGCGTTTCTGGGCACCATGGGGGCAGGGATTATCGCCTTGCCACTGGCGTTCCTGGCGACGCGGAACTTTAACCCCTTGCGGTCGGTGCGCTTTGCCACACGGCGGGTGTTCGACTTTGTACGCGGTGTGGACGCCTTGATCTGGACCGTTGTTCTGGCACGGGCCTTCGGCCCAGGGCCGTTGACCGGAGCGCTGGCAATTCTGGTGACCGATACCGGGACATTCGGCAAGATATTCTCAGAAGCGCTGGAGAATGTGGATGAGAAGCAGATCGAGGGCGTGCAGTCGACCGGTGCGAATGCGCCGCAGCGCTATCGCTTTGGCGTGATCCCACAGATCACTCCCGTGCTGTTGAGCCAGCTTTTGTACTTTCTCGAATCCAACACCCGCAGCGCGACCATAATTGGCGCGATTACTGGCGGCGGCATTGGTCTGTTGCTGACGCAGGCGATCATCACTCAGAAAGATTGGGAAGAGGTCGCCTATTACATCGTTCTGATCATTCTCATGGTGATGTTGATGGATTGGTTCTCGGGCTGGTTACGGCGTCGTCTGATCCAGGGCGACAGCGGCAAGAAGAGCAAGCCGAGCAACGCGAAAACCAAAGATTTTATTCTGCCGTGAGCGCAGCTTGAAAGGTCAGGACTATGGCACGATTGCGCACGGATGAACCGTTCATCCATCCCGATTGCCAGATTACCAACAGCAGCTTTGGTGCATTTGTCGAGATTGGCACCGGCAGTCGGATCGCCAACGCGGTCTGGGGCGACTATTCCTATTGCGACCGGACCTGCGACATCGCTAATGCAAGGATCGGTAGGTTTTCGAACATTGCCAGCTTTACCCGGATCGGCGCTACGGATCACCCGTTGCAAAAGGCCTCGCTGCATCATTTTAGCTATCGGTCGGCTGACTATTGGGACGATGCCGAGGATGATGCGGAGTGGTTTGTCCATCGCGCAAGCCGGATCGCATTTATCGGGCATGACACATGGATCGGTCACGGAGCGATCATCAAGCCCGAGGTGACAATCGGTAATGGTGCGGTCATCGCATCCGGGGCGCTGGTGACCAAAGACGTGCCGCCCTACATGATTGTTGCTGGGGTGGCGGCCCAACCACTCCGCCCCAGGTTCCCACAAGCGGTTGCCGATCGGATGGAGCAGTTGGCCTGGTGGGACTGGGACAACAGCCGCTTGCGTGACGCATTGCCGGATTTTCGCAAACTAGAGGCCGAGGCGTTTTTGGAGAAATACGAATAGCTGGCCCTGTGACCCCAGGTGCTCCGCGCCCGCAGAAGCATCGGCTTCGCCGATCCCCCTTTGCGGCCCAACGGGATGAAACCTCCGATAGGTGGTTGAAGACGGGCAGGAGGCTTGCGGGATCAATCCTCGTTCAGGGTCAGCGTAACTCGTTCCCCGGCAAAGGTTGTCCTCCCGTACTCGACAGGATTGCCCTCGGGGTCTGCATTGATGCCGATCGAAAACAAGACTGGTGCGCCCTCGGGCAGGTGCAGGTGCAGAGCTTGAGTTGCCGTGGCGGCGCGCGCGGTCAGGCGGGTTGAGATGCGCGTGTAATCCGGCACACTGCATCTTTGCAGGGCTTTGGTGACGGATTGGGTTTCGGTCAGAATCTGCAGAATGTCAGGAAATCGCTTGGCCGGAAAAACGCTTTGAAACAGGCCGATGGGTTGCCCGTCGGCCAGAGACAGACCGTCATAGACATGCACCGTGTCGCCGGTATCAAGCCCCAATGCTTCGGCCTCGGCTTCATCCGCGGCCCGTGTGGTCAGGGCGAGGATCTTCTTGCCGGGCATCTTGCCGCTGGCCGAGATGCTCTTGTGGTATCGCACCCGCTTACCAATCGGATACTCGGTTGGTCGGGTGGCGACGAATACACCGGCCCCGCGCCTAGAATGGACCAGCCCCTGGTCGGCCATGTCAGACAGCGCCCGCCGAACCGTGTGGCGGTTAACGCCATGCGTTGCGGCCAGTTGCGCTTCGGTCGGCAGCCGGTCACCGGTTTGATATCGCCCTTCGGCAATGTCCGACGTCAGGCTTAGGGCGATGCTTTTCCAGATCGGCGTTTTGTTCATGTCACCAAAAATTCACACAGTTGCGATTGCGAGTCGCCGGGCGGCGGTCTATGATTTGTATAGTTGTATAGGATAAGTAGACAACCCCGCCAAGAGGCTTTGATGACACAACAGAGAGATTCCGCGACCGAGGCGCGTAAGACCTGGATGGGCCTGCTGGCCCGCGCGCCAGATGAAGCCACGTTGGCGCTGTGGGAGGGCCTCACGGACCGTCCCGGCTTTGAATGGCTGCGCAGCCCCGAAGTGGGCGGCGTGATGGTGCGCGGACGTACCGGCGCCACCGGGGCGCCGTTCAACCTGGGTGAAATGACGGTCACGCGCTGCTCGGTGGTCTTGCAGGATGGCACGGTTGGACACGGCTATGTTCAGGGCCGGTCAAAGCCCAAGGCCGAAGCTGCAGCTGTGATTGATGCGATGATGCAGACTGCGGCAGCAGACCATGTGCGGGAAAACCTGCTCGGTCCGCTGGAACAGAAAATGCAGGCGGTCAAAATCGCGCGGGCGGCAAAGGCGGCCGCAACCAAAGTAGAATTCTTCACGCTGGTTCGGGGAGAAGATTGATGACTGCGCAAACTCAATTCTCGGGCGGGTTCCAGAACATACCGGTTGATTCCGCACATGCTTTTCGCGCGGCGATGACGGTGATGGCCCGCCCTGGAGAAATCCGCAGCCTGTCAGGGGCCGTGCCCCCAGCGCCTTTGTCGGTAGCAGCGGGCACTTTGTTGCTGACTTTATGCGACCCGGAAACCAAGGTACATCTGGCGGGTGAGCTCGACACCGACGCGCTGCGCGAATGGCTGACCTTCCACACCGGCGCGCCGCTGGTTCCTGCTGTCGAGGCGGATTTCGCCGTCGGCACTTGGGGCGAACTTGGTGGGCTGGATCGCTATCGCATCGGAACTGCAGAGTATCCGGACCGGTCAACCACTCTGATTGTTGAGCGTGACGGCCTGGATCAGTCCGGTGCCATTTTGCACGGTCCCGGTATCAAGCAGAGCGCAGGCTTGAACCTACCCGATATCCCTGCGTTGCAACGTAATGCGGCTCTTTTCCCTTTGGGATGTGACTTCTTCTTTACCTGCGGTGACAAGGTCGCGGCCCTGCCGCGCAGTACCCAGATCAGCGCGGAGGGTTAAGCGATGTATGTTGCCGTCAAAGGAGGCGAAAAGGCGATTGAGAATGCCCATGCCTGGTTGGCCGAAGAGCGCCGAGGCGCCCCGGATGTGGCCGAGCTTAGCCTGGTCCAGATCCGGGAGCAGCTGAGCCTGGCGGTGAACCGGGTGATGGCAGAAGGATCGCTGTATGATCCGGACCTTGCCGCACTGGCGATCAAACAGGCGCGTGGCGATCTGATCGAAGCGATCTTTCTGATCCGCGCCTATCGCACGACATTGCCGCGTTTCGGTTATTCCGAACCGGTTGAAACGGGCAATATGGCCTGTGACCGTCGGATATCGGCGACGTTCAAGGATGCGCCGGGCGGGCAGGTGCTGGGCCCGACATTCGACTACACCCACCGCCTGCTAGATTTCAAACTGGCTGCGGATGGCGAAACTCTACCCGCGCCCGAAGGTACGGCGCGACACGAGCCGACCCCGCATATCACCGAATTCCTCAAGGGTGAGGATATTATTCAGGACGAGCCGGTCAGCGATGCTACGCCTGGCGACCTGACCCGCGAACCGCTGGAGTTTCCGGCGGACCGTCCGCTGCGGTTGCAATCGCTGGCGCGCGGGGATGAGGGGTTTGTGCTGGGCATGGCCTATTCGACTCAGCGCGGCTATGCCCGCAACCACGCCTTTGTTGGCGAGCTGCGGATCGGCAAGGTCGCGGTCGAAATGGACATTCCCGAACTGGGCTTTGCCATCGAGATCGGCGAAGTCGAGTTGACCGAATGTGAGACGGTGAACCAGTTCCAAGGCTCAAAGACTGAGCCGCCACAGTTTACACGCGGCTATGGGCTCGTCTTTGGCCAGTCTGAACGCAAATCCATCGCCATGGCTCTGGTCGACCGGGCGCTGCGGTGGGAGGAGCTGGGCGAGGACAATCTGGGCGCACCTGCACAGGACGAGGAATTTGTCCTGAGCCACTCAGACAATATTCAGGCAACCGGTTTCCTCGAACATATCAAGCTGCCGCATTACGTGGATTTTCAATCCGAACTGGAACTGGTGCGCAAGCTGCGACGCGAGGCCGAGGAACGGGCTGCATCGAGGGAGGCTGCGGAATGATCTCTGAACGCTTTGCCCTACAGGCTCGTCCTACGGTTCAAAAACCAGTCGCTGCCCTGATTGGGCGATTTTCTGCCGAAAGCTTCGCGCGAATTCACGATTTCAAGCGATTCCCATTCGCACGAAAGGTCGCGGGCCATGGCCCCGAGGCGCCACTTTGCGCGAAAATTGCGCCAGATAAAATAGAGCATAACCGCCAAAATGAGCGAGCAAATACCAAATACGTTCATAAAAACACCAGAAACAAAATAGTTACATCAAATGACTGAATATAACTTCGCATATCTGGACGAACAAACCAAGCGGATGATCCGTCGGGCGATCCTCAAGGGGTTGGCTATTCCCGGATATCAGGTGCCATTTGCCAGCCGAGAGATGCCGATGCCTTATGGCTGGGGTACCGGGGGCGTGCAGGTATCTGCCGCAACTTTGACCCCGGACGATACGTTCAAGGTGATTGATCAGGGCGCGGATGATACGACCAATGCTGTGTCTATCCGTAAGTTTTTCGAGAATACGGCCGGCGTCGCCACCACCGAGGAAACCGAGAAGGCGACGGTCATCCAGACCCGCCACCGCATCCCCGAGGCGAAGCTGCGCGCGGATCAGATTCTTGTCTATCAAGTGCCGATCCCGGAACCGCTGCGGTTTCTGGAACCGCGCGAGACCGAGACACGCAAGATGCACAGCCTCGAAGAATACGGGTTGATGCACGTGAAACTGTACGAAGACATCAGCCAGCATGGTGCGATCTCAACCGCTTATGCTTATCCTGTGATGGTCTCGGACCGTTATGTGATGGACCCGTCCCCCATCCCGAAATTCGACAACCCAAAGCTTGAGATGGACGCGATCCAGCTGTTTGGCGCCGGCCGCGAGCAACGTATCTACGCGGTGCCACCGCATACCAAGGTCGTCAGCCTCGATTTCCAGGACTACCCGTTCGAGGCCACCAAGGCCGACCATCCCTGTGATCTGTGCGGGGCCGAGGACAGCTATCTGGATGAAGTCATCATGGATGATGCAGGCACCCGCATGTTTGTTTGCTCGGACACTGATTATTGCCGGTCGCGCCGCGAGGCGGGCCATGTGGGCCGTTTGGCCAGAGAGGATGCCGCATGAAACGAGAAGATGTGCTTGGAATTGACCACCTTGGCCTTACGGTTTCGGACCTCGACGCCACGCGGACGTTCTTTGTCGATGCGCTGGGTTGGGAGGTCTTCGGCAGCAATCCGGATTATCCGGCGGTTTATGTAACCAATGGCGCGGCGAAGCTGACGCTTTGGCAGCAAAAAGGCAAGGGGCTACAGGGGTTTAACCGGCACAAGAACGTCGGGTTGCATCATGTTGCATTGAAAGTTCCCGATGAAGAAGCGCTGACTGCGGTTTTCGATGCGGTCAAAGACTGGCCTGCCGTCGCTGTCGAGTTTGCACCTGAACCCTCGGGTTCAGGTCCGAAACTCCATTTCATGATCCGAGAGCCGGGCGGCAATCGGATCGAGTTTTCATATGACCCAAGGTGAATGAAATGACACCGCTGCTGTGTGTACAGGATATCAGAAAATCCTACGGGGCCCGTATCGGCTGTACCGATGTGAGTTTTGATCTCTATCCCGGCGAGGTGATGGGGATCGTAGGTGAGAGTGGTTCGGGCAAGTCAACCCTGCTGAACTGTCTGGCGGGTCATCTGGAGCCGGATGCGGGGCAGGTGATCTTTGACACTCGTGCAGACGGTCCGGTGGATACCGTGACCATGTCGGAACCTGAACGCCGGATGCTGAGCCGCACCGATTGGGCATTCGTGCACCAACATGCGCGCGATGGCTTGCGTATGTCTGTCAGTGCGGGCGGAAATATCGGCGAACGACTGATGGCCGTAGGTGGCCGCCACTATGGCGATATCCGCGACAAGGCGATCGACTGGCTGGGTCGGGTTGAGATCGAAGTGGAGCGGGTTGATGATCGTCCGACCGCGTTTTCCGGTGGCATGCAGCAGCGCCTGCAGATCGCGCGGAATCTGGTGACCGGCCCCAGGCTGGTCTTCATGGATGAACCGACTGGTGGTCTGGACGTCTCGGTACAGGCTCGCCTGTTGGACCTGTTGCGCGGGTTGGTTCGGGAAATGGGGCTGAGCGCCATCATTGTCACCCATGATCTTGCCGTTGTCCGTCTGCTGGCGGATCGGCTGATGGTGATGAAAAGCGGTCATGTGGTCGAGGCCGGATTGACTGATCAGGTTCTGGACGATCCGCAGCATGCCTATACGCAACTGCTGGTGTCCAGCGTGTTGCAGGTATGAGGGCCGGGACCATGATTGAACTGAACAATGTCAGCAAAAGCTTTACCCTGCACAATCAGGGCAGCGCGGTGATCCCGGTCATGCAGGGCGCTACACTCAGGGTTGAACCGGGTGAGTGTGTGGCGCTGACCGGCGCGTCAGGCGCAGGGAAATCCACCTTGATGCGGGTGATCTATGGCAACTATCTGGCTGCCTCGGGCCAGGTTCTGGTCGGTGGTTTAGACGTCGCCAAGGCTGAACCGCGCGAGATCTTGACCCTGCGGCGCGAAACGCTGGGCTATGTCAGCCAGTTCCTGCGTGTTGTGCCCAGAGTGCCAACGCTTGAGGTCGTGGCCGAGCCGCTTCTTGCCGTTGGTTGCGATAAACAGAAGGCACTGGACAAGGCCGCGGGCCTGCTCGAGCGTCTGAATATTCCTGAACGGCTCTGGTCCCTTAGTCCGACGACCTTTTCGGGCGGCGAGCAGCAGCGCGTGAACATCGCACGCGGTTTTGCCCATGAGTACCCGGCCATGCTGCTGGATGAACCCACGGCCAGTCTGGATGCGCAGAATCGCGAAACCGTCCTGTCCCTGATCCTTGAGGCGAAAGAGCGCGGAGCGGCGATTATCGGCATCTTCCATGATGTTGACGGACGGAAGCAGGTTTGCGATCGCGAGATCAACGTTTCGCAATTCACGCCGGGAATTGCGGCATGACGCTTGCCCCGGTCATAGCGGTTGTCGGTCCGTCAGGTGTCGGCAAAGACAGTGTGATTGAGGCGTTGGAAGCCCGTGCAAAAGGTATCCAGCGGCTGCGCCGTGTCGTCACCCGCCCCGAAGGCGAAGCGGGGGAAGATTTCAAACGGGTCACAGATGACGCGTTTCGACGGATGGAAGGTGAGGGCGCATTCGCGCTCAGCTGGCATGCACATGGGTTGCTCTATGGTGTGCCGAAAGAGATCGCGCAGCAACGTCAGGTGGCGGAGGCAGTTCTGGTCAACCTGTCGCGCGCTGTGTTGTTGCAGGCGCAAGAGATCTTTGGCGATCTGATTGTTATCTCGTTGACTGCAGACGCGAGCGTTCTAGAGCAACGCTTGTCATTGCGCGGGCGCGAAAGTGACAGAGAACAGGCGCGTCGGTTGGGCCAGGCCAAGACCCCGTTGCCTAAGGGGCTGGTCCGGGTGATCGAGGTCGACAATTCTGGTGCTCTGCAGGATACGGTGGCCAAAATATTGTCCCGCCTTCAGTTGGAAAGCGCATAGCGATGGATCAGGTGAAACCGTCCATCCTCGGCCTCGCCCATCAGGGCCAGATCCGCAATTCGAAAGGGCTTCGGCAAAAGCGGCCCCAGATGGTTTTCCAGGGTGCGCTGGACCGAATCCAGCACGGGCTTGTCCAACCTGCCGCTCAGGGTGATGTGAAACCGAAACGCGTTCAGCACATAGGGGTAACCCCATTTGACCAGGTTGGCGTCCTGATCCGGTGTCAGTCTGGAGGTGCGGCGATGGTCAAGTTCAGCCGCCGACGGTGGGGACCGGAACATATCAAGCTCTTGAACACAGGCGGCGGCCAACGCGTTCAGCGCGGCTGTGTCGCCCAGTGGTCGCAGGGCCAGAAACCGGCCAAGGCGGGCAATCTCAAGACCCTCCATCATGATTGCGCATTGGCTGGCAGCAAGGGTGGCGCAGGCCTCTTGCAACGCTGTGACGGATTGCCCCTCGCGCAGGCGGAACGGGGGTTTCATGGTCGCGTGCAGCCCGTATTTTCGCGGTACCTCCGTAACCGCTGCAACATCCACACCATCCAGCCCAGGATGGGCGACCGCGGTGCCAGCCTCCATGTCCCAGCCCAGCCAATGGGTTGCGAATTGCGTCCACTCCGCCGTGGCGGGTGGCGCAAAATAGATCGCGTATCGCGTGAATGTCACATTGGCCTCCTATTGCGTGGCCTTCCAATACCTCAAACTGTGTGAAGTTCAGATGACAGAAGAATTGATCCTTGCCAATGCCACGCTGATCCTGCCCGACGAAACCATTACCGGCAGCGTCCGGGTTCAGGGCGACAGCATCACCGAGATCGATACAGGCGCGGCGGTTCCAAGCGGTGCAATCGATTGTGAGGGTGACTATGTCAGCCCCGGTCTGGTCGAGCTACACACAGACAATCTGGAACGTCATATCCAGCCCCGCCCCAAGGTCGACTGGCCCCATGCGGCGGCAATTCTTGCCCATGACGCCGAACTGGCCAGCACGGGCATCACAACCGTGTTCGATGCGATGCGCGTCGGATCGATCCCGACTGGTCCGCGCTACAACAAATACGCACGTGGCCTGTCCCGCGAGCTGTGGCAGTTACGAGAGCAAGACGCCTTAAAAATCAGCCATTTCCTGCATTTGCGGGCCGAGTTGTGTTCAGAAACGCTGGTCGAAGAACTGGATGAATTCGGCCTCGAGGACCGTGTTGGGCTGGTGTCACTGATGGACCACACGCCCGGTCAGCGTCAATTCCGTGATATCTCAAAGCTCGAAAGCTATCTGAAAGGAAAGCTGGGGTTGGAGGGCAAGGAATTCCAGCAGCATGTCACGGACCTCAAGGCGATGAGGGACAGGAACGGCGAAAAGCACGAGGTGGAAACCGTAAAAGCGGCCAAACGTTTTGGGGCCATGCTGGCCAGCCATGACGACACCACCCGGGAACAGGTACATGTGTCAGCGGGCCACGGTATCCGGCTGGCCGAGTTCCCCACCACGGTCGAGGCGGCGCGGGCCTGCCATGATCACGGGATCAAGGTGATGATGGGGGCGCCGAATGTAATCCGGGGCGGGTCACATTCGGGGAATGTCGCCGCCAAAGAACTGGCCGATCTGGGACACCTGGATATTCTGTCATCGGACTATGTGCCGGCCGCGTTGTTGCTGTCGGCGGCACGGCTGGGCGAGATGTGGGGCAACATGGCCCGTGGACTGCGGACCGTTACGATGTCCCCGGCGCAGGTGGTCGGGCTGGAAGACCGTGGCGAGCTGCGCGCAGGCGCGCGCGCCGACGTCATTCGGTTCCGGATGCGTGAAGGGGCGCCTGCCCTGAACGGAGTGTGGTCGCGAGGGCGACGTGTGGCCTGATCAGGCCCTGTAGAAAAGGTATCGGTCGGGTGCGATGGTCTCCGGTCCGGTGATCTGTTCAAACCCAACCAGTGGTTGGCCGGATATCAGCAGCCCACCGGGCAGCATGACCTGAGCGATCAGCGGGCTGAGCATCGCCGCCTCAGTCACATCATCCTGCTTGATACCGCGCCCGAAATCGTAATGTGCCAATGCTATTTTCGGGCCACCGGCTGCTAGTTTCTTTAACATAGGACCCGCTTCGCCCTGCAGAAAATCCTCTGCCGGAGGGGTGCTGGACGGGTGGCACTGTAAAACCCTGTCCATGACCCAGATGCGCCGGTCTGGTAGAATTTCACGTAGGTGATCATAGGTGCGGCCATTCCCCAAACCCATGTCCAGTATATCGCCGCTCGTATCTATAATCTGATCGACCGCCCAGTTCAGCCCGTCGCGTTGGGCCGTCAGGCGGCGCAGCATTGAATCCAATCGGCTCATTCGGGTCTCCGTGATTTATCGTTTTTTGGGGCGGTCCAGACGGTCGTCGGACCATCCAGAAACCGCGTCAGAAGGTCCTGCGTAAAGGACCAGATATCTTCATCATGCACCAGGTGATGCGTCAGGATCCCAAACGGCTCGGTATTGTCCGCAGGCCCTTCGCGCCTGTCCCGCAGCAGATCTGTGGCTTGAGCGATCAGCTTGTCCCGAGGGGCCAACCCCCGTGACCCGCGCCAGTCGATCGGGTCCAGATGCGTGTTGACCTGCATAAGGCCAGGTGCCGCCATCTTTGCCTTTCGGGGCGTCGCAGTGGACAGGATTTGATATCCCAGGCCCGGCAGTTCCTGCACCATTTCTGAGGCGATACGGTTCCACGGCGGCACGAACATTGGGCACAGCTTGTCGGGAAACAGGGTCTGTAGCCGGGTCAGCCCGGCTCGTGCATCGTTGCGTATGTCCTGAAAGGGGCGATGCAGTCGAAACTCTGATTTCTTCTCACTTTTCTGAGCGTGGTTTTGATGGGCCCAGCCATGGACCACCGGTATCAATGCGGGCGAGCCTTCGACATGGGTAACCAGATCTTCATCTGCGTCACGCGGAATAATCGCCAGATGAACCGGCAGTTCCAGTGATGCGGACAGCGCCTCCAGACGTTCCAACTGTGGCGTGACACAGACCGCGTCATCATCCCTCCACCACAGCGGCAGAGACAGCCCGTCGCGTCGCCACATATCAAGCTCGGTCATCAGGGGGTGCCAATCACCGGTCATGGGCGTGATCCAAAAGTGATTGTACAATCTCGACAGATTTTGCAGCCCCGTCAAAACCCTGACCGGCACTTGGCCGCGCGGGGGCGGCCAGAACGGCCTCGACAGCCTGCGCCAGGGTATCTCCGGTCAACTTGTCGCTTGGCAATACGTCTATTGCGCTGAGCTTCGACAGGCTTTGGCCGCGCAAGGTCTGTTCGACTTCGCTTCCGTCGTCGAAGGGGATGAAAACCGAGGGTACGCCAGACTGCAGAATGTCCAACGCCGTGTTGTAGCCGCACATGCTGACCGATGCGGCGGCCAAGGGCAGCATTTGTCGAAAGTCCGGGCGCACCGGTTCCAGCGTGACAGGGGCGTCGCCAACACCTGCTGTCAGGCGTTCTATGCGTGCTGCGGAGTCCAGCCCGCCTACCAACAGGCGCCAGCGCCTGTTGGGCATCTTTGGTGCGGCCTCGATGGCCGCCTGAAAGATAGGCTCGCCCACCGACCCACCGCCAGCGCTTACCAGAATCTCACCTTTACCAATCCCTTCGGGATGCGGGGTCGGTGCCGTAGGGGCCACGAACCCGGTATAGAACAGGCGATGCGCCAGACGTTCCGAGACTGGCCAGCTTACATCCAGCGGGATCATATTCTGGTCTGAATGGACAAGGACACCGTCATAGCGGTTCAGAATGATCTCTTCAGTGCGCTGGGCTTTGGCGGGTTTGGACGGGGGTGCCAAAATATCCCTGACAGAGCCCAAGATAACCGGTCGGGTGTGCTGTGCGTGGGCAGCATCCAACAGGGCGTCGAACTCATCCGCCAGGGATCTGCGGCCAAAGGGGTAAAGCTCGGTTATCAATACATCCGGAGCAAAGCTCCGCAGCGCCTCTGTCAGGGCAACCTTGCGAGCGTCGAAATAGGCAGCATCTGCGACCTCATCCGTTTGCGTCAGCAATCGCGTGAAATTGGTGCCGTCTGAGCGCAATGGCGGCAGCCCTAGCAAGTCGATCCCGGTATGGTCCAGCTGCGGCGCGGACATTCCGCCCGAGACCAGCAAGACCTTGTGACCCTCAGCGGCAAAGGCCCGGCCCAATGTAAGTGCGCGGCTCAGATGTCCGGTGCCCAGCAGATGGGTCACAACAATCATCACCCTCATATGCGGGTCTCCTGCCGGATCAAACGGATAGGGTCAGTTTCGGGGCGCATGGACTCCATGTCCACGATATAGAGGCGGTTGCGCTTGATCTTAAAGGGGGCGGGGCCGTCAAAATCCCATCCCCAGGCGCGGGCCAGAATGACCCGCATGATACCGATATGGCAAACGGCTACGGTATTTTCGCCAAGACTGGCAAGCCAAGGTTCCAGCCGCTGCCAAATTTCGCCGGGGCTTTCACCTCCGGGGGGTAGGAAACCCCAACCCCAATCCTCGATATGGCGATAACCGCTTGCGGGATCGGCAATGAGATCGGTGCCGTGCTGCCCCTCCCAAGCGCCCCAGTTCATTTCTGTGAGGGCCTCGGACTTCAACGGTTCGCGCCCTGAAACCAGTTTTGCCGTCTGGGCCGCACGCGCCAAGGGACTGGACCAGACCATAGCCTGATCCCAAGGGGAGGGCAGGGAATAGCATGCCAGTTCTGTCTGAGCCTGTTCATCTAATGGAATATCGCTGCGCCCCTGAATACGCCCGGCGCGGTTCCACGCCGTATGCCCGTGGCGCAATAGGGCGAGCTTGCTCATGTGGATGCCTCCAGCAAAGGATCAACAGCCGTCCAGAACCGATTAGTTGCATCGGGCATCAGGTGGCGCGCGGCTATATATGCGGCCGATTGGCTGCCTTGAGAAGACCGCAGTGCCGGATTGTCCAGAAGAGTGCGCAGCCTTGCGGCCAGCCCTACGGGCCCATCCGCAACCGAAGGATAGTCGGACGGCATCAGCACATCCCGAACGCCCGGCCTGTCCTGTGCAACCACGGGGATACCATGTGCCTGAGCCTCTAGATAGATCATGCCATAGGCCTCATTCACGCCGGGCCAGACCATCAGGGATGCGGTAGCATAAGCCTTGCGCAGCGCGTCGCGATCAAGTTGCCCCAGAAACCGGACTTTAGTGCCAAACTTGGCCATCAGCGCTTCGATTTCGGCGCGGGCGGGACCATCGCCCGCAATAGACAGGGACCAATCGCCCGGCAGGTGGCGCAGTGCCTGTTCAAGCACCCGGTAAGAGGCCAGCTTGTCGCCGTGTCGCATCATGCCCACGGCCAGCATCGGGCCATCGCAGCTAGAGGCGTGCGGCAGCGAGGAGGCGGGAAGAAACGGCGGAAGCTCGACAAGCGCCTGATTTCCGAACTGCTCGCGTTCCAGCGTGATGAGGTCTTTGGCGGTGTGATAAAAGATCACCCGGGCCGCGTCGCAGGCCTGATGGGCCGCTTGGGCAAACTCTGACCATGGCCCCTGAAGGCGGCTGTAGGCACGGGTGCTTTCAAGCTGAACATAGGGTATGTTTCGCGCTTTACTTACACGGGGTCCAATCAGATCAGGGGCCTTGTAATAATTGTGATAGGTCACCCATAGTGCAGTGTCAGCAGGCAGGTCGCAGGTCAGGCGCAGCACCTCGGCATCAGCCTCATGGCGTAGCTTGGCCTGGACCTCTTTGTCGCCGTGCTTGTCGAATACGCGTAGGTCCGAGGCCAGATCCACCGCATCCCCTCGGGCTTGGATTGCCAGAAGAAGATTTCGGGCCATTTCCCGGTCCCCCGACGGCACCGGGCTGTTGGGGGATTTCATCGGGGCATAGAAGGCGATGCGCGGCATCAGCTCTTATGCGCGCCCAGCGCGCTTAACCTGGCAGACAAAAGCGCTATGCCCGGGTCCATGCGGAATTCGGCGATCAGGCGATCATAGGCAGCGCCCGCCATACCAGCAGCCTGCGCGGGGTTGGCCGCCAGCTGTGCAATCGCATTTGCCAGCGCGACCGGATCGTCATCCGTCAGGACGCCATGCGTGCCTGTCTCGATAAACTCAGGAATCGCAGAAACGGGGGTCGACAGGATCGGCAGATATTGCGAGGCGGCTTCCATCAACACATTGGGCAAGCCATCCCGGTCCCCATCTGTGGCAATCCGGCTGGGCAGAACAAACAGGTCTGCTGTGCGCATCGCGGCGATGACCTCGGGTTGGTCACAGGCCCCTTTCCAGGTGATGCGCCCGGACAACCCGGCCGATGCGGCCCGGTTCTGCAAGGTATCGCTCAGGCTTCCTCCGCCGATATGCGTCCAGTGCCAGTCAAGATCGTCCGGCAGCATGGCGAATGCATCAATCAGGCGATCAAAGCCTTTCTTTTCGACCAACCTCCCAACGGACAGCATATGAAAAGGGCTGTCAGCGGGGCGTAAGCCGCGTTCCGGCGGGGCTGGAAAGCGGCCCAGATCCAGCCCGTGATAGATCAGTTCAACCCGTGCCGGATCGTCGGCTAGGCTGCGCAGATGCTGGGCGCCGATCGCGGTGCAGGTTGCACCAAAAGCTGCTCCGTAAGTGTCGGAGTGCAACTTTTCCGATTTTTCCCAATCCGGTGACGTCCAGATATCTTTTGCATGGGCTGAAAAGCTCCACGGAAGGCCGCGCATGATCGCGGCATAGCGCGCGACCGACGAGGGCGTATGCATGAAATGCGCATAGAGAACCTGTGTGCTGGCGGGCAATTCCGCAGCCAGAACGCTGGCCTGACCGAACCGACGGATGCGGTTATGCGTGGGATCGCGGCGCAAATCAGCGCGCCAGATCTTATAGGCCGCGCCGTATCCCGGAAGGCACTGCGCTTGTTCGCGGGCAGCCCATATGCGCTGAGGTTCTTGATACAGATATTCCGGCAGATATCGAACCTGGCCACGAAACCTGTCGTGCAGCGGATGCCGTTTCACATCGGTTGGATGACGCAGGGACCAGATGTCGAACTGATGGCCGGCCTCTTGCAGAGCAACAAGTTCCTGCGCGATGAACGTTTCGGACAGGCGCGGCCACCCTTTGACCAACACCGCCAGATTGGATGCGCCTGCGGTCATCCGGTTGCCCGTTCCTGTTCCTGATTCAGCAATACCTCAATGCGCCCGGTGACATAGTCCAACCCGTCCAGCAGGCCCTGTTCAATGGCCTGAGACGGCAATGGCTGATGTGGTAGATCGCGAATGGCACGGACCATGGAATCGGTTGTTAGCCCGTCACGGAACTCGTCCAACATCCGGATCAGTCCCAGATCCTCGGCGCGTGAGGCACGGATCCACTGTTCCATACGCGGACTGGTCCGTGGAACAATGACGGCGCGTTTGTCAAAGGACAGGACCTCGCAGAACGTATTATACCCACCCATACAGACGACGCCAGCCGCGCCGTGGAACAGCGTTTCGATCTGGGATTCAAAGCCGACGGCGGTCACACGCCCGTTCAAGGCGGCCACACGGGTTTCGAATTCGTCCCGCAGATCACCAGACAGGAACGGGCCATAGACCAATACCGCTCGTGGTGACAGGTCGGGGTCCTTTTCGTAAGCCGAAAGAACCAAGTTTACCATCGCCTTGCCGTCCCCACCACCACCTGGGGTAATCAGGATATAGGGCTGTTCCGGTGGGGTACCGATTGGCCCCAGATCACGACGCAAATAGCCAGTCCAGTGAATGCGCGACTGGGCCGCGTGATTCAGAGGCAGCCCCTTGGTCGGATCATAGATCGAACGCAGTCCGTAAACCCAGATTTCATGATAGAATCTTTCGGTCGCTGCAGTTGCCTCTTTCCGTTCCCACTCTGCGGCCAGAACTTCGGGTTCATCCAGAACATCACGCAAACCCAGCACCAGTTTGGTGCGCTGCGAGAGCAACAGGTTTTCGAGTGTTGGCAATAGCTCGCCGCGGAACCCGGTGGGTTCTTTGTCTACGATCAGAATGTCCGGGTCGAACTGCTGAACGGCGGTCTGAATCAGCCCCGATCGCAACTCGGTCACCTCGTCGATCCCCATCCCGATTGTCTGAGACGCGTATGACCCGTCCGCCCGTTTGGTCACGCCAGGCAGACGCACGTGGTCGACCCTGCGCGGAAATGTGAACCGGCCAGCGACGGGCGATCCGGTCAGGATCAGGGATGATGCCGTTGGATCCGCCTGCGTAATTGCGGCGGCCAGTGCACGAGACCTGCGCAGATGGCCCAGCCCGAACGTGTCATGGCTGTAGAACAGGATCCGTGGCGCGCGGCCAGTAGTATCGTTTTGTCTTCCTAGGCTCATGCCTTCGCCTGTCTTAAGTGTCTTGGTGTCGGTCCGCGCATCGGCACCTGTTAGCTTATCGTCTTTCACCCGTCTTGCCAAAGGGCCTTGTGACCCGCCGACTGGAAGGGACTGCGTAAAACGTCAGCCATTCCTCTGGTAAGCCGCAAGGTGCCTTTTCGTTTTTGCGCAAAGACCTTAGCTGCTTGCCCGAAAGTGTATGCCCAGCCCGTCATATTCAGTTTTGAAGCGGATGAAAACATCCGATTCCAACTCATTGCACCCGGAACACGCCTGTGCACTTTATCGGGACCGCAGCGGCGCACAAATTGAAGTGTTCGGAAAGCTTCTGTAACCTGCCACAACATGCGACCCGGAAGCGAGAATTCATGAGATTTAACCTATTGGCTGCAATGGCCCTGTTCGTCTGGGTGGCTATGCTATCTCTGGGGTCGGAAGCGACGGCGCAGACTTCGCTTATACCCGGGTATGGCTCGGGGTCTGGCACGACATCCGAGGCAGATAAGGAAAGCGATCTGGCTGACGCGATCCGATCGGCCACCGAAGCGGGTGCAAGCGTCATTGTCATCGACAGCGCCGGTCAGCTTGTCTCATCTGGTGGCAATACCGCCTCGACGCACGACGATATCGCCCATGACCCGATGTCCGAAGGGTCACAGTTGATGAAGGCGCAAGAGCGGTTCTCGAAGTTCCGCGAGTCGATGGAGTCGCGCCTGCAGGCTTTGCCGTATTCGATCTTCGAAGTGCAATATGTTTTGCGAGAGACCAGCCCGGACGGCCGAATACAGACCTATGTCGAAGTGTTGGGCTGGAATATACTCTTCCTTCTTCTGGGGCGCTGGCTGTCGATAGAAATCTACGGCAAGCGTCTTGCAAAAAGGCTGGTGGTGGCGCGGTCAAAAGAAGATCCGCAAGGCTATCGCGAAAAAATGCCCTTTCTGGTCTTTCGCTTTTTCATGGGTGTTGGGGCCACGATCTTCGCGATGCTGATGGCCCTGATCGTGGGCTATCTGATCTTTGGCGAGGCTGAAGATCTTTCGATTCAGTTCACGACCACCGCCATATTCACGGCTTTCTTTCTTGCACGCACAGTTTCCGATCTTTGGCGTATGGTGTTGTCTCCTTACCTCAGTCAGTACCGGCTGCCGCCCTTTTCCGACCGGGAGGCAAAACGCCTTTACGTCTGGGCCTCGGCAATCGCGACATATGATATCTCGGTAGTATTGTTTTCTACCTGGGTTGCGGATTTTGGTCTGAACTACAATGTCTATGCGATGGTCTATGGCGGCCTGACCATGTTTGGCGCCTTGGGCAATGTTCTGATGATTCTGTTCAACGCGCGCGCCATCTCGAACGCGATCCGAGGCGGGCGGTCAAAGGAACAGGTATCCTGGATTTTGCGCCTGATATCGATTGCCTGGGCGCCGGTTCTGGCAGTTTATATCGTGTTCAGCTGGTTCAAACTGGCTGTTGATCTGGTGCTTGAGAACGAGAATTCCATTCCGATTGTTGCCAGCAGCTATGCCATCTTCATGTCTGTGGTCATTGCCTATGGCGCGATGAACTATCTGCTTGAACGCTACTTCGTCCGCAATCGCCAGATTGAAGAGCTGAACACAGAGACTGGCGCCGGCGTTGAAGAGGATGAGATTCCCCAAACCCCGCAAGCTGAAAAGAGAAAGCACTCGATCGTCACCTATGAGGATCTGGCGCGACGTGTGGCCGGTATCCTGGCATTTGTCGTCGGGTTATATGCTCTGGTCGTAATCTGGAATCCGGACGCAAGCTGGAGCGAAGACCTGCCTATTGAACGGGCTCTGGACGTGATGGTTATCCTGTTCATGGGCTATATCTTGTTCCATTTCTTCCGTGTCTGGATTGATACCAAGATTGCTGAGGAAGAAGACGTAGCCGGTGGAGAGGTTGAACTGGGCGACGAGGGCGGGGAAGGCGGGCAAAGCCGTCTTGCGACACTGCTTCCATTGTTCCGTGGCGCAATTCTGGCGGTTGTTGTTGTGACCATCGTTCTGATTGTCCTGATGGAATTGGGAATCAATGTCAGCCCGCTGTTCGCCGGTGCCGGTGTCGTGGGTCTGGCCGTTGGGTTCGGGTCGCAAACGCTAGTCCGAGATATCTTCTCGGGCGCGTTTTTCCTGATGGATGATGCCTTCCGCAAAGGCGAATATATCGACATCGGTGATGTGAAGGGGACGGTCGAGAAAATCTCGGTCCGGTCGTTCCAGTTGCGGCACCATCTGGGCGCACTGAATACGATCCCCTTTGGCGAAATCAAGGTTCTTACTAACTATTCGCGTGATTGGGTGATCATGAAGTTGCCCCTGCGGGTGACCTATGACACCGATGTCGAAAAAGTGCGGAAACTCATCAAAAATTTGGGCCAAGAGCTTTTGAGCGATCCGGTGATTGGGGATAATTTTATCCAGCCGTTGAAATCGCAGGGCGTGATCGAAATGCAGGATTCGGCGATGATCATTCGGGTCAAGTTCATGACCAAGCCGGGCGATCAGTGGCTGGTGCGTAAGAAGGTCTATCAGGATATCCGCGAATTGTTTGCTCGCGAAGGGATCAAGTTTGCTCATCGTGAGGTGACCGTCAGGCTTGCCGACGGAAAAGAGGCCGAAAACCTGACACCGCAGGAACGCGAAGCGGTGACTGGTGCAGTGCATGCGGCCATCGACGAGGATTATCTGGACGATATCGGTCCTGGAGGCGACGACCGCTAGGGACCGCTCCCGCCTCTTTGGGCTGCGTCTCTGACGAGACCCCTTCCAAAGCGTTGGGCCGGACCGCGCGGCTGCCGGCGAGGGCGTAGGGCTATGACCAGGTGGCGCTCGACGTGCCCAGCTTGCTTGCGGGCAGGTCCCACGACATCTGGGCCGGACCAACCGAGAGCGCGGGCTTCAACCTGTGACCAGGTCCCCATCCAGAGGTTTCGGTCTTGGTCGTGAAATCCGCAGGAACCGAAGCGCCAATTTCTGTCTTGGTGTCGAACTTGCCTAGAATGGTCAGCAGGTCAGCCGTGCGTGCCAGCGACAATCGGGCCTGCATGATCGGCGCACCCTTCGCGGCTTCGGACAATGCTGACAGGACGGCGGCAGCCATCAGATATCCAGTCGCGTGGTCCAGCGCCTGCACCGGCAGGGGTGTCGGCTTGTCTGCACCGGCCCATACCCGACCTGCATCGGCAATCCCGCTGCTCATCTGTACGAGGCTGTCAAATCCGCGCCGCGAAGACCATGGGCCTTGCCAGCCATAGGCATTCAGTGTGACTTCTACTCTGTTCGGGGCAAGCTCGTCCCGTTTGGCTTGGGTGAGGCCCAGCGCGTCCAGTGCGCCAGGGCGATAGCCGTGAACGAAGACATCCGCCTGGGTCAGCAAGCCGTGTAGCAACTCGATCCCTGCGGGGGATTTCAGGTCCAGATATGCACAGCGCTTACCCAGAGAAATATCCGGGATCACACCCGGCTCGTCCCAGTCCGGAGGATCAATGCGCAGAACCTCTGCCCCGAACCCCGCCAGAGTTCTAGTTGAAACCGGACCGGCCAGAACGCGGGTCAGATCAAGCACGCGCAGACCTGCCAGCGGGCGCTTGGCCGTTGCCTGTGGCCGATTGCGAAGCGTAATCTGTCGGGGTTTGTGCCACCCGATCAGCGGATCTCGTGAAACCGCGCGCCCCTGTGGATGATCCTGCCATTCCCCGCGGCTGCGCATGGCGGCTGCGACACCACCCTTAGCCACGATAGCGTTTTCAAGACTGGCCGCCGACAAAGTTGCAACAGCCTTTGTAACCGCGTCCCGATCTCCTTTGACCTTCAGGACTTTCAGGGCGGCCGCACGGTGCTGAGGCAGGTTCGTGTGCAATCTGATCCAACCGTCATTGGCAAGGTAATCACCGGCGATACTGTCCCAGAGGTTGGGCATTTCCCAGCCATCGGGTTTGAAAGAATATCCGTACCAGAGAGACGCCAACCGGTGATCGACCAAAATCTCGGGCGGGCTTTGGGTCAGGTTCAGCGCGCCCATCAGGCGTGCCAGTTCCTGACCAACAGCCGCAAAGCTGGCGGTCGCCAGTTCGGAGACTGCATACACGCTGGGTCGCGCTCCGGTGCCGGTTGTCCGATACCCTTCGGGTGATGGCAGCACGGATAACAGCGTCATTGCTGATATGGATCCAGGCTGTCACGAAGCCCGTCACCCAGAAAGTTGAATGCCAGCACGATGACAATGATCGGCAGCATCGGGATGGCCGTCCAGGGGTAGATCTCGATCGACGCAAGGTTCTGCGCATCGTTCAGCATCACACCCCAGCTGACGGCCGGGGCGCGCAGCCCAAGCCCAAGGAAGCTGAGCGCCGTTTCGCCCAGGATCATTGCCGGGATCGACAGGGTTGCCGATGCGATCAGATGCGACATGAAGTTGGGTAGCAGGTGCTTGCGGATCACCCGGCCCGAGCTTGCTCCCATCATTTCGGCTGCACGTACGTATTCTTCTTCGCGCAGCGATAGGAATTTGGCACGAACAGATCGCGCAAGGCCAGGCCAGTCGAGAATCCCCAGGATAATTGAGATGATGAAGAATACCGCGACCGGGCTCCAATTCGAGGGGACCGCCGCTGATAGCGCGAGCCAAAGGGGCAATTCAGGTAGTGAGCGCAGAATTTCGATTATACGGTTAATCACCCAGTCGATTCTGCCGCCAAAATATCCCGCAATCGAGCCGAACAGGATACCAAGAAAGAAGGACACTGAAATCCCGATCAGACCCACCGTCAATGACAGCTGGGCGCCAAAGAGGATACGGCTGAATACATCACGGCCCAGCCGATCCGACCCCCATAGGAACAAAGTCGCGTCTTCAGGTGCGCAGAACAGATGCGTGTCCGACTTGATCAGACCCGCCAGCTTGTACTCGGCCCCTTCGCAGAAAAACTTGATTGGCCGCGGGGTGTCGGTGTCGGCGACAAACTTCCACTGGAAGGTCTCCAGATCCGCCTCGGCCACCATCGAATAGACATAGGGGCCGATGAATTCGCCCTCATGGAACCAGTTGATGCTTTGCGGCGGGGCATAGAGGTGCTCGTCATTACGTTCATTCGGGCCATAAGGCGCGATGAAACCCGCAAAGGGCAGCATGAGATAGCACAGCAACAGGAAGACGCCGGAAATCAGGCCCAGCTTGTGGGTTCGGAATTTGCGCCAGACCAGAATCCAGTTCGGAGCATCCAAATCGGCGCGCTCAAGTTGTTGCAGGGCGGCATCGGGATCGAATGGTGCGTCGTCGACATAGCGACCATCAGGATGTTGGGTCATGCTTCACGCCCCTCATATCGGATGCGCGGGTCCAGCATGACCAGCAGAATGTCAGAGATCATCGTACCGATCAGTGTCAGCAAAGCCACAAACATTAGGATGAAGGCGGACAGGAACTGGTCCTGGGTTTTCAGCGCGGTCAGCAATGTCGGGCCGATTGTCTGAAGGCCCAGAACAACCGATACCAGAACCGAACCGGACACCATCGAAGGCAGCAGGTTTCCGATATCCGCGACAAAGGGGTTGAAGGCCACGCGCAGCGGGTATTTGGTCAGCATCCGCGACGGGGCCATGCCTTTGGCGATTGCGGTTTCCACATAGGGTTTGCCCAGCTCATCCAGCATATTCGCCCGTAGTCGCTGCATCATCGCCGAGGCGCCAGATGTGCCGATCACAAAGGTCGGTACGATCAAATGGACGAGGATGGATTTCAGCTTTTCCCAACTCATCGGCAGCCCTTCAAAGGACGGGTCCATCAGGCCTCCGATTGGCAGGTTGAAATAGCGGTGCCCATAGTAGAACAGGATCAGTGCCAGTAGAAAGTTCGGCGTTGCCAGACCCAAATAGCCCACAAAGGCCGAGGTATAGTCGATCCAGGTCCGCGACTTCGCGGCTGCAAGAACACCCAGGGGCAGGGCCACTGCATATACGAACAGGATGGCGGCCAGATTGACCACGACGGTCAGCCACAGCGTGTCGCCCACGATTTCTGCGACAGGGCGGTCAAATTCAAAGGACCAGCCGTAGTTGCCTTGCACCAGCCCATCGAACCCATGCGGGCCAGGCCAGAAACCGATCCAGATCAGATATTGTTCCCACATGGGGCGATCCAGCGCATATTCCGCGCGCAGGAATTCTGCCTTGGCCACACCCGCCGATTGTCCGGACGCCTGCAGTTCCGCGATCTGATTGCTGAGATAGTCGCCCGGGGGCAGGTTGATAATCACGAATACCAGAACCGACACCACAAGAAGGGTCAGCAGCATCGTGAAAAAGCGATAGACTGCATAGCGCAGCATGACCATGTGGCTGCTCCTGATCAGTCGGCGAAAAAGAATTCGTCCGGCCGGTGAATGCCGAAATGTGCGCCGGGTTCCCAGGCCCACATGGCCTGCTCGGGGACGTTGCGCAGGCGGTTCGATACGACGATAGGCTGAGGCGCACCGTTCAGAATGCCAATGGCATAAAGTTGGTCAGCGTGGATTTTCAGCATCTCATCCCATGCGGCCTTGCGTTCCTCATCAGTCGAGGCGACCTCCCAGTTATGGGCCAGTTCCATCAGGCGCTCGGCCTCAGGCATATCGGGTTTCTCGCCAACATCGCCTCCAGTCTGATAGTACTGCCCCCATTTTGGCCAGGCCAAAAACACCTGATCGGTAGGGGCAAGATAAGCTGGTGAGGTGTGGTGTTGCGGGATGCCGTCATCCCAGCCGAACCAGACGGACGCCATTGTGCTGCCGGCAAACACTCGGTTGCGCAGAATGTCCCTGTCCAATGGGCGCATAATAAGATCGACGCCAATGTCGCGCCATGTGTCTGTGACGATTTGCAAGGCGTTTTCGACCTCTTGCCGCTCACCTGCGGTTTCGATGACCAGCTCCATCGGGCGGCCATCGGGCAACAGTCGCGTGCCGTCTTTGTCGCGCTCGGTCAGGCCGGCCTCGTCAAGCAGCGCATTCGCCAATTCGATGTCGTACTGTGCCCATGCCTTTGCGTTTTCTTCGTTGAAGAAGGGCGAAGCGGGCAAGACCGACATCGCGGCGGGATGGGCCAGTTTGAAATACAGCGCCTGATTTATCGTTTTGCGGTCGATTGCCAGAGACAGCGCGCGACGAACACGCGCGTCACGCAAAACGGCACGCCATGCTTCGTCTTCGTAGTTCAGATTGGGGTAAATCGCGATCTGTGAGGCAACCCCGGTTTTCCACAGCAAGGTTTTGTAGTCTCCACCAGCCTCGCCCTTTTTCAAGATCGAAGCGTCGCGGAACGCCAGTCCGCGCCCTTGTAGATCGGATTCGCCAGCATTGGTTTTTGCAGCAACCAGACCCCCGGCCACGATCTCCATCTCGACCACGTCGATATAGGGAAGCTGCACCCCATGGCTGTCGATGCGATGAAAATAGGGATTGCGAACAAAGTTGTGACGGATCTTTTTGCCCGAACTTGCATTCAACCAGGGCTGCAAAGTTGGCAACTCGTGGTTGTCAAACTTGTAAAGGTTGTCGAGTTTGTTGTGTAAAGCTGCCCAGCTTTTGACGCGGGCATCTTCAACCTGAAAGGCAAGCTTTTCTGCGTCAGCGTATTTCTCGTGGTACTGTTTCAGGAACTCGGAAGGGCGGTAGATGAAAGGCGGGCGCGCTTGTGCCAGAGCCTGCAGGAAGCCGGGGTTGGGATCTTCCCATTCAAACACAACGGTCGTTTCATCGGGGAAGGTCACGGTCGGAGTCTTGCCTTCGACGATCAGAAAATCCGGTGGTCCCGACGGGCTGAGCAGTTCATTATTTGCCACATCCTCCCACCAGTATCGGAAGTCCTCGGAAGTGAACGGAGAGCCATTCGACCATTTGTGACCTTCACGCAGGTTGAGGGTGTATTTGCGGTTGTCGTCGTTCTGGAAGGATTCAAGCAGGTCTGGAACGACCTGATAGGTCTGGTCGAACCCAACAAGGCGGGCATATCCGTAAACCACCATCTGCCGGATGTCTTTGGACCGAGTAATCATTGTGCGCAAAGTGCCGCCCTGTTTGCCGAATTCCCTGCCTTTTGCAGCAAGATCCACAATCAGGGGTTCGGCGGGAATTCGGTCCTGTATGGGGGGAAGGTTCCCCGCATTCACTTCGGTTTCCCAGAAAGTACTTTCTTGCAACTCGGGCATGTCTGCCGTGGCGGGCAGGGCCCATGTTGCGGCCAGCGCAACGGCCAGTAACAGCGGGCGAGTGGTCTTAAACATGGCATCGTACCTTATGGCCGGGCTCCATCTCTACCAATGAAGGTACCACGGAGTCGGTAAATCGGAAGGCGTCATCCCAACTGTCAGGTGAACCAGCACCCAAAGCAACCAAATTCAGGTCGATGGGGCGGTTGATGTCGGGCTCTGGTTGCGCTGCAATCAGTGCCTTGGTGTAAGGGTGACGAGGGTTGTAAAACAGTGTCTCGGGCGGGGCCTGTTCCACGACAAGCCCACGACGCATCACAGCAACTTCGTCGGCAATGCGTGCAACAACCGCAAGGTCGTGCGAGATGAAGAAATACGACAAATTCAGGCTGTCCTGCAAATGTTCCAGCAATGTCAGGATTTGTTCCTGAACCGACACGTCCAGAGCCGAAGTGGGTTCGTCACAGACAATAAGCTGAGGGTCGAGCATCATTGCGCGGGCAATCGACAGGCGCTGTCTTTGGCCGCCGGAAAAAGCATGGGGATAGCGTTTCAGCATATCGGCGTTCAGGCCAACACGTGTCAGCATCTCGGCCGCTTTTTCGCGCTGCTCGGCGGTCGATCCGATACGGTGAATCTCCAACGGTTCGGTCATCGCATCCTGAATGCGCATGCGAGGGCTGAGAGAGCTGTAGGGATCCTGAAACACCATCTGCGCCTTGCGCTGAAACGCGGTGCGCTGGGTCCGGGTCATCTTGTGAACGGTGATTGCTTCTTCATCGGGGGAGGATCGAAACAGAACCTCTCCGCCCGGATCAGGCGGCTCAGCCCCTAGTGCGATGCGGGCGGCCGTAGTTTTGCCCGAGCCGCTTTCGCCGACGATCGCCAGCGTCTTGCCCCGCGCGAGGTTCAGATCGACTCCGCGGCAGGCATAGATCAGGCGTTCGCCCTGCCAGCCCTTGCTGGATCGCATCGTATAGGTTTTCGACACGGCCTTCATCTGAAGGATCAGATCTTCGTCGGGCATCGGGATGCCAACCGCGTCCTGATCCGGAATCTCGGGCGCGGCGTTGAACAACTGTTGGGTATAGGGGTGAGCAGGGCTGGTCAGGATCGGTGCCGCAGCTCCAGCCTCCATCACGCGGCCTTTGTGCATGACCACGACCTGTTCGGCCATATTGGCGACGACCCCCAAATCATGGGTCACAAGGATCAGTGCCATTCCCGTTTCACGCTGAAGCTCTTTGATCAGCCCCAGCACCTGGGCCTGTGTCGTAACGTCCAATGCTGTCGTCGGCTCGTCCGCGATCAGTAATTCCGGTTTGGAAACCATGGCCATAGCGATCATGGCGCGTTGGCGCATCCCGCCGGACAGCTCGAACGGGTAAGAATCATAGGCGCGCTGAGGGTCTGGAAAACCCACGCGTTCGAACTGTTCCAGAACCGTTTTGCGGGCCTGTGCCTCGGAGGCATTGCGATGCAGCCAAAGAACTTCGCTGACCTGATTGCCAATTTTGTGCAGGGGAGAGAGCGAGCGCATCGGCTCTTGAAAGATCATCGAGATCCGATTGCCACGAATGCCGCGCATCTGACGTTCGCTGATCTGGGTCAGTTCCTCCATGCCTTTAGAATCATTCAGAGTAATCGTACCGCTTCGAATTTGGGCTGCTCGGGGAAGAATGCGTAAAGCAGCCCGGCATGAGATCGTTTTCCCCGACCCTGATTCACCCACAAGCGCAAGTGTCTGTCCCGCTTCGACGTCGAAGTTGACGCCTTGAACCACAGACTCTCCGGCGCCAAATCCGATGCTGAGGTCCCGGACAGACAACAACGCAGTCATGCGGGTATTCCACCCGTTAGGCCGTAGCTCGGCATAGGCTTGATCAACTCCCTGTGTTTTTTGTCTCAGTTTCGCGCGGTTGTGCCTGTATAGTCAAACCCGTTCTTGGGGTGAAATGTCGCGAAAACGTGAAACTGAGGCCGATTTGCCTACACAATGCCTTGAGGATTTGTCATCACATGCGATGTCGGTCACAGGTTATGTGTCGTCAAATATCAAGGAGAGATTTCCCAGTGCCCGATCCCCAAAGCCGTCTTGACCTGTTCATCGACCGTATGGTGTCGCAGCGTGCCTGCCTGGACCATGCCATTGCACAGACAAGTACCATGTCCGGTCCGGTGTTCGAGTTGGGATTAGGGAATGGTCGTACTTATCATCACATGGTTCAGTACATTCAAAACCGTCCGGTCTATGTGTTCGAACGCGCCGTGGCCTCTCATCCGGACTCTACCCCGCCCGAGGATCTGGTGATTCTGGGGGATGTGCGTGAGACTCTGCCTGCGGCACTTGAACGGTTTGGGGCGACGGCCAGTTTGATCCATGCGGATCTTGGCGGCCATAACAGGGACAAGAACGATGCTTTCGCGCGGTTGGTTTCCCCCCTGATAGAACCGTTGTTGGCAGAAGGTGGGCTGATGGTGTCCAGCGACCGGATGTATTTCGAAAACCTGACCGAAATCCCGCTGCCTGAACATGCGGTGGACGGACGTTGCTTTATCTACCGCCGCTAAGCGCGAGAAGGATACCAAATGCTTTTCTATGATTGCACGACCGCTCCAAACCCGCGCCGCGCGCGCATGTTCATCGCGGAAAAAGGGCTGGAGATTGAAACGCGCAATATCTCGATTGCAAAGGCGGAACAGTTGGATGGCGCTTTCCTTGCGGTAAATCCCAATGCGACGATCCCTGTTCTGGTGACGGATGAGGGTGCAACGCTGACCGAAAACCTGGGCATTGCCGCCTATCTTGAGGCGCGCTTTCCCGAACCACCTTTGATGGGACGTACTCCAGATGAAAAGGGGCTGGTCCTGATGTGGAACAGCATTGTCGAGCAGCAGGGTGGAGTGCCTATTGCCGAGGCTCTGCGCAACACCCATCCCGCGTTCAAGGATCGGGCGATTCCGGGCCCGGCGAACTATGCGCAGATACCCGAGCTGGCACAGCGTGGCATGGACCGGGTTGGCCGGTTTTTCGATTTGCTTGAAACGCGGCTGAAGGATAGCGCGTTTGTTGCGGGGGCTGAGTTCACGCTGGCCGATATCTCGACCTTTGTGTTTGTTGACTTTGCCCGCGTGATCAAGATGCGGATTCCACAGGAAAATACCGCGACGCTGTCTTGGTTCGACAAGATTGCTTCGCGTCCAAGCGCACAGCTTTAAGGTGTTGAAATTGAGCTGTCTAAACTTGCCCACTTGCACTGTACAGAAATGTCTAGACAGGTGTGAACAGTATCACTAGCGTCTCCCTCGAGTCATGCAGGGGAGAGCATAATGAAATCTCAGTATCGCGTTGTGGTCATCGGTGGCGGCGTTGTGGGCGCCTCGGTTCTGTATCACTTGGCCAAATTCGGCTGGTCAGATGTGGTCATGCTGGAACGGCGGCGATTGGCGTCGGGATCGTCCTGGCACGCGGCGGGCGGTATTCACGCGCTGAACGCGGATCCGAACATGGCATCGCTGCAGGCCTATACAATCGACCTTCTCAGCGAGATCGAAAAGGAATCCGGGCAGAATATCGGCCTGCACATGACTGGTGGTCTGACTTTGGCTGGAACGCCCGAGCGATGGGAGTGGCTGCAGGCCAACTATCGTATCTTCCAGTCCATCGGCATCGATGATTGCGAGTTGCTGACCCCACAAGAGGCGCAAAAGCGCTGCCCAATCATGTCGACCGACGGCGTGTTGGGCGCGATGTGGGCCGATCGAGAGGGCTATATCGACACGACCGGTACGGTTCAGGCCTATGCAACTGCAGCCAAGAAACGCGGTGCCGAGTATTACGAGGAGACCAAGGTCGAGGAATTGATCCAGACCGATGATGGCTGGCAGGTCGTGACGGACAGGGGCACAATAACTTGCGAGCACGTGGTCAATGCCGCGGGGCTTTGGGCCAAGCAGGTCGGGCGCATGGCGGGGGTTGAGCTGCCAGTGTCGCCGCTGAAACATCACTATCTGATCACGGATACAGTGCCCGAAGTGGCGGCGGCGGATTTTGAGATGCCAATGACCGTGGACCTCGAGGGGTTCACCTATATGCGGCAAGACCAAAAGGGCGTTCTGGTCGGTATCTATGAGGTCGACCATGAACATTGGGCCATGGACGGCGCGCCGTGGAATTATGGCGAGGAACTGTTTCAGGAGCAGCTTGACCGGATTGAGAATGAACTGACGTTGGGCTTTGAACGCTATCCGTCGATCCAGAATGTCGGCATCAAAACCTGGGTCAACGGGGCGTTTACATTCTCGCCTGATGGTAACCCGCTGGTCGGGCCGGTTCCAGGCAAACGCGGGTATTGGACCGCCTGCGCTGTCATGGCCGGGTTCCTGCAGGGCGGCGGCGTTGGCAAAACGCTGGCTGAGTGGATGATCCATGGCGAGCCCGAGGCCGATGCATGGCCGATGGACATTGCCCGCTATGGCGATTTTGCCCAGAACAGACGCTATATTCGTGAAACCACCGGGCAATTCTATTCCCGCCGTTTCGTGATGACTTATCCGAACGAACAGCTGCCTGCCGGTCGTCCGCTGAAGATGGCGCCAGCTCATGACGCGATGACTGGAGCGGGATGCAAATGGGGTGTCAGCTGGGACCTTGAGGTGCCTCTGTACTTCGCGCCGAAAGGGTTCGAAGAAACGCCGACCCTCAAGCGATCAAACGCGCATGACATCGTGGCCAAGGAATGCAAGGTGATCCGCGAGGGCGTCGGCCTGATGGACATCTCTGGCTTTTCCCGGTTCGAGGTCACCGGGCCAAATGCCGAGCTATGGCTGGATCGCGTGATGGCTTCGAAACTGCCCGCGCCGGGACGGGCCAAGTTGGCGCCAATGCTGGGTGAGAATGGGCGGCTAAAAGGGGATCTGACCGTTCTGAATTGGGGCGATGGCACCTGGTGGATCATGGGCAGCTATTACCTGCGCGCCTGGCATATGCGCTGGTTCGACGATCATATGATCGACGGAGTCGAGGTTCGCGATCTGGGCGAGGAGTATTGCGGGTTCGGTCTGGTCGGGCCAAAATCGCAGGAGGTAATCGAAAAACTGGCCGAGCAAGACATCTCCGGCCTGAGATTCATGGGCTGTAGTGATTTTGATATCGGTCTTGTCAGGGCTCGCGTTGCGCGCATGTCAGTCACAGGTGAAAAAGGCTATGAGATCAACTGCCGCTATGGCGATCACATCAAGCTGCGTCGGATGTTGCTTGAGGCCGGGGCTGATGAGGGCATTCGTGAATGTGGGTTCAACGCGATGCTGTCCACGCGGCTTGAGAAAAGCTTTGGCATCTGGTCGGCTGAATTCACTCAGCTTTACACGCCGGGCATGACGGGTATGGATCGCTGGATCGATTGGGACAAAGATTTCGTCGGTAAAGAGGCCGCCTTGGCCGAACGCGATGGCAATGGTCCTGCGCAGGTTCAGGTGACGCTTGAGGTCGATGCTCTGGACGCAGATGCCAGCGGATACGAACCTGTCTGGTCAGGGGCAGAGCACGTGGGTTTTGTCACCTCGGGCGGCTATGGCCACTACACCGGCAAGTCCCTGGCGATGGCGCTGGTCAATCGTGACAAGGCCGCACCAGGCACTGAACTGTCTGTCCATGTGGTTGGGGTCGAACGACCTGCGCGGGTCATCGCGCCGTCGCCCTATGATCCACAGGGCAAAGCGATGCGGGGCTGACAATGACCAACCCCGAACGTGGACGACGAAGGCGAGGGCGTGGCGCTGATGCCGCGCCTGTGACCAACCGCAAGGTCAACTACCGCCAGCTGAGGAATCCATTCCCGGTGATGGAGGTGTTTCCGGCGGATCAGATCGCTGACATGCACGAAACCGCGCTGCGTTTGTTGCAAAAGCTGGGCATCAAGGTGCTGCTGCCTGAGGCGCGGAGCATTTTTGCCAAAGCTGGCGCGCGCGTGGATGTCGATAGCGAAATGGTTTTTATTGGTCGCGACATGGTCGAGGCCGCCGTTGCCTCGGCCCCGAAATCCATCACCTGCCGAGCCGGTGCGTCGCATCGGGATTTCACATTGGAACTGGGCAGCCTTGTGTTCCAACCGGGGGCAGGGGCGCCGAATGCCACTGATCTGGAACGCGGACGTCGCCCGGCGACCGGGCAGGACTATCTGGAATTTCTGAAGCTCACCCATCATTTCGACGTGTTCCAGATGATCTCGCCTCAGGTTGAACCGCAGGATGTGCCGACCCCTCTGCGGCACTATTTCACCACGCAGGCGCAGATGGAGCTGACAGACAAGTTCCCATTCTTCTTCTCGCGCGGGACACCGCAGGTGATGGATTGCTTTGAGATGCTGACGACCGCGCGAGGCCTGTCGGATGACGAATTTAGGACCCACCCGTACAGCTATACGATCATCAACACGAACAGCCCGCGCACGCTGGACATACCGATGGCGCAGGGGCTGATCGACTTTGCGCGCCACGGGCAGATGTCAATCATCACGCCCTTTACGCTGATGGGGGCGATGGCACCGATCACGGTGGCGGGGGCCATCACCCTGTCCCATGCCGAGGCGTTGGCCGCACTGACTCTGACGCAATTGGCGCGTCCCGGCGCGCCGGTGTGTTATGGGACGTTCACCAGCAATGTGGACATGAAATCCGGTGCTCCGGCCTTTGGAACGCCCTCGCATTTTCAGGCCTCACTGGCGGCCGGGCAGTTGGCGCGGCATCTGGGCCTGCCGTGGCGCTCGGCTGCGGGGTCGGCTTCAAACATCAATGATGTGCAGGCGGCAAATGAAAACCAGTTTGGCCTGTGGGGGTGCCTGATGGCCGGGGCAACGGTGATCATTCACTCGGCGGGATGGCTAGAGGGCGGATTGACTGTGTCCTTTGAAAAACTGGTCTGCGACGCCGAAGTGTTGAACATGGTGGCCGAGCTGTGCGCCGGGGCGCAGGCTGGCGAAGCTGAAATTGGGTTCGGCACTGCGCTAAGCGAGGTTGAGCCCAGCGGACATTTCTTTGCATCCAGCCAGACGATGGAACGCTACAATACAGAATTCTACGAGCCACATGTCCATGATTATGCCAATTTCGGCACCTGGGCCGAGCGTGGATCGTTGGACGCAAACAGTCGTGCGACCGGTGTATGGAAGGAAATCTTGGCCAATTTTCAGCCACCTGAGCAAAACAGCGACCAGATAGGCGCGCTGAAAGACTTTATTGCCAAACGTACCGAAGCGGGCGGCGCGCCGCCGGAGAGTTAAATGAATACGAAACCCATCCTGCACCGGGACGATCCGGAAGCTGAACCGCTGATCGGCAATATCAAGGTCACGCGCGACGACTGGCTGAACGTGGCGTTGGATGTGCTAATCTCGGACGGGGTCGATCAGATCAAGGTGATGAATCTGGCGGAACGGATGGCCGTGTCTCGGTCGTCCTTCTATTGGTACTTCAAATCGCGCCAGGAACTGCTGGATGCTCTTCTGGCACGGTGGCAGGCCACCAATACCGCGGCATTGGTCGCGCAGGCTGAAGCTCCGGCAAAGACGATAACCGGTGCGGTGTGCAATGTGCATCGCTGTGTCGTCAATTCCGACCTGTTTGACACCGCGCTGGATTTCGCGGTGCGCGACTGGGCGCGCAAATCGGGCAAGGTGCGGCGCGCGCTGGACCAGTCTGACGCCCGACGGTTGCTAGCGCTGCACGCCATGTTTGCCCGCTTTGGCTATTCCGAGGTCGAGGCGGAAACCCGCGCGCGCGTGCTGTATTACATGCAGATAGGATACGATCTGGCGCAGCTGAATGAACCGATGTCCACGCGGATATCAATGGTGCCGCATTATCTATATGTCTTCACCGGGGTCGAGCCGAGGCCAGAGGAAGTGGAAGAATTCAGCGCCTATTCGCGCCATCACTGGAAAGGAGAGCCATCATGAGTCAACCAGATGCAATCATCATCGGAACAGGCGTGATCGGGGCGGCCATCGCGTTCGAAATGGCCAAGGCCGGGTGGAAAACCGTATCTCTGGACCGGAACGCTCAGGTTGGCCATGGCTCAACCGCCGGGTCCTGCGCGATCATCCGGATGCATTATTCCACCTTTGACGGCACGGCATTCGCCTGGGAAGGCTATCATTATTGGCGCGACTGGGCCGAGTATCTTGGCCTGCCGCAAGCCGCCGATCTGGCCCAATTCCGCGAAACCGGCTGTCTGGTCATGAAGACCGAGGCGAACGGGCTGCTGGAAAAACACATGAAGAACAGTTCCGCGCTGAATTGCCCGTTCGAGGAATGGTCCCCGGAACAGGTCACCGACCGGCTGCCGGTCTATTCGCAGGACAGTTTTGCCCCCGCTCGTCGCATGGATGACCCCGAGTTTGGGCAGCCCAACGGACGCAAGATGCAAGGCGGCGTTTACTGGCCTCAAGCCGGGTATGTCACCGATCCGGCCCTATCCGCACAGAACCTGATGGACGCCGCCAAACAGCACGGGGCCGAAGTGCGAACCGGGGCCGAAGTGGTCGAGATTTTGACTGATGGCGGGCGAGTTTCTGGTGTCAGGTTGGCATCGGGAGAAGACATTCATGCGAAAGTTGTGGTTAACGTAGCCGGGCCGGGTTCGGCCATCATCAACGGGATGGCCGATGTTCTGGATGACATGACCATTCAGACCCGCCCCTTGCGCCAAGAGGTCGTTCACGTCCCTGCGCCCGAGGGGTTTGACTTTGAAAATGACGGGACAATCGTGTCGGACAGCGATATCGCCTGCTATTGCCGGCCAGAGCATGGCAACCACATCCTGGTGGGCTCGGAAGACCCCGAATGCGACCCACATCAATGGTGCGAAGATGACGTAACCTATAATCGTGACTTTACCGACCAGTGGACGACGCAAGCGATGCGCTATGCCCAGAGAGTGCCCAGCCTTGGCATCCCTTCCAAGACCCGCGGTGTGGTGGACCTATATGATGCGTCTACGGATTGGATTCCGATCTATGACAAATCCAGCCTTCCCGGTTTTTATATGGCCTGCGGATCCAGTGGAAATCAGTACAAGAACGCGCCGATTGCAGGCAAGATGATGACGGCGCTGATCGGGTATTGCGAAGACGGGGCGGATCATGACAGTGCGCCGCTACAATTTGAACTGCCCTATATTGGACGCACAATCGACGTCGGTTTCTATTCCCGCAAGCGCCCGATCAACAAAGAAAGCAGTTTTTCCGTTTTGGGCTAGCCGACACGTCCTGATGCACTAGCATTCACGGGATCGAGTTGAGCCCGGACGCATATGACCAAATCGAAGAACAAGGTTCTGATCCTCGGCAGCGCCCCCACGGCGCTGTGTGCGCGGGACTGGGCGCGTACACCGTTCACGCATATAGTCGCTATCAACAATGCTTGGCGGGTCCGCGCGGACTGGGATTTTCTGATCCACCCCGAGGATTTTCCGACCAAGAACATGCCCACATCTGTCAGTGACATTCAGCGTATAGTCACTGCAAATGAATACGTTCCGATACAGAACGATTTCGGTGGGTTTGTCTATGCCGGGGGTACGATGGCCTTTACCGCCGGATACTGGGCTTTGTCTGCATTACAGCCCTCGGTTCTGGCTTATTGCGGTTGCGATATGATCTATTCCGGACAGGGTCGGACACATTTCTACGGCAACGGAGCCGCAGATCCGTTGCGACCCGATGTGACCTTGCGACTGCTCGAGGCGAAGTCGGCGCGACTAGGGTTGTTTGCTGCAGCGCAGGGCTGTCGCACAGTGCGATTGTCCGAAGGGCCAAGCCGACTGGTTTACCCCTCGGTCGACAGCGAAGATTTGTCTTCGGTCGAGATGCCTTCTACATCGGGGATGGCTGAGATCATACGGTCGGAGTCGGATCTTGGATATTTCGTGGAGTCTGGCCGGTACTGGGAGGTTGAGACCGAGTTCGACCCGCAGAAGATTGATGCCTTGGACCAGCGGTGGCTATCGCTCTATCCATCGGCCTCTCAGCTCTGAATTGCTGTGGTATTTCTGGTTCAGGCCGCGAATGTCGCCCAGGCCCAGACCATTGCCACATAGGTCAGATTATGCATGCACTGATCCAGCCCGGCTGCCCGCCAAAAGGCTGCCTGAGTCGGCATAAGCTGTTTTTTGTCGGAATAGCTGGCTTTGGCAAAATCGATGTTGAAATGAACTATCCACTCTAGCGCGGCAATGATCAGGATAAACGGCAGCGGAGCGCCGAAAACCAAAAAGACCAATACCGAACCAACAACATGCACAGCAGCATGTTGCGCGCGTCCCCAGTGAAAATACTCACCCCGGCCTGACAGCATCTTGGGCGTCTGGAGGTAAAAATCTGCAAACATATGTTTGATCTGCAATAAGCAGAGCATCAATAACACAGTGCCTAATGTGGCAGGCAAAAGACTCCTCCCGATATCGTCCTAAAGCGAACAGTAGGGGCTAATGTGAGGTTGCGCAAATGAACTTGTTCACATTCGGCAAATATCTGTTCAATTCGGAAACTATTTGCGTCTGCAGGCTTGATTGCGGTAAATTCAGACTGTTGAATTTACGAGAATTTCGTAAAGACCGGGTCAGTGATCCGCAGCAGGGGCAGGTTCCATAGAACGCACGATTTTCCGTTTTATCTGGAAATATTCAAAGCGCGACCAGCTGATTTTGCTGGCCGTAACCACGTCTTTGTTTCCGCTGCTATACCTGACGCTGGAACTGCCCAAGCGCATCATCAATGACGCGATCGGGGCTGCGACCCCTGTTGTTGATGTGCTGGGCTACAGCCTGTCGCAAACGAATTTTCTGATCATATTATGCATTGGGTTTCTGCTCGCCGTTCTGGCGCATGGTTTGATGAAAATGCGCATCAACACCATGAAAGGCGTCCTGAGCGAACGGATGCTGCGCCGATTCCGGTATCAGATGATCAGCCGCGCCTTGAGATTTCCGCAACCCTATTTCGAACGGGTCAGCCAAGGCGAAATGGTGTCGATGATCACCGCTGAAAGCGAGCCGATGGGTGGGCTGATGGGCGATGCGATCAGCCAGCCGGTATTGCAGGCGGGACAGATGATCACGATCCTGTCCTTCCTGTTCCTACAGAGCTTTTGGTTCGGGCTTGCTGCCGTTTCTCTGATCCCGTTACAGGCCTGGTTGATCCCAAAGCTGCAGCGCCAGATCAATCTGTTGAACAAAAGCCGCATCCAGGAAGTGCGCGTGCTGGCTGCACAGATTGGTGAAAACGCAGCAGGTGCGTCAACGCTGCGGGCAAATGGTGGCTGGCGGTATCGCCGGGCAATGATCTCGGATCAGCTGGGCCGGTTGTTTGAAATCCGCTTCGATATCTACCAGAAAAAGTTCTTTATGAAGTTCATCAACAACTTCATTTCGCAGCTTACCCCATTCCTGTTCTATCTGGTTGGCGGCATTCTGGTCTTGCAGGGCTCGGTCTCGTTGGGGGCGTTGGTTGCGGCTTTGGCGGCTTACAAGGATCTCAGTTCGCCTTGGAAAGAGTTGCTCACATATTACAACCAGACACAGGATATGTCCTTGCGCTGGGATGTTGTGATCGAACGCTTTGCGCCCTCTGGAATGCAGGACGAAAGTCTGTTCGAAGGCGAGCCCGACAAACATCCCAGGCTGGACGGGGATATTGTTCTGAAACATGCATCTGTTCGTGACATGGACGGGAATCTGGTTCTGGACGACCTCGATCTGACATTCCCAGGCGGTAAAACCATCGGAATCGCTGCGCCCAGCGAAGAAGACCGGCGCGCGGTTTCGGAATTGCTGACCCGAGAGATCCTGCCCAGTTCCGGCAGGGTAACGGTCGGGCAGGAAGATTTGTCAAAGCTGCATCAGGGAGTCATTGCTGCGCGGATCGGTTTTGCCTCATCGCGACCGGTTATGTTCCAGGGAACATTGGGCGACAATGTGATGATGCCGATGCGTCTTCGTCCTCTGTCGACAGAATCAGACGACCCCGGCTTTGCTGAAACAAGACGAGCGGGCAACAGTACCGACCCGTTTAGAGTTGATTGGCTGGACCCGTCGCTGGCTGGTTTGAACACCGTGGAAGACCTGCGCGACTGGTGGTTACAACTGATCGACGGTCTTGGTTCGGGCGCTGCCCTGTTTCAGCGCGGTGCTGAACAGACATTCGAAGCCAACGAGCACCCCGAGTTGGTCAGAAAACTGGTTGAACTACGGCCCAAAGTTCAGGAGGCAGTGGTCAAGGCTGGGCTGCAACAGCAGGCTCTGGTCTTTGATCGCAACAAGTATAATGCGGCTTTGCCGGTTGCGGAAAACCTGCTTTTCGCGACACCCTGCGTTCCGGTCACTCAGGAAATACTGACCCGTCAGGGCGTGTTTTTGGGGCAGCTGCGCGAGCTGGGCTTGGACGAAACCCTGGTCAGCCTGACGCGCGATGTCATAGATATGTTGCGCCAGATCTTTGGGTTGGACGGCACGGACCACCCGTTGTTCCGCAAGCTTGGCCTGCAGGCCGAAGTCTACGAAGCTGCAGTCGAACTGGTAGAGCGCACCCGAAACGAAGGTGTCGGCGGTCTGGATGATGGGCAACTGGCCAACCTTTTGGCGGTTCCGTTTGTCATCTCGGCTGAACAGATTGGTCCCGCGTTTACGGATGAATTGAAAAACCGCATACTTGAATTGCGGCAAAGCCACTCCGAAAAACTGCTGCAACATCTGAATGATGTCTTCGTACCGCTGAAGGAAACCGAGTTTGCCCCCGGTCTGACCGTGATGGAGAACGCTTTGTTCGGTAAGGTCAGCCAGATCGGCGGCGCGCGATCAGATGAGGTCCGTAAGCTGATCGTTGATGTCCTTTCTGAAAACGGAGCCCGACCTTTGGTGGTCGAGCTGATTTACGATGTACCGGTCTCGCTGGGCGGGCAGAACCTGCCTGCGGTTTTCGCCGAACCTTTGGCCTTTACGCGGGCTACGATCAAGAAACCCGACATTCTGATCCTTGATAATGCCTTGGCAAGCTATGACATGGAAACTCAGATTGCGGTCTATAAGAACCTGCGCGCCCTATTGCCAAATGCGACGGTGATTTATCTGAACGATCAGTACGAAAACCCTGACGTATTCGACATGTTCATAGAAATAAGGCAAGGTCGTGTGGTTTCAGACGAAGGACCCGCCGACGTGGAAGAAGATAGCGCAGCATCAGCCGATTTGGCGCGCAAGCTTCGTGCGCTGGAACAGACGCCGCTGTTTTCCGGTCTTGACCGCAGACAGCTGCGCCTTCTGGCATTTGGTGCGCGCTGGTTCCAGGCCCAACCGGGAGAGGTGGTGTTCCTGAAAGACGACCAGCCCACCGATGGGGCCTATGTCGTTTTGGAAGGCGAGGCAGGCCTGTATTTGCCGCAATCAGAAGGTCCCGATCAACTGATCGCAACGGTTGGCTCCGGCGCATTGGTCGGAGAGTTGGGGTTGATCCGAAAGGAACCCCGCGCCCTGAGCATGATTGCGGAAACCGACCTGTCTTGTCTGCGTATCGGTGAGGAAGAATTCCTGGCCGTGGTCGAAAACGATGCCGCAACCGCTTTCAAGCTGATGCAGGTGATCGCCGGCTATGTTTCGAACTAGGGGTTGGCTTCAGGTTTGCAGAACAGGTCGTATAGCAGCTGGATGACTTTCGCTGTATTTCCGTCTTGCAGGGAATAGTAGATGGTTTTGCCATCGCGCCGTGTCGACACCAGCTGTTCTTCTCGTAGGCGCGCCAACATCTGACTGACTGCGGCTTGCCGGATTTGCAGCAGTTTTTCCAGCTCACCAACCGATTTCTCGCCATCACCCAGATGGCACAAAATCATCAGGCGGCCTTCATGCGCCAGCGTCTTCAGGTACGCGGCGGCACGTGCTGCACTTTCCTGCATGCCGGGCGGAGTTTCGTCCGTATTCAGTGTTTCGTGGTCTTGAACTGTCACGCGCGTATAGGTTCCAAACTTGGCTTTGGCGCAATATGACTCAGAATTTCAGTACTTGTCACCCCTTTGCAGCAGGGGCACCGCCCTGAAAGGCGTTGCCGTTGGCATAGTCGCAAGGTTCTTCCTGCATCTGAAGGTGCAACCCATCGCCGGTATAGGGGTGTGAGCGGGCCAGATCTTCGTCCACTTCGATCCCCAACCCTGGCGCATTCGGTGCCACGACAAAGCCATTTTCAACGCGCAGTGAACCTTTGATCAAAGCGTCGTGATACGGCGTATCAATGGTTTCCAGCAACAGCAGATTTGGGATTGAGGCTGCCAGATGGATGTTGGCGGCCCATTCAACTGGACCAGCATAGAGATGCGGAGCCATCTGGGCGTTGAATATCTCGGCCATGGCTGCGACTTTCTTCATCTCCCATATCCCACCTGCACGCCCAAGCGCGGGTTGCAGGATTTCTGCAGCACCTGCGCGCAAAACTGCACCGAATTCGGCTTTGGTGGTCATGCGTTCCCCGGTTGCCACGGGTATTCGCACGTTGCGAGCGACGCGGGCCATGTCGTCGATCATGTCAGGTGGGGTAGGTTCTTCGAACCAAAGCGGTGAATAGGGTTCCAGCGCCTGACCCAGCCGGATTGCGCCTGCGGTGTTGAACTGACCGTGGGTGCCAAACAACAGGTCGGCCCTGTCGCCGACCGCTTCACGGATCGCTTTGCAAAAGGCAACTGACATCGAGATGTCGGACATAGCAGGCATATGCCCGCCACGGATCGTGTAGGGACCAGCGGGATCAAATTTTACTGCCGTGAAGCCGCGGCTCACCATTTCAGCTGCACATTCCGCGGCCTGGTCGGGCGAAGTCCAAAAGTCGGCCAGGTCATGCTGGGGCAGGGGGTAAAGGTAGGTGTAGGCCCGGATGCGTTGATTAACCAGCCCACCCAAAAGCGCATAAACCGGACGGTCGCGATCTTTACCCAGAATGTCCCAACACGCGATTTCCAACCCTGAAAACGCACCCATTACGGTCAGGTCGGGGCGCTGGGTAAAGCCGCTGGAATAGACGCGGCGGAACATAAGCTCGATATTCTCGGGGTTCTCGCCGAGCATATGCCGTTCAAAGACATCCCGGATTACGTGACACATAGCTTCAGGTCCAATGGATGAGGCATAGCATTCGCCCCAACCGGTGACGCCTGTGTCGGTAGTAACCTTTACCAGTATCCAGTACCGGCCACCCCAACCCGGAGCAGGGGGGGCCGTGACAATGATATCGAGATCCTGCAGTTTCATAGGATATACTCCAGCCGGGGCTGCTTAGGCCCTGTCAAACATGATGACGTTTCGTTTGGCCGATCCGGTTTTGGTATCCGCAATCGCCTCGTTGATTTGCGACAAGGACCAGCGGCCCGAGATCAGTTCATCCAGCCTCAGCCGCCCCTGTTCATACAGGTCGATCATCCAGGGAATATCACGTTGGATCACCACATCCCCCATCTTTGACCCGATCAGCCCCTGACCAAGTGCGGCCAGGACAACAGGTTCATAGCTTGCCATGTCGCCGGAATGGGGCATCCCGATCATGATGGCCTTACCGCCTCGGCCAAGATAGCGAACGGCCTGGTCATAGGCCGGGATTGCACCGACTGTGATCAGCACGGCATCGGCCCCTCGACCGCCAAGTGCGCGGTAAGCTGCCTTCCATGGTGCGTCCAAAGTGGCCAGAACGCCGTGGGTTGCACCAAATTCCTTTGCAATGGCCAGTTTGTCCTCGGTCATGTCGACAGCAACGATACGCCGGGCACCCGCAATCCGTGCGCCTTGTATGGCGTTCAGGCCAACGCCTCCGGCCCCGATCACGACGACATCCTGACCCGGGCGCAGACCGGCTGCATTCACGGCAGCGCCCACACCGGTGATCACCCCGCAAGACAGCAGACTGGCCACATCCTTCGGCATGTCCTCGGGGATTTTCACGATCTGCCGGTGGCTGACCACGACTTTTTCGGCAAAAGCCCCGCACGCCATTGCTTGCTCCAGCGGGCCCCCGTCAGCGGTGCGCAACGGACCTTTTACAGTGTCGTGGGGTGTTTCACATAAGGTTGGCTTGCCACCCGCGCAGGAGGGGCAGGAACCGCATGCACGGATCAGCGTCACCACGACGGAATCGCCAACCTCGAACCCTTCGGTCATGCCGCCCGTTGCGGTGATCACACCCGCGGCCTCATGGCCATATACAGCGGGCAGGAATCCACCCCAGGCGCCGCTGGCGAAAGAAATGTCGGAATGGCAGATCGCAACCGCATCTAGGGTGACCTCGACTTCGCCGGCGGCGGGCGGGGCGATCAGCACGTCTTCTATGACCAGGGGTTTGTCGAATGCCCGACATACGGCCGCCTTGATGGATTGCATGATGTCCTCGTATTCGGTTTTAATCACGGTGGCGCGGTTCGGAATGACCTGCAAGGCCGAAACCGTCATCGTCATGTCGTTGTTATGCAGAAATGGGGCGAGATCTGTAAAAGAGGATAAGGCCGACAATCATAAGGCACATGGCCAGAAGAAACGGCGCGCCGGGAAAATAGATGGCGGTGCCGGGCTTTGCGAACCAGGCAAATACGCTGCTCATGACCAGAGGGGAAATCACCATGGAAAGCGCGTGCAGTGAAGTTAGCACGCCCTGAAGCTCTCCTTGTTGCGAATCTGGTGTTGCGCGCGAGGCCAGAGCCTGGATTGCCGGGGTTGCGACTGCGCCGATAGCCGTGATCGGGATCAGCATCAGCGCGATTATTCCATTGGTCAGAAAAGCCAGAAGCAAAAAGCTGACAATCTCGAACACCATCCCGAGAAGGATTGTTACGCGTTCGCCGAGATAACGTGTGGCGGGGCGTATCAATCCGCCCTGAACCGCGGCCATTCCAATTCCGTAAAGTCCCAGCGACACACCAATCATCTGGGGTGACCATCCAAAACGCTCGGCGGTGAAATAGGCCCAAATGGCCGGATAGACATAGATTGAGACAGAATAGAGGAAATAGACCCACAACATCGGACGGATCCCCGGCAGCGCCGCGATGGCACGCAGTGAATTCACGGGGTTAGCGCGGCGCAGGCTGAACGGGCGCCGGTTCTTATCGGTCACCGTTTCAGGCATCACCATCAAACCGACGCCGAATGTTATGGCCGAAAGCGCTGCGGCAGCCCAGAAGGGCGCACGGGTCCCATATTCGCTCAGCAATCCGCCGATGACCGGACCCAGGACAAAGCCAACCCCGAATGCCGCCCCTAACAGACCGAAATTCGCAGCTTTTTCGTGGGGTTTCGACACATCCGCCATGAACGCCGCGGCGGTGGAATGAGTTGCGGCTGTGATCCCGCCGACGATCCGACCGGCAAGTAATAGCCAGATACTGCCAGCAAGCGCCATGACCACATAGTCCAGCGACATGACAAACAGCGATACCAACAATACCCCCCTGCGCCCGAAAGCGTCAGACAGGTTGCCCAGGATCGGTCCAAAGATAAATTGCATCGCTGCAAAAGCGGTGCTTAGGACGCCGCCCCAGATCGCCGCGCTGGCCAGCGTACCACCCTGAACATCAATAATGAGCTCGGGCATAATGGGCAGCACAAGGCCAATCCCCATTGCATCAATCATGACAGTGGCAAGAACAAACAGAAAAGGTAAGCGCATGGGAACCGACAAAGAAAGTTTCGGGCACCCTATCGGGGGTCAGGTTCAGAGGAAAGCCGCAAGATTTCGCAGATCAGTCAAGAGTATCAAAGCCCTGCGCGATGTCGTCCAATAGATCGGCCAGTTTTTCAGGGTGCGAAAAGAATGGCGAATGAGAGCTTTGGATGGAATGGCGCATTCCCTCGGGCATGCTGAGGCTCATGATGTGCTGGTATTCAGGCGGGATGGTATTGTCGTCGAGTGTTCGGATATATGCTTTGGGCATATCCTGAAAATGTGCTGTCAGGGTAAGCCGTGTCTCCTGAGGTGCAATGGCCTGCGGGCAAAGCCGAGCCAGCGCATAAAGCAGGACCTCTTCCGGGCAGTCGTGGTAAAACAAGGCCTTCACGCTATCGGGTTTGACCGTATAGGACAGCCCGTCAGTCGATTTTTCGACGGCATCAACTATTGTTTGCCGCGGTGATTTCCGGCGCATCTCGACCATCGACAATCCGTTCTCGGGGACGTAGGCGGACAGGAAAACAAGTCCGCGCATCGCATCCGGTCTCAATTCGGCGGCGGCACTAATGGGGTATCCCCCCCAAGAATGGCCGACGATGATCGTATCCGATCTGCTCGCAGCCAGAACGGCGTTCCGGCAACTGTCCAGGGTCACCTGGTCGATCGACGTCGGGTCAGATCCGTGGCTGGGCATATCAATTGCGCGGACCGAATGGCCGCGTGTTTCAAGTGCTGGGATCAAATCTCTCCAACACCAGGCACCATGGCATGAGCCATGGACCAACAGAAAATCCGCCAAAGCAATGCTCCTTCAGATATGACCGATGCCAGTCAAAAAGTCTTTTAGTAGCGCCGCGTATTCAATGGGTTGTTCGACGCAGGGCAGATGGCCCGCTTTGCGTATCAATTCGAAACGGGCACCGGGAATAAGATCAATGGTTTCTTTTACTAGATCCGGCGGGGTAGAGCCATCCTCGCTGCCCGCAATGCCCAAAGTCGGCAAACGCAGGCCACTTGTCGGCGTGTAAAAATCGGTTCCGGAAATGGCGGCGCAACATCCCAGATAACCTTCAACAGGTTGCCGCACCATCATGTTGCGCCATAGCAGGTGCTGGGGCGACGCGTGGAAAGCCCGCGAGAACCAGCGCTCCATAGTTGAGTCGGCTAACATTTCGATGCCGCCGATCCGGACGGCTTCGATACGGTCCGCCCAAATCGCCGGGGTGGCTATTTTGGCCGCTGTATTTGACAGAACCAGCCCGCGAATCAAATCCAGGCGTTTGACGGCCAGACCCTGCGCGATCATCCCGCCGATGGACAGACCGACAAAAACGCAATCTCGGACCTTTAGGTGATCCAGAAGGCCTTCGGCATCGCGGATCAGCGCCCCCATCGAATAGGGCGCCTGAGGCGCCGAGGACAGGCCATGCCCGCGTTTGTCATATCGAATGACTCGCAGCCCATCAGGCAGGTATGGCAGCATCGCGTCCCACAGGCGCAGATCAGTGCCCAGCGAGTTCGCGAACACGATCGGCGCGCCTTGTGGGTCGCCGTCGATCCGGTAATGAAGCTGTACATCCCCAAGGTCAGCTATCTGCATAAAAATCCTCTGTCTTTGCATGCTGAACTGACACGCTGCCGGAACCGACGGCGGTTGTCAGGTCAGGAACTCCATAGCTTTGGCAAAGACGTCCGGGTCCGCATTGCCACCCGATGCGACAATGATAACGGCGTCTCCTTGAATTTCGGACCTGCGAAACAACGCTGCGGCCAGGGAAACCGCACCGCCCGGTTCCAGCACGATCTTCAGGCGCAGAAAGGCCAAAGCCATGGCGCGCATCGCCTCTTCTTCGGTCACAGACAGGCCGGGACCGCACAGCCGTTGCAGGATCGGAAAGGTGATGTCGCCGGGTTGCGGGGTCAGAATGGCGTCGCAGATATTGCCAGATGCGGCCGCGTTGTTCTGTATCCGTCCCAGCGCTAATGAGCGTTTGACGTCGTCAAACCCTTCGGGCTCGCAGGGGCGAGCGCGCAGACCGGGTGCGTGCCCTTCGAGCGCAAGCGCAATACCCGAGGTCAACCCCCCGCCGCCGCAACAGACCAGCACATCGGCCTGTTCCACACCCAGAGCAGCAGCCTGACGCGCGATTTCCAGCCCGGTTGTGCCTTGTCCGGCGATCACCAGCGGCTCATCATAGGGGCGGATCAAGGTCAGGCCGCGCTCGGATGCCAGGGCTTCGCCGATCTCTTCGCGGCTTTCATTGGCGCGGTCGTACAGAACCACCTCGGCCTCCAGCGCGCGCGTGTTGTCGATTTTGAGCTTTGGGGCATCCGACGGCATGATGATAACAGCCGAAATACCATGCTGTGCGGCGGCATAAGCCACGCCCTGAGCATGATTGCCCGAGGAATAGGCGATCACACCTTTCTTTCGGTCTGCTTCACTGAGGCCCGAAATGGCCGACCACGCCCCGCGAAACTTGAAACTGCCGGTGTGCTGCAGGCATTCCGGTTTTACCAACACGCGGCGTCCCGCGATTTCATCCAAAAACGGAGAGGTCAGGATTGGTGTTTCTCTGACGTGCCCTTGCAGACGCAGGGCTGCGGCTTCGATCATTTCAAGTGTGCTCATGCCGCGTCCAGTACTTTGCGAATAACGCCCAATGATTGAGCTTCGTCCAGAAACGGCACGTGTCCGCGATCGGGCACGGTAGCCGAGATCAACCCCGGATGCCGGTTCTGCATCTCGGCCAATGTCTGCGCGCTCAGAAGATCGGAATTTTCACCGCGAATGACACCCGTTGGGATGTCGTGCAGGGCCTCGAAGAACATCCACATATCCGGGATTGCCCCGGCTGCGGCCTGTTCCAGCAGCGCTGTGCGCAGGGCCGGATCATAGCGCAGGGTCAAACCTTCTGTCGTTTCCTGATTTTGAAATTCAGCCATCTGCCGCCATCTTTCCAGTGAAATCCCTGGAAACTGCGGGCCCATCATGTGCTGAAGCGCCTGCGCGGCCTCGTCATAGGTTTTCGAGACCGGTTGCTTGCCGACATATTCCATTATTTTGGCGATGCCCGATGGGTTAAAGACCGGACCAACATCATTGAGCACAACAGCCGCCAGCCGCTTTGGGTGGGTGGTGGCCAAGGTCATCGCGATCAGGCCTCCACGTGAGGTCCCAATCACGGCCACCTGATCCAGGCCAAGATGATCCAGCAGATCGATCACGTCCTGAGATTCGCGTAACAGGCTATAGTTCCCGTGATCCGAGTCATGCTCGGATTGCCCGCGCCCGCGATAATCCATCGCGATCATCCGCCAATCGGTCATGTGCGGGGCAAGAAATGAGAAATCCCGGCTGTTTCGGGTAAGGCCTGCCAGACACAGGACCGGCCTGCCGCTGCCGGTGTCTTCGAAATAGAGGCGTTTGCCGTCGTTGGTCGAAAAAAAGGGCATCAGAGTCCTGCAAGTTCCGGAATGGATGTCAGGTCGGACAGTACATGCGTTGGCTGCCATGGCAACCGATCCATTGGTTCGTTCGCTCGGTTGACCCAGGCGGTGACGAAACCATAGCCACTGGCCCCCGCCGCGTCCCAGCCATTTGAGCTGACGAACAAGACTTCGTCGCGCTCGCAGCCGAAGCTCTGCGCGACCAGATCATAAACCTTGGCATGCGGTTTGAAGACGCCGACGCTTTCGACCGACAGAATATCATCCAGAACGCCGCTTATCCCTGCGGATTGAACCGCACCATCCAGCATCGGCGGTGATCCGTTCGACAAGATCGCAGTCTGCATCCCGCCGGCCTTCAGGGTGGCCAGCATTTCGGGAACCTCGGGATAGGCCTGCAATTCCCAGTAGAGATCAAGCAGGCGCTGGCGTAGGGCCGGGTGCTGGTCCAGCCCCGTTGCCTCTAGTGCCCAATCCAGACCGTCTTGCGTGACGTCCCAGAAATCTGCATGTGCATCGGCCACCGCACGCAGCCAGGTGTATTGCAACTGTTTCAGGCGCCAGTGATTGGCCAGATCCGGCCATTTCTGCTGTAACGCCTCAAAGCCGGGTTCTGATGCAGCTTGCCTTGCGGCTGCGGCCACATCGAACAACGTGCCGTATGCATCAAAAATGCAGGTTGTGATCGGCATCAATTCCCCTCCGTTCATTCGGTGCAGGTTTGCAAAAGTGCTAAGGGTTTACAATGTTGCTTCATTGCCTAGGTTTGACCGCTCAATTTTCTATCGGCCGGAGGCCAAAATGACAGCGATAAAACAGGGCGACACAGTTCGCATCCACTATACCGGTACGTTGCAGGACGGGAATGTCTTTGACAGTTCACAAGGGCGCGATCCACTGGAATTCGAGGTGGGGTCCGGGCAGATTATTCCCGGATTGGACAGTGCAATGCCTGGTCTGGTGGCCGGGGACAAAAAACGTGTCGAGATCGCCTGCGTTGATGCTTATGGGCCGATCAATCCCGAAATGCGTCAGAGCATACCACGCGAAGGTATTCCGGACGACATCCCGCTTGAACCCGGCACCCAGTTGCAGATGCAAACGCCCGAAGGGCACGCATTGCCGGTAACTGTTGTCGAGGCTGATGAGGTGACCGTCACGCTAGACGCGAACCATCCTCTGGCCGGAAGGGACCTGATTTTCGAAATCGAAGTGGTTTCGGTGAATTGAGTTTCGTGATCTGGATCAGCCTGAAAACAGGCTGGTCCATGATGCAAAGATCTCGCGTACATGCGGCTGAGTGAAGAATACAAACAGCATCAGCAGCATTGTTAGGGTCATCAAGGCGACGCGGCCCCTAAACCCCAGAAAACCCGGTTTTCGGCGGGAAACCCGCTTGCTGCTGGCGATGATTTGCTCTGCTTTGTTCATGCAACTATCCCTGCCTGCGAAAGATGGTCAAATCTTGGCACTGACAGGGAAAGAAATGGTCACATATGGTCCGGTTGAGGCATTCCCAGAACGTGGAAGCCACCATCAACACGAATAACTTCGCCCGAGGTGCAGGCCCCCGCATCTGAAGCCAGATAAACCGCGGTGCCGCCGACAGCCTCAAGCGTGGCATTGCTGCGCATCGGTGCGTTCTGGTCGCAGAACTTGAAGGTTTTGCGGGCCCCACCGATGGCCGCACCGGCCAGAGTTTTCATCGGACCCGGAGAGATTGCGTTCACCCGGATTCCGTCAGGTCCAAGATCGTTGGCCAGATAACGGGTCGCTGATTCTAGCGCAGCTTTGGCCACACCCATTACGTTGTAGTTGGGCACAACTCGGTTAGATCCCTGATAAGTCAGCGTCAGGATCGTGCCGCCGTTTTCTTTCATCATCGGATAGGCGCGGCGGGCCACTTCGATCAGCGAATAGGCCGAAATATCCATCGAATTCTTGAAATTCGCCCGGCTGGTGTCCAGGAACCGTCCGGTTAGTTCGGACTTGTCGGAATAGGCGACGGCGTGGACCACAAAATCTATGGTGGGCCAGCGCTGGGCAAGCTCGTCAAAAGCGCGATCCAACGACTCGTCATCGGTGACGTCCGCATCGACCATGAAATCGCTGCCAAGGCTCTGCGCCAGCGGTTCCAGCCGCTTTCCGAATGCCTCGCCCTGATAGGTGAATGCCAATTCGGCGCCCGCTTCGTGCATGGCTTTTGCGATGCCCCATGCAATCGAACGGTCATTCGCCACGCCCATAACGAGGCCGCGTTTGCCTTTCATTAGATCTGACATTCCATTCACCCGTTATACTTTGAAAGAACCATGGACCCGTTCGTCCCACCAAAGCCGAAGCTGTTGGTCATGACGCTGTCCAAACCTGCATTTTCAACTAGCTGAGTTGCAATTTCTCCGGGCTGGATGCCCTCGGCAAGCGTGTCGACGTTGATCGACGGCGTTATAAAATCATGTTCCAGCATCAAAAGGCAGAAAATAGCCTCCAGCGCGCCAGCCGCACCTTGTGCGTGACCTGTCATCGACTTGGTCGAGGAAATCGGCGGCACGCTGCCCTCGCCAAAAATACGGCGCACAGCTTCGACTTCGCCGACATCTCCGACCGGGGTCGAGGTGCCATGGGCATTGATGTAGTCGACCTTGCGGCCTTCGGGCAGGGTGTCCAGCGCCAGACGCATGGCGCGTTCGCCACCTTCGCCAGAGGGGGCTACCATGTCGTGACCGTCGGAGGTTGCTGCAAAACCCGTCACTTCAGCATAGATTTTGGCGCCGCGTGCCAATGCGTGTTCCAGATCTTCCAGCACGACAATACCGCCTCCGCCGGATATCACGAACCCGTCGCGGTCTTGGTCGAATGCACGAGAAGCTTTTTCGGGCGCATCGTTGTATTTCGACGACATGGCACCCATTGCATCGAACAGACAGGACAAGGTCCAGTCCAGCTCTTCCCCGCCGCCCGCGAACATTACATCTTGTTTGCCCATCATGATCTGTTCTGCGGCATTGCCGATGCAATGCAACGAGGTCGAACAGGCCGAAGTGATCGAGTAATTGATGCCCTTGATCTTGAAGGCGGTCGCAAGGTTGGCCGAAATGGTTGAGCACATGCATTTAGGAACTGCAAACGGACCGATTCGCTTGGTTGCCCCGTTTTTCAGAACGGTCTGATGTGCGGTCAGCATGGCGCTGGTCGACGGTCCGCCCGATCCGGCGACAAGGCCGGTACGTGGGTTGGCAACCTGGTCTTCGGACAGACCGGAATCGGCAATCGCCTGGCTCATCGCGATATGCGCATAGGCCGCTCCGGGACCCATAAAGCGCAGGGTGCGCTTGTCCACATGTTCGCTAACGTCGATTTTGAGCGACCCGGCGATCTGGCTGCGAAAGCCATGTTCGACCATCTGGTCATTGGCCACGATGCCGGACTTGCCGGCCTTGAGTGAGGTCAGAACCTCTTCGGCATTGTTCCCGATGGAAGAGACAACTCCCAAGCCGGTGACAACTACTCGACGCATGTGCGTGCTCCTTATTTGGGGCCGGTCAGGCTCAGGCTTCGGACAGAACTACTTTCATGTCCTTGACATCGTAAATCATCTCACCGTCGGCTTCGACGATACCATCTGCGACACCCATAGTCAGGCGGCGGGTCTGGATCGCTTTCTTGAAGTCGATTTTATAGGTCAGCATCTTGCGGTCCGGGCGTACCATACCTGTCAGCTTGACTTCGCCCACTCCAACGGCCATGCCGCGCCCTTGCCAGCCGCGCCAGCCCAGGTTGAATCCGGTCAGCTGCCACAAACCGTCCAGGCCCAAGCAGCCGGGCATGATCGGGTTGCCGGGGAAATGGCAATCAAAGAACCAAAGGTCGGGCGTAATGTCGAATTCAGCAAGAATATGACCTTTGCCATGGGCGCCACCATCGGCCGAAATCTCGGTGATCCGATCCATCATCAACATCGGCGGGGCGGGCAACTGTGCGTTCCCGGGGCCGAATAGTTCGCCGCGGGCGCATTTCAGCAGATCGTCCTTGTCAAAGCTGCTTGGGAATTGGGCCATTCTGCGCCTCTCCTGCCAGGGGTCTTTCCATCTAATTTGGTCTCGTCTAGCACCCGTATGCAAGGTCCTGCAAGAGCAGTGACCTACATCATGTTGTGTTTACATTATTCTCTGCGAATGAAATTCATTTGAAATTACCTGACTACAGCACTTATATATACCACAGCAACAAATTGGTATTGGACTGATGACAGCAGATTGCCAGAGCATAGCCACAGGTTGGTTGGTTCACGCCGGATTGCGTCCGACGCGTCAGCGCGTAGCATTGGCAGAGCTGCTGGTCGGTGATGGCCGCCATCGCCACGTCACCGCCGAAAGCCTGTTTGAATCGGCCAAACAGAACGGAGATGCTGTTTCTCTGGCGACGGTTTACAACACGTTGCGCGCCTTTTGCGATGCCGGGGTTCTGCAAGAAATTACCGTTGACGGATCGAAAAGCTATTTCGACACCAACACGCATGATCATCCGCATTTCTATTGGGAAGATGAGGGCCGGCTCAGCGATGCTCCGTCCGAACAGCTGGTCATCCAGCGACTGCCCGACGCGCCTGAAGGGGTTGAGATCGCGTCAGTCGACGTTGTGATCCGTCTGCGTAAAAAGTAAACTTACGTCATCAGTCCGGTCAGGATGTGCTGTGCCTTTTCGCTATGCGGATCCATAGGGCCTGTTCCATGCCGTGCCACAACAACGGGTTCTGCTGCGATTTCATCTGACACAGGTATGCTGACCAACGGCATCCCGTCATAGCTGGTCTTGGCAGGAATGTTGGCATAGCTGATGGCAACGCCTTCGCCATGCGCCGCGAGGCTGCGTTGGATCTCGGGCGACGCGGCCCGATGTGCGACATTGGGGTTCTGCCCAAGTTGACGGAAGAGACTCAGGAAATGCTGCGCAGATAGTCCCTCGTTCGATAGGATCAGGGGGTAGGCCACGACATCCTGTAATGATACCTGCGCCCGATTGGCCAAGGGGTGGCCTTTTGTCATAACCGCGATTGGTCGATTGGTGAACAAGGTGGTCGTGGAAAAGGCCGCATCCAGTGTCAGACCATAAGTCAAGGCAAGGTCGATCTCACCATTGACGAGGCCGGAAATCAGGCCCTGAAATTCGTCTACGCGATATGTGATATCAACTTCGGGCATGTTCTGTCGCAGGCTATGCAGAGCTTTTGCCAGCAGGAAAGGCGCGAGGTCGTCGAAACAGCCCAGACGCAGGCGCGTGGTTGCGGTCCCGTCTGTTCCAGAATTTTCCAAACGTGCGGCACGTGTCAGCAGGGCCTCGGCGTTTTCAATAAAGCTGCGTCCCTGCGGTGTCAGCGCCATGGCCGCTCCGCGCTTTCGGATAAACAGCGGATAGCCCAACTGGTCTTCGACCCGGGTTAGCGCATTCGACAGAGCTGGCTGCGAAACATTTAGATGCAACGCTGCAGCAGACAGGCTGCCATGCCGTCCGATGGCGCAGACATATTCATATTGGCGTAGGGTAACGTATAACATAAGGTTAACTATACATTTCAAAGATATTATTTGAATAGATGAAAATTTCATGAGCAAATTCAGGTTAAATTCGAACGGAGGCACAGATGGCTCACCCCCTGGTTACGCAAGAGATGATTGACACATACCAACAGGACGGCGTGGTTCTGATCAAAGGTTTGTTCGCCGACTACGTGGATACGCTGCGTGACGGCATCGCGGCCAATATGGCTGAACCCGGACCATATGCGTCGGACAACCAAAAACAGGGCGAAACCGGTCTGTTCTTTGATGATTACTGCAACTGGTCGCGTATCGAACAGTTCCAGAACGTGATCCACAATTCACCGGCAGCCGAGGTCGCAGCGGATCTGATGCAGTCGCAAACCGTACAAATGTTCCATGACCATGTTCTGGTGAAAGAACCAGGCACGTCGATGGCAACGCCGTGGCACCAGGATGGGCCATACTATTTCGTCGAGGGCAGTCAGACGATCAGTTTCTGGTCGCCATTGGACCCGGTGACACAGGCCACCCTTCGTTGTGTGGCAGGTTCACATAGATGGGAGAAAGAGGTTCTGCCCACGCGTTGGGTCTCGGAAGAAGGGTTTTTCGCGGATGAAGGCCAGTACATCCCCATTCCCGACCCCGATGCCGAAGGTATGAGGGTGGTTGAATTCGAAATGGAACCCGGTGACGCGGTTGCCTTCAACTACCGTACGCTGCATGGCGCGCGTGGAAACCAGTCTGACAGCCGCCGCCGTGCTTTTTCCTTGCGGTTGGTTGGGGAGGATGCGCGATATGTGGAACGTCCGGGGCGCACTTCGCCTCCGTTTCCGGGCCACGACATGCAGCCCGGGCAGCGTTTGCGGGAAGATTGGTTCCCGGTTCTGCTGCGACGCTGAACTGCCTAGAACCACTGCCCCGATTCGATGAGCCCCAGTTCCAGCAGCTGCTGGGATGACCACTGGAACCGAGCTGAGTTGCGCCAGCGGAAGCTGGGGATGTCGAAGGTCGACCCCGCGTTGCTTTTGAGCGCCTTGGCTGCGCGGAAGGAACAGATCGCCGCCGTCAGATTGTGGTGCCATGGGCAGGAATAGGTGTTGTACTCGGGCTCATTGAACGTGTGGTCAGGCAGTAACAACAGATCATTTCGCGATTTGAACAGCCCGATTCTGTCGATACGGCGGCGTTCATAGGGGATGTGATCTTCGAACCGCCAGCGCAAACCGCCGGATATGTCCAGCTGTCTTTCCAGCGGGTGTCCTTCGGCATTGTGTCGGGCATGTGCGTAATACCCGGTGCTGTCCAGCATGGCTTGGTCTGGGGCAACCCCATTTGGAAACGCGCCCAAGTCATCAGCATACAGGTCAATCACGTGGGTTAGCATGGCGTTTCGGCGTTCTTCGGTGTGAAAGGCCAGTAACTCGCCGATGGTGCGCGTTTCGCAGAAGGGGAAGAACAGGTATTCAGCGTTATAGCAGTAATACATCCAAAGGTCAGGAGCGGCCCGGATGACCTGATTAACCGTGTCAAAGACGACGGTTCTCGGTGCGCAGGTCAGTGTCACTCTGTGGATACGCTCGGTCAGTTCAGGATCCAGCGTAAAGGCTTCGGGCATAAACACGATCAGTGACTTGAAGCCAAGGTTCAGATGGTGCCGGATGGTGCCGTCGATCTCGACATCGTCTTCGGCGAAGATCATCGCAACCGGACCTTTGGCCAACGCGGCCTTGCCGGATTGAAGGAAAGAAGTGAGACTGTCGTACTGCATTGCCTGTCCGGCCCCGTCCAACTGGAGTTTTCGGCCAAAATCGGGTAATCGCGCTGGCATTGCAAGCGGCGTTCGTTGGGTATAGATGACGCCGATCGCGCGAACGCAAAGGCCCAACCCCATGTCAGAACCCAAAAAGCTGTACATCAAGACCTATGGTTGCCAGATGAACGTCTATGACAGCGAGCGTATGGCCGAGACCCTGGGCGGGCAGGGCTATGTCGAAACCCAGAGCCCGGATGACGCGGATATGATTCTGCTGAACACCTGCCACATCCGCGAAAAAGCCGCCGAAAAGGTCTATTCCGAGCTGGGGCGTTTCAAAGGGTTGAAAGCCGAAAAACCCGATCTCAAGATCGGGGTCGCGGGCTGCGTCGCGCAGGCCGAGGGCGAAGAAATCATGCGCCGTCAGCCCCTGGTCGATCTGGTGGTGGGCCCGCAAAGCTATCACCGTCTGCCTGAGATGGAAGCCAAGACGCGCGATGGTGCCAAGGCACTGGACACGGATTTCCCCGAAGAAGACAAGTTCGAAAAGCTCAAGAATCGTCCCAAAGCCAAACGTGGCCCCACCGCTTTTCTGACCGTTCAGGAAGGCTGCGATAAATTCTGTGCCTTTTGTGTCGTGCCCTATACCCGAGGCGCCGAAGTCAGCCGTCCGGTGGACCGTATTATCCGCGAGGCACAGGATTTGGTCGAACGTGGCGTGCGTGAGATCACTCTGCTGGGTCAGAACGTCAACGCCTATCACGGTGCTGGACCGAACGGCGACATGACGCTGGCGGGACTGATCTGGGAGTTGAACAAGGTTGACGGGCTAGAGCGCATCCGCTTTACCACGTCGCACCCGAATGACATGGCCGACGACCTGATCGAGGCGCACGGCACCTGCGAAAAACTGATGCCCTATCTTCATTTACCGGTCCAGTCGGGTTCGGATCGCATTCTGAAGCGAATGAACCGCAGTCACACAGCCGAGAGCTATTTGCGTCTGATCGAGCGTATCCGCGCTGCGCGTCCGGATATTGTCATGTCTGGTGATTTCATCGTTGGGTTCCCTGAAGAAACCGACGAAGATTTTCAGGCCACCATGGATTTGGTCGAGCAGGTCAAATACGGCTATGCCTATTCGTTCAAGTATTCGACGCGCCCAGGAACGCCCGCAGCCGAGCGGTCTCAGGTTGATCCTGGGGTGGCGGATGACCGCCTACAGCGGCTGCAGGGATTGATCACGCGTCATCAGCGCGAAATTCAGGATGCCATGGTTGGACGCAAAGTCCGCGTTCTGTTCGAAAAAACCGGCCGGTTGCCGGGACAGATGGTGGGAAAATCTGAATATCTTCATTCGGTTCACGTCTCTGACGCGGATGTGGAGATTGGTGCGTTGCGGGACGTTTTGATCACCGGATCAGGTGCGAATTCTCTGGCGGGGCAGTTGCTCTGACCCGTCCTTTATCTGTGATGCGGATACCATCGCTGGTATTTGTTTCCAAGATTTACCCTTGATTTATCACTTGGAATTATGTTCCGAGAAAAGTCAGGTTTTTTCGGGGCCTAGGCTAACGCCTCCTGAAACGGCATATCAGTGCTGATCCTGGTGTCGGATCGGGATGACGGAGGGTGCGAGTGAAACTTTTGAGATTTAGTGCAGGGCCTAATATCAGGGTTGCCCTTCCCGCAATGGCCGCGTTGTTTCTGGTATTCAATTCCGCTGCCGCAGGGAATCTGGATCCGGATTTATCTGAACCGCCGGTAATATCGTCAGCACGTTATGGCAGCGATGTCAGCGCCTTCTATCTGGGCTTGACAGCCGGCTATTCGACCAGCGGCTCGGACCGCTTTGGCCTGACGACGCCTACAGATACGTTTGCTGTCGGCGAATTGGACCTCACCGGCAGTTACGGTGGTATTCGGGGCGGTTGGCGCGGTCTTCTGCCCGCAAAAGGCGGGCGTGACTACGTCTATGGGGTCGAGTTGGGCTATGATTTCGGATCTCTGGACGATGAAGTGTCGACGCAGATCGGAACCTCGGTCGTCAATGGCGGTTCAGAGATTTCGGATGTCATCTCAATTCGCTTTCGGAACGGTCTGACAAACCCAAGTGGCAGAGTGTTATACTTTATTTCCGTTGGTTACGTGCATGGCGATATAACCACGACCAGTTCGATTACATCCGGGGCAACAACCCAGTCCTTTCAGGATAAAGACAGTCGAAAAGGGTTCTCGGCCAGCATTGGCGCCGAGCACAAATTGAATGAGAACTGGTCGATCACTGGGGAATATGAATACGTCCGGTTCGATTCTGAAACCGTCGAATTTGACAACGGGTTTACGACCAAATCGACGCCCCGTTACCGTGGTTTGCGGTTTGGCCTGAACTATCAGTTCTAGGTTTGCCTGTATGGAACGTTCGCGGTGCCTCCAACTTGATCGGCGGTTTTACCATTCTGTACGGAAAATTTGAATCTCTGGCTTGCGCCCACCAAGAAATGTTGTCTACGCTTGGGGTGAAACGCCCAGACAGGAGAGCGGATTGGCCATTGGTGCCCTGAACCCACCGCAAAATGAAACGCCCCAGCGGGAAGCGTTTGTTGAATTTCCAGACAATCGGTTATTGATAGATCTTTGCGGCGAATATGACCGCAACCTGACCGAAATCGAACAGAAGCTGACCGTGCAGATCGTGCGCCGTGGCAACCAACTGGTTGTCATGGGTGACGACGAATCCCAAAAACAGGCGATCGAAGTTCTGCAAGCGCTGTATACCCGCCTGGAAGGTGGTCGTGACGTAGAAGCGGCGGATGTAGACCGCGAACTTCGCATGGGCGGGTCGGAAACAGGAACCGGCAGCCGGGATGGCGATCAGCTTGAGATGTTCAAGGGTGGTTCGGTTGAGATCAAAACCCGCAAAAAGCTGGTCGAGCCGCGTACTGACGCCCAGAAGGTCTATGTTCAGTCCTTGTTCAACAATGAGCTGGCCTTTGGCATAGGTCCGGCGGGCACAGGTAAGACCTATCTGGCCGTGGCCGTTGGCGTATCGATGTTTATCGGCGGGCATGTCGACCGCATCATCCTCAGTCGTCCCGCCGTCGAAGCGGGCGAAAAGCTGGGATATCTACCTGGCGACATGAAGGACAAGGTCGATCCCTATATGCAGCCGCTCTATGATGCGCTGAATGATTTTTTGCCCGGGAAACAACTGGCCAAGCTGATCGAGGAAAAGCGCATCGAGATTGCACCTCTGGCGTTCATGCGTGGCCGTACGCTCGCGAACGCCTTCGTTGTGCTGGATGAGGCGCAGAACGCCACGACCATGCAGATGAAAATGTTCCTGACCCGTTTGGGCGAAGGCAGCCGCATGGTCATAACAGGCGACCGGTCACAGGTTGACCTGCCGCGCGGGGTTCAGTCGGGATTGGCGGATGCAGAACGGCTGTTGAGCACGATACCAAATATCAGCTTCAACTATTTCACCTCCAAGGATGTTGTCCGGCACCCACTTGTCGCCGCGATCATCGAAGCGTATGAGGCCGATACGGGCCGTGAAACGGGTTGATCTTCTGGGTCCCGGTATCGGGATTTTGGACATGGTGGCATGAACCTGGAACTATCGGTTGAAGACCCGCGCTGGGACGGGCTCGAATTTTTGGCAGAGCGCGCCACAAGGGCGGTTTTGGATCATTGCGATCTTGATGCGGACCTGTGTGAGGTTAGCCTGCTGGGATGCGACGATGCACGGATCGCCCAGTTGAACACGGAATTCCGCGAAAAGGCGTCACCCACCAATGTGCTTAGCTGGCCAGCCGAAGATTTGGCTGCGGACTCCGCCGGGCAGACTCCGATACTCCCTGAACCCGATTTCTCAGGGGAAATTGCTCTGGGCGATATTGCGATTTCTTATGATACTTGTGCTCGCGAGGCGGCAGAGGCAGGGAAAAACATGGATGATCATGTCACACATCTGATCGTTCACGGCGTGTTGCATTTGCTGGGTTATGATCACATTCGTGATCTCGACGCCACGCTGATGGAGGGTGTTGAGGTGGAGATACTTGGCAAACTGGGTATTGATGACCCATATAATGCTTAAAGCGGGCCTTTCGGCTTATCATTTGGAATGGGAAAATGGGCGAAACAGACGGCAGTTCTATGGCGGCGCAGGGCGCGCAACCGAAGGACGGCAACGAAAATGTCACTGAGAGACCAGGACTTTTCTCTCGAATAGTGGATGCGTTCTCAACGCAGAGTGAAGACTCGGCTTCTGAGGTCAATGGGCAAGAGGTCGATCCGGCTCAACCTCGCGGCATGATTAACCTGCGCCGGATGCGGGTCGAGGATGTGGCGATTCCCACGGTCGAGATCGTGTCAGTACCGTCGACGATATCCAAAGATGAGCTGGCCCAGGTTTTCCGGGAAAGCGGTCTGTCCAGGATACCTGTATATGAAGGAACGCTGGATACGCCTTTGGGCTTTATCCACCTGAAAGATTTCGCGTTGACGCACGGGTTCAACGGCGGCTCGACTGAGTTTGATCTGGTGTCGATGTTGCGGACATTGCTGTTCGTGCCGCCTTCGATGCCGATCGGTGTGCTGATGACCAAAATGCAAACCGAGCGCCGCCACATGGCATTGGTGATCGACGAATATGGTGGTGTCGACGGGTTGCTGACGATCGAAGACCTGATCGAACAGGTTGTTGGTGAGATCGCGGATGAACATGACGCGGATGAAAGCCAACTTTGGGTTCAGGAAAAACCTGGATGTTATGTGGTGCAGGCGCGGATACCCCTTGAAGACTTCGAAGCCGAGATCGGGCGATCCCTGACCAGCCACGAGGATGTCGATGAAGAAGAGATCGACACGCTTGGCGGGTTGGTCTTCATGTTGTCCGGGCGGGTTCCGGCACGAGGAGAGGTTGTTCTGCATCCGGAAGGGCCTGAATTTGAGGTGATTGATGCGGATCCGCGGCGCATCAAACGGCTGCGTGTCATGCTGCCGGATATCGTTGCATGAACCTGATACGGGCTTGGCCCATTTGGCTTAGATTTGTCCTTTCTGGTTTGTTGGGAGGGCTGGCTGCATTTGGACTGGCTCCCTTTGGGTATTGGGTGGCTACTGTATTGGCGTTGGTGTTGGTCGCACCGATATTTCAGAGCACCGAGACACGTGCGCGTGCGGCGTGGATCGGTTGGGCGTTTGGGACCGGGTATTTCGCCCATGCACTCAGCTGGATTGTCGAGCCGTTTCTGGTGGACGCCGATCGTCACGCTTGGATGGCTCCGTTTGCTTTGGTCTTCATGGCTGGTGGTTTGGCGCTGTTCTGGGCGCTGGCATTCTGGGTTGCTCGCAGGCCCGGCGCGCGCGGGGTTTCACAGGCGTTGTTTCTCGCCTTGGCAATCTCGTTGGCGGAATGTGCCCGGGGTTATGTTCTGACCGGGTTCCCCTGGGCCGGGCTGGCGCAGGTCTGGGTCGAGACCCCTATTGCGCAGCTACTGTCACTTTTTGGGCCTTACGGGCTTGGGGCGCTGACCTTGGTGGCGACACTGCCACTAGGGGCGGCTTTGGCGCTGCGTTCCAGAGTATTCGTGCCCTTGGGCATCAGTGTGGCATCGGTCGCATTGGCTTTGGGCTATGCAGGGACGCGGCCCGCTGTGGTCGAAACGGGACATATCGTTCGCTTGGTTCAGCCCAATGCGTTGCAACATCAGAAATGGGATCCAGAGTTTGCACCTCTGTTCTTCGCACGTCAGATCGAGTTTACTGCCGCCGAACCACAGCCTGACCTGATCGTTTGGCCTGAAACCTCGGTTCCCGCCTGGCTGGGAAGCGCGCAGCCGTATCTGGATGCCATCGCCGAGGCGGCGCAAGGCACGCCGGTTGTTCTGGGAATTCAACGAGGCGACGGGCCGCGTATCTACAACTCGATGATCTACCTTGATGTGGATGGGGCTCAGCAGGGGCTGTACGACAAACATCATCTGGCGCCTTTTGGCGAATATGTTCCGTTTGGCGACGTGATGGCGCGGTTCGGGATCTATGGCATGGCTGCAACCACCGGACATGGGTTCAGCGCCGGGTCGGGGGCGGCGCTGCTGGATGCAGGCCCATTGGGTAAAGCGCTGCCGTTGATCTGCTACGAAGCTGTGTTTACCCAGGATGTCCTATCCGCGCCGGGGCGCGCTGATTTCCTTCTGCAAATCACCAATGATGCGTGGTTCGGAACGCGCTCGGGACCGTATCAGCACCTGGCTCAGGCACAGATGCGCGCCATCGAGCAGGGGCTGCCCATGATGCGTTCGGCCAATACCGGCGTCTCCGCCATGATTGACCCGCTGGGCCGGATCACCGAGGCCCTGCCGCTTGGGCAGGCGGGCTATATTGATGCCGGACTTCCGGCGCCTCATTCTCCGACGGCTTATTCCCGAATGGGGGATAATCCTGTCTTTGCCGTGTTATTGGTGCTGTTTAGCCTGTTATGGTATGGGCTGCGGCGGCGAAACCTATGATTTCGCATTGACCCTCAGTTTCGGGGGGCTTATCCCCTCTTGTGCCCATCACAACGGCTTCCTGGCGTGACGGGGTAATCTTAATGGAGCACTTGTATGTCCCGACAGAACTATACCTTTACTTCGGAATCCGTTTCCGAAGGGCATCCGGATAAGGTTTGTGACCGTATTTCCGATGCTGTACTTGACGCATTTCTGAACGAAGAACCCGAGGCACGCGTTGCGTGCGAGACCTTTGCGACAACGGATCGCGTCGTGATCGGCGGCGAAGTGGGGCTGTCTGATCAGGACAAGCTGCATGACTATATGGGCCGCATCGACGAGATCGCCCGCGCCTGTATCAAGGATATCGGCTATGAGCAGGATAAGTTCCACCACGAGACGGTAGAAGTTACGAACCTGCTGCATGAGCAATCTGCACATATTGCGCAGGGCGTAGATGCGTCGGGTGACAAGGACGAAGGTGCTGGTGATCAGGGCATCATGTTCGGCTATGCCACCACCGAGACACCCGCGCTTATGCCTGCGCCGATCCAGTATTCCCATGCAATCCTTCGCCGTCTGGCCGAGGCGCGCAAGAACGGGACCGAGCCTGCGCTGGGCCCGGATGCGAAATCGCAGCTGTCAGTGATCTACCAGGATGGCAAGCCGGTTGGCGTCAGCTCGATCGTTCTGTCGACCCAGCATCTGGATGAGACGCTGAGCTCGGCCGATATTCGTGCCATTGTTGAGCCGTATATCACCGAAACTCTGCCCGAGGGTTGGCTGACCGATCAGACCGATTGGCACGTCAACCCAACCGGCAAGTTCGTCATTGGCGGTCCGGACGGAGATGCGGGTCTGACCGGTCGTAAGATCATCGTGGACACTTATGGTGGTGCAGCGCCTCATGGTGGCGGAGCGTTTTCGGGTAAAGACCCGACCAAGGTGGACCGTTCGGCGGCTTATGCCGCGCGCTATCTGGCCAAGAATGTCGTAGCCGCGGGAATGGCCGAGCGTTGCACGATCCAGCTGAGCTATGCCATTGGCGTTTCCCGGCCTCTGTCGATCTATGCGGACACGCATGGCACGGGGCAGATCGCGGATGATCGGATTGAAAAAGCCGTCGGCCAGGTGATGGACCTGACCCCACGCGGCATCCGTCAGCATCTGGAGCTGAACAAGCCGATCTATCAGCGCACAGCAGCCTATGGCCATTTTGGCCGCCAGCCGGAAGCGGATGGAGGTTTCAGCTGGGAGCGCACAGATCTAGCAGACGCGTTGAAAGCGGCGGTTTGATCTGACTGTTATCAATAGGTGCGCCCTTGCGGGCGCGCCTATTTCTTGGGAATTGTATGAGAGGCGGCGGCTATTCTGCTCTGCCGCCGCCCCTTGCCTCTGAGCCGTCCCCGCAGTATGGGCACCGCCATGAGCACCCAGACCCCCCAACGCCCCCGCAGAAACTTTTATGGCCGGTTCAAAGGCAAGACCCTGAAGCAAAGCCAAAAGACGTATCTGAGCGAAGACCTCGATGCGCTGTCTCCGGGTGCTGTGGACTGGGAGAGCAATCCTGAACGCAATCCGCTGGATCTGAAGGAACTGTTCGGTGGCAAGGATGTCTGGCTTGAGATCGGCTTTGGCGGCGGCGAGCATCTGGTGCATCAGGCGGCCAGCAATCCGGATATCGGCATCATTGGGGCTGAACCCTATATCAACGGTGTTGCCATGTTGTTGGGCAAGATTCGCAAGGCTGGGGTCGAGAATCTGGCGGTGCATCCCGGCGATGCGCGCGATCTTTTTGATGTCTTGCCCGAAGCCAGCATATCACGCGCCTTTCTTCTGTACCCCGATCCCTGGCCCAAAACCCGGCATCACCGCCGTCGGTTCGTGACCCCAGAGCATCTGGAGCCGTTGGCGCGGTCGTTGAAACCGGGCGCGATCTTTCGCGTTGCAACAGATATTCCCGACTATGTCCGCCAAACGTTGGAAGAGGTGCCGGGCGCTGGTTTCGAATGGTTGGCGGAACGCCCCACCGATTGGCGCGAGCCCTGGGAAGACTGGATTTCCACGCGCTATGAGCAGAAGGCCCTGCGCGAAGGGCGGACACCGCATTACCTGACCTTCCGCCGCAACGACTGATTGCGGCTGGACCAAGCGGCCCCAATTCGCTAATCGGCTTGGGAACTGATAGCGAAAACAGGAGCCCCCATGTCCGGACACGGCACGCCCATCCCGATGACCTCGCACCCTTGCGGTCCGCTGACCGGAACGGCCGAGGTGCCTGGTGACAAGTCGATCTCGCACCGATCGCTGATCCTGGGCGCGATGGCCGTGGGTGAAACCCGGATCACCGGTCTGTTGGAGGGTGAGGACGTTCTGGACACCGCAAAGGCGATGCGTGCATTTGGGGCTGAGGTGACGGATCACGGAGGCGGCGAATGGTCGGTCCATGGTGTGGGCGTCGGCGGTTTTGCCGAACCTGATCAGGTCATCGACTGTGGCAACTCGGGCACCGGCGTTCGGTTGATCATGGGCGCGATGGCGACCTGTCCGATTTCGGCGACATTCACTGGCGATGCCAGCCTGAACAAGCGCCCTATGGCGCGGGTGACCGATCCTTTGGCGCTGTTTGGCACGCAATCGGTGGGCCGCTCCGGTGGGCGCCTGCCGATGACGATTGTGGGCGCGGCAGAGCCTGTTCCGGTACGGTACGTGGTTCCCGTTCCCTCCGCGCAGGTGAAATCTGCCGTTTTGCTGGCGGGGCTGAATGCTCCGGGCAAAACCGTGGTGATTGAGGCCGAAGCGACCCGCGACCATTCCGAGCGGATGCTGGCAGGCTTTGGGGCCGAAATCACGGTCGAGGATACCGATGAGGGGCGCGTTATCACCCTGACCGGGCGACCCGAGTTGAAACCGCAGGTCATCGCGGTCCCCCGCGATCCCTCGAGCGCGGCCTTCCCGGTCTGTGCGGCGCTGATCACGCCCGGGTCTGACGTTCTGGTTCCGGGCATCGGTCTGAACCCGACCCGCGCGGGTCTGTTTACCACTCTGCGTGAGATGGGTGCTGATCTGACTTATGAGAATGAACGTGAAGAGGGCGGCGAACCGGTTGCGGATCTGCGCGCGCGTTATTCGCCCGATATGAAGGGAATCTCGGTTCCTCCGGAACGGGCGGCGTCGATGATTGACGAATACCCTGTTCTGTCTGTGGTCGCGGCAAATGCCACTGGCACCACGATGATGGGCGGCGTGAAAGAGCTGCGCGTCAAGGAAAGCGACCGTATTGATGCGATGGCCCGCGGCCTGCGCGTTAATGGCGTCACCGTCGATGAGGGCGATGATTGGTGGTCTGTGGATGGTTTGGGAATTGGCAATCTTCCCGGCGGCGGCACCTGTGAGAGCTTTCTGGATCACCGGATCGCGATGTCCTTTATGGTTATGGGTATGGGGGCGAAAAATCCGGTCGGAGTCGACGATGGCGGCCCGATCGCAACGTCTTTCCCGATCTTCGAACCGTTGATGGCTGGCCTTGGTGCGCGGCTGCAGCGAAACAACCGGTAAATGCGATGGCAGTTGCCAGTTTCACCATAGCAATCGATGGCCCGGCAGCAGCGGGGAAGGGCACGATTTCCAATGCCGTTGCCGCCCATTTCGGGTTTGCGCATCTCGATACCGGCCTGCTTTACCGTGCGGTTGGCCGCAGAACGCTGGAAGGTGCCGACCCGGTTAGTGCCGCGCAAACGCTGACTGCCGAGGACCTGGATCAGGGTGATCTGCGCACGGCTGAAATCGCGCAAGCGGCCTCGAAAGTTGCAGTTATCCCCGAGGTGCGGGCTGCATTGGTCGATTTTCAGCGCGCCTTTGCGCGCCGCGCGGGCGGTGCAGTGTTGGACGGTCGTGACATCGGAACCGTTATTTGCCCGCGGGCCGAGGTTAAACTGTTTGTCACCGCCAGCGCCGAAGTGCGCGCTGAGAGACGGTTTCTGGAACTGGACGCCAAGGGCCATGAGGTTACACGCGCACAGGTGTTGGCCGATGTGCGTGAGCGGGACGCTCGGGATGCCGAACGCAGCACGGCACCTATGAAGCCAGCTGAGGATGCGGTCATACTGGATACCTCGGACCTGAGCATTGACGCAGCTCTCGCCCGCGCGATTGAGGTCATCGAACCAGTTCTGCCCTAGGGCCGTTTGCCAGAGCAAACACAACTTTGTTCACTAAGCTTTGTTTGGCCAGTGCCCGAGGCGTCGATTACCTTTGTATCGACATCTGCCGGAGGTAATCGATGTTCCGCCTGATTTTGATTTTTACCTTTCTCGCCAGTGCGCTTTCAGCGCAAGAGGCAGAACCGCCAATGACCTACGAGCGTTTGGGCAAGATATTGTTTGCGCTTGACCCCGAGACAGAGCCTCTTGGGCCAGGCTTTCAGCTTACCATCGCGGAGGTTCCCGTTCTGGTGATTACTGACGTCAATGCGGACCGGATGCGGGCCATGGTGTCGATCCAAAGTGTCGAAGATCTGAGTGCTCAGGACATGCAACGGATGATGCAGGCGAATTTCGACAGTACCCTGGATGCGCGATATGCGATTGCCAATGGCACCTTGTGGGCTGCGTTCATCCACCCCTTGTCGCGGCTAGAAAGGGATCAGTTGATCTCGGGGCTGGCCCAGACGGTGAACATCGCCAACACCTACGGCACCTTGTATTCCAGCGGAGTTGCGGAATTTGGCGGCGGCGATAGCAATGATCTTCAGCGCGCTCTGATCGAAGAGCTTCTGAAAAAAGGCGAGGATATCTGACGCAGGGCCGGTACTTGCGCATTTCCTTTCTCGCAGCATCCACCATCCTAAAGAAAGTCGCGCAGTGGCGAGCGGCCTGTGTTGCCGGGTCTGATGACCCGATATGTATGCAGGTTCGGCCGTCATAGTGCCTAGCTGGATGCAGGAAAGCTGTTATAGTTTCTCTCAGGCAAAAAGGGAAAGCTGCTTTACAAGCCCCAAAATCAAAAAGGGCAGGCGGCTAAAAAACCCCAAAACCAACAGGGACAGAAAATATGAATAATCGTTTGCGCAAGATCACCATTGTGGGTGGCGGCACGGCAGGTTGGATGACCGCGCTGATCCTGGAAATGGTGTTTTCACGCACGTCAGCACCCAAGGATCGCCCGCGTATCTGCCTGATCGAAAGCCCCAATATCTCGACTGTGGGCGTTGGCGAGGCCACGGTTCCACGGATGCCGATCACGCTGCGCCAGGCCGGCATTTCAGAGCGGGATTTCTTCCGTGAGACCAACGCCTCGTTCAAGCTGGGCGTGAAGTTTTGTAATTGGAACAAGGACGCCAAAGGCAATCGAATTGATTACGTGAACCCTTTTGCGCATGGCCAGTTGTTAGAGGGGTTAGAGCCCGCAGAATACTTCCTGCGCTTTGGCAATGGCGATAGGGATTTCACGCAGTCCATCTCGCCCCATGATGATCTGGCGCGCCTGTGCAAAGGTGGGCGGCCACTGGGTCAACCAGAGTTTGAGCAACGGTTCGGCTATGCCTATCATCTGGATGCTGTGAAGTTTGCAGGCATGTTGACCAGAGTTTGCACCAAGCGCGGCGTTGAGCACATCCAGGACGAGGTGAAATCGGTCGAGCTGGATGAGCAGGGCAATGTCAGCCATCTGATGCTGGAAAAGAAAGGCCGCCATGACATTGAGATGGTCGTGGATTGCACCGGGTTTCGCGGCTTGATTATCAACAAGGCGCTGGGCGAGCCTTTCATGGATTATTCTGACTATCTGCCCAACGACCGCGCCATGGCGTTGCAGATCGAGCACCCGGATCCAGAAAAAATCGAAAGCGTCACACGGTCCACCGCACTTGGTGCGGGGTGGACCTGGCGGGTGCCACTCTTTAACCGTGTGGGCACGGGCTATGTCTATTCTTCTGCGCATCGCACGGATGAACAGGCGGCTGATGAATACCTCGAATGGCTGGGCGACAGCGGCAAAGGGGCGACGCCGCGTGTGATCCCGATGCGTATCGGACGTGTGCGCAATGCCTGGGTCAAGAATTGCGTGGCGATCGGACTGGCCGGAGGGTTCATCGAGCCGCTGGAAAGTACAGCGATCCACATGATTGATCATGCGGTGCGCTGGTTCGCCGAGCATCTGCCTACGCGGGACATCGAACCGTCGCTGCGGGCGAGATATAACAAGCAAATGGACAAGCTCTATGACGAGGTTCTGGATTTCATTTGTCTGCACTACCGCTTGGGCAACCGCACGGATGATCAATATTGGATCGACGCGCGGACCGAAATGAAGATACCGGATCGGCTGGCCGAGAACCTTGAACTATGGCAGCACCGCCTGCCTTTGGAACGAGATATCGAGTTTGCAACGCTTTTCGATTTCCGCGTCTATCAAACGGTTCTTTTGGGTAAGCAGGTCTATGATACGGGCTATGGCGCCGGCATCCGCGATCGCTTGCGGCCGTTGAAGAAACCGATCTGGTTCCAGTGGTGGAAAGGCGCGAAAGTGGATCTTGTGCAGATACTCAGATCAATGCCTGATCACAAAACCCTGCTGCGCGATATCCGGGGCGAGCTAGAGCGCCCGGCCTTTGGAAAGGCCGCAGCAGCGAAGCCAACAGTCGCGATGCCGGGCGCGGCCCCGGTACCTTTGGCGGTCCAGAACATGCCGAATTTTGCCGAAATCCAAAGCGGCTCAAAAGATCTGCAACTGTTTTAGGCGCTCTGTCCTTTCGGAGCTGAAGAAGAATACAAATCGACCCGACCTCAGCCATGCAAGGCTGGGGTTTGCGTGTTATTTTGTGATATGCACGGTAAAACTTGCAGCGCCTGTGCGAACCCGTTATAGAGCGCGCGTCGACAAGGCGATTTGAGCCATAAAACAATGAGACGAGCAGGGTCGGACCAACCGGCCCTCTTTGTTTTGCGGTATATGTCAGGTCGTCTGACCAATCCACTAAGACCGGCGGAGACAACCGCTCGGCCAGCAAAAACGTTATGTAAAGGAAAACACTGCCAGATGGCTGATACAACCATGGAGGAATTCGAAGCCCTCCTTAATGAAAGCTTCGAAATGGACACGCCCGAAGAGGGTTCTGTTGTCAAAGGTAAGGTTCTGGCGATCGAAGCCGGCCAAGCCATCATCGACGTCGGCTACAAAATGGAAGGCCGCGTTGATCTGAAAGAATTCGCAAATCCTGGCGAAGCCCCTGAAATCACTGTTGGTGACGAGGTTGAAGTTTACCTGCGCGCCGCAGAAAACGCCCGTGGCGAAGCCGTCATCTCACGCGAGATGGCCCGCCGTGAAGAGGCATGGGACCGTCTGGAAAAAGCATATGCCGACGACCAGCGCGTCGAAGGTGCAATCTTTGGTCGTGTCAAAGGTGGCTTCACCGTCGATCTGGGTGGTGCAGTTGCGTTCCTGCCCGGCTCGCAGGTTGACGTGCGCCCCGTACGCGACGCTGGCCCTCTGATGGGTCTGAAGCAGCCGTTCCAGATTCTGAAAATGGACCGTCGCCGTGGCAACATCGTTGTTTCGCGCCGCGCAATCCTGGAAGAATCGCGTGCCGAACAGCGCGCCGAGGTTATCGGCAACCTGACCGAAGGTCAGACCGTAGAAGGCGTGGTCAAGAACATCACCGAATACGGTGCGTTTGTTGACCTGGGCGGCGTTGACGGCCTGCTGCACGTCACCGACATGGCATGGCGCCGTGTGAACCACCCGTCCGAGATCCTGACGATCGGCGAGACCATCAACGTTCAGGTCATCAAGATCAACAAAGAGACCCACCGGATCAGCCTGGGCATGAAGCAGCTGCAGGAAGATCCGTGGGATCTGGTTGCAGCCAAGTATCCGCTGAGCTCGGTTCATCAGGGTCGCGTCACCAACATCACCGACTACGGCGCGTTCGTCGAGCTGGAAGCCGGTGTCGAAGGTCTGGTGCACGTGTCCGAGATGTCCTGGACCAAGAAAAACGTCCACCCCGGCAAGATTGTTTCGACCAGCCAGGAAGTCGACGTCATGGTTCTGGAAATCGATGGCGCCAAGCGTCGCGTGTCTCTGGGCCTGAAGCAGACTCAGCGCAACCCGTGGGAAGTGTTTGCAGAAACACACCCCGAGGGCACCGAAGTCGAAGGCGAAGTCAAGAACATCACCGAATTTGGTCTGTTCATTGGCCTCGAAGGCGACATCGACGGCATGGTTCACCTCAGCGATCTGTCCTGGGACGAGCGTGGCGAGGATGCCATCCAGAACTACCACAAGAACGACGTGGTACAGGCCGTTGTGTCTGAAGTGGATGTCGAGAAAGAGCGTATCTCGCTGTCGATCAAAGCCCTGGGCGGTGACAAGTTCGCCGAAGCTGTGGGCGGCGTGAAGCGTGGCTCGATCATCACCGTTGAGGTCACCGCGATCGAAGATGGCGGCATCGAGGTCGAGTACGAAGGTATGAAGTCGTTCATCCGTCGTTCCGACCTGAGCCGTGACCGTGCCGAACAGCGCCCCGAGCGTTTCTCGGTCGGTAACAAGGTCGACGTCCGCGTCACCAATGTCGACAGCAAGACCCGTCGTCTGGGTCTGTCGATCAAGGCACGTGAGATCGCCGAAGAGAAAGAGGCCGTGGAACAGTACGGTTCTTCCGACTCGGGCGCATCGCTGGGCGATATCTTGGGTGCAGCGCTGAAGTCGGGCGACTAAGTCCGAGCCTCAGTCAAGCCGAATTTGCGGCCCCGCGTGAAAGCGCGGGGCCGTTTTTGTTGCGAATCAACATGTTCGCATTTTCAGGCTAGTTGGGGCTTAGGTTCATGCATTTGTCGGGCAAATTACATGAACTGGCAAAATTTCGCGTTACTTAACTGTAATTTTCAGCCTTTGCCCGCAGAGTTTACGTTCCCCCGAACCCAGTTTTTTCCTATACTGTTCAGAATAATAGGCATGGTTAACCGGTCGCCTGGGAGGGTAACGCACATGATCCGTTCAGAACTGATTCAGAAAATCGCCGACGAGAACCCGCATCTTTATCAGCGTGACGTCGAGCGAATCGTGAATACCGTGTTCGAAGAAGTAACGGATGCGATGGCGCGAGGGGATCGGGTTGAACTGAGAGGCTTCGGGGCGTTTTCAGTGAAACAGCGCGATGCCCGTGTGGGTCGTAACCCGCGCACCGGCGAAACTGTGCAGGTCGAAGAAAAATGTGTTCCGTTTTTCAAAACTGGCAAGTTGCTAAGGGACCGGTTGAACGGTAAAGCCTAGGCCATGATGCGCTACCTTCGATATGCTTTTCTCGCGGTCCTCGGGATCGTCTTGATTTCAGTCTCTCTGGCCAACCGCGAAGCGGTTGAGCTGACGCTTATTCCCTCGGCTATTGCCGATTTGCTTGGCTTCAACTTCAGCGCTTCCTTGCCGCTGTTCGTGGTGGTTCTGGGTGGCATCGTCGCTGGCCTGGTCATTGGCTTTCTTTGGGAATGGCTGCGCGAGCACAAGCACCGCCGCGATGCTACCGCCAGCAAAGGTGAAGTGCGCAAGCTTGAGCGTGAGGTCAAGAAGCTCAAGAAGAAGCAGAACGAAGGGCAGGACGAAGTTCTCGCCCTGTTGGATGAGGCCAGCTGAGGCCCGGAATGTCGGATGTATCGGTTAAAATCTGCGGCCTGACTGCACCAGATCACGTGCGCGCAGCAGCTGATGCGGGTGCACGGTATCTTGGTTTCAACTTCTTTCCGAAATCGCCTCGATATGTTTCGCCTCAACAGGCAGCAGCTTTGTTCGAGCATGTCCCCGTTGGGGTTGCAAAGGTCGCCTTGGTTGTGAACGCCACGGATGAGTTGTTGGACAGTATCACCGCAGTCGCCCCTTTTGACATGTTGCAGCTGCATGGCTCAGAATCTGTCGAGCGGGTGCAGGAAATCAAGGCGCGCTATGGGTTGCCTGTTATCAAGGTGGTTGGTGTTGCAGATGCCGAAGACCTGGCCGCCATTGATACTTATTGCGATGTTGCCGATCAGTTGCTGATAGATGCCAAGGCGCCAAGGAGCTCGGTTCTGCCGGGTGGAAACGGGCTGGCGTTTGACTGGCGTTTACTGGCTGGGCGGAAATACTGGCGCAAGCCCTGGATGCTGGCCGGTGGGTTGAACCCCGGAAATGTGGCCGAGGCCATCCGTATGACGGGCGCGCGTCAGGTCGATGTCGCCTCAGGCGTGGAAAGTGCACCGGGCATCAAGGATGCCGCGATGGTTCGTGCGTTTGTAGACGCTGCAATTCGGGCCGGCTGAGGTATCACATCTAAGGATTCCCATGTGCGTTTTGCCATGGCAAATCCCGCCGCTACCTCCTATGAACAACGGGTACGACGATGGAGACACCCATGGCCAACGATCTTTTCAATTCCTTCATGTCCGGCCCAGACGAGCAGGGCCGTTTCGGCATTTTCGGCGGGCGTTTTGTCAGCGAAACGCTGATGCCGCTGATCCTGGCGCTGGAAGAGGAATATGAAAAGGCCAAGGACGATGCCACATTTTGGGCCGAGATGGACGATCTGTGGGCCAACTATGTGGGACGCCCCTCGCCATTATATTATGCCGAGCGCCTGACCGAGCATCTGGGTGGCGCCAAAATCTATCTGAAGCGCGATGAGCTGAACCACACCGGCGCGCACAAGATCAATAACGTATTGGGCCAGATCATTCTGGCGCGGCGCATGGGCAAGACCCGGATCATTGCCGAGACCGGCGCCGGACAGCATGGCGTGGCCACAGCCACCGTTTGCGCCAAGTTCGGTTTGAAATGCGTGGTCTATATGGGCGCGCATGATGTGCAGCGACAGGCCCCGAACGTGTTCCGCATGCGCCTGCTGGGGGCCGAAGTGATCCCTGTGACGTCAGGTCGTGGCACATTGAAAGACGCGATGAACGATGCGTTACGTGACTGGGTGACCAACGTGCGCGATACGTTTTATTGCATCGGTACAGTTGCTGGCCCGCACCCGTATCCGGCGATGGTGCGCGACTTTCAGTCGATCATCGGCAAGGAAGCAAAGGAACAGATGCACAAGGCTGAGGGCCGTTTACCCGACACGCTCATCGCCGCCATCGGTGGTGGATCGAACGCAATGGGTCTGTTCTATCCGTTCCTGGATGATAAATCCGTCAACATCATCGGAGTCGAAGCCGGTGGTAAGGGCGTGAACGACAAGATGGAACATTGCGCCTCGCTGACCGGCGGCCGCCCCGGTGTTCTGCATGGCAACCGCACCTATCTGCTGCAGGATGATGACGGGCAAATCCTCGAAGGATACTCGATCTCGGCTGGTTTGGATTACCCGGGCATTGGCCCTGAACATTCATGGCTTAATGATATCGGCCGCGCGCAATATGTGTCGATCACCGACAAAGAGGCGCTTGAGGCGTTCCAGCTCTGCTGTGCAACCGAAGGCATCATCCCGGCGCTTGAACCTAGCCATGCGCTGGCTCATGTGATGAAGATCGCACCGGATCTGCCCAAGGATCACCTGATCTGCATGAATATGTGTGGACGTGGTGACAAGGATGTTCAGACTGTGGCGAAATATCTGAACTTCGACATGTCGGATACCGAAGGCCGCAGCGCCGATTGACCAGGCGGTAAAATTTGAAATTTCTGACAAAAGCCGTGTGCCTTTGAACGGTGTGCAGCTTTGGTTTCCAGCCTGCGGCTTTTCGAATGTTGCGCAGCTGGGTAATTTTGTTGCGCACCCGCCACAGGTGCATTTCCACCTCTTAGAATATCATTGAGCGAATCCTGCCCCTTCGCCTAAACCCGCCGTTACCGGTCAAAACGGGCCGGACCCTAGCGAGCAGAGGTGATCACTCTCTCGGTGCGGACGGCGCTGCCGAAACCGTATGCCAGGGCCGAAACCGGGGATTGGTACATGCTTTGTAGCTCAGGTGGAAGAGCGGCAGATGGCAAATCTGTGAGCGGAGGTTCGACTCCTTCCAAAGCTCCAAATGTAGCTCATTCTGGTTAGAGCAATCGACTGTTAATCGATGTGTAGCGGGTTCGAGTCCCGCCATTTGAACAAACGCTGTTAGGTCAGCACCGGCCTTCAACGCCGGTCCGTGAAAACGGTCCAAATCATTAAGGTCCGGGTGTTCCCCAGCAGGGGTGGCACCGCGCTACGTCAGGCTTTGGCCGGGCGGGGCAGGGGTCTTCGCTGCTCTGGTCTTGGGCCGGAGGGCAGATGACGGTGTCGCCGGATTGGCGCCCCGCTTGATCCCTTGGGAACAGGCGGCGCATTGGTCCCGCGCCCCTCTCTCTGACCCTCTCGCAAAAGGGCACGGCGCGAGGGATGCCCGGTCTTTCACAGCCTTTATCCGAAGGCTTCACAACTGTCACCCAATCGGGGTGCAACCCACTGAAAACATGAAAAGGAGTTCGCTTTTGCGACGACGATAGAGCGAGACGAAAAGGAGAAATGAAATGACACTATTCCAAGATCTGATCGACCGGCTGACCGGTCATCAACGGCTGACCCTGACCGAGACCCAGCGGATGCTGGTTTTGCGCAAGGGAGTAATTGACACCATCCTCGGCCCCGGGAAACACCGGCTGCCACGCAGGGATGTGCTGACCGAGCTGCACGATCTGGAGGCTCTCTTTTTCGTGTCGCCCTATGAGCGGGCGCTGATGCAGAACCGGCCCGAACTGGCCGAGGCGCACCTGACCGAGTTTCGGGCAGGGCCCAACGAGGTTCTGGTTCTGCTTCGGGATGGCGTGCCCGCTCGAGTGCTGATTCCCGAAGTACGGGCGCTAGTTTGGAAGGATGCCGGCCCCTGGGCCGTTGAGCAACACGCGCTGACCGAGTCCATGGTTGTGCACAAAGCGGTCGCGCAGCGGCTGGTTCGGGTGGGGCTGCAGATGCACCTGACGCGGGTCGAGATTGCCGAAGGGCATGTCGGTTTGCTGACGGTGGATGGCGTGCTGGTGGATCGGCTGAACCCCGGCGCCCATGCCTTCTGGAAGGTGGGCCGGAACGTCGAGGTCAAGCAGATCGACCTGCGGCAACGAACCCATGAGGTAACGGGTCAAGAGATTCTGACCAAGGACCGGGTGACCATCCGGGTCAACCTCAGCGCCGATTACCGGGTCGTCGATCCGGTCAAGGCGATGGGGGCGGTGAAGGATTTTGATCAGGCCCTGCACCGGGCCCTGCAACTGGCGTTCCGGAAGACCCTTGGGTCGATGACGCTTGACCGGCTACTTGCCGAGAAGGTGGGCGTTGACACCGAGGCTGCGGATCGGGTGCGGACACAAATGGCCGGGATCGGCATCGAAGTGGGTGAGATCGCGTTGAAAGACGTCATCCTGCCCGGCGAGATGCGCGAAATCCTGACCGCCGTAGTCGCTGCCGAGAAACAGGCCGAGGCCAACGTCATCCGGCGGAGGGAAGAAACCAACGCCACGCGGTCTTTGCTGAACACCGCGAAAGTGATGGCGGAAAACCCGGTGATGCTGCGACTGAAAGAGCTGGAAGCGCTGGAAACCATCGCCGGCAAGGTCGAGCGGCTGACGGTTCATAACGGAACCGAGGGTCTGATGTCTGACCTTGTGAAATTGCGGGATTGATCCCGAATAAGGGCCGGTCCGGGTGATCCCGGGCCGGTCTGCCTAGTCCTGAACCGCGTGTTGGTTGAGAATGCGCAGAGGCACGATGTCCAGCGCCCGTTGATGTGTCGCCTCAAGATGAACCTTGGGCGCGCATCCTTCGTCGTGGGCTTGCAGGAAGCGACCCGCACATAAACACCAGCTGTCACCGGCACGCAGCCCTGGAAAATTAAACTCGGGGCGCGGCGTGCTGAGGTCATTGCCGACATATTTCGAATAGGCCAGAAACTCGACCGTCATTACCGCGCAAACCGTGTGGCTGCCCTGATCCTCGGGGCAGGTATTGCAGGCGCCATCGCGAAAGAACCCGGTCAGCGGATCGCGGGAGCAAGGGGCGAGCACGCCCCCCAGAACATTTATGCCTTCCTGTTTCTGCATAAGAGCATCTTACAGGCTTTGCGCAATCTTGCGGAACATTTCTATGTTGATCTCATTCACGCCAGGGTCTCGAAACTTGCGATCGGCTCCGGTGGACACGATCAGAACCCCGCGCGGCTGGTCGAAATAGATATACTGACCATAGACGCCGCGGGCCATGAACTCGCCCTCATGCGCGCCCACGGGAATCCACCACTGATATCCATAGCCGATCTTGCCCGATGCGGTCGGGGCACTGGGCAGGACCGAAGCGGCGATCCATTCAGCCGGTACCAGTTGCTGCCCATCATGAACCCCGTTTTGCAGGATCATCTGACCGAAACGCGCATAGTCGCGGGTGGTGAAATTCAAGCCCCCCAGAACAAAGGCAACTCCGGCCCCGTCGGTCATGTAATAGCCATCCCGCTCCAGCCCAAGCGGCTGTACAATGCGCTCTGTAAGCAGTTCGGCCACGCTGCGACCGGTTGCTCCTCGGACCACCATACCGATAACATGGGTGTCGATTGACACGTATTTCCAGGTTTCTCCGGGTGTTGCGAAACTGTCTTGCAGCGAGGCGGCAAAATCGTCCAGTTCTCGGCCTAAGGCGACCACTCGACCCATCCGGTTGATGTCAGAATTGTAATCCAGATAATCCTCGTTGAAGGTCACACCGCTGGCCATGTTCAACACGTTGCGGATCGTCGTACCATCATAGGCCGTGCCTTGCAGTTTGGGTACGTATTGCACGACAGGATCGTCCAATGAGGCGATTGCGCCTTCGTCCAGCAATATGCCGAACAATGCAGAAAGATAGCTTTTGGCAACCGACCACGAAATGCGTCGATCGTCTGGTGTGGTGCCCAGATAGTATTCCTCAAACCGGATCTGCCCGCCCTGCATCACAAGCAAGGATGTGACCGACCGGTCTTCGATCCATTGATCCGTGCCTGCTGGCAGGTCAAACCCGGGCCCGTAAGGCAATTCCCATGTGGCCCCATCCCCGCGCGGCAAGTTGACGGTTTTGAAAGCTGCATCCATATGCGAGAAATTGTGAACGATCTTTTCGGGGGAAAACAATGAGTTCACCGCCATCAAGCGTTGAATTTCCTCGCGTTTCCAGAACCCGACAACGGCGGCTGCCAGCACAAGCATCAGCGCGATACGCAGCACCCATTTAAACAAAGCTCTCATTTGTCGCCTCCCATGATTGCCGGTATTGGAGCCTGCCCGGGAACATTCCGCAATCCGGACGTAGGGGCAACGGCAAAGGGCGCTATTTGAACTTGTCCATCAGCTTCTGCATGGCTGACCTGCTGTCCTCGGCGGGTTCGGTAATGGTCTGGGCCGTTGGTTTTGGGTGCTCGGACGGTGACTTGGACGAACGCGGCGGTGCCGTTCGCTGGGCAACAGCGTTCATGAACTTACCGCCATCGCCATTAGCCAGGTGCCCTGCGCCATCTGCAACGCCGCGCAGGACATCTTCCAACCAGTCGCTGTCAGCCTTTGCGAAATCGCCCAAGACATATGGCGAAACCAATTCTTTCCGCCCGGGATGACCGATCCCAAGGCGCACCCGATCATAGGCTGGGCTGATATGTTCGTGGATCGACCGAAGCCCGTTATGACCGGCATGGCCTCCGCCTGCCTTGACGCGGACCTTACCCGGCGCCAGATCCAATTCATCATGTAGGACAGTGACGTCGGTCGAATCCAACTTGTAAAATCGCATGGCCTCGCCCACCGATTGACCGGACCGGTTCATGAAGGTCTGAGGCTTGATAAGCAAAACCTTTTCTTGACCAAGCCGCCCTTCGGCGATTTCGGCCTGAAATTTGGATTTCCAAGGACCAAAGCCGCAATCCTCGGCGATCCGGTCAACGGCCATAAAGCCAATATTGTGCCGGTTTCGAGCATATTTTGATCCGGGATTTCCCAGGCCGACAAACAGCTTCATCGTCATGTCCTTGTCTCAAGCGCGATATCGCAACTGGTTGATGGCACGGATTGGGGCCGATTTTCCAGCCCAACGGGCAAAAGAAAACGGGACCCCAATGGGGCCCCGTCACAAAAACCGAAACTTTGGGTCCGGCCTTATTCTTCTTCGCTTCCGACGACTTCGACTTCATCGGGTGCAACATCACCCTCTTCGCCCTCTTCGTCATCGCTTGTGGCCAGGCCGGTTGGGGCCGAGATGTTGGCGATCACAAAGTCACGGTCGATGGTCGGCTTGGTGCCAGCAGGCAGATCGACCGACGAGATGGTGACAACGTCGTTGATGTTCAGACCGGTCAGATCAACGGTGATCTTCTCAGGAATCTCACCAGCGGTACACATCAGCTCGACCTCAGGACGGACAACGGTCAGAACGCCGCCTTTCTTGATGCCGGGGGCCTCTTCCTCGTTGATGAAATCAACCGGAATAAACAGTGCGATCTTGGTGGTCCGACGCAGGCGCATCAGGTCCAGGTGGGTCGGCAGGTCTTTGACAACGTCACGCTGAACGTCGCGGCAGATGACGCGAACGTCTTCCTGGCCTTCAACCTTCAGGTTCCACAATGTCGACTTGAACCGGCCCGCTTTCAGGCGCTTGAACAGTTCGTTGAACGGGATCTGGATCGGCAGCGGCTCTTTGTCGCCACCAAAAACAATGCCCGGAACCATGCCGTCGCGGCGTGCCTGACGAGCGGCGCCCTTGCCTGTCCCCGTCCGTTCCAGAGCTACGAGATCAGGAATCTCTCCAGCCATGATATTTCTCCAATGTTAGGGCGGGTATCCTCCAAGGCTGTATACCCGCGTGAAGCCGCGTCCTTATCTTGATTCATTGAGTTTGGAAAGGGGTTTTTGTAGCTCGTCTATTTTGCGAGGCTCTGTCTCGCGCTCCGAGGTATTTTCGGCCAGATGAAGCAGGGAATCCTTTCTTTAACTGGCTCTAAATATATCGGGCGAGGAGGCCAAAGGGCGACTGGGGCAGAGCCCCATGCGCGCGATCAATCTGTCCAGCTCCCTCCGAAGTCTTTCGGGACAAGCAAATTGTGCCGGCCCAGATCGCTCACATTGCGTTCACCGCAAAGCGCCATGGTCGTATCAAGTTCTTTCTGAATGATCTCAAGTGCCGTGGTCACGCCTTTCTGGCCCATTGCGCCAAGACCGTAAACAAAGGCGCGCCCGATAAAGGTGCCCTTCGCGCCAAGTGCCAGTGCTTTCAGAACGTCCTGGCCAGATCGGATGCCACTGTCCAGATGCACTTCGATGTCGTTCCCGACAGCGTCCATAATCTCGGGCAGGACACGAATGGAACTGAGCGCCCCGTCCAACTGGCGTCCGCCGTGGTTTGAAACCACGATGGCATCGGCGCCCAGCTTGGCGGCCATCTTGGCATCCTCGGAATCCAGGATACCCTTGAGGATCACCTTGCCGCCCCATTGGTTCATCAGCTTTTCAACCTTGCCCCAATCCAGGCTGGGGTCGAATTGTTCCGCCGTCCATGTGCCCAGCGATCTTGTATCAGTGATATTATCAACATGGCCAACAATATTGCCGAAGTTCCGCCGTTTGGCGCCTAACATTTCAATGCCCCAGGCCCATTTTGTCATCAGATTGGCGATGGTCCTAGGCGTCAGCTTTGGCGGCGCGGACAGACCATTCTTTAGGTCCTTGTGGCGCTGCCCGAGTATTTGCAAGTCCAGGGTGATCACAAGGGCCGAACATTTTGCATCCTTGGCGCGTTGGATCAGCCGAGAGACATAGTCCTGATCCTTCATGGTGTAGAGTTGGAACCAGAAGGGCGCAGTGGTGTTCTCGGCCACCTCCTCGATAGAATTGATTGACATCGTGGACAGGGTAAAGGGGACGCCAAAAGCCTCGGCTGCTTTGGCGGCTTTGATCTCACCATCCGCGTGCTGCATGCCGGTCAGACCAACGGGGGCAAGGGCAACAGGCATGGTAACATCCTGTCCGATCATCTGCGACGCCGTCGTGCGCCCGGTCATATCAACCGCTACTCGCTGGCGCAGGCGGATATCTTCGAAATCCGAGCTGTTGTCGCGAAAGGTCTGCTCGGTCCAGCTGCCGCTTTCGGCATAGTCAAAGAACATGCGCGGGACGCGTCGTTCATAGATGTGTTTGAGGTCTTGGATATTGGTGATGACGGGCATGAGATGCGGCTTTCGAAAGATTGGTCCTTTTTCTTTACCAATTTTTCGAAAGCCTCGCAACGCCACGTTTCCGTGCGCAACGTTAGGTGCAATAGAAAAACCGCAGCCGGGTTGCGCCGACTGCGGTCAAGATTGCGAAACTGGTCGTTGGATCAGGCCGAATGTGCCCCATCTGCCAGCGATTTGACAAAATCCAGAACTTCACCAACCGACTTCCCGGCGGCGATCTGGCTGACAATGGCCGAGCCGACCACAGCGCCATCGGCAACAGTTGCGATTGCCCGCGATTTTTCCGGGGTATTGATTCCAAAGCCCACGATCACTGGCAAATCCGTGGCGGATTTGATCCGAGAGACCTCGGGGCCTACATTCGTGGCTTGGGCTTCGGCTGCGCCTGTGATCCCCGTGATCGAGACGTAATACACAAATCCCGAAGTGTTCTGAAGAACGCGCGGAAGCCGTTTGTCATCCGTTGTCGGCGTGGCGAGGCGGATAAAATTCATTCCAGCCGCCTGTGCAGGCAGACAAAGTTCGTCATCTTCTTCGGGGGGCAGGTCAACGACGATCAGGCCGTCGATGCCAGCCTCTGTAGCGTCCGCCAGAAACCTTTCCACGCCGCGGCTGTAGATGGGATTGTAATACCCCATTAGCACAATAGGCGTTGTATCATCCGTTTCCCGAAAAGCACGTGCAAGATCCAGTGTGCGTTGCAGGGTCATCCCGCCCTCTAGGGCGCGTTGTCCTGCTGCCTGGATGGTCGGACCATCCGCCATCGGGTCGGTGAACGGCAGCCCAAGTTCGATCACGTCGACACCGGCACCGGGCAAGCCCCTGACGATCTCAAGCGAGGTGTCGAAATCGGGGTCACCGGCCATGATGTAGGATACGAAGGCCTTTTTGCCCTCGGCCTTGAGGGCGGCGAACTTGGCGTCGATACGGGTCATCTGCGGTCCTTGCATACGGATTTGAACCTGATGTGCAGAAACTTTGCACGGAAATCAATCCCGCCGCGCCAGATTGCTTCAGAACCCGTAGTGATAACGCATGAACACTGAGTTGACGCCGGGATTGAAACTGTCCGTGCTCGCGTTCGAATTATGGGTGATGGCCAGCGAAAGCTTGTTTCCGTTTTCCAGGGCATATCCAATTCCGAAAAGGCTGCGGATCTGGAAATTTCCGCCGAGATCATTGTCATCATTTGAGGCGTTGTAGTAACCAGGCATCACGCTGGCCTCTGCGAACCACCGATCAGAGATCGTATAGAGACCGACCAAACCGGCGCCAATATGCGTGTCGGCATCTGCATCCACCGTCAGGGCCACACCCCAGCCAGCACTGAGGCGCGTGGCTTCGTGAAACGGGCTGTGCTGATATTCCAGTGACACGACCGCCTGATCATTGCTGCTGGTGTGGGTGAAATCCGCATATCCTGCTCCCAATACGATGGACTGCCCGTGTGCCATGGTCGTGGTGGCCAGCAAAGTGCTCATTAAGAAAAGTGTTTTCATCTCAGTACTTCTTGGTTTTCTCAACTCCCTGTCAGTTGGTGACGTGGCAGTGGCAGAATCAAGTATTCGAAGTACACGTTTGATTAACAGATAAGTGATGTTGCAACTGGGACTCGACCTGTTGCCGCCGTCTGGGTTGCGCATTTGCCCGGACGTGAATAGAAGACGCCGTCGTATCGCTTCAGGAGGCCGAGATGGGCTTTAAAATGGGAATCGTGGGTTTGCCGAATGTGGGCAAGTCAACTCTCTTCAATGCGCTGACCAAGACAGCGGCTGCTCAGGCGGCGAATTTCCCGTTCTGCACCATTGAACCCAATGTGGGTGATGTGGCCGTGCCCGATGACCGGCTGGACAAGCTGGCGGCGATTGCAAGTTCAAAGCAGATCATCCCGACGCGAATGACGTTTGTGGATATCGCGGGCCTGGTAAAGGGCGCGTCAAAGGGCGAGGGGTTGGGCAACCAGTTTCTGGCCAACATCCGTGAGACTGACGCCATCGCTCATGTGTTGCGCTGCTTCGAAGATGGTGATGTGACCCATGTCGATGGCCGCGTCGATCCCGTGGCGGATGCCGATACGATTGATACCGAACTGATGCTGGCCGATCTGGAAAGCATCGAAAAGCGCCGTGCCAATCTGGTGCGCAAGCTGAAGGGCAACGACAAAGAGGCACAGCAACAGGAACGTTTGCTTGCCGAAGCGCAGGCCATGCTGGAAGATGGCAAACCCGCGCGTCTGGTCGAAGTTAGCGACGAAGACGACAAGGCGTGGAAAATGCTGCAACTGCTGACCACCAAACCGGTTCTCTATGTCTGCAACGTCTCGGAAGAAGAGGCCGCCGAGGGCAATGAATATTCAGCCCGTGTGGCTGAAATGGCCGCAGCGCAAGGCAACTCGCACGTCATTATCAGTGCCAAGATCGAAGAAGAGATTAGCCTGCTGGAAGAGGACGAAGCGCAGATGTTCCTCGAGGAAATGGGGCTGGAAGAGCCCGGTCTTGACCGTCTGATCCGCGCAGGCTACGACCTGCTGAAGCTGGAAACCTATTTCACCGTCGGCCCGAAAGAGGCCCGCGCCTGGACCATCCGCACCGGCACCGCCGCGCCGCAGGCTGCTGGCGTGATCCATGGCGATTTCGAAAAGGGTTTCATCCGCGCCGAGACCATCGCCTATGATGATTACATCACGGCAAACGGAGAGCAGGGCGCCAAAGAGGCAGGCAAGATGCGGGCTGAGGGCAAGGGCTATATTGTCAAGGACGGCGATGTGATGCACTTCTTGTTTAATACCTAAACGCTTTGGCATTACGTGCTGCAGAAACGTCAGATGCGTCCAGCATCGCTGCCATCTCGATTGAGGTTTGGATCGGAACCTACCTCAAACATGGTGTCAGCGGGTTTTTTGCAGATTTCGCTTTGTCGGAATTCACGGCAAGCAAAGTATTAGAACAGATTCAAAACCCGGATGAATTCGTTCTGGTGTCCGACAATAACCAGGGGATTGACGGGTCAATCCGTGTTTCCCCTGCACGCAGCGCCCCTGTTTCCGGGTGGTGGGGAATGGAGATATCGACATTCTACGTCCAGCCGCGCCATCACGGAAAAGGCATCGGAAGTCGTCTTTTGGCAGCCGCGCTGGAACATTGCCGGGATCAGGGGGCAGATGTGGTCTGGCTGATGACCAATGCTGAGAACCCTTCGGCCATCAAGTTCTATCTGGCCAAGGGTTTCGAGTTCATTGGAGAGACCCACTTTCAGATCGACGATCAAAAGTATTTGAACAACGTCTATGCGTTGCACTTTTCCTGATCAGGGAAAGAGGCCTCTTTCCAGACCAAATATTCTGGAAGATGGTCTTCTTTCCCTCTGCTTCAAGCGTTCATGCGCTTTGTGGCATCTTCCAGAATGAGGTCCGCGCCGCGCGCGGCCAGCATCATCACAGGCGCATTGGTGTTGCCTGAGGTTATGCTTGGAAACGAGGACGCGTCGACCACCCTAAGGCCTGCCACACCATGCACCCGCAGTCGAGAATCCAGAACTGAATCCTGTTCCGATGTCCCCATGCGACATGTACAGCTTGGATGAAATATAGTTCCGGCGTTGGTGCGGAAATTCTCTAACATCTGGTCGTCATTCATCCGCGTAACATCTGGTTCTATCCTGGTCCGCGTAACACTGCGGATCGCCTCAGTGTGCGCCAGTTTCTGTAACACCCGACCCGCTTTGATAGCCATGTCGCAGTCATGGTTTGTGGAGAGAGAGTTCGGTTGGATGGCGGGTGAATCCATGGGATCTGCCGAACGGATGTTGATCTCCCCTCTGCTTGTCGGCCTGCAGGGCTGGGCGCACAGAAGAAAGCCTGCTTCGGTATCAACGCCCGGCTGTCCTTTGGTGTCGGTCTTATAGGACATCGGATTGCAATAGATTTGCATATCAGCAAATTCGGCGGTTTCGTCCGAACGCACAAAGCCGCTGACCTGGTTGACGGGGACGCTGAGTGGCCCGCTGCGGGTCAACAGATAACGAATACCGGACAACATCTGTCCCAACCGATTGCCAAGCGTATTATTCAATGTCGGCTCGGTCGCATGAAAGAATTGGGATATGCCAAGATGATCCTGCAATCCCTGTCCAACCTGCGACAGGTTTTGGCGCACTTTGATGCCGTGCCTTTTCAACAGGTTCGCAGGCCCGATCCCCGAAAGCTGCAAGAGCTGTGGCGAATTTACGGCTCCGGCAGACAGGATGACTTCACGGATCGCGAAGGACGTGACCACCTGACCCCCAACGTGATAGCGGACACCGGTGGCTTTGCCCTGATCCAGAATGACGTTCTGCACCAGAGCATTGGATACCACCCGCAGATTGCTGCGTTTCAGGGCAGGGCGCAGGAACGCGGCTGCTGATGACCAGCGGCGGCCGTTTTTGACAGTACTGCGCAGCCTCATCATTCCTTCGGCGTCCTGACCGTTCAGATTGTCAGAAATATGCCAGCCCATCTGCCGTGAGGCCTCCAGAAAGTGGCGCGAAAACGGGTGCATGCCCTCACTGACATCGCTGACCACGAGAGGGCCGCCCTCGGAGGAAGGTGTTTGGCCTCTTTCGACATGGGTCTCGATCGCCTCATAGGTCTGGCGTACTGTTTCCCAGTTCCAACCCTCTGCGCCTGCCTTGGCCCAGTCATCAAAATCATGCGAGAGGCCTCGCAAATATGCCATGGCGTTGATCGAGCTTGATCCGCCAATAACCCGCCCGCGCGGCCAATAGGCCTGACGGTTGTTCAACCCTGGATCAGCCTGGGCAGAGTAACACCAGTTCACCTTGGGATCGTTGAAGGTTTTGCCGTATCCCAGCGGTACATTGATCCAGAAACGGCGATCGGTTCCACCGGCTTCTATCAGCAATACTTTATGGCTGCCACACGCGCTCAGCTTGTTTGCCAGCACGCAGCCGGCAGATCCGGCGCCCACGATGATATAGTCGAAGGTCTGCGTCATCTCGAACCGTTCTGGGTAATTGGCCCCATGATTTGCACGCAATGATTGTCAATACAAACAATGTATATTATCCATTAGGCATAATTTTCATTGAAGGTAAGAAATGGCGAAACTGCCCCATGTCACCTGGTTGCGGGCTTTTGAAGTTGCCGCGCGTCACAACAGTTTCTCTGCGGCAGCAGAAGAACTGGGGCTGACATCAGCCGCCATCAGTCAGCAGATACGGTTGTTAGAGAAGCATCTAAACGTATCCCTGTTCGAACGCTTGCCGCGCGGGGTTGCCCTGACCGAAATCGGGCGGGCCTATGCGATGCCGGTTCAAAAGACGTTCTCCGAGTTAAGAGACGCAACCAGCGGCCTTTTCACCAATTCCCGCAGGCGGGTGGTCAAAATACGGGCCTCCATCTCATGTGCGGGGCTGGTAATCGCACCAAGACTGGCTGAGTTTGAAGACCTGCACCCCGACATCAAAGTGGACCTCTCCACCTTCGTCTGGGCGAACCGGTTTGGAGAGGAAGAAAGCGATATTGATATCCGGTTTGGCTATGGTGACTGGGATGACGGGATCGTCTCGCATCTGGGCCATGAATGTGCGGTGCCGGTCTGCCATCCCGATTATGCGGCATCTTTTGGCGCAGATCTGAGCATTCAAAATCTGGCTCAGGGCCGGGTCGTAACAATCAAAGGGTCCGAGAATGACTGGATGAGATTGTCCGATCAATACACGCTCAATTTGGGCGCGCCCTCCAGAACGCTTCGAATGGATTCGTCACTTTTGGCTTTGCAGGCCGTCACGGCGGGGCAGGGCGCGGCCATGGTATTAGAGAGCTTTGCCCATGAGTACATTAAGCAGGGTTTGCTGGTGGCACCCTTTGATTACCGTCTACCCATTCAGCCTTCGCACTATCTGGTTAAACGCAAAGGCGCTGAAGACCGTATCGAGGTACAGGTTTTCGCAAGTTGGGTGACGTCACTCTATTAGCGGGCTATTCCAGCGATACCCAAAGCACACGGGCATCTTCGGTACTGGTTGAAATACAGCCGTGCCCCATTCCACTGTCATAATAGAGCGAGTCCCCGGCTTTCATCGGCAGCGGACGGTAGTGTTCCGACACAAAAGTCAGCTCTCCGCTGAGGACAAACATGAACTCTTCTCCAGAATGGCGAATCCAGTTATCAAATTCGGAAATGTCGCGCGCCTTGATTGTCGCGATATAGGGCAGCATCCGTTTGCTGGTCAGCTCTGAACACAGCAACTCATGGATATATGTGGAGGTGTCCTTGATCTCACCGTCGCCCTTGGGCGTATAATCGCGACGGCCTGATATACCCGATTGACCGGACTGTAGAAACAGCTGCGGTGTACTGAGGTCAAGCGCCTGTGTGAGCCGCCGAACAATATCAAAGCTGGGCTTTGTCTGGTTGTTTTCGATTTTTGACAGGGTTGATCGACCGATCCCGGCAGCACGACCGGCTTCTTCCAATGTCCAGCCTTTTGCACGGCGCGCGTCGCGGATCGAGCGGCCCAGAGCCATACCCTCGTCCTGATCGTCCATTCCGGAAACATCCGTTAAATTCTCTTCTGCCACGTGAAATCCCCCTGTTTTATCGATGCTTGCATAATTTCCAATCAAAATCAAATTCACCATTGTAAGAAAAATGTTGCCTTAAGGATGAAAATTCCACTATAGGAAACAAAGTTTCGCAATTTGGATTCGGAACCGTGGGAGGAGACCATGTTTAAAACGTCGCTGGCTGAGGCCGATCCGGTAATCTCTGCGTCGATTTCCCGTGAGGGTGGCCGTCAGGCGGATCAGATCGAACTGATCGCATCTGAAAACATCGTCTCGCAGGCGGTGATTGATGCGCAGGGGTCTGTGCTGACCAACAAATACGCCGAAGGGTATCCCGGTCGCCGGTATTACGGTGGCTGCGAATATGTCGACGAGGTCGAATCCGAAGCTATCGAGCGGTTGAAGAAACTGTTTGGGTGCGAATACGCAAACGTACAACCTCATTCCGGTGCTCAGGCGAATGGAGCGGTCAAGCTGGCGCTGCTTAGCCCCGGTGACACGATACTGGGAATGTCGCTGGATGCTGGCGGGCACCTGACCCACGGCGCGAAACCCGCGCAATCGGGCAAATGGTTCCGTCCGGTGCAATACGGTCTGAACGATGCCGGGCTGATTGATTATGATCAGGTCGAGGCATTGGCAGAAGCTGAGAAGCCCAAGTTGATCATCGCGGGCGCATCGGCCTATTCGCAGAAAATCGACTTTGCGCGCTTTCGGGCAATCGCTGACAAGGTTGGGGCCTGGCTGCTGGCAGATATGGCGCATATCGCGGGGCTGGTGGCGACTGGGCTGCATCCGTCGCCTATTGGCCACGCTCATGTGGTAACGTCGACCACTCATAAGACCCTACGTGGACCACGCGGTGGGATCATCCTGACCAATGATGAAACACTCGCCAAAAAGATCAACTCGGCTGTGTTTCCGGGTCTGCAGGGTGGCCCGCTGATGCATGTGATCGCGGGCAAGGCCGTAGCCTTTGGTGAAGCTTTGAAGCCTGAGTTCAAAACCTACATGCAGCGCGTAGTCGACAGCGCGGCGGCTTTGGCGAATGTGATGATGGCGCGAGGCTGTGACATCGTTTCTGGCGGAACCGAGAACCATCTGATGTTGGTCGATCTGCGCCCCATCGGCGTGACCGGCAAAGATGCCGAAGCCGCGCTTGAGCGTGCAGGTTTTACTTGCAACAAAAACAGTGTTCCCGGCGATCCGCAAAAGCCAACGATTACCAGTGGTATTCGTCTGGGCACCGCTGCCGGATGCAGCCGTGGATTTGGCCCCGAAGAGTTTACGACGATCGGTCATCTGATTGGCAACGTGCTGGACGCTTTGGCTCAGTCTTCTGACGGGGATGCGACCGTCGAAAAAGAAACTCGTGAAAAAGTCCGCGCCCTGTGCGCGAGCCATCCGATCTATTGAGGTTAAATCATGAGCACCTATGACCTGATCGTTATTGGCGGTGGCCCCGGCGGATATGTAGCGGCCATTCGTGCCGCTCAGCTGGGCATGAATGTCGCTTGCGTCGAGGGGCGGGGTGCTCTTGGCGGGACCTGTCTGAATGTGGGGTGCATACCCTCCAAAGCGTTGCTGACCTCCTCGGCCAAATATGCCGAGATCAGCCATCTCTCCTCCCATGGCATTGAGGTCGAGGGGGCCAGCATCGACATCGGCGCGATGATGGGGCGCAAGGACAAGATCGTTGGTGACCTGACCAAAGGGATCGGATTCCTGTTCAAAAAGAACGGTATCGACCTGATCGAAGGTTGGGCCAGTATTCCGGCTGCAGGGCAAGTTCAGGTCGGCGACACGATCCATGAGGCAAAGAACATCCTGATCGCCACCGGGTCCGAGCCCATCTCGCTGCCGGGGATTGAGATTGACGAGCAAGATATCCTCAGCTCGACCGGGGCGATTGCGCTGGACACCGTGCCGGATCATCTGGTGGTGATCGGTGCCGGTGTCATCGGATTGGAACTGGGTCAGGTCTGGGCGCGTCTGGGTGCCAAAGTCACGGTGGTTGAATATCTCGACCGTGCTCTGCCCGGCATTGATGGAGAGATCGCCAAGCTGGCACAGCGCGCCCTGTCAAAGCGCGGGCTGAAATTCCAACTGGGCAGGGCGCTGAAATCGGTCGGGAAAACCGACGCCGGCCTGTCCCTAATCGTGGACCGAGTTGGCAAGGACAAGGAAGAAGTGATCGAGGCCGACAAGGTCCTGATCGCTGTAGGCCGCCGCCCTGTGACGCGCGGACTGGGGTTGGAAGATCTGGGCGTTGCCATCAACCAACGCGGTTTTATCGAGGTCGATGGAGCGTTCCAGACCTCGGTGCCCGGTATCTATGCGATTGGCGATTGTGTGCCAGGGCCAATGCTGGCGCATAAGGCCGAAGAAGATGGCGCCGCCTGTGTTGAAATACTGGCCGGTCAGGCCGGGCATGTGGATTACAACACCGTTCCGGGCGTGGTTTACACCGACCCCGAGGTCGCCTCGGTCGGTTTGACCGAGGAGGCGCTGAAAGAGGCTGGCACTGACTACGCGGTCGGCAAGTTCGCCTTCATGGCAAATTCGCGCGCGCGCTCGACCGGCGAAACCGACGGTGCGGTCAAGGTGCTGGCCGATCCCAGCGGCAAGATCCTCGGCGCGCATATCTGCGGCGCGCATGGCGGCGATCTGATTGCCGAGCTGGTTCTGGCCATGACGAAAGGCGCAACAGTTGCTGAAGTTGCCGCAACCTGTCATGCGCACCCTGCCATGGGCGAGGCGGTCAAAGAGGCCTGCCTTGACGCCCTGGGCCGTGCGATTCACGCTTAACGAGGATCAGCCAGATGACCATCCAGCTTCGCCCTCGTCACCCGGAAAAAGCCAAAAAGGCTGACAGTGTCATTCCGCGTAAACCGAAATGGATTCGGAAGAAACGGGTTGAAAGCGCAGAGTATTACGAAACCCGCCGCCTGATGCGTGACCATAATCTGGCTACCGTTTGCGAAGAGGCTGCTTGCCCAAATATCGGCGAATGCTGGTCCAAGCGCCACGCCACCATGATGATCATGGGCGAGGTCTGTACCCGCGGCTGTTCCTTCTGCAACGTTGCCACTGGCCGCCCCGACGCTCTGGACCAGTTCGAACCCGGCCGTGTGGCCGTTGCGGTGAAAAAGCTGGGCCTGCGTCATGTCGTGATCACCTCGGTTGACCGGGATGATCTGGCTGATGGCGGCGCTGAACATATTGCCCAAACCATCCGTGCTGTGCGCCACCAGAATCCCGGCACAACGGTAGAAGTTCTGACCCCCGACTTTCTGGGCAAAGGGGACGCGGCCGATCTGGTATTTGCGGCCGCCCCCGACGTATTCAATCACAATCTCGAAACGGTTCCGCATCTGTATCCCACGGTGCGTCCGGGCGCGCGGTATTACACTTCGCTGCGTCTGTTGGACGATGCCAAGCGCGCCAACCCCGAGATCTTTACCAAATCCGGCTTGATGGTTGGCCTGGGCGAGAGCCTGAATGACGTGCGTCAGGTCATGGACGATCTGCGCGCGGCTCAGGTCGATTTTCTGACAGTGGGGCAATATCTGCAGCCGACCGCAAAACATCACCCGATTGACCGGTTCTGGACACCGGAAGAATTCGCCCAGCTTGAGCAGATCGCACGCTCAAAGGGCTTTCTGCACGTGTCAGCCACGCCGCTGACCCGTTCGTCGTTCCACGCGGACGAAGACTTTGCCGCCCTCAAGCAAGCTCGCCAAAGGGCGATTGCTGCCGGGGCATAATCCAAACGCGCTAGGGAGGAATACCATGGAAGCGTTAAATTCAATCGTAGGGGCCATCAATGGCGTCGTGTGGGGGCCGCTGATGCTGGTCCTCATTCTTGGCGTTGGCTTCTTCCTGCAGGTGGGGCTGAAATTCATGCCGATCCTGCGTATCGGCACGGGCTTTAAGCTGCTGTTCGCCGGTCGAGAAAGTCAGGGCGATGGGCAGATCAGCCCGTTCAACGCACTGATGACGTCGCTGTCGGCGACCATTGGTACGGGTAACATCGCCGGTGTTGCTACTGCTGTCTTCCTGGGCGGTCCGGGCGCTTTGTTCTGGATGTGGATGACCGCCCTGGTGGGCATGGCCACCAAATATGCCGAGGCTGTTCTGGCGGTGAAATACCGTGAGAAGGACGAGCTGGGCAACTTTGTCGGTGGTCCGATGTACTACATCAAGAACGGTCTGGGTGCGAAATGGGCCTGGCTGGGTGTTGCATTTGCCCTGTTCGGCGCAGTTGCAGCCTTTGGTATCGGCAACGGTGTGCAAGCCAATGGTGTTGCACAGGTTCTCGAAGCCAATTTCGGCCTGAATACCTCGGTCACCGGTGTGGTGCTGATGGTTCTGACCGCCGCTGTAATCTTGGGTGGTATCACGCGTATCGGTGCCGTTGCCGGTAAACTGGTTCCGTTCATGGCGATTGCCTATATCATCGCGGGTCTGCTGGTTCTGTTGATCAATATCGGTGAAATCGGCAATGCTGTGTCGTTGGTCTTCACCTACGCCTTCACACCCTCGGCCGCCGAAGGTGGCTTTGCGGGCGCCGCCGTTTGGGCCGCCATTCGCTTTGGTGTGGCACGCGGTGTCTTTTCGAACGAAGCCGGTCTGGGTTCCGCCCCGATCGCGCACGCAGCAGCCGAAACCAAAGGTCCGGTAAACCAGGGCCTGATCGCGATGCTGGGAACGTTCATCGACACTATCATCGTCTGCTCGATCACCGGTTTGGCAATCATCGCCTCGGGTGCGTGGACCACGGGTGAATCCGGTGCCGCGTTGACTTCGGCCGCCTTCGAAATGTCGTTGCCGGGCATTGGTGGCTACTTGATCGCCATTGCGCTGTCGATCTTTGCCTTTACCACCATCCTCGGTTGGTCGTTCTATGGCGAAAAATGCGTCGAGTTCCTGTTGGGTGTGAAATCTTTGGTGCCATACCGCGTCTTGTGGATTATCATGATCTACTTTGGTGCAACCGCGGATCTGGGTTTCATCTGGCTGCTGGCTGACACGCTGAACGCCATGATGGCCATCCCGAACCTGATCGCCCTGGCCTTGCTGAGCCCCATCGTCTTCAAACTGACGAAAGAGTTCTTTGCCTCCGGTGGCAAGTCTGAAGAGCCGGGTGGCACGCCTGCCGAATAAACCGGGCACTGAAAACCTACGGGGGGCCATTCCGGCCCCCCGACTTGAAACAGAATTCCTATCTCGAGGAGAGGCGTGATGGCCACGAAAATCCTGCTGCCGATTGATCACTCTGACGACCGTTCCTGGAAACAGGCATTGCCGGTCGCATTGGAACAGGCGAAATTCTACGGTGCCGAACTGCACGCGGTCGCCGTCATCCCCGAGATCATCCAGCTTCCGAACCTGCCTGCCAATTATGGCGCGGGCGCCAGAGAACATGTGCGCAACGCGGTTCAGACCATTTTGGACAATGGTGGCGCTGCGGGCGTAGCTGTCCATGTCCAAGAGGGCAGCGTCTACCGCGAAATTCTGAAGTTCGCTCACAAAGAGAGCTTCGACATGATCGTCATGGCGTCGACCAAGGGCGATTTCCCGAATTATGAAATTGGTCCGAACCTGGCACGCGTGGTGCGCAATGCGCATTGCACCGTCATGGTTGTTCGTGACCAGTCCCGCTGATCGAAAGGTACCTGAAATGACGGATATTAAGCGCACGCCTTTGTATGGTTTGCATGTTGAGTTGGGTGGGAAGTTGGTTGATTTTGCGGGCTGGGAGATGCCTGTTC
>NZ_JBXWPG010000018.1:0-60231 GCF_059611285.1 Ruegeria sp. CDSA236
GCGTCCGGCCGTCTCTCCAACCCGTCCCACCGTCTCTCCAGTGTGTCACAAGCGCCTCAGCAGCGCCGGTGAAGGGGTATTTACGGATTAGGTCTGGGACCTGCAACCCCCAATCTGAAAAAACTTTGCATTTCTTAACAGAAACTTCTCTAGGTTAATGAAAACAACAGGTTAGCTTAATAATTCTCTCTTCCGAGCCGGTAACGGACCGCACGGAATGGGGGAAAGAACAGCCCCTGGGCGGAATCGTACCCAATGCTGGGTATGCGCCCGGAACCGGGGCAAACAAAACGCCGCCCGAGTCTCCTCAGACGGCGCAAATTCTGCGAAGGTCGCAGGCTTACTTCAGATCGAACCTGTCTGCATTCATGACCTTGTTCCAGGCCGAGACGAAGTCGCAGACAAATTTGCCTTCTGCGCCTGCCTGACCGTAGACCTCGACCAGAGCCCGCAGCTGCGAGTTGGAGCCGAAGACCAGATCGACGCGGGTACCGGTCCACTTGACCTCACCGCTGGCGCGGTCCCGACCCTCATAGACGCCCTTGCCCGCGGGTTTCCATTCGGTGCCCATGTCCAGCAGGTTGGTGAAGAAGTCGGTGCTGAGCGTGCCGACGCGGTCGGTCAACACACCATGCTTGGTGTCACCAAAATTGGCGCCGATCACGCGCAGACCGCCAACCAGCGCGGTCATTTCAGGCGCCGACAGCGTCAGCAGCTGGGCTTTGTCGACCAGAAGCTCTTCGGGCGAAACCGAATAATCCGTCTTCTGATAGTTGCGGAAGCCGTCGGCCTCGGGCTCGAGCACGGCAAAGCTGTCCACATCGGTTTGATCTTGCGTCGCATCGGTGCGGCCCGGGGTGAACGGAATCTCAACCTCCTGACCGCCGGCCTTGGCGGCCTGTTCGACACCCACATTACCGGCCAGAACGATCACGTCGGCCAGAGACACTTTCTTGCCCCCGGATTGTGCGCCGTTGAACGCCGCCTGAACGCCCTCAAGCGCGGTCATTGCCTTGGCCAGCTTCATCGGTTCGTTCGCGTCCCAGTCTTTCTGCGGAGCAAGACGGATACGTGCGCCATTGGCACCGCCGCGCTTGTCCGAGCCGCGGAAGGTCGAGGCCGAAGCCCATGCGGTCGAAACCAGCTCGGACACCGAGAGGCCTGTGGCCGCGATCTTAGCCTTCAGCTCGGCCACATCCGCGTCACCGATCAGCTCGTGATCCACGGCGGGGACATTGTCTTGCCACAGCAGTTCCTCGGCCGGAGATTCCTCGCCGATGTAATTCGAACGCGGGCCCATGTCGCGGTGGGTCAGTTTGAACCATGCACGGGCGAAAGCGTCAGCGAATTCTTCCGGGTTCTCGTGAAAACGCTTTGAGATCGGACCATAGATCGGGTCCATGCGCATCGCCATGTCGGCGGTGGTCATCATGGTTTTGACCTTCTTCGACGCGTCATGCGCCGCCGGGGCCATGTCTTCTTCTTTGACATTCACCGGTTCCCAAATCCACGCGCCCGAAGGGCTTTTGGTCAGGTTCCAGTCATATCCGAACAGCAGGTCGAAATAGCCGTTATCCCATTGGATCGGATTTGCGGTCCAGGCGCCCTCTACCCCTGAAGTGGTGGTATCGTCACCCTTGCCGGACCCAAACTTGTTGATCCAACCAAAGCCCATCTCTTCGATCGGGGCGGCTTCGGGTTCGGGGCCGACCAGATCGGGATCACCCGCGCCATGCGCCTTGCCGAAGGTGTGACCACCAGCAACCAGAGCAACGGTTTCCTCGTCATTCATTGCCATCCGGCCAAAGGTGTCGCGGATGTCACGACCCGAAGCCAGAACGTTGGGCTCTCCGTCCGGACCTTCAGGGTTTACATAGATCAGGCCCATCTGCACTGCGGCCAGAGGATTTTCCAGATCGCGCTCACCGGAATACCGGCTCTGCGGATTGTCGGTCGGGGCCAGCCATTCTGTCTCGGTTCCCCAATAGATGTCTTCTTCGGGGGCCCAGATATCGGCACGGCCGCCGGCAAAACCAAAGGTTTTGCCACCCATGGATTCGATGGCGCAGTTACCTGCCAGGATCATCAGGTCAGCCCAGGAAATCTGGTTTCCGTATTTTTGCTTGATCGGCCACAGCAGACGACGCGCCTTGTCGAGGTTACCGTTGTCCGGCCAACTGTTGAGCGGCGCAAAACGCTGGTTCCCGGTCGAGGCCCCGCCACGGCCATCTGCCGTCCGGTAGGTGCCTGCACTATGCCAGGCCATCCGAATGAACAGACCACCATAATGGCCATAATCCGCCGGCCACCACTCCTGTGAATCCGTCATCAACGCATATAGGTCTTCTTTCAGCGCCTTCATATCCAGCTTTTTGAACTCTTCAGCATAGTCGAAATCCGAACCCAGAGGATTCGACGCCGCTCCGTGCTGGTGCAGGATCGACAGGTTTAGCTGGTTCGGCCACCAATCCCGGTTGGAACGGGTTCCAGCGCCGTGCATCACAGGGCATCCGCCTGCTTTGGGGTTATCACTTCCGTCCATATCGGTCTCCAATCCTAGCTAATATCCGGCGATCTTGCGCAGTGAAATTCGTGGTAATCAAGAACACAGATTCAAGACACGTCTTCCCCATCCAAATACGCTGAGCATCTGGCAAGGGTATCGGTATTCCTGAAGTCCTGACCTAGTCAGAAATAGCAAATTGCATTCATGCATAAAAGTTTTGTTTAATGATGAAAACCATAGGAAATAATTATGAAGAGAACATCCCCGGATCCCGCGCAATCGGAGCAATTTTCAAATCCCTGAATAACCTTGGGTCACATATAGACCACAGCCCTTGTTTTTCATCCGTATGCGACCACTGTCTTTATGAACGACACGAGCGCGGGTTCTTTTGTTCGGATCCGCGCCTAATACAGATTGACTGGCGTATTTGGCTGCCGGTTCCGAAAATTTTTGGAGTCTGAATGCAATTTGATTATGTAATTGTCGGCGCAGGATCCGCCGGTTCGGTTCTTGCCGGTCGTCTGAGCGAAGATCCTGGAATACGTGTCTGCCTTCTTGAAGCCGGAAACGGCGGCAACGGCATGCTTACCAGATTGCCCGCGGCAACAGTGGCCTCGCTGCCGGGGCGGCCGAAAATCAACAACTGGGCATTTGAAACCGTGGCCCAACCGGGGCTGAACGGCCGCAAAGGATATCAGCCGCGCGGCAAGACGGTGGGCGGGTCCAGCGCGATTAACGCAATGTTGTACGTCCGGGGTCAGCGTCAGGACTATGATGGCTGGGCTGAACTGGGCTGTGCCGGTTGGGACTGGGACAGCGTCCTTCCCTATTTCAAGATGTCCGAACATAACGAAGATGGTGCCGACGACCATCACGGCGACAGCGGCCCTCTGCACGTGTCAAACCAGAAACAGCCGCGCCCGATCACGCTTGCCTTTATTGAAGCTGCCGAACAGATGCAGCACCGCCGAAGCCGGGACTTCAACCGGGGCGATAACGAGGGCGTTGGTCTGTATCAGGTCACACAGTTTCACGACCCGTCGAAGAATGGCGAGCGATGCTCGGCAGCGGCGGCCTATGTCTTTCCGGTCATGGACCGCCCGAACCTGACGGTCATTACCGACGCCCATGCCAAAGAGCTGACCTTTGAAGGAAAGCGGGCCACCGGTGTGGTGTACAGGAAAAAGGCCAAAGGTGCGGATATCACTGTCTCCGCCAGGCGCGAGGTTCTGGTTTGCGCCGGTGCACTTCAAACTCCGCAGTTGTTGCAGCTATCCGGGATTGGTGCCGCTGATGATCTGGTCAAACATGGGATCGAGGTGCGGCACGACCTGCCGGGCGTTGGCAAGAACCTGCAGGACCATCTGGATTTCACGCTGCTCTATAAAACCCGGGACACCAACACATTCGGCATCGGTGTCGCTGCCGCACTGAATTTCGCAGGACATATTTGGCGCTGGCGTAAGACCGGCAAGTCGATGGCGGCCACACCATTTGCCGAGGGCGCCGCGTTTCTGAAAACCTCCCCGGATTTGGATCGCCCCGACATCCAGCTGCACTTCGTCATTTCCTTGGCCGATGATCATGCAAGGAAGCTGCATTATGGCTATGGGTTCGGCTGCCATGTGTGCAAATTGCGCCCCGAAAGCCGTGGCACGGTCGGGCTGCACAGCGCCGATCCCTTTGCCGCTCCGGCCATTGATCCGGCTTACCTGTCCGATAACCGCGATCTGGACACGCTGATCAAGGGCGCGCGTATGACCAAAGACATTCTGCACGCGCCGGCCTTCAGTAAATTCCGGCACAAAGCGATGTACGGCATGGATGACGCTCAGACCGATGCGGATTGGGAGCACCATATTCGCGCTCGCGCCGATACGATCTATCACCCGGTCGGAACCTGCAAAATGGGTGTGGATGCGATGGCCGTGGTTGACCCCGAACTGCGTGTGCGCGGGATCGAGGGGCTGCGCGTGGTCGATGCATCGGTCATGCCTACTCTGGTTTCGGGAAACACCAACGCCCCAACCATCATGATCGCCGAGAAAGCCGCGGACCTGATCAAAGCCACCGCCCGATAAGGGCTCAGCCGTCCTTCATCAGGGCCTGCAGTCCAGCGCGGTAATCCGGATACAAAAGCCGGATACCCAGTTCATCCTTGATCCGGTCATTCTTGACCCGCTTGTTTTCATTATAGAAACTTCGGGCCATCGGGGACATATCGGCCTGGTCGAACGGAACCGCAGCGGGCAGAGGCAGGCCTTGCAGCTCAGCCGCATAGGCGATGACATCCTGTGGCGGCACCGGCTCATCGTCACAGACATTGTAAATCGCACCTGGGTTTGGCGATGCCATCGACGCCGCAAGCACCTGCGCGATGTCCGCCACATGGATGCGCGAGAACACCTGCCCCGGTTTGATTATGCGGCGCATTCCCACCCGTTTAAGTTTGGAAAATGGGCCGCGCCCGGGGCCATATATCCCGGCAAGGCGAAAGATGTGGACGGGCAGGCCCGGAATGTCTTGCCATTGTGTCTCGGCCCGGACGCGCCACCTGCCGCGCTCGGCCATTGGTGAAGGAAGGGTCGCCTCGTCCACCCAACCGCCTTTGTGGTCCCCATAGACTGCGGTTGTGGAAAGGTATCCGATCCAATCGAACTGACCTGCGCGGTCAGCGATTTTGTCGCCAAGCGCCGCCAGCACTGGATCTCCGCCCGCATTCGGCGCGGTCGAAATCAACAGATGTGTTACCCCGTCCAAATCAACCGTCTGACCGGGCCAGATCACCGGTTCGGCACCGGATGCGCGGACCGCACCCGATTGCGCCGGATCGCGCGTAGTTCCGAATACGCGCCAACCCGCCGGTTCAAGATGCCGCGACAGGGCCTGCGCCGAATATCCGTGACCGAATGAAAAGAGTGTCTTAACCATATCCTTCTTGATGATCGCCAATGGTCCAAGATGCAAGCACCCGCCACTGGATACTTGATTCGAATCCCCACATACGCCTTTCATGAGTCATGAGTACAAAATCGCCCGACCTGCATGCAGCTTATGCGCTAGACAGCCCCGAGGACCACAAACGGCTTTATGCCGAATGGGCCGGCGACTATGATGACGGTTTTGCGGCGCGCGAGGACTATCAGTTGCATATCCACACCGCCCGCGCCTTTGTCAGCGCCGGGGGACAGGGTCCGGTTTTGGATGTCGGTGCAGGCACCGGGCTTTGCGGTGCGGTACTGGCCGGGTTGGGCGTTGGTCCGATCGACGCCACCGATATCAGCGCCGAGATGCTGGATCAGGCCCTGCGCAAAGACATCTACCGCGACGCGATTGAGGCTGACCTGAACCAGGGCATCCCGGTGCCGCGCGACAGCTATTCGGGCATTGTGTCCTCGGGCACATTTACCCATGGCCATCTCGGCCCCGAGGCCCTGCCCGCGCTGTTGAACGTGGCCCGGACAGGCGCGCAATTCGCTCTGTCGATTAACGCGAAACACTACGAATCTCTGGGATTTGCTGACGCACTGCACCAGCTTGCCCATGGGCAGATACAAAACCTGTCCCTGCCCGAAGTTCGAATCTACGGCGACCTGGCTGCCGGGCCCAACCGGGACGATACCGCCCTTATCGCAATGTTCGAGAAGATCTGAACCCGCTCAGCGCCCTTTCCAGACCGGGTCGCGTTTCTCGGCAAAGGCGCGCGCGCCTTCGAGGTTGTCTTCAGAACCATATAGAATGTCCACCGTCGGCAACTGCCGCCCGGTGATCCGGTTCATGGCATCCTGAAACTTGGAATCTTCGGCGTCGCGCACGATCTCTTTGATCGCCGCGTAAACCAGCGGGGGGCCGCTGGCCAATAAACGGGCCAGTTCCCATGCCCGGTCTAAAAGCTGATCACTTGGGACAATCTCGTTGATCAGGCCCCACCCTTTTGCCTCAACCGGATCGAACCAGCGGCCAGTCAGCAGCAGTTCCATCGCGATATGGTAGGGGATGCGTTTTGGCAGCTTTACACTGGCCGCATCGGCCACGGTGCCCGACCGGATTTCGGGCAGGGCAAAGCTGGCATGCTCTGCAGCGATGATCATATCCGCACTCAGCGCCAGTTCCAGCCCGCCACCACAGGCAATCCCGTTCACCGCGGCGATGACAGGCTTGTTCATATCCCGCAATTCCTGCAGCCCGCCAAAACCGCCGACTCCATAATCTCCGTCCACGGCGTCTCCGTCCGCGGCGGCCTTCAGGTCCCACCCCGGGCAAAAGAACTTTTCGCCACCACCGGTCAGGATGGCCACGCGCAACTCAGGATCATCGCGGAATTCGCGGAACACTTCACCCATGATCCGGCTGGTGGCCAGATCAATGGCATTTGCCTTGGGTCGGTCCAGAGTGACCTGCAGAATCGCGCCATCGCGCTTGGTTTTAACCGGGTTCATATACGTGCCTTTCGGATCAGAGCATCCACGGCCACAGCGCCATCGGGATTGCAGATGAGTGGATTGATTTCAACTTCGCTGACATGGGCTGCATTGGCAATAACATAGGCTTGCACCGCCTCGGCTGCATTCAGGATCGCCTCGGTATCCGCCGCCGGTTTACCGCGATACCCCGCAAGCAACGGCGCACAGTTCAGCTTGCCCAGCGCCTGACGGACCACGTCCCGGGATGACGGGATCAGCACTGAAACACTGTCGCGCAGAATTTCGGTCAGCACGCCTCCTGCTCCTAGCGTCAGAACATAGCCATGGGCCGGATCACGGGTGACGCCGATCAAAAACTCGGCAACACTGCCTTGGGCCATCTCTTCGATCAGAACTTCGTCTGTTCCAAGCTCGGTCGCAACCGCGCTCAGATCGTCCAAGCCGACGCCAAGGCGCACCGCACCGTGTTCGGATTTATGCGCAAGCCCGACGCCCTTGACCGCGAAAGGCGCGGTCAGATTCGATGCAGCATGCGCAGCCTTGTCCGGACGCGTCACTACGGATTGAGGAATCCGCAGACCATGATCTGCCAGCGCCCGTTTGGCTTCTGCTTCGGTCAAGACATGGTCTGCCTCAGCCTGCGAGGGCAACAGTACCGGATCAGCCGGTGCCGCAACCGGCCGCGCGGCGGCCTCAACCGCAGCCAAGGCTTCATGCAGACCGGCAAAGGGCACCACACCGCCGTCCAGCAGGCGCTTCGCCACATCCTCGGGCATCAGTTCGGGCAATGTCGCGGCAACGGCAAAGGGTCGCCCGGTCCGGGCAGCGCAGTTCAACGCCGCTTGGGTGGCGCACTCCCAATCCGACGCGTCGGTATGAGGATAGTCGACAATCGCGATGGTAATGGCCTGTTCTGGCCCGGTCATCGCCGACCACGCGCGGGTCATCGCTTCGGTATCGCGCCATATATAGGTGTGGTAGTCTAGCGGGTTCGCCAACGCCACCATTGGGCCCAAAGCCGCCCGCAGGTCAGTTTTCTGTGCCTCGGTCAAGGGGGGGAAATGCAGATCACGCCCCTCTGACATATCGGCGGCGAGGCTGGCCTCACCACCCGAGCAGCTGATCGTGCTCAACCCGGTGCCGTCCAACCGACCCGTGACATGCAACAGCTTGAGACATTCCAAAAAGCTGGGAATGTCGTCCAACCGTGCGATTCCCAACCGGTCCAGAAACGCCTGCGCGCCCGCATCACCACCTGCCAAAGACGCGGTATGCGAAATCGTCGCCGCCTGCGCATGGGACGAGCGGCCCATTTTCAAAGCAACGACCGATACGCCCCGTCTGCGTGCCTTGTCGGCCAAAGCCTCCCATTTTCGCAGATCGCCAAACCCCTCGATATGAACACCGATAGCGGTGATCCGGTCGTCGTCCAGAAGTGTTGAGGCAACGTCAGCCTGATGTGTCTGCGCCTGATTCCCGCAGGTCAGCATGAACGCCAGCGGCAGGGCCCGGCGTTGCATGGTCATGTTGATTGCAATATTCGAACTTTGCGTCAGGATCGCTACGCCTCGTTCCACCGGTTGCATCCCATGCTGATCCGGCCAGACTGCGACTTGATCCAGCCCGTTGACGAAACCATAGCAGTTGGGACCCAGAACAGGCATTTCCCCGGCGGCTGCTATCAACTGGTCCTGCAGATCCGCGCCCAAATCATCCTCGGCTCGCGCCTCGGTGAACCCCGACGCGAAACAAACCGCACCCCCTGCCCCGATCGCTGCCAGCGCCTGAACCGCCTCGATTGTTGCATGACGATTGATGCCCACAAAGGCCACATCCGGGGCCGTGGGCAAATCCTCGAGCCGCGCAAAAGCGCGCTCTCCGGCCACCTCAGAGGCTTTGGGATGGACCGGCCAGATATCGCCCTGAAACCCGAACTTGCGCGCCTGTTGAATGACTGACGCGCACCAAGCCCCACCACCGATCACGGCAATGGAGCTTGGGTTCAACGCCCGTGCCAGCGCCGTTGTCATGCGCCAAGTGCCCGCAACAGCTCACGACTGATGATGTGACGCTGAATCTCGCTGGTACCGTCCCAGATGCGTTCGACGCGCGCATCGCGCCAGAACCGTTCCAGCGGGTAATCGTCCATCAGCCCCATGCCGCCATGCACCTGAATCGCGGCATCGGTCACCCGCGACAGCATCTCGGAGGCGTAAAGCTTGGCCGAGGCAATCTCGCGGTTTGCAGGCAGCCCTTTGTCCAGCCGGTCGGCCGCTGCCAGCGTCAACAGGTCAGCGGCATCGATTTCGGTGATCATATCGGCGATCTGGAATGACACGCCCTGGAACTTGCCGATTTTCTGACCGAATTGTTCACGCGTGGCTGCATAGTCCAGCGCATAGTCAAAGGCGCGACGTGCGCGTCCGACCGACATGGTCGCCACGGTGATGCGGGTGGCATATAGCCAGGTATTCATCACCTCGAACCCGCCATCGACCTCGCCCAACACCTGACTGTCGGGCAGGCGACAATCGTCAAAATCCAGGACCATGTTCTTATAGCCCCGGTGGCTGACCGATTTATACCCGTCCCGGATGGTGAATCCCGGCGTGCCGCGATCCACAAGAAAGGCTGTGATCCGTTTCTTTGGACCTTTTGGCGTCTGATCTTCACCCGTCGCGATGAAAACGATGATGAAATCGGCATGCTCCGCGCCCGAGATGAAATGTTTGGTCCCGTTGACGACCCAATCTCCGCCGTCTCGAACTGCGGCACATTTCATACCACGCACATCCGAACCTGCACCTGGTTCGGTCATCGCCAGTGCATCCATCCTTTCGCCCCGAACTGCGGGCATCAGATAGCGTTCGACTTGCTCGCCCTCGCAGGCCATCAGGATGTTTTGCGGACGGCCAAAGAAGTGGTTCAAGGCCATCGATCCCCGGCCCAGTTCGCGCTCGACCAGTGCAAATTCCCGATGGTTCAGCCCGGCACATCCGACGCTTTCGGGAAAATTGCAGGCATAGAAACCCAATTCAATTGTCTTGCGCTTGATCTCATCCGCTATTTCCTGCGGAACTTCGCCGGTACGTTCAACCAGCTCTTCATGTGGATAGATCTCTTTCTCGACGAAACTGCGAACAGTCGCGGCGATCATCTCTTGCTCGTCGGTCAGGCCATATTGCATCTGCGGTCTCCACATCTAGGGCTTGCGATATCGTGGCGCGGGTTGCAAAGTTCATCGTGCAGAAATAGACGTTAACCATGCGAAGATGGACAAAATCGCCTGCCGCGATGCAGCAATTCGGGGTTCTGCTTTTTGATGGGTTTTCAAACCATTGCCTTGCCAACACCGTCGAACCCCTGCGCGCGGCCAATTCGCTGGCTGGACGAAAGCTGTATGACTGGGAATTCCTGTCGCTGACAGAAGGGCCGGTCACATCATCCTCGGGGTTGCAGGTTACGCCGCACGCAAGACTGCAATCTGCCCGCGGCGGTACATTGATGGTGATGCCATCATATGGGTTTCGCGCGCATGGCGGCTGGCCGACGCTGACCGGATTGCGATCCGCCGCAAATCGCTATGACGTTCTGGCTGGGCTGGACACCGGAAGCTGGCTGCTGGCGCTGGCCGGACTGCTGGACGGGTATCGCGCCACCATCCATTGGGAAGAGCTGACCGGCTTTACCGAGCGGTTCCCCGAGATCGACGCCCGGCGCGAGCGGTATGTCCTAGACCGGAATCGCATTACCTGTTCCGGCGCCATGGCAGCTTTTGATCTTGTGTTGCATCTGATCGGTCATGACCAGGGGCAGGCACTGGCACTGGAAGTCGCGCAGTTGTTCATGACCCGCGATTCCGCTCGGTCGCATTCCGGAGGGGTCGGGGCAACCAGTGGGTATGTGAACAAGGCCTTGGCATTGATGCAGGAAAATCTTGAAACCCCGCTGCCCATTACGGATATCGCCCGACAGGTCGGGCGCTCACACAAGGCATTGTCGACACGAATGCAGGCCGAACTGGGTGCGGGTCCGGCCCAGGTCTATCGCCGCTTGCGCCTGAATTTAGCGCGGAAGCTGGTGGCAGAAACCGACCTGACTGTCAGCGAGATCGCCCTGCGGGCCGGATACGATGATCCCAGCGCCCTGACCCGCGCCTTCCGAGCCGAATTCGGGATCACCCCCCGTGCCCTACGGGTCGGCTAGGTATACATCTGCTTTTTATAAGCCCGCGTGCGCGTCGTCGCCTCGGCTGAGCCGTCATGATAGGTGCCAAACCACTTGTCGAACGGGATCTCTGAGGTGCCATAGTTGCACTCGAAATACCGGTGATGCAGCTGGTGGAAAAAATCGCCTGCGCGGGCGGCCTCGGTCTCCCCGGCTTTCAGCTTTTCGAACCCGGAATGGGACAGAACCGGGCTGACCTGCTGGAAATAGGCGTGGAATAACAAATGTATCGGGTGCGACGGCACGATCAGGTGGATGAAATAGGTGGTGAAGTACAACAGGTTCTCAAACCAGTGATTTGATATCCCCGACCACGGCCCGATATTGACGTTGCGGTGATGCACGGCGTGGACATGTTTATAGAGCTTGGGGTGATGTTCCAGCCGATGCACCCAATAGAAATGCAGCCCCGACCACATGGGGATTAGCGACATCCAGATCACAAACCAGACCGGTGCGGCGGACCATGTGACCGTGGGGACATAGCCATTTGCCATCGCCCAATAGATCCCCCATTGGTAAATCGTGGCGACACTCATGGCGCTGCCCAGGGTCCACCAGATATTGTCCCAGACCTGATTGCGAAAGGTGAAGGTCCCGTTGTCCCGGGTCAGATCCCGGCGGTCGAACTTCTTGTACATGCCCTGCCCTTTGCGCATGTACAGCCACCAATGCAGCCCGCCCGCGACCAGAATCTGAGGCACCATGTTCAGCAACCAGATTCGGAACATCCAGCCGGGCTGGAAGGTCTTCATCGTCTCTAAACCCGGGAAAAACAGCACATAGACCGTTGCAGCAAGCCCCATGCACAGCGTCAGAGAAGTAATTTGCAGCCACGCGCCACCATACCACCTTAACACCGCTGATGGGCGGGGTGGCCAGTTGAACAACGGGTTCAAAGCCACCGGCCCCTGAGGGTGATAGTGCCAGCGGGCTGCTTCGGGATTTTGATCAGAATCCGTCATCCGGGTATCTCGTCAGCTTGCGTAATCCGAGCCTTCAGCATCCAACAGCGCCTTGATCTCACGCAGATGTGCCTCGGCCTGATCGGGATAATCTTCCAACTCTTGCGCGGTCTTTTCCGCAATCTCGTCTGACAAAACGCGCAGGGGTTGGCCGGTCTGTAAGGCACGGATATACGTTTCGGCAGCGCGCTCGAAATAATAGAGTCTATTAAAGGCATCTGCCGGGTTACTGCCCAAAATCAAAACCCCATGATTACCCATGATCATGACTTTCTTTTTTGGGTCTGCCAGCATGGTTGCGCAACGTTCCCCCTCGCTTTCGAAAGCAAGTCCACCAAATTCGTGATCGACCACATAACGGTTGTAGAACGTAGTGGTGTTCTGATCGATCGGCGGCAATGTGCTGTCGGCCAACGAGGCCAGAACCGTGGCAAAGATGGAATGCACATGCATTACACAGCGGGCATGAGGACAGTGCCGGTGAATCGAACCATGCAGGCCCCAGGCAGTTGGGTCCGGTGCGCCGGGTTGGGTCATGACATCAGCGTCTTTGGCATCCAGAAAAAGCAGGTTCGATGCTTTGACTCGTGCAAAATGCATCTGATTGGCGTTCATCAAGAATTGCGTGCCGTCCTGATTCACCGCCAAGCTAAAATGGTTTGCAACCCCTTCGTGCATATTCAGACGTTCAGCCCATCGAAATGTGGCCGCCAGATCCACACGCTCAGGCCAATGGTCAATATTGGGGCGCAAGCTGGCAACGCTCATTTCCGTCTCCTGTCAGCGGATTGCTTGATTGGAAAATCGTGCCCGCAGTAGAAAAAATTGACCAACGAAAAAATCGCGCCTATTTCATAAGCTGAACTAATGGCCAGGTTATGCCCATGCAAAAACAGCTGCCCCCGTTGGGTTGGCTTCGGACTTTCGAGGCCGCGGCCCGCCACCTGTCCTTTACCGCGGCAGCGCGCGACCTGAACATGACACAAAGTGCAGTCAGCCAGCAAATCAAGTCGCTTGAGGCCTATCTTGGCCAACCGCTTTTCCTGCGCCGTCCCCGCGCACTTGAACTGACCGGGGCCGGGATCAGCTATCTCCCTGTCGTGCGTGAGGCATTTCGCACATTACTGCGCGGAACGCGGGCCGTGACCGGGGCCCAGCAGAACGCGGTGCAGGTACAATGCAACATCACTTTTGCGGTCAACTGGCTGGCCCCCCGCCTTCCAATGTTTCAGGCTGAACACCCGTCTGTACAGCTGAACATATTCACCGAGTTGTGGGAGCCCCGGGAAATGGCGGAGGGGGCTGCGGTAGAAATTCGGTTTTCGCTCAGACCTTCGGACACGGTGCGAACCGAACTACTGCGATCCGATCATTATTATCCGGTTTGCGCGCCTGGCTATGAGGTTTCGCTGGATACACTACAGCGAACCCCCTTGTATGACTGCTCAAACCTGCTGTCGAATTGGCAGAATTGGATCGAAGATCAGGGTCTAATTTGGGAAAATCCTCCGATCACATATTCCACCACCTATCTGGTCAGCCTGTCGGTTGCGATGGCCGGGGGCGGCTTGTGCCTGACGCATGACACAATCGCGCGCGACTTGATTGATGAAGGTCGATTGGTTGCACCATTCGAATATCGCGCGGTTGTGCCAGAGGCTTATTACCTGTTGCTGTCGCCTCAGGCAGAAGAGTCACCAGGAGCGATTGCCTTTGCCGAATGGGTCCGGCGCGAGATTGCGAAAACGTTCCCTGGCTAGGCCGTGGCTCTCCTGCCTAGCATAGCGGCTCTTAAGGGACCTTCACGGGGCTAGGCACAACAGCGCTGACGCGCTGCATGACGGAATCATGATAACTGCCGAGCAGGGGTTGCACCTTTCCGTGCGTTCGGGAAAGTTGGGCCATGGAATTCACACCTTTCCCAAGCTGGCCCGATACCGCCCCCCGTTTGATCGCTGTCGCCGCAGGGCGTCAAGCCGCTGACCTTGTTGTCCGCTGCGGGATCTGGGTTAACGTGCACAGCCGCGAAGCCCTGCCCGATCATGACATCGCGATTGTCGATGGACGTATCGCCTATGTTGGCCCCGATGCTTCGCACTGCGTCGGCCCGAACACCCGGATCATCGAGGCAGAGGGGCGGTATATGCTGCCCGGCCTGTGCGACGGGCATATGCATATCGAATCAGGAATGCTGACCCCGGCCGAATTTGCGGGGGCCGTTATCCCTCATGGCACGACAAGCATGTTCACTGACCCGCACGAAATAGCCAACGTGCTGGGCCTGGACGGCGTTCGTATGATGCATGACGAGGCGCTGATGCAGCCCGTTAACATTTTCACCCAGATGCCTTCTTGCGCGCCATCGGCGCCAGGGCTTGAGACCACCGGTTATGAGATCACCCCCGAAGACGTGGCCGAGGCGATGAACTGGCCGGGCATCATCGGACTGGGCGAGATGATGAATTTCCCAGGCGTCATTCATGGCGATCCCAAGATGCTGGCCGAGATTGCCGCGACCCAACGGGCAGGGAAAACCGTTGGCGGGCACTATGCTTCGCCTGATTTAGGGCCTGATTTCGCAGCTTATGTCGCAGGCGGCCCTGCCGACGACCACGAAGGCACCTGCGAGGCCGATGCCATCGCGCGGGTGCGTCAAGGGATGCGGTCGATGATGCGATTGGGATCGGCCTGGTATGACGTGGAAACTCAGATCACCGCCATCACCGAAAAAGGGCTGGATCCGCGCAACTTCATCCTGTGCACGGATGATTGCCATTCTGGTACCCTGGTCAATGAAGGGCATATGAACCGCGTGGTGCGCCATGCGATTGCCTGCGGCTGTGATCCGTTGATCGCGTTGCAGATGGCGACCATCAACACAGCCACGCATTTCGGGTTGGAGCGCGATATCGGCTCGATCACGCCCGGGCGCAGGGCGGATATCATCCTCAGCTCGGACCTGAAGGACCTGCCCATCGAGCTTGTCATAGCGCGCGGCCAAATCGTGGCAGAGGACGGCAAGATCACTGTGGACTGCCCGCATCTGAATTGGCCTGCAGCCGCTCGAAACACCGTGCATCTGGGCCATGCCCTGACCAGCGCGGATTTTCAGATCGAGGCCCCTAAGGGGGCGAACCGCGTTCAGGCCAATGTGATTGGTGTGGTCGAAAACCAGGCCCCGACCAAAGCGCTAAAGGCCGAACTGCCCATCATTGGCGGCCTGGTTGAAGCCGAGGGTGAGGTCTGCCAGATTGCGCTTGTCGAACGCCACCGCGCAACGGGCGGGGTCACAAATGCCTTTGTCTCGGGGTTTGGATATCAGGGGCGCATGGCAATGGCTTCGACCGTTGCCCATGACAGTCACCATATGATTGTTGTTGGGACCGACCGCGAACAGATGGCCCTTGCCGCAAATCGGCTGGCCGAGATCGGCGGTGGCATCACGATTTTCCGAGACGGTGAGGAACTGGCGCTGGTGGAACTGCCCATCGCTGGACTGATGTCTGATAGCCCGGCAGCCGAAGTGGCCGCCAAGGCCGAACAAATGGTTCGGGCCATGCAGGCCTGTGGCTGTAAACTGAACAACGCCTATATGCAGCACTCATTGCTGGCCCTGGTGGTGATCCCGGAATTGCGGATCTCGGATGTCGGGCTGGTGGATGTGCGCAAATTTGAAAAGATCGATCTTTTGGAACCCCTTGCATGACAATAATACGAGCACCTAAGGCCCCCGCGCCCGAGAACTTCACCGATCCCGCAGCCGCGGTCGCAAGGTTGGAAGAACTGTACGAGCAAGCCACCAGCTTCCTGTGCGAGAACTTTGCCAATGTGATCGAGCACGGAGCACCAACTGAACGCTTCAGAGCCTATTACCCGGAAATTCGCATCAAAACCTCCTCCTATGCGCGGGTCGACAGCCGGCTAAGTTTCGGTCACGTCTCGGAACCGGGCATCCACTCGACCACTGTAACGCGGCCAGATCTGTTCCGGTCCTATTTGACCCAACAGATTGCCCTGCTGATCAGAAACCATGACCAGCCGGTCACGATCGGGGCCTCGGACACACCCATTCCGGTTCATTTCGCCGTGGCCAACAATCCTGATCTGATAGTTCCGCATCAGGGCGCCGCCGGATTTACCCTGCGCGATGTATTCGACGTACCGGACCTGACAACCACTCATGACGACATCGTCAATGGCGTCCATGACCACGAGGAAGAAGACGGCCCGCTGTCTTTGTTTACTGCGCAAAGGGTCGACTATTCACTGGCCCGGCTGGCGCATTACACTGCGACTGATCCCAGTCATTTCCAGAACCATGTGCTGTTCACCAACTATCAGTTCTACGTCTCGGAATTCGAAAACTATGCACGCGCGCAGCTGGCCGAACCAGACAGTGGCTATACCAGCTTTGTCTCGACCGGAAATGTCGAGATCACCACCGAAGGCGGAGCGCTGGAACAACCCCTGAAGCTGCCGCAGATGCCAACCTATCACCTAAAGCGGGCGGATGGATCGGGTATCACGCTGGTCAACATCGGCGTCGGTCCGTCGAACGCCAAAACCGCGACCGATCATATCGCCGTGCTACGCCCGCATGCCTGGCTGATGGTTGGCCACTGCGCCGGGCTGCGCAACACACAGGCATTGGGCGATTTTGTTCTGGCCCATGCCTATCTGCGCGAAGACAAGGTTCTGGATGATGACCTTCCAGTCTGGGTGCCGATTCCGCCTTTGGCCGAGGTTCAGGTTGCGCTGGAACAGGCTGTAGCCGAGGTCACCGAGCTGGAAGGTTATGAGCTGAAACGGGTCATGCGCACAGGCACCGTCGCTTCGGTCGATAACCGCAACTGGGAACTGCGCGACCAGTCCGGCCCGGTACAGCGGCTCAGCCAATCACGGGCAATCGCGCTGGATATGGAAAGCGCCACCATTGCCGCCAACGGCTATCGGTTCCGTGTTCCCTATGGCACGTTGCTCTGTGTTTCAGACAAGCCGCTGCACGGCGAATTAAAGCTTCCTGGCATGGCCTCTGCCTTCTATACCACGCAGGTCAGCCGCCATCTCGCGATCGGAATTCGTGCGATGGAGCACCTGAGGGGCATGCCGCTGGAGCGCCTGCACAGCCGGAAATTGCGTTCCTTTGATGAAACGGCCTTTCTCTGAAGCAAAAAAGCAACGAATTCCCCCTATTTTTAGGGTTTTCGACGCTACTATTCGTTGTGTTCACCTACAATATCCCGTTACAGTTACGCGGTGAGGCCCTATTTATCGGGCACGTTAAGGAGACCAAGAAATGGCAAAGCCTATGACAAAGACTCAGCTGGTTGCTGCTCTCGCTGAGGAAATGGGAACCGACAAGAAAGCTGCGAACACTGCGCTGGAGGCCATGACCGGCCTGATCACCCGCGAAGTGTCGGCGGGCGGCGCGGTGACCCTGCCTGGTGTCGGCAAAATCTACTGTCGCGAGCGCCCCGAGCGCATGGTGCGTAACCCTGCCACCGGCGAGCAGTTCAAGAAAGAAGCCGACAAAGTGGTCAAAATGACCATTGCGAAGGCGCTGAAGGACAGCGTGAACGGCTGATCCCAGCTTTCACTGCAAAACGATCAAGGGCCGCCGCTTGGGGGCCCTTTTTCTTTTACCCCCCTATTGAAGCCAGTTTTTTGTAAGGCTTTGGGAGGCCGGCCGTGGTCAGCCTGGTGTTATGCAATCTGAGATCAGCGAAGAATAAATCTAGCGCCGCGCTCATTGGCTGGGTGCGCAACAGGACCGGTGGCCTAAGCTGGCGAATGCCACAAATTCGCGAGGCTGGCCCCGTCACAGAGCAAGAACGGACAATATCCGGTCGACTTTCGGACCAGTAATTTGTTTTGCCGCACTCGCCCCAAAAGAAATTCATTCTCGGCGATGGATGTTTTGATTGGCTCATCCGAACCAATTATTCGTCATGTGTCACCTTTCGAAGCGAATGAATTGTCTAAAGTTTGGAAAATAAATGATTTCATTAGATAACTTGGCGACCCCGGCAGGATTCGAACCTGCAACCTGCCCCTTAGGAGGGGGCTGCTCTATCCAGTTGAGCCACGGGGCCGCGCAAAACTCTCTGTAGCGTGGTTTTTTCGGGTTGTCATCGGCTTTGAAGGACAGTTGTAAAATGCGTCCTGTTCACGCTACCATCGGACAAAACAACAATGCAGGTGCACCCCGTGACCACAGAAAACAAACGCCCGCTCACCCTTCGTGATGTTTCTGAAGCGTCCGGAGTGTCTGAGATGACGGTCAGCCGGGTTCTGCGCAATCGGGGTGACGTGTCGGATGCGACCCGCACACGCGTTCTGGCCGCAGCAAAAGAGCTGGGATACGTGCCGAACAAAATCGCTGGTGCGCTTGCCTCAAGCCGGGTGAACCTTGTGGCGGTGATCATCCCGTCGCTGTCGAACATGGTGTTCCCCGAGGTGCTGACCGGGATCAATCAGATTCTTGAGGATACCGAGCTACAGCCAGTGGTCGGCGTCACCGATTATTTGCCCGAAAAAGAGGAAAAAGTCCTGTACGAGATGCTCTCGTGGCGGCCCTCGGGCGTGATCATCGCCGGATTGGAACATACCGATGCCGCACGCGCTATGCTGGATTCGGCGGGGATTCCGGTGGTCGAGATCATGGACACCGATGGTAAGCCGGTGGACGCGATGGTCGGGATATCCCATCGCCGCGCTGGACGTGAGATGGCACAGGCGATCCTGAAAGCGGGCTATGAACATATCGGCTTTATGGGCACCAAAATGCCCCTGGATCACCGCGCTCGGAAACGGTTCGAAGGCTTTACCGAAGTGCTGGGCAAGCATGGGATCGAGATCGAAGACCGCGAGTTCTATTCCGGCGGCTCGGCCTTGGCCAAAGGCCGCGAGATGACTCAAGCCATGTTGGAACGCTCACCGGATCTGGATTTCCTGTATTATTCCAACGACATGATTGGTGCTGGTGGATTGCTGTATCTGTTGGACCAGGGGATAGACATTCCAGGCCAGATCGGTTTGGCAGGGTTCAACAATGTCGAACTGTTACAGGGCCTGCCGCGCAAGCTGGCCACAATGGATGCATGTCGACACGAGATTGGGCGCAAAGCAGCCGAGATAATCGCCGTTCAGCTTTCCGATCCCGCTTCCGAGGTCGAAAACCGCATAACTCTGACCCCCAAGATCAGTTATGGCGATACGCTGAAACGCCGCTGACCCATGGCGATGCAAAGGCTGAACAATCGGGCGGCCCGCGCCCTGTTCATGGACCGGCACGCGCTGGCAGAACAGCCAAGCGGGGCTGCGAAAGGGTCTGACCTGCTCGAATTGATCAGACGTCTGGGATTTGTTCAGCTGGACAGTATCAACACGGTCGCCCGCGCCCATGACATGATCCTGTTTTCGCGCAGGCCCGCCTATCGCGCCAAAAACCTCAAGCATGTGTATGAACGGGATCGCGGGCTGTTCGAACATTGGACCCATGACGCGGCCGTTATCCCGATGGAGTTCTACCCCCATTGGCATCTGCGGTTTCAACGCGACGCCAACCTGCTGAAATCGCGCTGGAAAAACTGGCGGAGGGATGGGTTCGAGCAGCAGTTCGAAACCGTCCTGCAGCATATCCGCGATCATGGGCCGGTTTCCTCATCGGATGTGGGAAAAGACGAAAAGAAGGGCTCGGGCGGCTGGTGGGATTGGCACCCGTCGAAAACCGCGCTGGAGTTCCTGTGGCGCTCGGGCGCGCTGACGGTGATCGGCAGGCAGGGGTTTCAGAAACGCTATGACCTGACCGAACGGGTGATCGAGACGCATCTTTGCCCCGGCAATATGCCTTATGACGCCGAACAGACCGTGGATTGGTTGTGCCATGCGGCACTTGACCGGCTGGGGTTTGCGACCTCGGGCGAATTGGCGGCGTTTTGGGATACGGTCAGCACCGCAGAAACCCGAAGCTGGTGCAAAACCGCCTTGACCGAGGGCCATGTCGAAGAGATCGAGATCGAATGTGCCAATGGTCAGGTCAGGAAACTGTTTGCACGCCCGGATGTTGCTGAACAAGCCGCGCAGATCCCCCCAGCGCCGGGTCGGATCAGAGTGCTGAGCCCGTTTGACCCCATGCTGCGTGACCGTGACCGTGCGCAGCGGCTGTTTGGGTTTCACTACCGGATCGAGGTGTTTGTCCCCGCCCCGAAACGCACCTATGGCTATTATGTTTTCCCGCTTCTCGAAGGCGACCGGCTGATTGGCCGGATCGACATGAAGGCCCATCGCGATCAGTCGGTGCTGCGGGTCAGCGCCCTGTGGCCAGAACGAACAGTACGGTGGTCAGATGCCCGCACGCGCCGCCTACAGGCCGAACTGGACCGGGTTCGTCGCTTTGCCGGGTTGGATGACATAGAATTTGCCGAGAATTGGCAAAAAGACCCTATTTAGGGTCTGATATACTCAATTTGACCGGCTGCAACCCGTCAATCTCCCCCTCCAGTGAATCTCCGGGCTGAACCGGTCCTACACCAGCCGGCGTTCCGGTCAGGATCAAATCCCCTGGTCGCAGATGATAATAGCCGGACAAGTGACTTATGATCTCGTCAATCGACCAGATCAGCTCATCCAAGGTTGCGTCCTGCCGGGTTTCGCCATTAACGCGCAAAATGATGCGTTTTTGCGGGTCGGGTTGCCAATCGCTCACGCGGGTCAGAGGGGCAAATACGGCTGCATTCTCGAAATCTTTTCCAAGATCCCAAGGGCGCTGTTTGTTGCGCTCGCGAATTTGCAGATCACGTCGGGTCATGTCCAGGGCGCAGCCAAAGCCAAACACCGCTTCCTGCACCTGAGAAGTATCAGCTTGAAAAACCGGCTTTCCGATTGCAACAGCCAGCTCCATCTCATGGTGGAAATTTTCGGTCCCCGGAGGGTAAGCCGTCGTCACCCCAGACAGGACCGCGTTTGCAGCGGCCTTGGTGAAATAGAAAGGGGCCTCACGGTCGACCTCATGTCCCATTTCAGCCGCATGTGCGGCATAGTTCCTGCCCACACAAAAGATTCGCCCAACCGGGTATGTGTCGTCCTCGCCGGTAACCGGCAAAGCGATCGGATCAGGAATAGAGAACAGGCTACCCATCATCATGCCGCCATAAAACAGGTTAGTTAAAGTGGATATTAAAGGGCATAAACCAGAGCAAGTCGCAATCCTTGCAAACCCGCACGCCGGTTTTTGCCGACAATTCGGGGATAATTCGGCACAGGCTTGCCCAAATCGAACCGGTAAGCCTGCGCGTGTTTCAAAATTCGCAGACATGGCTACTTATGGCGCTGGGCTTACTTTCAACATGCGGCTGAAAACACGGCGACAGCTCATTCAGTTTTTAGCCGTTAAACCTTGGAAAACCGCTGTATCGCGCTAGCTTGTTGCTAACAGAAAGCGTTCAGCACTGAGACGTCACCACTCACAAAGGCGGCGGACCACCAATCCTCCGCCTTCTTGCGAAGACACCCGCGTGGACGGCAGAAATCGCTGAAATCCGGGTGCGAGTATTCAGAGGACCACGGCCAAACACCCATCCCCCTGGGTAAGTTTGCGTCTGAGAAAACCCGATTTTCGGGATCTGATGTTCTCTGAAACGTTGCCGGATCGTTTGAACACCCCTCGTATCCGGCTGTAGGCCAGGCACATGGTCCACTCGGGCCTGGCCACTCCGCCAGAGAGGTCACAAAGGCCCTCTGGCGGGGCCCACACACTGTTAGTCCCGAGAATCTGATTGTAATTTCAACTGGTGCAGATCGTTGAGAAGATCCAGCAACGCCTCATGCCGCTCTGGTCCCAGCGTGTTGCGGATTTCTTCAGCCAAAAGCAACGTATAGTCGATGTTATCCCGGATAATCCCTGCCCCTTTGACCGTGATCTCAACAATCTGCCTGCGCTTGTCGACCGGATGGCTTTTCCGCACGACAAGGCCCTTGGCCTCAAGCTTTTGCAGAATGCGGGTAAGGCTGGGCAAAAGCAGACAGGCACGGTCAGCAATATGGGTGGGCTCTTGCGGGCCTTCCTCTTCCAGCACCCGCAGAACCCGCCATTGCTGTTCGGTTACGCCCGCCTCGACAAGCATTCTACGGATAGGCCCCATAACCCGTTCCCTCGCGCGCAGCAGCGCAATAGGCAAAGACCGGGACGTCAATGGAATTTCATGAGCCATGTTAAATTCTGGCCGAATTCGGTTCATTCTTCAACTGACCTTTCCGTGTTCGGGATTCCAGGCATTCATGGCTTATTAGAGCCTAGATTATTCCACTTCTCTCTGCGGAAACATATTCAGAAAAACCTCAGACCACTGGATTCCTGCAAAGGGCGTTGACGTTTCAACCCGGATATTCATCACTGGCACAGGATCGAAAGCGGTGTTCAGAGAAGATTGGAAGATAAAATGAACTGGGATGAATTCTCGGATTGGGGCGCCAAGATTGCTGAGTGGGCACAGGATTACCATCTGACTGTCGGCGACAATCCGGTTAGGGCCAGAACGGAACCCGGTGATATTCTTAACGCTTTACCCGCGCGCCCTCCCGAGCGCTCCCAGGCGATGGAGGAAATCTTTCACGATTTCGAACAGATTGTGATGCCTGGGATTACCCATTGGCAACATCCTCGCTTTTTTGCCTATTTTAATGCAAACGCCTCGGCCCCGTCGGTTCTGGCCGAGTTTCTAACCAGCGCCATCGCTCCGCAATGCATGTTGTGGCAGACATCCCCCGCCGCGACCGAGATGGAGACGCGGATGATGGATTGGTTGCGGCAGGCCCTGGATCTGCCCACGGGCTTTGCAGGTGTCATTCAGGATTCCGCCTCGTCCGCGACCCTGGCCGCTGTGCTGACCATGCGGGAAAAGGCGCTGAATTGGCAGGGCAACCAACATGGGTTGTTCGGACAGAAACCGCTGCGCGTATATTGCTCGGCCGAGGTCCATACCTCGGTTGATCGCGCCATATGGGTTGCGGGGATCGGGCAGGAAAATCTGGTACGGGTGCCCATACAAGGCGACTGGCGCGGGATGGACCCACAGGCGCTGGAAACAGCAATCCAAGCCGATTTAGACTCTGATTATCAGCCAACCGGCGTGATCCTCTGCGTCGGCGGCACCGGAACCGGCGCGACCGATCCGGTAGAGGAATGTCTGAAGATTGCGCAAAAATACGGGCTGTATTCACACATCGATGCAGCTTGGGCTGGCTCGGCCATGATATGCCCCGAATACCGCCATTACTGGGAGGGAGTCGAGCAAGCCGACAGCATCGTATTCAACCCGCATAAGTGGCTGGGCGTTCAGTTCGATTGCTGCGCCCATTTTCTGAAGGACCCCGATGATCTGGTACGGACACTCGCGATCAGCCCGGAATACCTGAAGACCCACGGCAAGGACGGGATCATAAATTATTCTGAATGGTCGGTACCGCTGGGCCGCAGGTTCCGAGCCCTGAAACTGTGGTTCGTAATCCGCGCCTATGGTCTGGAAGGGCTACGTGAAAGGTTGCGCAATCATATAACATGGTCAGTGGCTCTGCATGACCGGCTGAAGGCGGAATCCGATTTCGAAATCACCACCAACCCTATGTGGTCATTGTGGACATTCCGCTATGCCCCCCTTGGGTCAACCGATCTGGACGATCTGAACCTACGGCTGGTTAATGCGATCAATGATGATGGCCGCATTTACTTGACTCAAACCCGCGTTGATGGCGACTTGGTGATCCGCTTTCAGGCCGGTCAGTTTGAGACCACGCAGGCAGACGTCCAAATGGCATTTGACGTGATCACTGAAATCGCCCGCTCGCTAAACTAGAGGTTCCACATGTCCGCACCCGTCAACACGTTCAAACAAGCCCTGAAAAACGGCGACCATCTGATTGGGTGTTGGTCCAGCTTTGCTGAGGCGGTAACAGCCGAGATCATGGGCACTGCCGGATTCGACTGGCTGGTGATCGACGGTGAGCACGCGCCGAATGATATCCGGTCCATCCGGGATCAGCTGATCGCGCTGGCCGCCAGTCCGACACATCCCGTCGTGCGAATCCCGGTGGGCGACACCGCATTGATCAAGATGGTGTTGGACGCAGGTGCTCAGACAATCCTGGTACCGATGGTGGAAAGTGCCCAGCAGGCGCGCGATCTGGTAAGCGCCTGCCGCTATCCGCCCCAAGGTGTGCGAGGCGTCGGCGCGATGGCCTCACGCGCAACGCAATACGGAACGGTTCAGGATTACATTCAGACCGCAGACGATCAGATATGTCTGCTGTTACAGGTGGAAAACCGCGCCGGTATCGCCGCATTGGATGCCATTGCACAGGTAGAAGGCGTGGATGGCGTGTTTATCGGTCCGTCTGACCTGTCCACTGACATGGGTTTTCAGGGAAACAGCGCCGCGCCCGAAGTCCAGGCGGTGATCGCCGACGCGATGAAACGCATCGTTGCAGCAGGCAAAGCCCCGGGCATTCTTGGTGTCACGGATGAGGCATCGCAGGCCTATAAGGACATGGGCGCCCAGTTCCAGGCGGTGGGGATCGACGTGATGCTGCTGACACAGGCGGCGCGTGCCCTGGCCGCAAGGTGGAAGGCCTAAGCCCGCATCGCCGAGGCCGCCTGAGCATACCCGCCCGAGGCACCATCGACGAAATGGACGTGATCGTCACGGGTGGCCGAGGGGACAAAGCAGGTCATCATCGCCTCATCCTGCGCGTGCAGCCCGTATCGGATCCTGCCCTGTTTCCGGGCCTGTTCAAGAACGGTCTGAATCTGGTTCAGGGTGGCCGGGTCACAATCCAGCGTCATTTTCAGCCCGTCATCGAATTTGCGGAAATCCGCATTGCGACTGACCGTGCGCTTATAGTGTTCTGGCTCAAAATTCCCCAATCGCTTGCCAGATTTGAACAGCAGCCCGATCATCAAATTCTGCGCCAACAGCTTGATTTTCTGCAGCAAAAGATTGCGACCCGCACGGGACACATGGGCGTCCAGCGCCAAACCAGGCGGCGGCCAGCGGATCGGAGGGCCGCTTTCCGGCATCGGGTGGCCGGACCGGTCCAATCCTTCAGCGGCCACTAGAACAGCCCGTGACAGGTCGGCGAAATCGGTCTCGGTAGCGCGGGCAGTTGGCTGCACCACCACCGAGACAATCTGACCATTCTGCGCCTTGCTGTTGGACCAGCGGCAGGACAGCCCGGTCAAATCCGGCAGCGCACCGGGGGCTGCGTACGGAACCTCAAACCGGCCTGCTTTCATCTCGGCCTCGGCCCAGGCCAGACCACCGCCCGAGAACATCGCATAATCCACCCCCTCGGATGGCGCGTAACGCGCAACCCGAAGATCCTTGCCCGCCTGCCGGATTTCGGCGACGGGCACGACGGCCCCGCGCAGTGCGATCTCGAACTCTTCTTCCGCCCAGCGCCGCAAATCGGCCAGAACGCTACGTGCTGCCTCTGCCGCGCTTGCCGGTACGGCGAACCCGGCACCATCACCCCCAAAGACATAGGGAAATTCTTGCCCGCGAAGCGCATTGATCATGGCCGAGATCACCGCGGCCCCAACCATGTTCACGGCCTTGTATCGTCCCCGCTCTATCTGACCGGTGGAATCCACGACATCTGCGACACCAAGAACCCATTCCGTCGGCACCGCGGTAAAGCGTTCAGGATCAGTCAGATTGTTAAAGTCCCGCAACAGCGGAAGGCTGTCATAAAATGCGGCCTGTGCGTCTTTCATTGGTTCCTCGACAATATGAATAGACCTTCAGATAGCCCAAATTTGTTCGATGTCCGCTGAAAACATCATAGCACACGCGCTTGTACATATCACGGGGACATGCCAAGCATTTGCTGGCGGGTTGGGCGAAAGAGGCGTCTCATGAAAACCGGACTGGTGGTTCTGTGTCTGGGCTATGTGCTCAGCCAATTTTTTCGCGCCTTTCTTGCCGTTCTCAGCGTCGATCTGGGGCGTGACATCGGGGCAAGGCCCGAAGATCTGGCCTTTGCCTCGGGGCTTTGGTTTCTGGTCTTTGCCGCCATGCAACTGCCAGTGGGTTGGGCGCTGGACCGGATCGGGCCGCGTTTGACGGCTGCGGTTTTGTTGCTGGCAGGTGGCGCGGGCGGCGCTGCGTTGTTTGCAGTGGCCAGCACCCCGTTTCATATCGCAGTCGCGATGGGGCTGATCGGAGTCGGGTGCTCGCCCGTTCTGATGGCATCCTATTACATCTTTGCCCGCGAATACCCGCCCGCCCGCTTTGCCACGCTAGCAGCCATCATGCTGGGCGTTGGGTCGGTCGGCAATCTGGTGGCCTCCTACCCCACAGCACTTGCGGTCGAACTGATGGGCTGGCGCGCCACAATGGCTACACTGGCAGTCGTTTCGGCCATTATCGCAGCGGGCATCTGGATCAGCGTTCACGACCCCAAACCGGTTGAGACCGAGCATCGCGGGTCAGTGCTGGACCTGCTGAAAGAACCTGCCCTGTGGGCCATCCTGCCGCTGATGCTGGTGGCCTACGCCCCCGCGGCTGCGACACGAGGCTTGTGGGCAGGTCCATATCTGAACGACGTTTTCGCCCTCAGCACCACGCAGATCGGAACCGCGACGCTGGTCATGGGGGCGGCTATGATTGCCGGCACCTTTGCCTATGGGCCGCTCGACCGGCTTTTGGGCACACGGAAATGGGTGATCTTTGGCGGCAATGCCTTGGGCGCGGCGGCGCTGGGGCTGTTGTGCCTGTGGATCGACATGGCAGTCTGGGTGTCAGTAAGTCTGATGGCGGTGATCGGTTTCATGGGCGCCAGCTTTCCGGTCATCATGGCCCATGGCCGCGCCTTCGTGCCGCCGCATCTGGTCGGGCGTGGCATGACCCTGTTGAATCTGTTCGGCATCGGCGGAGTGGGTCTGGCGCAATTTGTCACCGGCCGCGTCCATGCCGCGACAGTGGACATCAGTCCAACCGCGCCCTACACAGCGATATTCGGCTTTTTTGCAGTCACGCTTGCCATTGGATGCGTGATTTACCTATTCAGCCGCGACAGCGTTGACTGACGCTGGAACCATCGGGAGAGCCCATGTCCGACCCTGTTGTCATCGCACCGAACCTCAAGCGCAGGCTGTCCGGCGTGACCGCGACGATTGCGCGGCTGGTGCCCTTGCAGGTGCAATGGATCGACATCGCCGCAACCGGACCGGGCCTACCGGCCGACCTGCCCCATATCCCGCTGGGCCGCCTGCCCTTTCTGTCGCGCAAGACCACGCGCGTCTGGCATGCGCGCCGCAATACCGAGATGCTGTTGGGCCTGATCCTGCGCAATGTCTTTCGTCTGCGCCTGAAACTACTGTTCACAAGCGCCTCGCAGCGGGCGCATACGGGCTATACCAAATGGCTGATCGACCAGATGGACGCGGTGGTTGCCACCTCGCGCAAAACCGCCGGATATCTTGAGCGGGACGCGCAGGTCATCATGCATGGCATCAACCTGCAGGATTTCACCCCGCCCGCGGACAAAGACACCCTGCGGGGCAAACTCGGCCTGCCAGGTGGTCTGCTGCTTGGGTGCTATGGCCGTATCCGGCACCAGAAAGGCACCGATGCTTTCGTCGATGCGATGATCAACCTTTGTGGCCGTTTCGAAGACGTCCATGGCATCGTCATGGGCCGCGCGACCGAAAAACACACCGGCTTTCTGGCCGAGCTGAAAGACAAGGTCGCCAAGGCGGGCCTGTCTGACCGCATCCTATTCAAACCCGAGGTCACGGTGGATCAGATCGCCGAGTGGTACCAGGTGCTGGACTTGTTCATCGCGCCGCAACGCTGGGAAGGCTTTGGCCTGACCCCGCTCGAGGCGATGGCCTGCGGCGTGCCTGTGGTGGCAACCGATGTCGGTGCCTTTGCAGAGATCGTGACTGACCCCTCACTGGGCCATGTGGTCGAACCGGGGAACATTCCCGCCCTGGCTGATGCCGCTGCTGAAATGCTGTCGAACCCCGAGTCGCTGGCGCTATCCGGCAGCGCCGCCCGCGTCCATGTGGAACAGAATTTCGACATCTACGGCGAGGCAAAGACCTTGGTGGCGCTCTATGAACGGCTTCTGACCGACGCCTGAGACGATGCACCGCGTCAAATCGGTGTCATTGGGGGAAATATCCCGCGAAACCTCTTTTTTCTTTGCTGCAACGCGGCTATGAACGCGCGTCCTTAACTTTGGAGACATGAAATGGGCTATCGCGTCGTAGTCGTCGGCGCCACAGGTAATGTGGGCCGCGAAATGCTGAACATTCTGGCAGAACGCCAGTTCCCCATCGATGAACTTGCCGTGCTGGCAAGCCGTCGGTCGCTGGGAACCGAAGTAAGCTTTGGCGACAAGACACTCACGACCAAAGACCTGGACACGTTTGATTTCACCGGCTGGGACATGGCACTGTTTGCTGTGGGATCCGAGGCGACCAAGGTCTACGCCCCCAAGGCGGCGGCGGCTGGCTGCGTGGTGATCGACAACTCGTCCCTGTATCGCTATGACCCTGCAATTCCGCTGATCGTGCCGGAATGTAACCCCGAGGCGATCCACGACTATAAGAACAAGAACATCATCGCCAACCCCAACTGCTCGACCGCGCAGATGGTTGTCGCGCTGAAACCACTGCATGATCGCGCCAAGATCAAGCGCGTCGTCGTGTCGACCTATCAGTCGGTTTCCGGCGCGGGCAAAGAAGGGATGGATGAGCTGTGGGATCAGACCAAAGCCATCTACAACCCCACCACCGAAGTTCCGCCGAACAAGTTCCAGAAGCAGATCGCCTTCAACGTCATTCCGCAGATCGACGTCTTCATGGAAGACGGCTCGACCAAGGAAGAGTGGAAGATGGTTGTCGAGACCAAGAAGATCATCGACCCGTCGATCAAGGTCACCGCGACCTGCGTCCGCGTTCCGGTTTTCGTTGGCCATTCCGAGGCCGTGAATATCGAGTTCGAGGAATTCTTGGACGAAGACGAAGCCCGTGACATCCTGCGCGAAGCACCAGGTATCATGGTGATCGATAAGCGCGAACCGGGCGGCTACGTCTCGCCGATCGAATGCGCGGGTGATTTCGCCACCTTCATCAGCCGCATCCGTCAGGATTCAACCATCGAGAACGGCCTGAACCTGTGGTGCGTCAGTGACAACCTGCGTAAGGGCGCAGCGCTGAACGCGGTACAAATCGCCGAATTGCTGGGCCGTGAGGTCCTGAAGAAGGGATAACTGATACCCTTTCTTTATGTATTGACCAAACCCCGCAGCGCCGCTTGCGGGGTTTGTTTTTTCTTAGGCCGCAAAAAGAAATCCGGGCCCATCTCTGTAGTGGACCCGGATCAGATTAAAGTGATTGGTGTTCGTGTAGCCCGCCGGTACGGCGCAGCCCCAATCAAGAGGCGATCTTGATCGCATCCTCGTACAGCAGAACCGCACGTTCGGATTCTTTCTCGAGCACATCCATTTTTGCACAGAATTGCACAACGTCCTCCAGGCTTGGCACCTCTGCGGCGTTCAGGGCCTCGACGGTTGGCTGCAGATCGTTCCACTGGGCCTTTACCTGTTTCAGCGCCTCAAGCGAGGCGTCACTGGGCGGTACAGACATCTTGAGGTATTCATTGCCGCCGCCAATCAACGCATCGACGATCTTGCCAAACTTGGTCGCGTTCTTCTTGAACTTCTCGTGGTGTTCTGCGGTTTCTTTTCCGGTGGCGGCCAGCGCAATTTCTTTGCAGATCTTCTGGGTGATCATCCGCTGACGACCTGCGAATTCCAATGCCAGGGCCATCGACGGTTCAATATCGACCTCGCCATAGGCCGCTTCTAGCTTGCGGACCACGGCGTGGCAGGATTCTTCAAGTGCCTCGACATTGCCCACGATCATGTTCAGTTGCGCTTCGTTGATCGACTTGTCAGCAACGATGTCTTCGACCGCGGTCCCGTATGGCACCCAAACGCTGGCGACTTCCTCAAGCGCTTTGTTAACGGAATAGAATCTTTCCCGGTCAATACCGGACGACCCTTTGCCTTCTTTGAAGCCAAGCAGGATATCGTCAAATTCATCATGCGCCTGCTGCAATTCACTCAGGTTCCGATCAACTGCTCCGCCGATGCTGACCAGAACGGCGGATTTGGCGACCTTCTCGGACAGAAAGCTCAGCTTTTCAGCGGCCAGAATTCGGTGCGCAACCTGACCCGCGGCCATAGCCAACGCATAGCCCCCAACCGGTAAGAATGCCGTTAGCCCGATTCCCAACGCTCCGGAGGCGAAAACACGACGATTGATACTCATGGCGGTCTACCTAACCCTGCTGCTTTAACATGTGTTTATCGAGGAAAAAGCGCGTTAAATGTCCCAACACGGTGTTCAGAAAATGAAATAATGGTGGCTTTTTGAGTTTCAACTGGCCAATCCGGCCCTCGGCTGATCACTCCGGTCAGGGGTTTGGCCTTGTTTACCCTTCGACCAGCGTTTTCAGATTATCCAACCCGCGCTGGTAATCTCCGCCAACCCATTTATCCATCATCAGCCCCATCCAGCGGGACATGGGATTCATACCCAATTCGGATTCAAACCCCCAGGTCACTTTGGTGCCGCTGCCCTCCGGCTGCAGTTCAAACATGGCAATAGCAGTGCCCATTGGACCAAAATCCAAGGCGGTTCTGACCATCTGGTTTTCAACGCTTTCGGTGATCTCTTGCGAACCGGTGCCGACCTGCCGGTGATCCGACGACCAGTTCAGCACATTCCCGACCCCAGAATCAGGCCCGCCATAGGTCAGCTTCGTCTCGGGATCACGAGATAACCATGGCGACCATTTCTCAGTCTCTTGCATGGAGTTGACATAAGGAAAGATGACCTCGGGCGAGGCATCAATCGTGATGCTACGCGAAACTTCTGCCTTGCCTGGCAATATAAAGGACACCCCTACCAGAACCAGAATCAAGACTAGCACGGTGACAAGAACACGTTTGATCAATCGCATGGAATGCTCCGAATCCCTAAAATGACATCCCAAACTTATCAAAAAAACAGCGCGGAATCAGTAGTCTGATCCGCGCTGCCTGAAATTGTCGAAAATCCGCCGGGTCAGACGACCACGAATTTCTTTTCGCCGGGATCATAACACTGAAGGCCACCTTCACCGATATCTGTCCACAAACCGTGCAGGCTGAGCGAGCCGCTCTCTACCGCCGCGGAGATGAAGGGGAAGGTCATCAGGTTTTCGAGCGAAGCAACAACCGCCTGCCGTTCGAACTGGCGCGCTTGGTCGGTGCTGTCTTCGATATCGGCAACCAGATCATATTTTGGTTTGAGGATATCCATCCAGCGACCAACAAAGCTTTCTTTGGCTTCCAGCAGTGGTGCCTGGCCCTTGCACATGTCGATACAGCCCTGCACACCACCGCATTGGGAATGGCCCAGCACGATCAGATGCGCCACTTTCAGCGCGGTCACCGCGTATTCGATGGCAGCACTGGTGCCGTGATGATCGCCGTCGGGCGCATAAGGCGGCACCAGATTGGCAATGTTGCGGTGAATAAAGAACTCACCCTGATCCGCCCCAAAAATCGAGGTGACATGAACCCGGCTGTCGCAACAGGAAATCACCATGGCCCGCGGACGCTGCCCTTCGGTGGCAAGACGGCGATACCAGACCTGATTTTCCGAATATGTCGTGGCTTTCCAGCCATGATACCGATTGACCAGATAGTTTGGCAGAGGTTTGGCGAATTCCATTCTTGTGTCCCTGTTCATGTCTCGGTGGACTGCTGTAACCTGAATTCGAAGAAAATTCGAGCCATTATCCTGCCCCATGGCAAGGTTTTGCAAAGGAATTGCGCACCACATTCGGGCTATGCCGTGGGGGCGTATAGAATTGGGGTGAATGTGGTGGAAAAGATCGTCACGCTTGAACACAAAGAAACAGTGCGGCTGGATTCGGATCGTCTGAATGGGCTGTATCGACAACTGGGTGAGAAAAACGCGTTGGACGTGCTGTGTCGCACGGTCGAGGAATTGGCGGTGCGCCTGTCGAATTGCGAGCGGTTCTGGAGACAGCGTGACTGGGCCGGGCTGCGCAAATGTGCACGATCCATTGTGGCCATTGCCGAACAGATCGGAATGATGGCGCTGGCCTGTGTGGCGAATGATGTGGCGCAGAATGTGGACGCGGGCGACTCGGTCGCCGCCGGGGCCACGCTGTCGCGGCTGATCAGGGTGGGTGAGAAATCGCTGACCGTGATCTGGGATCAGCAAGATCTTTCGGTCTGACAGGGCTTGCGGACGGTCCATGGACGGCTAGGTTGGGCATAAGCCACAACAGTCGAGATTTTCATGACCCTGTCTTTCGCACCATCGTCGGACGCATCTGTCCCCCTTCACGTCATTGCCCAGCCGGATCTGGACGACTGGCTGACGGGTCAGCCCGAAACAGTGACGGCCTGGGCCAAGATCAGCGGATTCACCGGTGCGATGGGTCAGGTTTTGCTGATTCCAGGGCCTGACGGTGCGGTACAGTCTGCTTTGGCGGGGTATGGCACAGCCACTGGCCGGTCCCGCAAGCGGTTTCCGCTGGCCGCCGCCGCCGAAGCCCTGCCCGAAGGCGCATATCACATCGCGTCGGGCATAGACCAAGCTGATCTGGAAACTGAATGCCTGGGGTGGTTGCTGACCGGTTATGCCTTTGACCGCTATGCCAGCCAATCCCCGGCCAAGGCTCGTTTGGTTGCCCCCGACGGGATCGACGCCCCCCGGCTTGAGGTTCTGGCCGGGGCCGAGGCGCTGACCCGCGATTTGGTCAATACTCCGGCCTCGGATATGGGACCGGAACAGCTTCATAGCGCAGCCGAAGCCCTGGCACAGGAATTCGGCGCCTCTTTCGAGGTTGTTCTGGGCGACGCCCTGCTAGAGCAGAACTTCCCCATGATCCACACGGTTGGCCGCGCCGCCGCACAAGCGCCCCGTCTGATTGAGATGAACTGGGGCGTGACAGGCCCAAAGCTGACCCTTGTCGGCAAGGGCGTCTGCTTTGACACTGGCGGGCTAAACCTGAAACCCGGCGCCTCGATGGGGCTGATGAAGAAAGATATGGGCGGGGCCGCAAATGTATTGGGGCTGGCCCGGATGATCATGGCGCTGGAGCTGCCCGTGCAGCTACGCGTGCTGATCCCGGCGGTAGAGAATTCCGTTGCGGGCAACGGCTTCCGGCCCGGCGACATCCTGACCTCGCGCAAGGGGCTGACGGTTGAGATTAACAATACCGATGCCGAAGGGCGCTTGGTTTTGGCCGACGCATTGGCGCTGGCGGATGAGGGCGAACCGGATTTGGTAATCTCGATGGCGACACTGACCGGGGCGGCACGTGTGGCGGTGGGCAGCGATCTGGCGCCGTTCTATACCGACAGCGATACTGCGGCGAACGCCTTGACCCGCGCAGCGGGCAAAGCGGCCGATCCGGTCTGGCGCATGCCTTTCCACGACCCCTATGAGGGCCTGATTGAACCCGGTATTGCGGACCTGGATAACGCACCGGCGGGTGGTTTTGCCGGTTCGATCACCGCCGCGCTGTTCCTGCGCAGATTTGTCGGTGACAGCCCCTATATGCATTTCGACATCTTCTCGTGGCAGCGCAGCAAGGAACCCGGACGCAGCAAGGGCGGGTTCGGTCAGGGGCCCCGCGCCCTTCTGACTGCCCTGCCCAAGATTTTGGGCCTATGACCCGGCAGCGCATCATACAACCGGTCATCGACCTGTTGCGCGCCCCGGACGGGCCGCGAGATCGCCAGCTTTTGTATGGGGATGGTGTTTGCACGCATGAAGAGAACAACGGCTGGAGCCGGATCACCTCGGACAAGGACGGCTATGCGGGCTGGGTCCGGTCAGACTGTCTGGCCCCAGATGTGCCTGCCACCCACTGGATCACGGCACCGTCAACACATGCATATGAGCAACCGAACATGAAATCCCGGGACCGAACCTCGTTAAGCTTTGGCAGCAAGGTTCAGACAATGTCCGAACAGAATGGATTTATTGAGACGGAGCTAGGCTTTATCCCGGCCATACACGCCAAACAGATCAACGTCACCCTGACCGATCCGGTCGCCGTGGCCGAACTGTTTCTGGGAACGCCCTATCTTTGGGGCGGCAACAGCCGGTTCGGGCTTGATTGTTCAGGTCTGGTTCAGGCCGGAATGCTGGCTTGTGGGCTGCCCTGCCCCGGTGATAGTGGCGACCAGGAGCGTGATCTGGGTCAGGCGCTGACCCCTGGCACACCCGCTCAGCGCGGTGATCTGTTGTTCTGGAAAGGGCATGTGGCCTGGGTCTACGGCGACAATATGCTGCTGCACGCAAATGCGTTCCACATGGACGTGACCTTTGAGCCGATGGATGTTGCAATCACGCGCATTCTGGAACAGGGCGATGGGCCCGTGACCGCCCATAAAAGGCTCTAATCCAAGTCGACCGACCGTATCAGCTTGCGTTCCAATACCCGCAGAACTGTGCGCAGATCATGACCGCGTTTCAGGATGCGGCCATCCATACCGACCACCGAATACATCCCTTGTCGTGCCCGCAGACGCGGATCTTTTTCGACCCGATAAATCGGATGCTCTGCCGTGCGGCGGAAGATGGAAAACACCGCCATATCACGCAGGTTCGAGATCCCGTAATCGCGCCATTCTCCGGCGGCGACCATCCGGCCATAGACAGAAAGGATTTGGGACATCTCGTGGCGGTCAAACGCGACAGGCATCTGGGTCGGGTTTGCAGAAAACCGGCTGGGAGGCTGCATGTTCATGCCCCAAGCCTTGCCGGAAAACGTGTTCGAATCAAGCCTATCCGCAATCGGGTGTGACTTTTTCGTCGGTGCTAGCGCTGTCGCCCAACCTGTCGGCAGATCAGGATCACCGGCAACAACCCCACTGCCAGTATCACCAGCGAGGGCACAGCAGCGCCCTCTAACCGCTCGTCTGATGCCAGCCGATAGGCCTGCACCGCCAGCGTATCGAAATTGAAAGGCCGCATGATCAGGGTCGCGGGAAGCTCTTTCATCACGTCCACAAAGACGATCAACAAAGCTGTCAGCAGCGACGGCGTCAGAATCGGCAAATGCACCCGGCGCAACGTCCCCAGCGGCGTTTGCCCCAAAGACCGCGAGGCCGCATCCATATTGGCATGCACCGTGCTCTGCCCTCCCTCATATGCGCTGAGCGCGGCGGCCAGAAACCGCACCATATAAGCGGCTACCAACAGCCAGATCGAACCGGTAACAAGCAACCCGGTCGACAGGTCGAAATTCTGCCGCATCCATGCATCCAGTGCGTTATCGAAACTGGCAAATGGCACCATCAGCCCGACGGCGATCACACCGCCTGGAACCGCATAGCCCAGCCGCGCCATGTACCCGGCACCAGAGGACACCCTCCCCGGCCGCAATCGCTGAAAGAACCCAACGCTGATGGCCGCAAAAACCGTGACAACCGCCGCCACACCGGCCAGCGTCAGCGAATTCTGAATGAACCCGAGATAGCGCCGTGACAGAAGGTTCTGTTCGGACTCCATCCCCATCTGAACCAAAATGAACACCGGCAACAGAAATCCGAACAGCACCGGTATGGCACACAGGGAAAAAGCCGCGCCCGCTTGCCAGCCCTTCAGCCGGGCGGATGGCAGCGAGGCGTGGCTTTTGCCTGCCTGATAGTATTTGGCCTTCCCGCGCTGCATCCGTTCCGCCACGGCCATGACCAGCGCAAAGCCCAGAAGGCAGAGCGCCAGCTGCGCCGCACCCACCCGATCACCGATCGAAAACCAACTGGTATAGATGCCCGTGGCAAATGTCTGCACCCCGAAATAGGCCACGGTGCCGAAATCGGCGATGGTTTCCATGATGGCAAGCAGCACGCCACCCGCAATCGCCGGGCGCGCCATTGGCAGCGAAACGTGCCAAAAGGCCAGCCACGGACTTTTGCCCAACGCGCGCGCTGCCAGAAAGGCCGTTGCACTCTGCTGCAGAAAAGCGGCCCGGGCCAACAGGTAGACGTAAGGATACAAGACCAAGATCAACATCACCGCCGCACCCTCGGTCGACCGAATCTCGGGGAACCAATAGTCGCGCGGGCCCCAGCCCGTTACCTGACGCAGGGTGGTCTGGACAATGCCCGGATGATCAAGAATGAATGTATAGGCATAGGCCAGCACATAGGCCGGGAAGGCCAGCGGCAGCACCAACGCAATTTCCAGAATGCGCACGCCAGGGAACCGCGTCATCGTCACGAGCCAAGCTGCGCCCACGCCGATGGAAAACGTGCCCGTGGCCACCAGCACGACCAGTATCAGTGTCGTCATCGCATAGCCGGGCAGAACAGTTTCCAGGAGATGCGAAACCGTATCCGTGCCGCCCGTCGTTGCGGCCAGAACAACCGCAAGCATCGGCAACAGACAGGCTGCCGCCACAAGGCAGGCCACCACGCCGACGAGGCGTGTACCTACAGCGCCGCGGTTGCGCCTTCCGTGCTCAGAGATTTCAATATCGGCCATGATCCCGGCTTTAACTGGCTAAGGCGCAGAGTCCGTCTTTAATCGACCAAAACGCTCGGAAACACCAGTGGGCAGCGAAACAAATCTGCGACACATACTGCCGCAGAGTTGCACAGCCTTCATTCGTAGACGCGCTGATCCTCGATCACCAAACCATCTTTCGGCAGCGATCCCGGCGCCACGACTTCGATCGCGCCTTTCAACTTCAGCACCTCGACGACGGATTTCGCATAAGCCAAGTCATCTCCGCCGGCGCTTTCGATCTGAACCTTCATCGTGTCCATCTCACCCTGGCGGGCGGCAATGACGCGCGCCTTGACGATTTCATCATGCTTGTCGACCAGCGCCGCGACCTGTTCAGGGCGCACGAACATACCCTTGATCTTGGTTGTCTGATCCGCGCGTCCCATCCAGCCCTTGATGCGCATGTTGGTGCGACCGCAAGGTGACTGACCAGGTTGAACCGCCGACAGATCACCGGTGGCAAACCGGATCAGCGGATAATCGGGGTTCAGTGAGGTCACGACAACCTCACCCACTTCACCCGGCGCGACCGGGTTTCCGGTTCCGGGGGTGACGATCTCGACGATGACATGCTCATCAATGATCATCCCGTCCATCGCCGGGCTTTCATAAGCGATGCTGCCCAGATCGGCGGTGGCATAGCATTGCAGACAGGCGATACCGCGATTGGCGTATTCCTGACGCAAAGACGGGAACAAAGCACCGCCACCAACAACGGCAGTCACGAAATCCAGTGCCACGCCCATCTCATCGGCCTTGTCCAAAATGACCTTGAGGTAATCCGGTGTGCCCGCATAAGCGGTGCAGCCGACATCGCGCGCGGCGGTTACCTGCAGTTCGGTTTGGCCGGTGCCGGCAGGCAGCACAGCAGCCCCCACCGCCCGCGCGCCACTTTCAAAGATCATGCCCGCCGGGGTCAGGTGATAGCCAAAGCAATTCTGAACGATGTCTCCGGGCCCGACACCTGCTGCGTGCAGGAACCGCCCCATCCGCCACCAGTCGTGATCGGTGCTGCCGGGCTCATAGATCGGGCCGGGCGACTGGAAAACATGATGGAAATGCCGGGCCGGTTTGACGGTAAACCCGCCAAAGGGCGGGCGCGACGCCTGCGCCTTAGCCATATCGGACTTGCGCAGAACTGGCAGCTTCACAAGGTCGTCCAGCGACTTTACAGCTGCCGTATCAACATCCGCCATATGCGCCGCAAACCCCGGAGCCGAGTTCGCGCGCGTGATCTGTACCTGCAACGCCTCAGACTGTTCAGAGGCGCGCTGGTCGGCCGAGCGGGTTTCTAGCGCATCGTAGAATTTCGTCATCGCCAAATCCTCCATCCGCCTACAGCCACCTCTTGCGGCGGCGGTATGAGCGCACATCGCGGAAGCTTTTGCGGCCGTCATCCGACATGCCCAGATAGAATTCCTTAACATCGGGGTTTTCGCGCAGCTCGGCAGCTGGGCCATCCATCACCACGCGGCCGGATTCAAGAATATAGCCGTAATGTGCGAACCTGAGCGCCACATTGGTGTTCTGCTCGGCCAGCAGAAACGAGACGCCCTCTTTTTCGTTCAGATCTTGGACGATGCCGAAAATCTCTTCGACAAGCTGCGGGGCCAGCCCCATGGACGGCTCATCCAGCAGGATCGTCTCGGGCCGCGACATCAGCGCCCGACCCATCGCAACCATCTGTTGCTCTCCGCCCGACGTGTAACCCGCCTGGCTGCGGCGGCGTTCCTTCAGACGTGGGAAATAGGTGTAAACAAGGTCCAGATCCTGTTGGATCGCGGCCTTACCATCTTTGCGGGTATAGGCGCCGGTCAGCAGGTTTTCCTCGACCGTCAAATGTTCGAAACAATGGCGACCCTCCATCACCTGGATGACGCCTTTTTGCACCAGATCGGCAGGCTCACTTTCATGCACGCTGGTCCCGCGATACTTGATTGATCCCTTGGTGACTTCGCCCCGTTCCGAATGCAGCAGGTTCGACACCGCCTTGAGTGTGGTGGTCTTGCCTGCCCCGTTGCCGCCCAGCAGGGCCGTAATGCCCCCTTTGGGCACCGTTAGGCTGACGCCTTTCAGCACAAGGATCACATGATTGTAGATCACCTCGATATTGTTGACCTCAAGCAGGGTTTCCGCCTGCACGTCAGTGGTTTGTGCCGCATCCAGCATCAGCGCGTGTCCTCATGCCTGTCCCGAGAGGGACCGTTGGGATAGAGCGGCGGCTACCCGCCGCTCTGGTCAGTTTCGCGGCCCCGGATCAAGACCGGGGCCAGCCACTTATTCACACCCAGGTGTGATGTTGTTTTCCGCTGCATAGGCTGCAGAATCTTCTTCGATCAACGTGTTGATCACATCTGCATCGGTCGGCTGGAAGTCCTGAACCGGGTTCCAGGTTCCGGCCGCAGCATCCCACTGCACAACGCCGACAAGGCCGGGTCCGCCGTGATTTTCGCACGAGACCGAGAATTCAGGCCCGAAACCGGTCATGCCCAGCGCTTCCATCTTGGCGTTGGTCATTTCCAGCGCCTCCATACCATCGCGCATCATGGATGCGTCGATATCAGCGGTATTGTGGATTCCCTGCGCAGTCTTCACAGCTTCAGCGGCCAGCATGGCGGCATAGAGACCGCGGTTATACTGAACCGAGCCAAGCTGATCGCCCGCACCCGCCGCTTTGCCTGCATCCACCACGTATTTCTGCAGATCGTCATAGACCGGATAGTCCATGCCCAGCCCGGTAAAGGTCAGTGCCTTATAGCCGTTTGCCTTGTCGCCCGCGGGCTGCACGTCAAATTCAGCGCCAGACCACCAGACTCCGATGAAGTTTTCCATCGGGAAGCGGATGTTCGCAGCTTCCTGCACCGCGACCTGGTTCATCACGCCCCAGCCCCACATGATTACATAATCAGGCTTTTCGCGGCGAATTTGCAGCCACTGCGATTTCTGTTCCTGACCGGGGTGGTCAACAGGCAGCAGCGTCAGGTCGTACCCGTGCTTTTCAGCCAGGGTCTCCAGCGTGCGGATCGGTTCCTTGCCATAGGCCGAGTTGTGATAGACCAGTGCGATTTTCTTACCGTTCAGGTCACCATCGTTTTCGCTCAGCAGATAGTTGATCGCGCCCGACGCTCCGTTCCAGTAGTTGGCCGGATAGTTGAACACGTGGCTGAATACCTTGCCGTTCGCAGCAGAGGTCCGGCCATAGCCCATCGTGTGCAGCGGAATTCCATCTGCGGTCACTTTTGGGATCAACTGGTAGGTAATGCCGGTCGACAATGGCTGATATACCAAGGCGCCTTCGCCCTTTGTGGATTCATAGCATTCTACGCCTTTTTCGGTGTTATAGCCGGTTTCGCATTCGATCACATTGGCCGAAACACCTCCGATGCCGCCGTCACGCTCGTTGAGCAGTGTGAAATAATCGGCATAGCCGTCAGCAAACGGGATACCGCCTGCCGCATATGGTCCCGTCCGATAGCTGAGCGACGGGAACACAAGGTCGGCCATGGCCGGACCTGCGGCCATCATGGCGCTCAGCGCCAGGGTTGCCAGTTTCGTCTTCATCGGGTGTCTCCTCCCTTGATTGGTCCGATGTTGAATTCGGGCTTTGCACCCGTCTTGTCTTTGGGCCTGCCCGTCAGTGCGGAAACGGCCAGAGTCTGAGTTTCTCTTTCGCCACACGCCAAAGCTGCGCCAGCCCATGCGGTTCCAGAATCAAGAACATGATGATGAGTGCGCCGACGATCACCAGATTGAGATGCGCAACGATATCAGTGGGCCAGCCCAGTAGATCGACACCGACCACCTTCAAAACAACCGGCAGCAATACCAAGAAAGCTGCCCCGGCGAAGGAGCCGAAGATAGACCCTAATCCGCCGATAATGACCATGAATAGGACCAGGAACGATTTCTGGATGCCAAAGACTTCGCCAACCTCAACCGCGCCCAGATAGACCGCAAAGAATAGCGCCCCCGCGATACCCACAAAAAATGAGCTGACAGCAAAGGCGGTCAGTTTTGCCTTGAGCGGGTTTACCCCGATGATCTCGGCCGCGATATCCATGTCGCGGATCGCCATCCATGTCCTGCCGGTCGTTCCCCGAGTCAGGTTCCGTGCAATGATGGCGCAGAAGGTCAGGAAGATCAGGCAGAACAGATAGGTTGCCCAGGCCGGAGCATTCGGGCCTGTGATGATGATGCCGAACACATCCCGCTCGGGCGCGTTGATCTGCCCAGATGCCGAGTAGTTGTAGAACCACGGCACACGGTTGAACAGCCACACCAGAAAGAACTGCGCCGCAAGCGTGGCCACGGCCAAATAGAACCCTTTGATCCGAAGCGAAGGCAATCCGAACAGAACACCGACAATGGCGGTGATCCCGCCCGCAAGGATGACATGGATGAACATGCTGACTTCGGGAAAGGCCGTCATCAGCTTGTAGCAGGCATAGGCTCCCACAGCCATGAACCCACCGGTACCCAGCGACACCTGCCCGCAATAGCCAACCAATACATTCAATCCGATGGCGGCGATCGCATAGATCAGAAACGGAAGCAGCAGCGCGTTCGCCCAGTAGTCATTGATGATGAATGGAATGATCCCAAATGCCACTGCCAGCACCACATAGTACCGATACCGGTCAAATTTGATCGGAAAGGTCTGGCTGTCTTCCACGTAAGAGGTTTTGAAATCTCCGGCCTCGCGATAAAACATGTCTTACTTTCCCCATTCTTCCTGCGCCCGGTCGCGGGCGACAGTGTTCAGTTGGCTGGAGCCTTTGGCATATCCGCTCGCCTCTGAGGCGCGCACAAGTTTCATGTAGGCCATGACACCCGTGACCAACCCGGCAAAAGCCAGGATCGCGGCAATCGTCAGTTGGCTGTCGGTCAGATCGTCCGAGGTCAGGGCGATATACCCAAACGCCCAGAACCCGGCCCATGCGATAACGTTGAGAATGGCGATGAGTTTGGTCATGACTACACCCTTTCGATGATCTTCTCGCCGAACAGACCCTGCGGCCGGAACACAAGGAAGATCAGCGCAAGCACGTAGGCAAACCAGTTCTCGGTCGCACCGCCAACCATCGGGCCAATGGCGAACTCGAACAGTTTCTCACCCACACCGATGATCAACCCTCCGACGATGGCTCCTGGGATCGAGGTAAATCCGCCCAGCATCAGCACCGGCAACGCTTTGAGCGCGATCAGCGACAGTGAAAACTGCACGCCAGACTTGGTGCCCCACATGATACCCGCGACCAGCGCTACAAACCCGGCCACAGACCAGACCATGATCCAGATGAAGTTCAGCGAAATCCCCACCGACAGCGCCGCCTGATGGTCATCCGCCACCGCGCGCATCGCCCGGCCCTGCTTGGTATATTGGCTGAACACAACCAGCGCCGCCACCAACAGCGCCGCAATTACCGTTGCCACAATGTCCAGATTGTCGATGAAGAACCCATAGCCGAAGACGTTAAAGGTCGCTTCATCGAGCCAGAGGTTGATGCCCTGCGGCAGGCCTACATCCAGCGTCTTGATCTCGGACCCCCACATCAGGTCGGCCACGCCCTCAAGGAAATAGGCCAGCCCGATGGTGGCCATGAACAGGATAATCGGCTCTTGGCCAACCAGGTGACGCATCACGAACCGCTGCACGGCCCAAGCCAACAGAACCATCACCGCCATAGTCAGAATAATCGCCAGCAGCGCAGGGACACTCCAGCCAAAGTAATGGATATGCGTCCCGAAAGTCGCATTGATCAGATGTGCAAACGGCACCTGCCCGTTCATGATCCCGACCAGAGTCATCGCGGCAAACAGGGCCATAACCCCTTGCGCATAATTGAAAATCCCTGACGCCTTGTAGATCAGCACAAAGCCCAGCGCGACCAGCGCATAGAGCACCCCGGCCATAAGACCGTTGAGGATGACTTCCATCGCAAATACGAGTTGTTCAGGCATCCTATGTCCTCCGAACAGATTTCATCGGGCGCGTCATCCCGGAAAATTCGTCGAATTTTCTCAGCCCGTTCCGTAGATCAGTCATGGCTCACCCCCAGATAGGCATCGATGACTTCCTGATTGTTGCGCACCTCATCAGGCGTGCCGTCGCCGATCTTCTTGCCGTAATCCATCACGACCACCCGATCGCTCAGATCCATCACCACGCCCATGTCATGTTCGATCAGGGCGATGGTGGTGCCGAATTCATCATTCACGTCGAGGATAAAGCGGCTCATGTCCTCTTTCTCTTCAACATTCATCCCGGCCATCGGCTCATCCAGCAGTAACAGCTTGGGTTCAGCGGCCAGCGCCCGGGCCAGTTCGACCCGTTTTTTCAAGCCGTAGGGCAGGCGTGAAACGGGCGTCTTGCGGATATGCTGGATTTCGAGAAAGTCGATGATCCGTTCGACCGCCTCACGGTTTTCGGTCTCTTCGGCCTCGGCCTTACCCTTCCACCAAGCCTGCTGCAGGATATTTGTCTTCATATAGTTCAGGCGCCCGGTCATGACGTTGTCCAAAACGCTCATCCCTTCGAACAGGGCGATGTTCTGGAATGTTCGTGCAATCCCCTGCCGCGCGACCTCATAGGGCCGCATTGGAGGGCGCTTGGCCCCGTGAAACCAGACCTCGCCCTCTTGCGGGACATAGAACCCCGAGATCACGTTCAGCATCGAGGACTTACCCGCCCCGTTCGGACCGATAATGGCGCGGATCTCACCCTCACGGATGTCGAACGAGATATCCTTGATCGCCACCACACCGCCAAAGCGCAGAGTGATGTTCTTCATCTCCATCACGACGCCGCCGATCTTGCGGCCGTCTTCGGTGACATATCCTTCGGAACTATCCAACATCAGCCCCTCCTTGACTTACGCAATACACGGAATGGCGGGCGGGCGATGACCATAGGTCGAGCGGCGCAGGACCGGACTTCATTCCGCCGCTACCTTGTGTTGCGCGACCGTTACAACCGGCGCATCCACGATCTCAAGTGTGGCACTGATCGAACCCTTGCGGCCGTCCTCATAGGTCACCTCGGTCGTGGTCGAAACGCTTGAAGACCCGTCATAAAGCGCGGTGATGATGTCGTGGAATTTCTCTTCGACAAAGCCCCGGCGCACCTTGCGGGTTCGGGTCATCTCGCCGTCATCCGCATCCAGTTCCTTGTGCAGCACCACAAAGCGATGCACCTGACAGCCCGACAGCATTTCATCGGCGGCGACCGATTTGTTGACCGCTTCCACATGGGACTTGATTGTCTCTAACACTTGCGGATGTGCCGTCAGTTCCTGATAGGACCCATAGGCGACGTTGTTGCGCTCCGCCCAGTTCCCCACGGCGGTAAGGTCGATATTGATGAACGCCACGCAGCGATCCTTGCCATTGCCGAACAGCACGACCTCAAGAATATCGGGATAGAACTTCAGCTTGTTCTCAACATATTTCGGCGCAAACATCGAGCCATCGACCATTTTTCCGACGTCCTTGGCCCGATCAATGATCCGCAGATGACCGCTGCTTTCCTCAATGAACCCGGCATCACCCGTGGCCACCCAACCCTCGGCATCCTTGGTCGAGGCGGTCGAGTCCGGGTTGTTGTAATATTCGACAAACACACCTGGCGAGCGATAGTAGATCTCGCCCGTTTCGGCGATCTTCAGCTCGACATCTGGCGCGGGCACACCAACCGTATCGGCGCGCACCTCGCCATCGGGCTGCACGGTGATGAAGACCGTCGCCTCGGTCTGCCCATAAAGCTGCTTCAGGTTAATCCCCAGCGAGCGGTAGAAATCGAAAATCTCAGGCCCGATCGCCTCGCCTGCCGTATAACCGACCCGGAACCGGCCATACCCCAGCGTATCCTTCAGCGGCCCATAGACCAGCAGATTGCCCAGCGCGTATTTGATCCGATCACCAAACCCGACCGCTTTGCCATCCAGCAGTAACCCACCCACCTTTTTGGCATGGGCCATAAAATGGTGGAACATACGCTGCTTCAGCTTGCCCGCATCTTCCATCCGGATCATGACGTTGGTCAGCTGCGTTTCAAATACCCGCGGCGGGGCAAAGAAATAGGTCGGACCGATCTCGCGCAGGTCGGTTATCATCGTGTCAGCGCTTTCGGGACAATTCACACAGAATCCGCACCAATAGGCCTGACCGATGGAAAAGATGAAATCACCCACCCAAGCCATCGGCAGATAGGACAGGATGTCCTCATTCCGGGTCAGGTGGTCAAACTCTGCAGAATTCTTGGCGCTTTCGATCACATTGCGGTTCGACAGCACCACGCCTTTCGGCTTGCCTGTGGTGCCCGAGGTATACAGCATCACACAAGTGTCGTCATAGGTGATCGCAGCGATACGCGCGTCCAGCTCGGCATCAAAGCGAGCATGACCTGCGCTGCCTTCGGCCTTGATGTCGTCCAGCGCGTTCATCTGGGAATGATCATATTTCCGCATCCCACGCTTGTCAGTGTAGAGGATGTGTTTGATCTGGTGAACTTTTTCCTGAATCTCGATGACCTTATCGACCTGTTCCTGGTCACCGCAGACGACATATTTCGCCCCGCAATGTTCCATCACATATGTCATCTCTTCGGCGACCGCGTCCTGATAGAGCGGCACCGGAATCGCACCCACCATTTGGGCCGCAACCATCGACCAGTAATGCGCCGGGCGGTTCCGGCCTATGACGGCGATATGGTCGCCCTTCTCAACGCCAATCTCAAGAAACCCCAGCGCAATGGCGCGGATTTCCTTGGCCGCCTCGGCCCAGGTCCAGCATTGCCAGATCCCGAATTCCTTTTCGCGATAGGCCGGGGCATCCCCGAACTGAATCACATTGCGGTGTAGCAGCGCCGGAAGAGACTGCATCCCTTCAGCGCCTGACTGCGTCTGAGTCAATCTTTTTCTCCTCCCCACCCGGCCCCTCCCCGGGCCGGAAATGGCGGGTCCGGGTCTGGCCCGGACGCCAACGCCCCGATTAAGGGACGTCGACACGATCAGCGTCAAGTTTTGCCTGATGTTTTCTCAATTCTTACGAAATGTAACAAGTTGGGCCGTGCCGCCCGGACCATACACCTCGTCAGAGACCCGGCCCGAGATGACCACAAACTGTTCCGCGAACTGCAAATTTGCAGCAGGTAAGCGCATTCATCCGCGTATACCGATATTGGCTTGGGGTTTTGTATGTTTACCGCGCCTGGAATTCACCGTATGCATCCCGCAACTGAGTAGGACATTCAGAGCGGTTTTTCATGCCGATTTGCTATGCATGTGTATCGACCGAAGGCATCGGTTATGCGGAATGATCCAGATCGCATGACCAAAACCGCTCGAATTGTGCGATCAGAGGCGTGCGCCTTTGAAATCAACCGTTTTCTTGGACGGTCGGGCAGCACGAATTCCGACCCCCTTCCCACCCCAATACGCAAGGCAGGACTGCCGAGATGAATGTCACTCACCAGAGCATCACCAATGTGCTTTCTCAGCATTATGACCTGACACCTTCGACCGGATTGGTCGCGGATATGCAGGATATCTATGCACGGATGGACCGGGTGGTGGCGCCACCGGATTTCGCAATCTATGCGCCCTATATCAAGGCGATCAATGCGCTCAAGAAAGAGCGGGACGCAGTCATTCTGGGCCACAATTACATGACGCCTGAAATCTTTCATGGCGTGTCGGATTTCGTGGGTGACAGCTTGCAGCTGGCAATGAAGGCCAGCGACGTCGAAGCCGATGTGATCGTGCAGGCGGGCGTGCATTTCATGGCCGAAACCTCGAAAATCCTGAGCCCCCAGAAAACCGTGCTGATGCCAGACATGGCCGCGGGTTGTTCGCTGGCCGAAAGCATCACCGCCGAGGGGATTGACGAGATGCGCGCCAAATATCCCGGCGCGCCGGTCGTCTCTTATGTGAACACCACCGCCGAGGTGAAGGCGGCATCCGATATCTGCTGCACATCGTCCAATGCCGTTCAGATCGTCGATGCGATGGAATCCGACACCGTCATCATGACGCCGGACCAGTATCTGGCGCAGAACGTGGCAAATGAAAGCCGCAAGAACATCGTGTACTGGCCGGGCTCGTGCATCGTGCATGAACAATACACAGCGCAGGACCTGCGCGATTTTCGCAAATGGAATCCGGGCACGCGGTTGATTGCCCACCCGGAATGCCCGCCCGAAGTGGTGGCCGAGGCCGATTTCTCTGGCTCGACCAGCGGGATCATCAAATATGTCAGCACCGAGAAGCCCGAAAAGGCGATGCTGATCACCGAATGCTCGATGGCCTCGAACATCGCCGATGAACTGCCCGAGGTCGACTTTGTCGGCCCCTGTAACATGTGCCCCTACATGAAGAAGATCACGCTGCAAAAGATCCTCTATGTGCTGCACACGATGGAAGGTCAGGTCGAGGTTGACGCCAAGATCGCAGAAAAAGCGCGCCATTCGGTGCAGGCGATGATCGACCTGTCGCGAAAGCTGGGTCTCTGATCCGAGATGGAAACCCTCACCACCGACCGCGTTATCATCGTGGGCGCCGGGCTGGGCGCGCTCTATGCTGCGCTGAAGCTGGCGCCGCATCCGGTGGTGATGATCTCTCCTGAGGCGTTGGGTGAAGGTGCAAGTTCCGCCTGGGCGCAAGGCGGGGTGGCTGCGGCGATGGACGCCCATGACAGCCCGGAAAGCCATGCGGACGACACTGTAAATGCCGGTGCGGGCACCGTGGATCCGCAGGTTGCCGAATTGGTGACGCGTCAGGCACGCGACTATATTCTGGACCTGACCACGCTGGGCACGCCTTTCGACCGGACCGCGGGCGGCGATTACGTGCTGTCGCGCGAGGCCGCGCACAGCTTTGCCCGCGTCGTCCGGGTCAAGGGCGATCAGGCGGGCGCACAGATCATGGCCGCCCTGATCGAGCAGGTCCGGGAAACACCCTCGATCCAGGTGCTGGAGGGCACCATGGCCCTTGGGCTGGACGTCGAGGATGGGCGTGTTACCGGCGTCAGCATTCAGCGTGCGGATAAGGGCGGGTCAGCCCCAGTGATGCTGCGCGGGGCTGCCGTGTTGCTGGCCGGGGGCGGGTCCGGTGGGCTCTATGCGCTGACCACCAACCCGCCGCGTATCCGTGGGCAGGTCATCGGTATGGCTGCGCGCGCGGGGGCGCTGATTGCGGATGCCGAATTTGTGCAGTTTCACCCCACCGCCATGGATGTCGGCGAAGACCCTGCGCCGCTGGCAACCGAAGCGCTGCGCGGTGAAGGCGCCATTCTCGTCAACCGTCATGGCGCGCGGTTCATGCAGGCCATCCACCCGGATGCCGAGCTTGCCCCGCGCGACGTCGTCGCCCGCGCCATCTATGCGCAGGTTCAGGCGGGCAACCGTCCCATGCTGGACACGCGCGAGGTTCTGGGCGAGGCGATCAAGGCTCAGTTCCCCTCGGTCGCGGAATATTGCGCCCGCAATGGGATCGACCCGGCGCAGGAGCCCATCCCCGTCGCCCCCGCAGCGCATTACCACATGGGTGGCATCGCAACCGACACCAGCGGATGCGCCAGTATCGACGGCTTATGGGTCTGCGGTGAGGCATCCTCGACCGGGTTGCACGGCGCCAACCGTCTGGCCTCGAACGGTCTACTTGAGGCGCTGGTCTACGCCCGCATCTGCGCGGAAGGCATCGCCCGGACCCTGCCAACACCTAGCGCGACGCCGCCGCTGGAAATCAACTTTCAGGACGGCAGCACCCCATCTGACCCTGCAGCCGTGTCCAAGCTGCGCCAAACCATGACCTGCTATGTTGGCGTTATCCGTGATCGCAAGGGCCTGACCAAAGCGCTTAGCATCATCGCGCGGCTAGAGGCGGCGAACAGCGAAAACCCGTCTTTCCTGAACATGTGCGCCACCGCCACGTTGATCGCGGCGGGCGCTTTAGCGCGCGAAGAAAGCCGCGGCGCGCATGAGCGATCCGATTTTCCCGACCCCTCGGCCGGACCCGGCAAAAGGTCCGAAATGTACTTTTCCCAAGCACTCGCCATCCGCGCGCAGGCCTGCAAGGAGCAATCATGAGCTTCTCTACCGTTCCCGATCTTGTCCTTGAACCGATGATCCGCATTGCCCTGATGGAAGATCTTGGCAGCTATGGCGACGTCACCACCCGCGCGGTGATCCCGGCGGATACCACCTATGATGCCTGCCTGAACGCGCGCGAGGATGCGGTCGTGTCCGGCATGCAAGTCGCGGCGCTGGCGTTTCGCCTGATCGACCCCTCATTGGACATCACCACGCATATTGCCGATGGCCAACCCTGTAAGGCAGGCGATACGCTGATGACCATCAGGGGATCGGCCGCCTCAATCCTGTCGGGCGAACGGGTGGCCCTGAACTTTGCCGGTCGCCTGACCGGGATCGCCACAAAGACCGCCGGCTTCGTGGCTGAAACTAAAGGCACAAATGCCCGCGTCACCTGCACCCGCAAAACAACCCCCGGCCTGCGTCTGGTTGAAAAACTGGCCGTGCTGCATGGCGGCGGGTTCAACCACCGATACTCTCTGTCAGATGCGATCCTGATCAAGGACAACCACATCGCAGCCGCTGGCGGGGTGCGTCAGGTGCTGGAGGCCACCAAGGCCCATGCCAGCCACATGATGGCCGTCGAGATCGAGGTGGATCGGCTGGACCAACTGGCCCAAGTGCTTGAGGTCGGAGGCGCCTCGGTCGTCCTGTTGGACAATATGGACAATGACATGCTGCGCGAGGCGGTGGCGATGGTGCATGGCAGGCTCAAGACCGAAGCCTCGGGCAATGTGAAACTGGATCGCATCGCCTCAATCGCGGCAACGGGTGTTGACTATATCTCTTCAGGTGCATTGACCCATTCGGCGCGCACCGTGGATTTGGGATTGGACTTTCCGGTTTAGACCACGGTCGCGCGTCAGCACTGGCACATGGGCTACAGCTGCTAACCCTGTGCAGAAAGCTCCACCATTTCCCTGTGCCGGTCCCGCGCCTGCCCCTGTACACGCTTGACGAAGGGCTGAGGCAGCTCCGGGCCGAGACGTGTTCCATATTTTTCGCAGGATTTATCACCGATCAGCTCAGCGAACCTGACCCATGTGCGAAAGGCAAAAACGTCCCGCAAGCTGAGGATCGGTTTGGAATTGCTTGGTCTTTCCGGGGCAGGCATCGGAATGTCCGTGAAATACGCCTCTTCGATCCCGCTCCAATCGGATGGTGTTTCAAAGTCGTCCCCCGCACCCTCGGAATACTTAAACGCGGGGTATTCCATACTGTATTCAGAACATCCGTGGGATATTTTTGAGTGAACCCCGGTGATCTCAAATTCCGCCTGTGCGGCACGGAAAATCGCAAGACACTCTTTCGCCTCTGCGATCGACTCACAATAGATATACGCCTTATAGGGAAACTTGACCGCTTCGCGCAGCTCGATCATGCTTTTTCTGGCATTGTCCCTGGGCAGCTGCAGGTTGAGCAGCAAGAAATAGACCTGAAACATCCCCTCAAGGTTCTCAGGCAGGATCTGCACCTTGTAGCACTCGTGGCACAGGCCACAAATCACCTTGGTTTCTTCAAAGAAATTCAGGCGTTGGCCGCAATTCCCATGCTCGCCATTGATGGTGATGGTTTGACCCACATAGATCTGGGCGATGGGCACAGCCAACTGGATATTCTGTGTGTCCAGGGCTTTCATCCAACCGGAATAGGCGGCGGTCTGCCGCCCGGTGTCGACCAGGGCTGCCTGCCAGCCCTTTTTCAACCCGCCCGTCACCTCAAGCTGCGCTTTGCAGTAGGCGCCCAGATGCTGTTTCGGCAGGTTGGAGTATTCCAGCATCGTCACAAGCTGCCGGATGGCCTGTCGGTCATTGGGCTTGAGTGAAACCCGCTTCTCAAGACGTTCCAGCTGCGCGTAATCCATCACTCTGGCCTCCTGCTTCGGGTTTGGCCCGCCAGTTTTTCTTGTGATTGCGCCGAATGAGGTCGCCGTCAACTGAAATGCGCGAAACTGGCTAGCTGCCGGATTGTTCTGAGACGATCTCTCCGAGCCGGGTAAAGAATTTCCCCGACAGTTTCTTGGCAGTCCCGGAAATCAAACGGCTGCCAAGCTGGGCGATCTTGCCGCCGACATCCACCTTAGCAGTATAGGCAAGAACCGTCTCGGACCCGTCTTCGGTCAGGGTCACATCGGCACCGCCCTTGGCAAACCCGGCAGCCCCGCCTTTGCCCTCGCCCTGCAGCGAAAATCCGTCCGGTGCCTTGGATTTATCCAGCGTGACCTGACCCGCGAATCGCGCTTTCACCGGGCCGATTTTCAGAACCACCTTTGCCTCAAGGTCTTGCGGCGAAGATTGGGTCAGCTCTTCGCAGCCGGGGATACATTCCTGCAGGATATCGGGGTTGTTCAGCGCCTCATACACCACGTCCCGCGGGGCAGCGATACGGATTTCGTCACTGAGTTCCATTCTGGCATCCTTCGCACAACAGCTTTGTGCCTATCAATAACGCGGTTTTTGCCAAATGTTTCAATTTTTTGTTTCAGATCAGGATACGCGACCCCAAATCTTACCTAATCGGGCGCCACCGGTTTGCGGTGACGCCCAATGCGGTCAGTCGCTGATCGCGCCCTCTTCGTCGCGGCGCTGATGCATCTTGGCTTTGACACGCGCGCCTACGATCAGAGGCAGAACAAATCCGATCAGGGCAATGGACCACAAGCCGATGGCCAGCGGGCTGTCAACCAGCGTCCACCAGTTGCCATTGTCGATGGTGACTGCGCGGCGCAAGTTATTCTCCATCGAGTTGCCCAGCAGCGTGCCCAGAATGATCGGCACCAGCGGCACGTCCAGCTTGCGCAGAACCCAGCCCATGACACCGAACCCAATCATCACCAGTAGATCAAAGCTGGACCCCGAGATGCCGTAAATACCCACAAAGCTGACCATCGCCACGACGGGCATCAGGATACGCGAGGGCACCATCAGGACGCGGGTGAACAGGCCCACCATCGGGATATTCATCGCGAGCAACATAAAGTTGGCAATGAACAGTGCCGCAATCAGGCCCCAGACCACATCCGGGTTCTGGGTGAACAGCAGCGGTCCGGGCGTGATATTCAGCGCCAGCAGAACCGCCAGCAGCACGGCGGTGGTCCCTGACCCCGGCACGCCCAGCGCCAGCATCGGCACCAAGGCCCCCCCGGCGGCGGCGTTGTTGCCGGCCTCGGGCGCGGCGACGCCACGCGGATCACCGGTGCCAAATGTGTTGTCCTTGTCGACCAGCCGTTTCTCCATCGAATAGGAAATAAACGAGCCCAAAGACGCCCCGGCCCCCGGCAGAACCCCCGCCAGAAAGCCCAGGAATGAGGTGCGCAGCATGGTCGGCATGCATTGCTTGATCATTGACATCGGCGGGTAAAGCCGCCCGATATTCAACTTGCGCCCAGCGGCATCCGACCCGCCATGACGGTTTTCCAGAAAGATGAACACTTCGGACAGGGCAAACAGGCCGACAATGGCGACAAGGAAATCCAGCCCATCATACAGGTGCACCTCACCAAAGGTGAACCGCGGTACGCCGGTCTGGGTATCGACACCAATGGTCGCCAACCCAAGGCCCAGCGCAGCGGCAAAAGCCGATTTCGCCTGATTGGTCGAGGACACGCCGCCCAGCGTCATGAAGGCCAGCGCGAACAGGGCGAAATACTCAGCCGGTCCAAACAGCAGCGCGATCTTGACCAGCTGCGGCGCCAGAAAGATCAGGCCCCATGTGGCCAGAAACGCACCAATGAATGAGGCGATACCGGACAGCGAGAGCGCCTCGCCCGCAAGGCCTTTTTTGGCCATCGGATGCCCGTCCAAGCAGGTCATCATCGCAGGCTCGTCCCCAGGGATGTTCAGCAAGATCGACGAGATTCTCCCGCCATACATTGCCCCATAATAAACACTGGTCAGCAGGATCAGAGACGGCGTCGCGCCCAGCCCCAGCGTGAACGCAAGAGGAATCAGAATGGCCACGCCGTTCGACGGGCCCAGACCGGGCAACGCGCCCATGATCGTGCCCAGAAAACAACCCAACAGGGCCAGCAACAAGTTTTGCCATGTTAGCGCGATAGCGAATCCATCGCCAAGGGATGCAAGAGTTTCCATGACGTTCCCCTTAGAAACCCAATGGTCCGCGAGCCAGTGACAGGCCCAGAACCAGATGGAAGATGACGTAGATACCGACAGAAGTACCGATTCCGACCATTACGCTTTCGATCGGACCAGATCCCAGCCGCCAGGCCAGGTAAGCCGCAGCAAAGGCGGTAGAGATTACAAATCCCAGAACCGGCAACAGCTCGGCATAGAACATCATCACGACTACAGCGGCGCCGACTTCGACCAGCCGGCCCAGCGCGGGCCACTCGGGCTCGGCATCCGGGCGCAACGCGATGACCGCGCTGGACAGGCCAAGGATGGCGGCGACAATCAGTGGAAAGGCCTTGGGGCCAACCGCGTCTGACAGAAAGCTCTCTTCAATCGCCAGCGCTGACAGGGCAAAGCCGATGGCAAGAAGAATGCCGAAGACCCCGAATATGCGATCACTCATGGGTATCTCCTATGAAAGGGAAGTATGGGCCTGGTCGGGGTGCCGCGCGCCCGGCGCGACACCCCGCTCTCAGGTGAGTGCTGGTCTTATTTGATGATACCGATCTCTTTCGAGATGGTCTGGATCTGACCCACGGATTGCGCAACAAAATCCTGGAAAGCTGCGCCTTGCAGGTCCAACGGGGCCAGACCATTGGCGGCCATGACCTCTTTCCATTCATCCGAGGCGTAAAGATCACCGATCTTACCGACCCAATCGCCATAGGCCTCATCGCTCATTCCGCCAGGGGCGTAGAACCCGCGCCAGTTTGCGCCGATGGCATCAATGCCCTGTTCCTTGGCCGTCGGGAAATCAGCGAATTCGCCGGGCAGACGTTCAGGCGCCAATACGGCGATGACTTTGATATCGCCCGAGTCGACAAAACCCTTGGCTTCCGAGATGTCACCGGTAAAGGCTTGAACCGAACCGGCCAACAGCTGGGTCACAGCTTCGCCGCCGCCATCAAAGGCGATGTATTTGACCGACCGTACGTCCTCGATGCCATAGGCATTGGCCGCGATCAGAACCTTCAGGTGATCCCAACCGCCCACGGCGGAACCGCCCGCCACGGACACAGACGTCGGATCGGATTTGATCTGATCCAACAGGTCGGGCAGCGTGTTAACCGCGCTATCGGCTGCAACGGCGATCACGCCATAATCCGCACCGATGGCCGCTAGCCAACGCACCTGATCCATGGTGTTGCCTGGATAGGCGCCCTGCGCCAGGCGGGTCGCCGTGGCTGCGCTGGCCGCTACGATCAGCTCATTATCCTCGCCGCGCTTGTTGACGACCTCGGCAAAGGCAACACCGCCACCGCCGCCGGCCAGGTTCACAACCTGCATGGTCTGGTCGATCAGACCCAGATCCTGCAGAGATTTACCGACCTGACGGCAGGTGAAATCCCAACCGCCGCCGGGGTTGGCCGGGGCAATACATTCCTGTGCGCTGGCACTCACGCCGGACAGGGCAAAAACAGCAGCCGCAATCGCGCCGCTTGTTCCAAACAGTTTCATTCGTGTCTCCTCCTCTGGTCTTTTTGGGCTGCGTTCCCGCAACCGAAACCTGTTCCCGCATGGCTCTGTCCTTGCGGGCTGGTACTGTTTACAGAATAATGCTGTCACGAACCTGTCACATAGATTCAGGGCAGGGCGCGGGGGGACAATGCGCGTATTGATGATCGAGGATGCCGTAGATCTGGCCGAGGGCGTAATGGCCCATCTGGCGCGGTCGGGCGTCGTTTGTGATCTGGCGACCACCGTCGAATCCGCAGGTGATTTCCGCGCAGTTCAAACCTATGACGCGATGCTTCTGGATATAAACCTGCCTGACGGGTCCGGCCTGAACTTTCTGGGCAAAATCCGAGACAGCGGCGACCGCACCCCAGTGCTAATGCTGACGGCACTGACTTCGGTCGAAGATCGTGTCGCCGCTTTGGACAAAGGTGCCGACGATTATTTGGGCAAGCCTTTTGACCAGCGCGAGCTTGAGGCGCGGTTGCGCGCCCTTGTCCGGCGCGATGCCGATCGCAAAAGCGAACAGATCACGCTGGGTCCGCTGATCTATGCCGCCAAGGATCGCAGCGCCACGCTGAACGGTAAACGCCTGAACCTAACCGCGCGCGAGGCGGCGGTCCTGGACGCCCTGATCCGGCACGAAGGTCAGTATCTGTCGAAATCACGGCTGTATAACTCGCTTTACGGGTTCGAAGACGCCGATGTGGGGGAAAACGCGATCGAGCTGTATATCGCACGGCTCCGCAAAAAATTCACAGGCAGCGCCATCACCATTACCACCCAGCGTGGGGTGGGGTATCGGATCGGCCTGAATGACTAGGCTGCGCCTGCCCCACAGCCTGACGGCCCGCGTTCTAAGCGCGGTGGTTTTGATCCTGATTCTGGGCGGGTTTCTCGTTGGTCTGTCGATCTGGGCCAATGGTCGCCTTGCTGCGCGGCAGGCCTATGACCGGCTGCTGCTGGGCGCGGCCAGTGACATTGCCGAATCCGTTCGCATTCAAGATGGCCAACCCTTTGTCGATCTTCCAGTCTCGGCCTTTCAACTGTTGGCACAGGCGCCTGATGACCGTATTTTCTATGCGGTTCAGGTACCGGATGGCCCCTTCATAACCGGGCTGGACCGGGACACCGTGATCGAGGTGCCGCCACAGACTGGCACTGCGCCGGTCTATTTCGCCTCTGATCTGAACGGGGAACCCGCCCGTTTCGTCCGCGTTACCCGCCTGTTTGCCGAGCGCGATTTCTCGGGCGAGGTGGAAATTCTGGTCGGCCAAACCCTGCGCGCGCGCCAATCCATGACCGTGGGCCTGATGCGCGATGCCTTGCTGCCCATGGCGGTGGCCGGGATGTTGCTGCTGATCATGTCGTGGTTTGTCACCCGCTCGGCCCTGCGCCCGCTTGAGGCGCTGTCCGATGACCTGACCCGCCGCGATCCTTATGACCTGACACCGATGGCCAGCGACGGGTTGCCACGCGAATTGCAGGTGATGCTAAGCGCAATGAACCGGTTCATGGGGCGGCTGGACCGGCAAGTGGACACGATGCGCAACCTGATTGCCGACACCGCCCATCAGCTGCGCACACCCGTGGCCGCAATCCGGGTACAGGCCGAGATTGCGCAGGACGATCCCGACCTTCCAGCCCGCACGCGCGCGCTGGATCGGCTGTTGGGGCGCACCCGGTCACTGGGCACGCTGCTGGATCAGTTGCTGTCGCGCGCCATGGTGATCCACCGTATCGACAGCGCCCCGCGCCGGCCCGTCGACCTACGCGAAGTGGCGCTGGACGTGCTGGAACACAGCGATCATGAATTGATGGCCCCCACCATTGAGGTGCGTCTGGAAATCGGCGATACGCCAGTTCTTGTGAATGGCGATGCCTTTTCGATCGGCGAAGCCGCCAAAAACCTGCTTGGCAACGCTCTGCGTCATGGTCTGCCACCCGTCCGTATTGGCGCCGCGCAAGAGGGCGCGCGCGCTGTTCTGTGGGTGCGCGATCAGGGACCCGGGCCTGCGACCATAATCGCCGATCAGCTGGGGGACCGGTTCAATCGCAGCACCGGTTCGGGCGAGGACAGCACCGGCCTGGGCCTGTCCATCGTGAAATCCACCGCTGAGGCCTTTGACGGCCGAGTCGAGATGGGGCGGGATGAAACCGGGTTTCGCGCTGCGCTGAGTTTCCCGGCCAGAACAGATGAGAGCAGCACATGATCCGAGCCCTAGCCCTTGTAGCGCTGAGTTTGATTCCTTCGCTTTCGCGCGCCCAAGAAGCCATCGCAGAATTCGGCGCAGGTCAGGATCCGATGTTGATCCGGTCAACCACCGACATTGCGATCATCGCCCCCGTGCTCGAACGATTTACGGCGCTGAACCCCAATCTGCAGGTCACTTATGAACAATGGGGATCTAACGCTCTGTTCCAACACAGCCGCACGGTCTGTAAATCAGGTGAGAATCCTGCAGACATCGTGTTCTCATCCGCGATTCAACAGATGGTCTGGCTGGTGAATTCGGCCTGCGGACACCGGTTTCAATCCGACCTTACCAATGCCCTGCCCGCCGCGCGACGCTGGCGGGATGAGCTGTGGGGGATCACCACCGAACCCGCCGTCATCGTCTACAACAAGACCTTGTTACAGGATCAGAACGTCCCACGCAGCCGGTTCGCCCTGCTGGACATGATGCGAACCCAGCCGGATCTACTGCGTGGGCGCGTGGCAACCTATGACATCGCGGCCTCGGGTCTGGGTTATCTGTTTGCCTATGGAGACAGCCTTGAGGCCACGACTTTCGGCTCTTTGATCGAAGGTTTTGCACGTATCGACGCGGTGGCCACTTGCTGTTCTGCGGAAATCATCCGCGATGTGGCCAATGGGCGCTTTTTGATCGCCTATAACGTTTTGGGGTCTTATGTTGCCAATGCCAAGGCCCCGGGCATTGGGGTGATCCTGCCAGAAGACTATACTCTGGTCCTGTCACGCGCCCTGATGATCCCGCGCCAGGCGCGGAACAAACAAGCCGCCACGGAATTCTTGGATTTTCTCCTGTCGCCACAGGCGCAAACCCTGCTGGCAACTTCGGGTCTCGTCGCCCAGATGGACACAGCCGATACGGGGTTAACGCCCAGCGCCCGAAGGTTCATCGCCCTGTCGCCGGCCCTATTGGTTGCCAGAGATCAGAACCGACGGGCCGAGCTGTTTAAGCTGTGGAACGACGCCTTCGACGTGGAAAGTGCGCGTTAGGTCTTTTCGTCGATGGCAGGTTCGATATCAGGCCGAACCGGTTCGATCTCTGCCTCAATAACCTCAGGCTCATCGGCCTCGTCGACCTCACCCATATCGGTGTCGGCCTTGTCCTCAAGCGCGCCAACGATCAGCGGCAGCATGTGAACACCGGTGGCCGAGGCGATCTCTGGAGTTTGAGGCGTTTGCCAGCTGAGCGTGTCAAAGCTGTGGCAGTTCTGACAGACCGGACCCCATTCCGGCTGAATGTCATGGCAGTTATCGCAGACCCATTGCGGCCCGCGCGGCGCGTTCAGCGCCTTTGCCAGCCAGCCCTGCACAACCACATCCGAGGCCCCTTCGCCGCGTTCAATCGCTGCCATCAGCGTGTAGGCGCGGGCATCAGCCTGTTTTTCGACCACATCCCCCAGCGCGCGGCGGGCTTCGGGGAAATCTTCGGCGACGATGTTCAACTCGGCCAGAATCAGGCAGGTTTCCGGATTCTGCGCGTGTATGCGGGTCAACGTCGCAAAGCGTTTGATGCGCTCGGCCGGTGATTCATCCGGTGCAATATCGGCAAAAGCATGGGCCAGATCGGGATGTGGCTGTGCCTCCCATGCCTTTTTCAGAATCTTCGTTGCGGCACGCGGCTTGCCTTTTTCGATATAGGCACGGGCAGCCATCGCTGCGGCAGGCACCAAATCAGGGGAAAGGCGGTTGGCCTCGATTGCCTGTTCCTGCTGTTCTACGGTCGAGCTTTCGTCCAGAATGCCCTTTGCCTCGGACAAGGCGAGCACCGCATCGCGGCGCTTGAACACATCGCGGGGCAAATGCCCGGATTTCAGCTTGGCGGTAAGCGTTGATCGCGCCCCAGCCCAATCCTGCGACTTGGTCTGCAGGCCCAGCAGGATATCTTGCGTTTCTTGATGGCGTGGCTTGATGGCCAATGCCTTTTCGGCCAGCTTCCGGGCGGTGTCATCATCGCCTTCGGCCAGCTTCTGCTTCATGATACCGCGCACCCCCACAAAACGCGTGGCATTATTCGTCACCAGTTTCTTATAGGTTTCAGATGCCTTTTGGGTATCGCCATTCATCTCGGCGGCCTGGGCCACCAGCAGGTTGGTCAGTTCGGGTTTGTTCAGCAGCTTTTCGGCCTTGGCCGCCTTGTTCATCGCGATCCGCCCCTCACCCGAGGCAAGCGCCATGATCCCATCGGTTAATGCCTGATATCCGCGCTGTTCCCGGCTGCGGTCGAAATAACGCGACAGGGCTGTTTCATCCCCGTTGAGGAATTTCAGCGTGGCGATCAGCAGGGTCAGCAGCTTGAAGAACAGCCAGATCGCAATGATCATCACGCCCAGCGCAATGACCGATTGAAGCGGACCAAGCGTGTATTCCGTGCCACCCGCTGTGATCTGCACCCCGCCTTTGGTTTCCATAAGGAACCCGGCGCCAAGAGCCAACAAGCCGACAATCGCAACAAAAACAAGGATCTTAAACAGTGACCACAGCATAGCAGGCCCCTCAGTTCGAGTTCGCGCTTGAGGCAAGCGCATTTGCAGAATCCACAGCAGAAACCCGCGTCTGGGCCGCCTGTTCCCACCCTTCAAATGCAGCTTTGGCTGCATCGGGCAGGGATTTCAGCTCATCCAGGGCAGCAGAGACATCTCCGCCCGACAAAGCGGCTTGAGCCCGCGATAGGACCGCATCGGGGCTGTCACCTTCTTGCGGGGTAACCGAACGTGCACCTGTCTGGCGCTGCAAAAACGCGACAATTCCGGTGCCCTTGTCCGCGTCCCGCGCATCGGCCAACGCCGTGCGCGCAGCGGGCGCAAAGCTGTCCTGAAGTGCTGCAATCGTCGCGACACCTTCGGTTGCCGGTGCTGCCAGCGCCTCGGGAACGGTTACGCCTGCGGCCTTCAGTTCGGCGATCAGGTCGCCATAAGGTTGACCCGTATTCAACTGTTCATGCACCCGTGACAGAAGGGCTGCATTGGTCGCCGCCAGCGATTTTGCTGCAGCCTCGGCCTCGAGCGTCTGAGCGTCGGACACCATCTTTTCCACCTCGGCCCGTTGCGCGGCCAAAGAGTCCTGGAGTTTTTTCAGCTCGGCCTCGATGGCCGCGCCGGTTTCAGGTGAAGCGCCCTGCGTCAGCGCGCCACTTTCCAACTCGGCCAAACGGCTGGCAAGCGGATCAACCTTGTTGGTCAGATCGGATATGCTGGACTTCACCCCATCCAGATCAGCGGTGATTGGCGCGATTTGGCTGGTCAGCGCGTCAATCTTCTGGGTCAGGTCCGACCCGTCGGTCAGAGACTTCGACAGTGTTGATATCTGATCGGATTGTGCGGTCAGCTTCGCCTCAAGCGCGGCGATTGCGTCGGACTCACCCGAGGAGAACGCGCCGCTTTGACCCAGAGCGAACCCGGCCGCCGCAGCAATCGCACCGCCAATCAGCGCCGGGATAAAGCCGCCGCGTTTTTCGACCGGCGGTTCTGCGACGGTCTGATCAGGCGACGTAAGAGAGGCTTCGGCTTCGGCTTCGGCTTCGGCTTCGGCTTCGGCTTCGGCTTCGGCTTCGGCTTCGGCTTCGGCTTCGGCTT
>NZ_JBXWPG010000019.1:0-29321 GCF_059611285.1 Ruegeria sp. CDSA236
AGTGTGTCACAAGCGCCTCAGCAGCGCCGGTGAAGGGGGTTCTAAGCATTACAAACATACACCGCAAGCAGAAAATCCCCGAAACTCGCGAAAATCTTCAGAACTATTATTTAATGAAATAAAACAAATACTTACAAATAGTACCAGGCCCAAATACGGCGACCAACCGCCAAGATGCGTACGGAAAATTGTGTTTCGCACAGGCTTACCGGCAGACTCAGGCCGAGTCGGGCGGAATCGCACCCCGGAATCGGCTCATCAGGGTCGAGATCGGTAGGCGCAAAGCAAGCAAAGCCAAAATCACGGACAAATAGATCAAGGGTTCGATCTGAAATCCTTTGGCCTGCATTACATAATGCACGCCCCCCAGAACTGCTGCCGGATAGACCAAACGCTGAAGCGCGCGCCAGCCCGGGCCAAGCTGCCGTACTGAAAAGTTGTTCGACGTCACGGCCAGTGGCAGCGTCAGAACAAATGCCGCCATACCTACAGTTATATAGGGGCGCTTCAGGATGTCCGCCCAGATCTGCCCGGGGGCCTGCACATCCAATACCAGCCAAACCAAAAGATGCAGACTGATATATATAAATGTCAAAACGCCCAGCGCCCGCCTGAACTTGATCAGGTTCACGCCGACAAACCTGCGCAGGGGCGATATAGCCAGAACAACAATCAAAAACTGCAATGCCAGTTTGCCGTACTTATGCTCAAGAGCCTCAATCGGGTCGGCACCCAAACCTCCGGTCAGCCCTTGATAGAACAGCCAGGGTGCCGGCAGGATCCCCAGCAAATAGACGGCCCAAACAGGGATCCGACGGAATATCTGGTTCAGCGCGCTCATACTCTCAATAATGCTTGGACAGATCCATGCCTTCGTAAAGCCCGGCGACCTCGTCCTCGTAGCCATTGAACATGAGCGTCGGGATGCGCTTGGCAAACAGCCCACCGCCGATTTGGCGCTCCGAGGCCTGCGACCAGCGCGGGTGATCCACATTGGGGTTCACGTTACTATAGAAACCATATTCGCGCGGACCGGCCATGTTCCAGCTTGTCGGTGGCTCAACATCTGACACCGTAATGCGAACGATCGACTTGATGGATTTGAACCCGTATTTCCACGGAACCACCAGACGCAACGGTGCGCCGTTCTGGTTCGGGATCGGCCGGCCATAAATACCAGTGGCCATCAGGGTCAGTGGGTGCATTGCTTCGTCCAGCCTCAGACCTTCACGGTACGGCCAGTCCAGAACCGGATACTGAACACCCGGCATTTCATCTGGACGATAAGCGGTTTCAAAGGCCACGTATTTGGCGCCTTCCTGAACACCGGCCATGTTCAGCAGGTCGGCCAGTTCAAACCCGTTCCAAGGGATCACCATCGACCATGCCTCGACACAGCGAAACCGGTATATCCGTTCTTCGACGGTCATTTCGGACAGGATGTCCTTGAAATTGTAATCGCCGGGCTTGTCCACCAGACCGTCAATCTTGATGCTCCACGGCTCAGTAACAAGAGTATAGGCGTATTTTGCAGGATCTTCTTTCCGCGTACCAAACTCGTAATAATTGTTATAGCCGGTGATCTCTTCCCAGGTATTCGGCTCCAGCGCCTCTTGCGCGGCTGCCCCCTGCGCCAGCCCTGCCAATCCGACACCCGCCATCCCGGCCATCATCTGGCGCCGGTTCAGAAACGCCGCCCGGGGGGTGACGTCGGCATGTGTCAATGTGTTGGTCCAGCGATGCGCCATCTAAGTCTCCGTCTTCATGCAACCTCAGAAGTGAGGTAGTCTGCTGATAGCACAGGGCCAAGGAAACAAGCGTCACGATTGAGCGACCGGACTGTAACGTATCCGCGTGCAGCGGCGCTTGCTTGGGTCACCACCTTTACAACGTAGGCCTCAAAAATGCAGGCTGGGCCGCAGGTATTACCAACAAGGGAAAAGATGGACGACCCATCCAACGATTGAAATCCACCAGTGGGAGAAGAAGAATGTGTGACATCTGCGTTATGAATGCCGTCAAAGACAGAATGCTGTCGCGGCGGAGTTTCTTCAAAGCTGCTGCCGCCACGAGCGTTGCGGCTGCGACCACCGGAGCGATTGCACCAGCAGCGCTGGCCGCAGGTCATGGCGGGGTCGAGGACATGACCCATACGCTCAGCCCCGACTTTCCGACCTGGGGAGGCGAACCCGGCATTTCCGCCGAACAGGCGTTCAACTTCGCGGATCACGGCTTTAACCTGTTCAATCTGTCGATCAACGAACATACCGGCACGCATATAGATGCGCCTCTGCATTTTTCCGCGGATGGTATGTCGGTCGATGAGATACCGGTGACTGATCTGGTTGCACCGCTTTGTGTCGTCAATATCGCCGCCCGCGCGGCCGAAGACGCCGACACCCGCGTTACCCCGGACGATCTGAAGGCGTGGATTGCGGCCAACGGAGACATCCCCGACGGCGCTTGCGTAGCGATGCATTCCGGTTGGTCCGGCAAGACCGCCACGGATGGGTTCCGCAATTTCGACGGTGAGGCGCAGCACTATCCCGGGTTTCACGTCGAAGCGGCGCAGATGTTAATGGAAGACACCGGCGCGCGGTCGATTGCGGTGGATACCCTGTCGCTGGATCACGGCATGTCTGCTGATTTCGCCACCCACTATGCCTGGCTGCCCTCGGGTCGGTTTGGCATCGAATGCCTTGCGGGCCTGGATCGGGTTCCGGCCGCGGGGGCCACGCTGGTCATCGGCGCACCGAAACATGCTGGCGGCACCGGAGGTCCGGCACGGATATTCGCGTTGGTCTAAAGCCACGATGCACTAGTGATGCAGCATACCTTCAAAGCACGGACCGATGCCCAAACCCATTGCCGAAATCACGCATCGTTACGATACAGCCGCGCCCCGGTGGCGGGACAAGATGCGCGCGCTTGGGTACTATGATGGCTACCTAGAATTCCTGACCTCGGGATTGCCTGTCGCTGACGAAGTGACACATGTGGTCGATATTGGGGCTGGCACTGCGTCCTTCGCCGAGGCCTGGGTAGCGGTCCACGGAAAACCGGCCAGGATAACCTTACTTGAACCCAGCGCGGCGATGATCAGGCAAGGCCAAAAGGCTCTGCGGGCGCGGGGGGTCGAACCAGAACTAGCCCAAGGGGTGCTAGGCAATGTCAATCTAGACCCCGTAGGCGTAGCTCTTGCGGCCCATGTGATTGAACATTGCGCAGATCCGTCCCAAGCCTTGCAAGACATTCACAGACTGCTGCGCCCGGGGGGTCGCCTGTTTTTGGTGGTATCAAAGCCACATTGGTGTAACGCCATCATCTGGTTGCAATGGCGACATAAAACGTTTCAGCGCGCGGAGATCTTAGAGCTGCTAGATGAAGCAGGTTTTGATTGCGAAACGGTCTATTCTTTCCCATCTGGCCCACCCTCTCGGACAAGCCGGGGGTTAGTCGCAAAAAAACGCGGGTAAATTCAAGAATGGACCCACCAGTCAAGCGGGTCCATTCAACAATCAGTTTAGGTTCAATGCACCACGGCATCATCCGGTCGTGGTCGCTCAGACGTGCCCAGCCGATCGCCTATGATCAGGCCCTCGGCCCCGGCGGTGACCGGAATAGACTCACCATCCTTGATCTCACCCGCCAGCAGCGCCTCGGCCAGCGGGTTCTGCAAGGCGCGTTGGATCACGCGTTTCAGCGGGCGAGCACCGAAGACCGGGTCATAGCCCTCGTTGGCCAGCCATTCCTTAGCCCCGTCGTCCAGAACCAGCTCGATCTTCCGCGCGGCCAGACGTTTTTGCAGGCGCGCCATTTGGATATCGACAATGCCATCCATATCACCCCGTTTCAGGCGGTCGAAGATGATCGTTTCGTCCAGACGGTTCAGGAATTCGGGCCGGAAATGCGCCCGGACCGCATCCATCACATCCCGCCGTGCCTGTGCACTGTCGGCACCGTCGGGCAACTGGCTGAGCGCCTGAGAGCCAAGGTTCGAGGTCAGGATGATCAGCGTCTGCTTGAAGTCCACGGTGCGGCCCTGACCATCGGTCAGCACACCATCATCCAGTACCTGCAACAGCACGTTGAACACATCCGGATGCGCCTTTTCGACCTCGTCAAACAGCACGACTTGATAGGGCCTGCGCCGCACGGCTTCGGTCAACACACCGCCTTCGTCATAGCCGACATAGCCTGGAGGGGCGCCGATCAGACGGGCAACCGCGTGTTTTTCCATGAACTCGGACATGTCGATGCGCACCATCGCGTTGTCGTCGTCGAACAGGAAGTTCGCCACCGCCTTGGTCAGCTCGGTTTTCCCCACGCCGGTTGGTCCGAGGAACAGGAACGAACCCAACGGACGGCCTTCGTCGTTCAAACCTGCACGAGCACGGCGCACAGCGTTGGACACGGCGGTCACCGCTGCATCCTGACCGATCACGCGTGAATGCAGATCGTCTTCCATCCGCAGCAGCTTTTCGCGCTCGCCTTCCAGCATCTTCGAGGTCGGGATTCCCGTCCAGCGTTCGACAACGCTTGCGATCTGTTCGGGGCGCACCGTCTCCTCGGCCATCATCTGGCTGCTTTCGGCGTTTTCGGCTTCGGTCAGCTTCTTCTCAAGCTCGGGGATGACGCCATAGGACAGCTCACCCGCCTTGGCGAGGTTGCCTTCGCGCTTGGCGATTTCCAGATCGGCCCGTGCCTTGTCGAGCTGTTCCTTCAGATCGCGCGCACCAGCCAGCTTGTCACGTTCGGCTTGCCACTGTGCAGTCATCTCGGCGGATTGCTCCTGCAGATCGGCCAGATCCTTTTGCAAGGTTTCCAGACGATCCTTCGATGCCGCATCATCTTCGAGCTTCAGCGCCTGCTCCTCGATCTGCATCTGCAGAATCTGACGATCCAGCTGATCGAGTTCTTCGGGCTTGCTATCCACTTCCATCCGCAAGCGAGCCGACGCTTCATCGACAAGGTCGATAGCTTTATCGGGCAGGAAGCGATCAGTGATGTAGCGATGCGACAGGGTCGCTGCCGACACCAAAGCCGAGTCCGAGATACGCACACCATGGTGCAACTCGTACTTTTCCTTGATACCGCGCAGGATGCTGATCGTGTCCTCGACAGTCGGTTCCTGAACCACAACCGGCTGGAACCGGCGCGCCAAAGCCGCGTCTTTTTCCACGTATTTGCGATACTCATCCAGCGTGGTTGCACCGATACAATGCAGCTCACCCCGAGCAAGCGCAGGCTTGATCAGGTTGGCAGCATCCATCGCGCCGTCGGATTTGCCCGCGCCCACCAGCGTGTGCATCTCATCAATGAACAAGATGATTTCACCGGCGGCTTCGGTCACTTCGGTCAAAACCGCCTTGAGGCGTTCTTCGAACTCACCACGGTATTTCGCACCTGCGATCAGCGCACCCATGTCGAGCGCGAGCAACTTTTTATCCTTTAGCGATTCCGGCACATCCCCATTGATGATGCGCAGGGCCATACCTTCGGCAATCGCGGTTTTACCGACGCCGGGTTCCCCGATCAGAACCGGGTTGTTCTTGGTGCGGCGCGACAGAACCTGCATCGAGCGGCGGATTTCCTCATCCCGTCCGATGATCGGGTCGATCTTGCCCTCAGCAGCCGCTTCGGTCAGGTCACGCGCGTATTTCTTGAGCGCGTCATAACCATCTTCCGCCGATGCGGTGTCAGCAGTGCGGCCCTTGCGGATGTCATTGATGGCTTCGTTCAGTTTCTGCGCCGTCACCGCGCCATCTTCCAAAGCATCCTTGGCTTTGGATTTCACCATGCACAGCGCCATCAGAATACGTTCAACCGGCACGAAACTATCGCCTGCCTTGGTGGCGATCTTTTCAGCTTCATCCAGAACTTTGGCGGTCTGACCATCCAGATAAACCTGGCCCGCATCGCCGCTGACCTTGGGAATTTTGGCCATGGACGCATCCAGTGCGTTAACGACACGGCTGGGCGCTCCGCCTGCGCGGGTGATCAGATTGCTGGCCAGCCCCTGATCATCGTCCATCAAGGCTTTGAGTATATGTTCAGGGGTCAACCTCTGGTGCCCCTCGCGCATCGCAATCGTTTGCGCTGCCTGCACGAAACCTCGTGCCCGCTCGGTGAACTTGTTCAAGTCCATATTTTGCTCCTTCTCTAAGCGCCCGGTTTTGACGCGCCCGCCTGGCAGCGCGCGTCGGTCTGGGCCTCACATTCAATCTGGGAAATATCTTGCACGGTTCAAGGGGTCTGCCAACAGAATCCAACCTACCGACGCGGCACAGAATAAACTGTATACCCCCCAGTTTTCGCCACAGAACGCGCACCGTACATATCGACAAGCGATTGCGCCGCATCGCTGCCTGTCGGGCAGGAAACCAGATCGGCGGCGTCATCCAGAAAATCCACGGTAAAGGCGGATTCCCCCGTAACCTGACAGTCATCATCCATCGAACGATAACCGCCAATCAGCCGGAGGTTGTCGTTTGTCGGAGACCTCAGAACTGTATCAGCAGCCTCTTTTTCCAGCGCCATGTCCTGACACCCGGCCAGCATCAGCCCCGCGCAGATTGCGATAGTGGGTTTCGTAAACTGTCTCATTCCGAATTCCGTCCCAGTTGCACAACGCGATAATAGCACAGTCGGAAACCTCTGCCGTGATCTGAATCACGCAAGGCGCGCATGGACAGAAGCGCACGAAACCGTTAGGACGCAGACGTTTGCCAAAAAGGAGCCCCCAATGTCCGATGACCGCCTGATTGTAGCCCTTGATGTCCCCAACGCCCTGGACGGTCTGGCCTTGGCCGAGCGGCTGGGGGACAGTGTCTCATTCTACAAGATCGGCCTGGGAATGCTGACAGGGGGCGGGCTAGCCCTGGCGAACGAGTTAAAGCAGGATCAGGGCAAGCGCATCTTTCTGGACATGAAACTGTTCGACATCGGTAATACGGTGGAAAATGCGGTGCGCGGTCTGGCACAGTTCGATTTGGATTTCCTGACCGTACATGGTGACCCGCACGTGGTGCGGGCCGCCAAAGAGGGTGCGTCTGGCAAAGACCTCAAGATCCTGGCCGTAACCATCCTGACCTCGTTGAACCGGGATGATCTGGATGCGAGCCTGCTGAAAGCGGGCGATGTCCAGGACCTGGTTGTCGAACGCGCTGCCAAAGCGTTGGAGGCGGGTGCCGATGGCGTCATCGCCAGCCCGCAAGAGGCCGCGCTGATCCGTGCCCTGCCCCAAGCCGAAAACCGCTTGATCGTGACACCCGGCGTTCGGCCCGCCGGTGCCGCGTTGGGAGATCAGAAACGGGTCGCAACCCCGGCAAATGCCATCGGTGATGGTGCCGATCACATTGTCGTCGGGCGCCCAATCTATCAGGCGCAAGACCCTAAAGCCGCCGCAGAAGCGGTGCTTGCAGAGTTAAATTCCTTATCCCGACACTAGGGCAAACCGGCTAAATCAGGCAAAATTTTCGCAAGAACAACCCGCAAACAGTTGACCTAAGGTCACTTTTCGCCCGATCCGCGCCAAATCGTCCCTGTGCCCCAAAACACACATGCAAAACACGAGTTTCCACTGTGTGAACTGGGTTCTATCGAAAAATTTGATTTTGAGAGAATCTAAGTAGGTGATACTCCCCGCGGACCATCTCTTCCTGAGGTCCGTCACCTCCCCCCGCCACTTTGCGGGGGGCCTTCTTTTGGCAGATCTGGTTCCTACCCTCACTGTGCGGGTTTTGCCCGTGGCATGCGAATGATATAGTCACCGAACCTTACGGACCGCATGGAAGACGGGAAAAGAAAATGCCCGGCCTCTGCCGAGATTGCCTGACAGAACTGACGAAGGAACGCCGCTGCCCGGACTGCGGCAGCCCGCGCATCAAAACGCATCCTGAATTGTTTGACCTGTCCATCGCACATATGGATTGCGATGCCTTCTACGCCTCTGTCGAAAAACGGGACAATCCGGAGCTGGCCGACAAACCCGTCATTATCGGGGGCGGCAAGCGCGGTGTTGTGTCTACGGCTTGTTATGTAGCCCGGATTCGCGGCGTCCGCTCGGCAATGCCGATGTTCAAGGCGTTGCAACTATGCCCCGACGCTGTCGTGATCAAACCGCGCATGTCGGTCTATGCCGAGGCTTCGCGCCAAATCAGGTCGATGATGGACGAGCTGACGCCGATTGTTGAACCGCTTTCGCTGGACGAAGCGTTCATGGACCTATCCGGCACGCAACGTCTGCACGGTGCGCCTCCCGCAGTCATGCTTGCACGATTGGTCAAACGGATGAAGGACGAGTTGGGGCTGACCGGGTCAATCGGGCTGTCACATAACAAGTTTCTGGCCAAGGTCGCATCCGATCTGGACAAGCCGCGCGGATTTTCGGTGATCGGCGAGGAAGAGACATCCGCGTTTTTGAACGACAAGCCAGTACGCCTGATCTGGGGCATAGGCCCTGCGGCGCAGGAATCGCTGGACCGCGCTGGCATACGCTTGTTCTCGGACCTGTTGCGCTGGGACCAAGAGGATCTGACCGCGCGGTTTGGCTCCATGGGCTACCGGCTGTGGCATCTGGCCCGCGGTCAGGACAAGCGCCGGGTTTCGGCACATGAACCGATGAAGTCCATCAGCAACGAAACGACCTTTTTTGAAGATACGGCCAATGCCGACATTCTGGATGGGCACCTTTGGCGGATGGCCGAAAAAGTCTCGGATCGGGCCAAGGCCAAGGGGCTGGCCGGGCGGGTTGTGACGCTCAAACTGAAACGGGCCAATCACAAACTCATTACACGACGCGTTTCTCTTCGCGATGCCACGCAGATCGCCGATCGGATCTATCGCACAGCACGGGCGCTGTTCGATCAGGTTGGTGATCAGGGCCCTTATCGGCTGTTGGGGTGTGGCCTGTCGGATCTGTGCCCCGAGGATCAGGCGGATATTTCAGGGGATCTGCTGGACCCGGATGCCTCGCGCAGATCGCAGGCCGAACGCGCAACGGATGAGATTCGCCGCCGCTTTGGGACGGATGCCATCGTCAAAGGACGTGCCCTTCGCTGAGGTTATTCGGCTGCAAGCTGCAGCGGCTCAGGCCCGATCCGCGCAATAACCATGATGATTTCGCCCAGGGTCTCTTTGAAGGCAGCGAAATTGTCATTCGGCTCGATCCTGCTTTCATCCATATACAGGGATCTGTCGATCTCGATCTGTACAGCATGCTGGTGGCGGCTGGGGCGTCCATAGGTCTGGGTCACATAGGCCCCGGCAAACGGCGTATTTCGGGCCACGCTCAGACCCGCCGAGACGAAAGCGGCCTCTATCTGTTCGACGACCTCTGGCGCTGCAGAGGCACCGAACCGATCCCCCAGCACGATCTCGGGACGTCTGGAATTGACTGTGGACGCAAGGGCCACGGCTTCGTGCGGCATCGAATGACAGTCGATCAGAATCGCCTGCCCGAATTCCTGATGCGATTCTGCCAGCAACGATTTGATCCGGGCATGATAGGGACGCCAACAGGTATCGATTCGCAGACGCGCCTCATCCATGGTCAGCTTACCGCGATAGATTTCTCGACCATTGGCGACCACACGCGGAATCACCCCCAGCCCGGACGCTACCCGCGGGTTATGGCCTTGGCGGCGCGCGCCCTGAATAAGGGCTGGATCCAGCTCTTCTGCGCTGCGGTTCAGATCGACATAGGCGCGTGGCATCATCGCCGAAATCAGTGGCGCACCATGGTCCGCCGCTGATGAAAATAACTGATCCACAAAAGCATCCTCGGAAGAACGAATCACATCTTGGCTGAGAACCGACCGCTTCATCAACCCATTTGGATAGTTTCGACCGCTATGCGGAGAGGAAAAAACCACACAGGACGTGCGCTTGGCAGGCATATCCAGTAGGTAAGCAGCGTTTTGCATGGCGACTCCTTGTTCGCACCAAACATAGACCGGAAAATAGTTCTACCAAACCCCTTGAACCCTTTTGCGACTCCTTTTATAGACCCCGCTACCGGCGCGGGGTTCCGCGCCCCATTTCGTTATGGGGTTGGCCACGCGACGGTTTCATGGGCGGTTAGCTCAGCGGTAGAGCACTTCGTTGACATCGAAGGGGTCACAAGTTCGATCCTTGTACCGCCCACCATGAACTCACTGCTTCGGGTTTCCGGGGCACCCGCAAACCCAGGCGCTGGCCACGTCCTTGATGAAGGCGCCGCAGATTGGAGACAGACCCATGAAGGTCAAGAACTCGCTCCGCTCGCTCAAGAACCGGCACCGTGATTGCCGGGTTGTGCGTCGCAAAGGCCGCGTCTACGTGATCAACAAGACGCAGCGTCGGTTCAAAGCTCGTCAGGGCTAAGAACTGCACATACTGAATTCAAAGAACCGCGCCTTCGGGTGCGGTTTTTTTTGTCCGGCATTTCAACCAGATGTAATGCGGACGGAACTGCAGGAATTCGCTCAGAAAGTTCGGTTCTAAGATTCAACGTTGTGATAGGGCGATCTCGTGCTACGCTTTCCGTGATTTTATGACGGGAGGTCGGATTGGCCAACGATGATCTGGACAAGATATTCGGAACAACTCTGACCGACATGGTAGCCGATATAGGCCGCAGTGTGGCCCAGGCGGCCGAACAGCTTAGCATTGATCAGCTGAAAGCGCTGAAGAACTATCCCCAGGAACTGCGCGATCTTGGCATCCCGCCGGTCTTTTATCACATGCAGGATGTCGATGTGGAACTGAAGGTCGTCATGGAGATGAGCAGTTCCACCGAAGAAGGCCAACGCAGCAGGATTGGCACCTTTATTTTTGGCCCGAAATTGACTCAGACAGACACGCTCGATTCCAAAAGCGCGTCCACGATGCGAATGCGTTTCGCGCCCGGTCCCGTAGATGAGAGCAGATCTTTGGATGGCAATGATGGCAACTAAGAAAGTCAAAGCCCCCAAAAGAGCGCCCATAGATGTCCGCGTCACCGAGATGCCCGAGGCATTCACCACTCTGCTTCAGTCACTTGAAAACCGCATGACGGCAATGGAGGCGCGCGAAGTCGCGCTGCTCGAGACGATCAACGACCTCCAAGAACGGATCGACGATCTGGAAGAAGGCAGCGGCGGCATGTTGATGGGCGCGGGTAACCCGGTGATGAACCCGATGGCCGAGGGCCGCGCGGCAATGGGAGCGGACGATCCTGACACACAGGTCGTCAACGCGCAGGAATTCTCGCAAGCCCTGGGTGAACAGATCCTCGCCGGGTCTGATGGCAGCAGTGATTTCACCATCGACAACGTCAAAGTCGAAGCGGTTGTTGGGTTGGGTCAGGACGGCACCAAAGCCCAAATCGCGACGAATGCCCGAAAACAGGCGATCAGCCAGAACGCATCCAAGGTCACTTTTTCCGTCAGGAGGCGGACCGCCACGCAAATTATTGAGAAAGACTGAATTAACAGAGGAGATTGGAAATGAGTATCGGGCAGGAACTGCTAAACGTCCCGTTTGCGGAAATGGTTCAAAAGCTTGCGCTTTCCGTTGCCGAGTCGCAGACCGAGTTGGATCGACATTCTACAGATGTCGCCAAATATATGGCCGATCAGAAGATCCAGCTTCCGGACTTGTCCAATCCCAATGGCCCCCCCAAAGAATTCAGTTTGGTTTCCATGGGCTTTCTACCCGCATTCTACGCGGTGCAAGAAGCCGAAATTGAGGTCAAAATGGCGATCTCAATGACTAAGCAAACCGAAAAAGCGGGCAGCGCTTCGGTCAAAGGTGGTTGGGGCCCTGTCGCAGCGCAAGTCAATGCCAGCTATTCCTCGCGCTATGCGTACAGCCAAGAAGGCGCAAGCAGGCTGACCATCAAACTGGCCCCGGCCGATCCTCCGGTCTTGCTGCAGAAATATATGGAAGCTGTCACACAGGTCATGCTGAAAAAAGAACCGGTGTTGACCGACGACCCAGACCCTGAGCCGGCCCCCGCACCTGTCCCGGACCCCGCACCTGTCCCGGACCCGTCTCCACCTGAACCTGAAAAAAGACAGAGAAAGCGCTAAGCAGCATCTCTCGATTTTTCAGTTCATAAATCAACACGACTAGGTCAGCCATGACGGCGTAGCCAGGATCGGCTTTGCCGACCCTCAGGCCCCGCTGTGCAGTACCACTTGGTCGGGGCCAGCGACATGTTGGCGGTGATTTGACCAACTAATTTTGTCGGAATTTCTTGCATCCCCCTGAGAATCGTTTAATTGACCATTTCAGTCGGGTTATTACCCGCGCCGATTTTCAATGTTGGGACACATGATGCTGAAATCCTCTACCTGCGTTGCCGCCGCCCTGACGGCCCTGATCGCGACCTCTGCCGCTGCCGAGGGCGAACTGAACCTTTATTCTTCGCGCCACTACGACACCGACGAACGCCTCTATTCCGATTTCGAAGAGGCCTCCGGTATAACCATCAACCGCATCGAAGGCAAAGCGGACGAGCTGATTGCCCGGATGGAAGCCGAGGGCGCGAACTCACCCGCAGATATCTTGCTGACCGTTGATACCTCGCGTCTGGCGCGTGCCAAGAACGCGGGTATCCTGCAGCCGGTCGAAAGCGCGGTTCTGGAAGAACGTATTCCCGCCAACCTGCAGGACGAAGACAACCAGTGGTATGGCTTTTCGCAGCGCGCGCGGATCATCTTCTTTGACAAGGCCGATGTGACCAACCCGCCCGCGTCTTATCTGGATCTGGCCAAGCCCGAATACAAAGGTTTGGTCTGCATCCGGTCGTCCAGTAACACCTATAACCAGACCCTGCTGGCCTCGATCATCACAAACCACGGTGCGGAAACCGCCAAGACCTGGGCCGAAGGCATGGTCGCGAACATGGCGCGTGAACCACAGGGCGGTGACACTGACCAGCTGCGCGGCATTGTTTCGGGTGAATGCGAGATCGCCGTTTCGAACTCCTACTACTTTGCCCGTGCAATGCGTAAAGACGTCAAAGGCCTGAGCGCTGAGATTGACATGATCGGCGTCCAGTTCCCGGCGCAAGAAGCCGAAGGCGCGCACATGAACCTGTCCGGTGCCGGCGTGGCCGCAAATGCCCCGAACAAGGACAACGCGATCAAGTTCCTAGAATACCTCGCCAGCGATCAGGCGCAGGTCTATTTCTCGAACGGAAATGACGAATTCCCGGCGGTCGAAGGCGTCGCCCTTGCGGATAACGTTGCCGCCCTGGGTGAGTACAAAGCCGACGAGATCAACCTGTCCGAGGTTGCCAAGAACATCCCCGAGGCACAGAAGATCTTTAACGAGGCCGGCTGGAAGTAATCTTTCATTCCATCGAGCAGAAGGGCGCAGTTTTCTGCGCCCTTTTCTATTGTGAAGTTATGTTTTCCGGTCAATAATCTCATATATGAAAATGATTCCCATATACGAGCTATGCCTGATACACTATCCGACCGCCTTGCAAACCACCTGAATCAACTTCGCCAAACGCGGAGATGGTCGCTGGATCAGTTGGCGGAACACAGCGGTGTCAGCCGGGCCACTCTGTCGCGCTTGGAAAAGGGGGATGTCAGCCCAACCGCAGAAACTCTGGGCCGGTTATGTGCGGCCTATGGGCTGCCGATGTCGCGTCTATTGATGATGGTCGAGGACAGTTTCGCCCCCCGCGTTCCCTTCGAAAATCAACCCGAATGGCGCGACCCCGAAACAGGCTTTACCCGGCGATCCGTCTCCCCTCCGGCCGCGGGTCTTGGCGGAGAGGTCATGGAAGGCCATCTGCCCCCAGGCGTTGTGATCACCTATGACACGCCGCCAAAACACGGGCAGGAGCATCACCTGATCATGCTGGACGGTGGCCTGACCCTGACCGTGGATGGAACCGCGCATCATCTAACGAGCGGGGATTCCCTGCGCTATCACCTGTCTGGCCCGACACGTTTCGAAACCCACGCCGACCGCGGTGCGCGGTATTTGATGGTGCTGATATGATCTTACGACTGGCGGCCAATGATCTGAACCAAGCCATGAACGATCTGACAGAGATACTGCACGCCTGCGTGCATGACGGGGCGAGTATCGGGTTCATTCAGCCATTTCCGCCGGAGGATGCACGGCGCTATTGGCAATCCCATGTCTGGCCAAACATCCAGACCGGTGCAGCCGAGATATTCGTCTATCGAGATGGCGAGCGGATTGTGGGCACCGCACAGCTGGTGCCTGCCCAAATGCCCAACCAAGCGCATCGCGCGGACGTGTCCAAGCTGCTTGTCCATCCCAGCGCCCGACGGCGTGGCATCGGTCGGACGCTTATGGCGGCAGTTGAGGCGCGGGCGCTGGAACTGGGGCACTCCCTATTGGTGCTGGACACGCGCAGTACGGACCCGTCGCTCCTCCTCTATCAAAGCCTTGGGTTTGAAATTGCCGGAGAAATTCCGAACTACTGCCGCAACCCGGAAAATGATCAGCTGGAACCAACTACCTTTATGTTCAAAACCCTGACCTGAGGGGCGCTCAGTCCACGGCGCTTACGGCTGTGTAAAGCCGCCGAAACCGTCCCAGCCGTTCAGATAACGCATGCATTTCTGCAGGCTCGAACCTGTCGGTGGTCGCCGGTTGCTCGGCCAGATCAGAAATGGTCAGAGCGCCGTCAGCACAGGCTGCCAGCCGGGCGGCACCATAGGCCGGGCCGGATTCCGCCCCCGCTGAACGCACGATGGGCTTTTCGGTCACAGCGGCGATCAGACCCAGCAGCAGGTCGGATTGGCTGCCCCCGCCTATGGCGGCAAGCTCGGGCAAATTGTCTATCGTGTCGCCGAAGCTCTGCGCCGCATCAGCGAAACAAAAGGCGATTGCCTCGACCACCGAACGGCAGATCTCGGCACGTGTGGTGGCATCCTCGAGGCCAAAGAATCCGGCACGGATATGCGGGTCCCCAAGGGGGCTGCGCTCACCTGTCAGATAGGGCAGGAAAATGGGCACGCGATCACCGCTGACGGTTTCAGCAAGCCCGACAACCTCGGCAGCCGAAAGCCCCAGCTGATCACCAATCCACGAAATGGGCCTTGCCCCGTTCAGCATCGCCGCCATTTGATACCAGCGGTCGGGCAATGTATGCGCAAACGCATGGACATAGCGTTCGGGGTTGGGCTTGTATTTACGATCCGCAACAAACAACTGACCGGATGTCCCCAACGAGATAAACCCACGTCCAGGTTCAGTTGCGCCCAATGACACCGCACCGGTTGCCGCATCCCCTCCCCCGGCCACGACAGGCACGCCGGAGTTCAATCCGGTCTCAGCTGCAGCCCGAACTGTTACCGTGCCAACGACATTGTGGCCGTCGAACATCTGCGGCAGCCAGTCAACAGCGACATCCGTGGCTTCCGCCATTCCGGTATGCCAGCGGCGTGAAGCCTGATCGAGCCACATTGTTCCTGCGGCATCGGAAGTATCGGTTGCCAGCTCTCCATGCAGACGCAGGCCGACATAATCCTTGGGCAGCAGGATATGGGAGAGTCGGGCATAATTGTGCGGTTCATGCCGTTTCAGCCAGGCAATCTTGGGCGCCGTAAAGCCGGGCAAGGGCAGGACGCCTACGATGTGACCAACCTGCGGCTGTGCCGCGCGAATGTCGTCGCATTCGCGGACCGCGCGGCTGTCATTCCACAGAATCGCCGGACGGATGGGGCATTGGTCGCGGTCCAACAGCACGGCCCCGTGCATCTGCCCCGACAATCCGACTGCTTTCACATCCGACAGGGAGATTTCGCCAGCAAGCAGGCCCAACGCATCGCGCGTCGCCTGCCACCAAATCTCCGGGTTCTGCTCGGACCAGCCGGGCTGTGGCGACGACGTCCCGATGCCGACTGACGAGGTCGCAAGAATTCGGCCGGCATCCGCGCAGAGGAGTTTGACCGCTGACGTTCCGATGTCGATCCCAAGATACATTCACACCCCTTGCCTTGCATAATTCCGATATCACCGGCCAGGCTATTGATTTTTTTTGCGCGCGCAAAGAATATGTAAAATTATGATAAGATCAAGGTGGACGAACAGACTGGCATGACGAAGATCAGGAACATGGAAGAGTTTGCGGCCCTCAGCGGCATCTCTCGGCCCACCGTATCGAAGTATTTTCAGGATCCGGACAGCGTTCGACCCACAACACGGCTCCGCATCGAAGAGGCGCTTGAGCGCTTCGACTATCGCCCCAACATCTATGCGGTGAACCAGAACCGAAAGCTGACCAAGAATATCGGCATCGTGGTTCCCTATCTTGCCGATCCGTTCTTTGCCGAAATCGCGCGCTATCTGGAACAAAGCTGTATTGCTGCGGGGTATCGCCCGTCGCTGTTCAGCTCGCATGGTGATCCCAAGCTGGAAATCGAAATTCTCGACGGGTTGAAATCCATGAAGCCTGCTGGAGTGCTGCTGGCGCCCTTGGGGCGCACCTCGGATCGGTCAGCGATCGAGAAGTTTTGCGCCAATGTGCCGACCGTCCTGTTTGACAGTAATCTCGAAGGCCTGGGCGCGGCCTTTATCGGGTCGGACAATTTCAGTTTCGTCTCACAAACCGTCGAATACATGACCCGCACCGGCGAACCGCCGTCATTTTTTGAGATGCGAACGCCAGCGAACCCCAATGCTAATAAGCGGCGCCACGCCTATATTGAAGTGATGGAACAGCTCGGCTTTGAACCACATGTCATTAGTATCGACGGCCAGGGTTGGGCATTTGAAGAGATTGGCAAACATGGAGCCGCCGGAGTTCTGGAGCGGCAAGAGCTGAAAACGGATTCGGTTTTATGCAGCAACGACCGCCTGGCAATCGGGTTTCTTTCGGCATGTTACGAACAAGGGATTCGGGTCGGTCGCAAGAAAGACTGCGCGTTGCGGGTCGCTTCAAACGATGACCATCCCTTCTCAAGGTTTACCTGCCCGTCTTTGACAACGGCCGCCCATGACTACGACAATGTAGCGGGGCGCAGCGTCGAAACTCTCTTTGAACTCATTGAAAATGGAGGGAAATTTAACGAGAGGACGGAAACACTGTTTCCTGCACGACTTGTTTTGAGAGACTCCGCATGATCTAAAATTAACGCGCGTAAAGTTTTTATTGACGCCGCGACAATTTTCCCCTTACCCTGTCCAAACAACATCCAAGCTCAGGGAGGACAAGGATGTATCTCAAGAACGCACTTCGTGCGGCGACAGCAATGACTTTCGTCGCCACGGCAGCAGCCCAAGCGGATACCTTAACAATAGCGACCGTGAACAACGGCGACATGATCCGGATGCAGGGCTATACCGATAAATTCACCGAAGCGACCGGCATCGATGTCGAGTGGGTTACGTTGGAAGAAAACGTGCTGCGCCAGCGCGTGACAACGGATATCACGACCAAAGGTGGCCAATTCGACATCATGACCATCGGCATGTACGAGACGCCGATCTGGGGCGCGAACGGCTGGCTGGTACCCCTGGACGGGCTGTCGGATGAATACGACGTAGGTGACATCCTGCCCGCCATGTCAGGCGGCCTTAGCCATGATGGAACGCTCTACGCGGCTCCGTTCTACGGCGAAAGCTCGATGATCATGTATCGCACTGACCTGATGGAAAAAGCGGGTATGGAAATGCCGGACGCTCCGACTTGGGAGTTCATCCGCGAAGCGGCTGCTGCGATGACCGATCGCGACGCTGATATCAACGGTATTTGCCTGCGCGGCAAGGCCGGTTGGGGCGAAGGCGGTGCTTTCATCACAGCGATGTCCAATTCCTTTGGTGCGCGCTGGTTTGATGAAGATTGGAAGCCGCAGTTCGATCAGCCTGAATGGGCTGACACGTTGAACTTCTACGTGGGTATGATGAACGAGTCCGGCCCCGCAGGTTACGCCACTAACGGATTTAACGAAAACCTGTCGTTGTTCCAGCAGGGCAAATGCGGCATGTGGATCGACGCAACGGTTGCGGCCTCTTTCGTGACCAACCCGACCGACTCGACAGTCGCGGATAGCGTCGGCTTTGCACTTGCACCCGACACGGGGCTTGGCAAGCGCTCGAATTGGTTGTGGGCGTGGGCTCTGGCAATTCCGGCTGGTACGGAACAAGCAGACTCGGCCAAACAGTTCATTGAGTGGGCAACATCCAAAGACTACATCGAACTCGTAGCCGAAAACGAAGGCTGGGCCAACGTGCCTCCGGGCGCACGTACGTCGCTGTACGAAAATCCGGACTATCAGGCGGTTCCGTTCGCCAAGATGACGTTGGACTCGATCCTGTCGGCTGATCCGAACAATCCGACTGTAAAGCCAGTGCCTTACGTTGGTATTCAGTTTGCAGCGATCCCGGAATTCGCAGGTATCGCCACGCAGGTGAGCCAGGAGTTCTCGGCAGTTTATGCCGGGCAGCAAACGGTAGAAGAAGCTCTTGCCAAAGCGCAAGCCTTCACTGCCGAAGAAATGGAAGCCGCAGGCTACTAAGGCCTCCTTCCCAGCGGGTGGACAGACGTCTGTCCCCCGCTTCACCCTTCCACAACTCGCGTTTTTCTCGCAGGCTGAGCTATGCCTGAACAGAGAGGTTTTGCGTCATGGCTACTCAACATTCCCGATCAGTTGCACGCCTGATGATGGCACCTGCAGTGATCCTGCTTCTTGGCTGGATGCTCGTGCCTCTGACGATGACGCTGTATTTTTCCTTCAAGAAATACCTGCCCCTGCGCGGCGGTGATCTGGGATGGGTCGGCTTGGACAACTACGTCCGGTTCGTCTCCTCCAGTTCCTTCTGGCCCGCGGTTCAGGCCACGCTGATGATCGTCGGCGGCGTGCTTGCTATCACGGTTGTTCTGGGCATCCTTCTGGCAATGCTGCTGGATCAGCCGATGTGGGGCCAAGGCGTTGTCCGCATCCTAGTGATCGCTCCTTTCTTTGTGATGCCGACCGTTTCCGCATTGGTCTGGAAAAACATGTTCATGGACCCGGTCAACGGGTTGCTGGCCCATCTGTGGCGCTTTTTCGGGGCTGAGCCAGTTTCCTGGCTATCCGAGGCTTCGATGACGTCAATCATCATGATCGTATCGTGGCAATGGCTGCCGTTTGCGACGCTGATCCTGCTGACCGCGATCCAGTCGCTGGACAGTGAACAGTTGGAGGCCGCAGAAATGGACGGCGCGCCACCGCTCAAGCGCTTTTACCATATCATCCTGCCGCATCTAAGCCGCGCGATCACCATCGTGATCCTGATCCAGACCATTTTCCTGCTGTCGATCTTCGCCGAAATCTTCGTGACCACCGGCGGCGCCTTCGGCACCCGTACACTCACCTACCTGATCTTCCAGCGCGTGCTAGAGGGCCAGAACGTCGGCCTTGGATCAGCCGGAGGTGTCTATGCAATCATCCTTGCCAATATCGTTGCGATCTTCCTGATGCGCATCGTCGGCAAGAACCTGGACGCGTGAGGAGGTAACGATATGAGCCGCTCAGTTACACCCCGTCGCAAGTCGCTTAACACCGCCCTGGCATGGGCCGTTGGTCTGCTGATCTTTTTCCCGATCCTCTGGACCATCCTGACCAGCTTCAAGACCGAAGCACAGGCCATCGCCAGCCCGCCGCTGTTTCTGAACTTTGACTGGACGCTGGAAAACTATGCCATCGTTCAGGAACGCTCGGACTATATGCGGTTCCTGTGGAATTCGGTGATCATCGCGGGTGGTTCGACCATATTGGGCGTGATCATCGCGGTGCCCGCCGCCTGGGCGATGGCCTTTGTGCCATCAAAACGCACCAAGGACATCCTGCTGTGGATGCTGTCCACCAAGATGCTGCCTGCGGTCGGTGTTCTATACCCGATCTACCTGCTGTTCATCCGGCTTGGGCTTTTGGACAGTCGCGCAGGTCTGGTTGTGGTTCTGATGCTGATCAACCTGCCGATCATTGTATGGATGCTCTACACCTATTTCCGCGAAATCCCCGGCGAGATCCTGGAAGCCGCCCGCATGGACGGGGCAACGCTGAAGGAAGAAATCCTTTACGTGCTGACGCCGATGGCGGTGCCCGGTATCGCCTCGACCATCCTGTTGAACTTTATCCTCGCCTGGAACGAGGCGTTCTGGACCCTCAACCTGACCGCAGTTGACGCGGCACCGCTGACGGCCTTCATCGCCAGCTATTCCAGCCCCGAAGGCCTGTTCTTTGCCAAGCTCAGCGCGGCATCGACCATGGCAATCGCACCAATCCTGATCCTTGGCTGGTTCAGCCAGAAACAACTTGTCCGCGGCCTGACCTTCGGCGCCGTGAAATAAGGAAAACTCCGCATGGGACGCATTCAACTCAAATCCGTGACCAAGAAATTTGGCGACGTTGAAGTCATTCCGCCGCTGGATCTGACCATTCAAGATGGCGAATTCACCGTCTTCGTCGGCCCCTCGGGCTGTGGCAAGTCCACCTTGTTGCGGCTGATTGCCGGGCTGGAGGATATCACCTCGGGCAATATCGACATTGACGGGGCGGATGCCACCGATGTGCCGCCCGCAAAGCGCGGTCTGGCGATGGTGTTCCAGTCCTACGCGCTGTACCCGCATATGACGGTGCGCAAGAACATCGCGTTCCCGCTACGCATGGCCAAGCTGGATCAGGCCGAGATCGACCGCCGCGTCGAGGGCGCAGCCGATGTTCTGAACCTGACCGATTATCTGGACCGCCGACCGGGGCAACTGTCCGGCGGTCAACGCCAGCGCGTTGCCATTGGCCGCGCCATCGTACGTGAGCCTGCGGCGTTTCTGTTTGACGAGCCACTCTCGAACCTCGACGCCGCCTTGCGCGTTGGAATGCGGCTCGAAATCAGCGAGCTGCATAAGCGTCTTGCAACCACGATGATCTATGTGACCCACGACCAGGTCGAGGCGATGACGATGGCCGACAAGATCGTCGTGCTGCAGGCCGGTGTGATCGAACAGGTGGGCAGCCCGCTCGAGCTGTATAAGACTCCGCGAAACCTGTTTGTCGCGGGCTTTATCGGCTCACCCAAAATGAACTTCATTTCGGGTGAAGAGGCCGCGAAACATGACGCCCATACGATCGGGGTCCGCCCCGAGCATCTGGAGGTATCCGACAGTTCCGGCACCTGGTCCGGGGTGGTTGGGGTTTCCGAACATCTGGGCTCGGACACGTTCTTCCACATTCACGAAACCGGCCTTGCGGACACGATCACCGTACGAGCGGGGGGTGAAGTTGGCTTCAACCACGGCGACCGTATCTATCTGACGCCACGCGCGGATGTGATCCATCGGTTTGACGCAAAGGGCCTGCGGATCGAATGACACGTCTGGTCGGTAAAACCGCCCTGATTACCGGGGCCGCGCGTGGCATCGGACTGGCTTTTGCCAAAGCCTATGTTGCCGAAGGGGCCCGTGTCGCGCTAGCCGACATTGACGGCGCGCGCGTGCAAGCCGCGGCCGCCGAAATCGGTGAGGCCGCTTTGGCTATCGAGATGGATGTGACCAACCAGCAGAGCATCGATGCAGCGGTGGCAAAGACGGCTTCACATTTCGGTCCCATCGACATTCTGATCAATAACGCCGCCATCTTTACTGCAGCACCAATCGTTGAAATCGAGCGTGCCGACTACAACCGAGTTTTCGACATCAACGTCTCAGGCGCCTTGTTCACGATGCAGGCCGTCGCGCGCCATATGGTCAAACACGGGACCAAAGGCCGGATCATCAACATGGCATCGCAAGCCGGACGACGGGGCGAGCCTCTGGTCGCCGTCTATTGCGCAAGCAAAGCCGCTATCATTTCGCTTACCCAATCTGCAGGGCTGAACCTGATCCAACACGGCATCAACGTAAATGCCATTGCTCCGGGGGTTGTCGATGGCGAACACTGGGATGGTGTGGACGCCTTTTTTGCAAAGCATGAGGGCAAAGAGCCCGGGCAGAAGAAACGCGAGGTAGCCGCAGCGGTGCCGCACGGTCGGATGGGCCGTGCCGAGGACCTGACCGGAATGGCCGTGTTTCTGGCCTCAGACGAGGCGCAGTATATCGTCGCGCAAACCTATAATGTCGACGGCGGGAACTGGATGAGCTGATGGATCCTCTGGCAAACGCAAATACCCCGGTGCGGCTGCGGCGCGACAGCCTTGCAGATATGCCTGCGACTGTCAGGACACCGAATTACCTGCCCACAGACCTGAAACCCGGCATCGTCCATATCGGGCTGGGCAATTTTCACCGCGCGCATCAGGCCTGGTATATCCACCAGTTGATGCAACAGGGCCAAGCACTGGACTGGGCGATCATCGGGGCCGGTGTCCGCAGCTATGATGCCGAAATGCGAGAGAGGTTGCTGGCGCAGGACTGTCTGACAACACTGATCGAGCTGGACCCAAAGGGAATATCCGCCGAAATTGTCGGAGCCATGATCGACTACCTGCCAATCGAAGAGGGCAATGCGACGCTGATCCGGCAGATGGCCGATCCGTCCATCCGGATTGTGTCGCTTACAGTGACCGAGGGCGGCTATTTTCTGGACGCCAATACCGGCGCGTTCAACGCCGATCACGAAGACATTCGATACGATGCCGCCCATCCAGACCAGCCGCGAACCGCGTTTGGCGCCATTGTTGCAGCTCTTCGACAGCGCAAGAAGGAGGGTTTGAAACCCTTTACCACACTCAGCTGCGACAACCTTCAGGGCAACGGGGTGATCCTGCGAAACTGCATTGTTGGTTTGGCGCGTATGTCTGACCCGAATCTAGCCACATGGATCGACCAATATGGCGCATTTCCCAATTCGATGGTGGATTGCATTGTACCCGCTACGACAGAGCAGGTTGTTTCGCAATGCCACGGACTTGGAATCGATGACCGCGTCCCTGTCTCACATGAAAACTTTCGCCAATGGGTGATCGAGGACAATTTTTGCGCAGGGCGTCCGCCGCTCGAACAAGTCGGTGTCACACTGACCCACGATGTTCATAGCTATGAGACGATGAAACTGCGTATTTTGAACGGCGGTCATCAGCTGCTTGCGAACGTCGGAGAAATCCTGAACGTCCCGACGATTTCACGATGCATGCAGGACTCTGATATCCTGGCGTTTTTCGCTAAAGTTCAGGCAGAAGAAATCCTCCCGCATGTCGCTGCTGTCCCCGGCGCTAAACCAAGTGAATATCTTGATCTGGTCGAAAAGCGATTTGCAAACACCGCCATCCATGACACCACGCGCCGCGTCGCGTTTGACGGATCCTCACGGCATCCCGGTTTCTTGCTGCCTTCGCTGCGTGACGCAGTTGCCTCGGGCCCTGCCCCCAGCGGGCTGGCCCTGGCCGAGGCATTCTGGTGCCGGATGTGTGCAGGCAGGCGCGAGGATGGGTCTGAAATTGCGCCAAACGACCCCCATTGGGACGCTCTTCAGCACATCGCGCTGGCGTCCAGAGATGATCCGAAACTGTGGATCGAGCAGGATCAGTATTACGGCGAGATTGGCCGTGAAACCCGCTTTGGTCAGGCCTTTTCTTTTTGGCTGACCAAGATCTGGAGACATGGCAGCCGCGCTGCGATAGCAGACTACGTCGCGCAGACCTCCGCGTCAGAATAACCGGTCAAAACACATGGAGATCAGTCGCGGGCCAAAACCGCGCAGTTCCGTGACGTATCACGTGCAAACGCGGCGCAGGGTTTCTGACACAGCAAATTGGCACGCACCCATAAAAATTGTAGGTGCTCTCATAACGCTGCATCGCCGCCATTGATTTTACTCACAAAAATTGAAGACTTTTGCGCATAAATTTGCACGATTTGCCCATAACATTGCGCGGTTCGAGAAACGCGCTCAATTGATGGTAGTCACCAAACATCTTCTTCAACTAAAGCCGGGCGTTTCTCAATCAAGAGTAAATTCTTATTGGAAATATTCGACCCTGATCATAGGGAAGCAGTTCTTTCGAGGGCTTGTGATAGATCCTCGCTTCAAGAATGGATATCTCCGTAATTGCCAAGTGAGCGCGTCCAAACCGACGCGCTCACTTTGCTTGGTATTGCTTGTCACTACAGAGTTAAGAGCGATGTATCACTCTGCAGCAACAGCTTCCTCTTCCAGTGCCGGGTAGTCGGTGTACCCTTTTTCATTGCCGCCGTAGAGCGTGGTTGGATCGAGCTCATTCAGAGCGGCGCCTTTCTCCAACCGGTTGACAAGATCAGGATTGGAAATAAACGGCCGACCAAAGGCCACCAGATCGACGGCTCCGGTTTCAACCGCTTCAATCGCCATGTCTCGGTCATAAGCGTTGTTGCCCATTTTCGCACCGTCAAACAGATCATAGAGCATCTTCAGATCGCCACCTTTCGGAATATCGCGGGGGCCGCCGGTCTGTCCCTCCACAAGATGGAGATAGGCCAGCCCATAGCCATTCAGCAATTTGACCGCATGAGTGAATGTCGCCTGCGGGTCGCTGTCGGAGATGTTGTTGGCGTCCGAGAACGGGCTTAGGCGGACACCAACACGGTCGGCGCCCCACACGTCAACAACTGCGTCCATGACCTCTTTCAGAAACCGTGCTCTGTTCTCGACAGGACCGCCGTATTCGTCTTCACGCTTGTTGGACTCGTCCCTCAGGAACTGATCGATAAGGTATCCGTTGGCTGCATGGACCTCGACACCGTCGAAACCGGCCTCCTTGGCGTTTTCCGCGGCCCTCCGGTAGTCAGCAACGATGCCAGCAATTTCTTCGACGGCCAGAGCCCGCGGCTCAGATGTTTCGACGAACTGCTCACCATCAAAGGTCTTGGCCTTAGCGCCGATCGCAGATGGCGCAACAGGGGCACCACCATCCGGCTGTAAGCTGGTATGCGAAATCCGGCCCACATGCCAAAGCTGGATCACGATCTTGCCGCCCTCAGCATGGACGGCCTCAGTCACTTTTCTCCAGCCGTCGATCTGTGCTTCGGAATAAATGCCAGGTGTCCAGGCATAGCCTTTGCCTTGGGGCGAGATTTGCGAAGCTTCCGTGATGATCAATCCAGCACCCGCCCGTTGCACGTAGTACTTGGTCTGCAATTCATGGACGCTGTCATCTTCGGCTCTTGCCCGGTTGCGGGTCAGTGGCGCCATGACAACGCGGTTTTTCAGCTCGATTGCACCAGCTTTGATGCCGGAGAACAGTTTTTCATCAGCCATTGCTGCTTCCTTCTTTGGTAAACTTCGTTCAGATATTATTGGACCAATTAGTCCAATATTAGGGTCACTGTCTCTTGATTGAGTTTGTGTTAGGTTTCATTTCCTTGTTGTAGCGGGAGGCCTTATGGCGAAATCACCAACCGGGCTTGTTTCAGGGTTTGCGAAATCTGCTCAGAGGGAATGCCCGCCTTGCGCAAGGCTAGCGTGCCAATTGCAAGGGAGGCAAAGGCGCGTGCCTTGTCGAGTACCTGTCCCGGATCCGAAGGCTCAAGCGCTCTTGCAATAATCTCGTCAATACTCTCCAAATGCTGTCGTCCGAGAGCCGCCACTTCATTGTCATGCGGGGCAAGTTCCGTTAGGCAATTGATCAGCATGCAGCCGTCACGACCGCCTTGCGGGTTCGCCAAAGCTTCCATTATCGCACCAACGGGGTCATTTCCGCCCGCATCTGCAACGTCACGCAGATTTTTCAAACCACGCCTTGAATAGTGCCTGAGGGCTTTGTGAAATAAAGTCTGCTTGTTGACGAACGTTCCATAGAAGCTGGAACGGCTCAAACCCATGGCCTTGGTCAGATCGTCCACGGACGCGGTCTCGTAGCCCTTGTGCCAAAAAACGCACAAGGCTTTTTCCAAAGCCTCAGCTTCGTCAAAGGCGCGAGGCCTACCCGGGCCTGCGGGTGATTTGATGTCGCCAACTGCGAGAGTTTCTTTGCTCATGAGCAAGATGTGGAATGGTCGGTCCAGAAATTCAAGGTGGCGGTAGAGAAATTTTGGAATGATCAGTCCGTATTGTGACCTGAGAAAGGAATTTAGATCGGTAGAAATGCAAAACCTCCCCATCGCGCTTGGTGTCACGCCAATCTTAGGATCGGGACCTTTTGTCTTTTTGCGGGAGTGTCAGACGAAGAGGATCGTGATCGTAGAAAAGAAAGTTCACCCTCGGTACTCGTTTCCAACACTGGACAGAGTGACTGGTGGCTTTGTCCAATACGTAGATGTTGATCACTCACAAACCAGAGATTGGTTCGGTAGATCCATGGCCAATGCCCTCAACTTGTGAGGATTACTACCCCAATGAGTAACAAAGCCACGAATTCAGAACTGGTTTTACGAGCATACGAACGGCGAGCCATTGTAAGCAAACCAACAATAATTTCAGCGCGCTAGATTAAAAAAACGAGGTTAGCTGAAGTTTAATTCGCCCAATGTGAACTTCTTAACTTTGGCTAGAACGATTTCTTGTCAGTATCGTTTCATGAGTTGTTAGCGAGTTCGGTGAGTAAGTAGATGTATTTGCATAGTTTCGAGGGACATTGTAGCGCAGTCAATGACATCCGGATGGATGATTTTGCGCTTGAGTATTCGTTGTTGGACGATGCCGGCGTGCACGCACAATGGCAAAATGGCTCCTGGCAGATCACGCGGATAGCCGATATCTGGACAAGAACCGGGAAGGTACTTTCTTTGCCTTACAAAGGGGCCAACGCCTATCCATCTTTCCAGTTTGCTGAGGATGGAACCCCGCTTCCTTTGATGGAAAAAGTGTTGAAAGCCCTGCCACGTGAAATGACGCCGTGGCAATGCGCATTCTGGTTAACCTCACCCAATTCAGAACTCCGAGGGGAAAGTCCGGCAAATCGCATTCAGACCGGCGATGACTGCATAGTCGATATCGCAGGCGAAGCTGGTGGTCTGATGGCAGCTTAGTGTTAGCTTCTGGTCACTCATACGTCGTACAGCATCTGGCAAATTCGTGTCTCCCTTGCTGTTTCCGCCTCCGGCAAGAATAGCGAGATCAGGGCACTCAACGCAGCACTCTATAGCGTACTTAGCTGTGGAGCAGAACTTCACGGAACATACCGTTCCGGCTTCGGAGACTGAATACTCTCCAAATACTCAGCAATTTCGATAAGTCTGGAAGGAATACGCGCAACCAAACCGTTGCCCGTATCGAATTCGACAGCAGGGCCGTCATTCAATTCGGTGATTATCGGCATGTCATCGCGTGGTTCTTGTAATTTCAAATAACCGTCCAAGATCGACATGACCTCCAACATGGGCCACACGCCCCCCCGGCGTTCGGAAATCTTTGTTAAATCAGCAGGCTGTGTTTTCAAATCAGTGGCGTCAGGCCCATCTCCTGTCGCATCGACTCCGTGACACCTGGCGCAATGCTCGACAAAAAGGTCTTTCCCAAGGTCCGAAAACTCGTCGGCCGCAGATATCGTTGCAACCGAAGAAATGCCCATGCTTGCAGCGATCATAAAGTACCTCATAAGCTGGAGGTCCTTTGCTAAACGAGAGTTTCTACAACAAAAATGAACCGACATCTTCCTCCGGTCAACGTCGGTCCTTTACCATATAACGTTCGCTATCCTGTGGCCCAAAACCGATTGATGGGGACAGGCAGCAGCGAGCTCAGAACAGCTTCACCATTTAACATTCGGTATTTAGCATGTGACGGTGCTCGGCTCTTTGACATAAATCATATGTCAACTCGCAGTTTGCCAGAATTGGGCTCGGCACGCCAATTCGGCCAGATTATTTTGAGTGACTGCTTACGCATAGCAGACCACGGCGCTTCACAATGCTGGGTCTGCAATAGTCACCTGGTCAAAAAAGGTGCAAATCCAGAACACCGACAAACTGTCAATTTCTGATCTAACGCCAAGATCACTAATCTACTGTTGGATACTTTCTAAGAAGAACAATAAACCCGCTAATTCCCGCGGAGTGGGCGTCAAGACACCCTCGATTTCAACCGGAACTAGGTCTTCCACCATTTCCCCGCCAAACTCCGGCATAACCCGAGCAAGATGGCTGTTTTCCGGGTCGCCGTAGATGTAGCTAAGTGCGCGTGCTTGAGGGAAAGTGCCTCCGTTCTTCGCGCTCAATGTTGTCAAATCTGTTGGCGCAACAGAAAGACCGCTGCTTGCCGGGCCACCGCCTCTACCATCCACACCATGACAAGAAGTACAGTTTTCTGAGAAAAAGGCCGCTCCATCAGCGCGAGTGGGCATGACATCGGCGTCAGGATACAGGTCTGAACACGACGCCGTGGCCAGAGCAATAAATCCAGCCGATAATATAACCCACCTTTTAGCGTGCATGCTCTACCCCGGTTTTTAATCAAGCCTACGGTCTATTGTAGCGCATGGCAATGACCGCAACTGCGGTTTGAAAATCGATGAGGGTCAACTTTAAGAAACTCTTACAAGGACTTGGGCATTGCCGCTCACCATGGGCGGTGAAAGCTATTTGTAGACCTTCTATGTCCTGTGGGCATTTCACTTTTGAGAATCTAAGCAAAGTATACGACAATCTGGATTGGGGGATCCAAACATGCTGGAACCCTCTTCCCGAATAGTTTGGCTCGAAGCGATTGGGGCGATCCTGATGATCCTACTCAGATCCGGGCTGTACTTTGCATATGTTTTGCTGGGAAGTTGGGCACCAGTGGCGCTTGTGGCAGCTGTCAACGAGTCAATTTGGGAACACTTAAAGCTGACTTTTAGGCCAGGATTTTTTTGGTCCTGCCTAATGCCGCTTCCACCCCAACTTACAAGAAGGGACGTATTTAGTGCTAAGGGATTTAGCCTCGCAATTACTGCTATTTCGATTGTGACAGTATTCACGGCATACACAGTGATACTTGAGCGCAACTTTTTGGTTTTTGATATTGGACTATTTGTTGCAGCAATTTGCATCGGCCAGATCGTGTCAATTCTGATGCTTGATTATGAAGGTCGAATTCGTGAACTCATCCATGTATTCGGCCTGGTTCTCTTTGGGGTTCAAGTCGTCGCCTATAGTACCTTAGGTCGTGTTGATGAAAGGGATTCACAGCGACCTCTGATCGTTATTCAAGCCGGTATCTGCGATGGAGGCCAGCTTAGCACGAAGTCTAATGCCGGACGAGGAGTGGGCGTTCTTTGAACGGTTCATCCTTTCGGTCCGTGCCCCGAACGGGCGCAAACCTACCAACCATCGCCTTTTTCTTGATGGCGTTTTCTGGATTGCACGTACAGGTGCCCCATGGCGAGACCTGCCTGAGGAGTTTGGGAAGTGGTCGAGTTTCTACCGACAGTTCCGCCGATGGACTCTCGCGGGGCTCTGGGAACAGATCCTGGAAGCCTTGACCGGGAGCAGG
>NZ_JBXWPG010000020.1:0-19925 GCF_059611285.1 Ruegeria sp. CDSA236
AGCTGGCCTCCATCGCAGATACCGGCTTGAATAACGATCAGAGGTCGCTGTGAATCCCTTTCATCAACACGACCTAACGATCAGGGTCAAGCGGAAGCTAAATTCCATCGATGTCATCGATGCTCTGACCGACTTGTTCATCCTGCGAGGCACACCGTCCTATATCCGTTCAGACAACGGCCCTGAGTTTGTTGCACGGGCCGTTCGGGACTGGATTGCCGCTTTCGGCGCCAGCACGGTATACATCGAACCGGGATCAACCAGCGATCACAGGTTGAAGCTCAAATCGGCAGATGGAAACAGGTTATAGGTGATGGCCTGCAAGCGCGTGATTTTGGCCGTCAAATCGCCGAAACGAAAGTAACGGCAAAGGCGCTCAACCGCATGACAGGTCTCGGTCGTGCGATGTATGAGCGCGTCATCTGAAGTGATGGAGTAATGGGTAAACTCGCCTAGGGTCAAGACCCATTGATTTTTGTCCAGCGGCGTGATTCACGGTTTGAAAACGAGCGGTGAACATGTCTGATCTTTTCTGGCTTACGGACGCGCAGATGGCGCGTCTTGAACCCTTCTTCCCGAAGTCGCATGGCAAGCCCCGCGTCGATGACCAACGTGTGTTGAGTGGGATTATCTTTATTAATCGCAATGGGTTGAGATGGCGCGACGCCCCGTCGACCTATGGCCCGCACAAGACGCTCTATAACCGCTGGAAGCGGTGGAGCGACAAAGGCATCTTCGCCCAGATGATGGCAGGTCTGGCTGCCGAACACGGCGAAGAGAAGACCGTGATGATCGACGCCACCTACTTGAAGGCCCACCGTACCGCGACCAGTTTGGGCGTTAAAAAAGGGGGCGTGGACGCCTGATCGGCCGCACCAACGGCGGCATGAACACCAAGTTGCATGCCATCTGTGACAGCCGGGGACGTCCACTCAACCTGTTCGTCACCGCCGGTCAGGTCAGCGATTACATCGGTGCACGAGCATTGCTGAGCAGCCTGCCGGACGTCGATTGGCTGCTCGGGGACCGCGGATATGATGCCGACTGGTTCAGGGAAGCATTGAAAAACAAAGGGATACGCGCCTGCATCCCTGGACGGAAGCAACGGAAAAAACTGGTAAAGTACGACAAGCGCCGCTACAAAAAACGCAACCGGATCGAGATCATGTTCGGCAGGTTGAAGGATTGGCAGCGTGTCGCAACGCGATACGACAGATGCCCGAAGGTCTTCCTGTCAGCCATCGCCCTCGCAGCACTCGTTATCTACTGGCTATGAGTCCTGACCCTAAGTCATGATCCATGCAACACAGCCTGACAGAACCAAACATAGTCTTGCAGGTGTATTGTAAAGCTCGCTAGAGTTCGATAGGTGCCAGCAAGAGCTTCGGGGTTGTGGGTTAGTTTGCAAGATCCGCAGTCGGGGCAGCTACAAAATTTACATAATGTCAAAATACCAATAAATGACATTCAGTGCGAATTTATGTTGGACTATGCGCGGAAAGCGAAATGAATACTTCAAAAATAAAATTGGATACTCTTCAGGCGTCTCTAAAGGATAAACCGTCAGACGCAAGAGCTGTCTTTCAAAGTATGGTTCGCACTCAACTGTCAAAAAGGAATTCTAAGTCCAGAGAAGATATTGCATCGACTTTTGTCGGACTACTTCAGCGCCCCGAACTACGAAATGAACTGCCAAGAGTGGCATCTTCTAACAAACGATTTGTGACCAACTGCGGCGTTCAAAAGGGTGTTTCATTGGTTACATGCTGCATGAATAGAAACGCACATTTAACCGAAACGATTCCGACTTGGCTAGCCCATGATGAAGTCGACGAAGTTGTCATAGTTGATTGGTCTTCTACGTATCCGGTTTCTGTCACGTTGAGAGACGCTGGCATTGAAGATCCGAGGGTGCGAATAGTAAGAGTTGAAGACGAAGGGAGTTGGATACTTTCGCACGCTTACAACCTTGGATTTCGAGCGACCTCCAGGTCAATAATTCTCAAAGTAGACAGCGATGTGCTGCTCAGCTCGACATTTTTCGAAGAAAACGATTTAGCCGAAGAACTCTTGATTGCAGGAAACTGGACATCCGCAGCCGAAGGACAATCACATGTGAACGGGCTTTTTGCCGTTGGTCGAGATCAACTACTTGCCGTCAACGGTTTCAACGAACGGATTGTTACATACGGTTGGGATGACGATGATCTTTATGAACGCCTCACGCAATCGGGTGTTCCAAGGCAAGATGTAGCATCACAAACAATCCGCCATATCGATCATGAGGATATCGGACGTGTTGCACCTTCCCAGAAGGAGTTTTTGTGTGCATGGGATGAAATTGAGGCACTTCCCATATTCTGGATTAAATTGAACAAAATTCTGGCGACATCAGCATCCCCGTGGGACATCTCCACTCCTATGTCCAAGTTCAATTCGCTGACAGAAGCCAAGGCCATGACGACAGTACGGAGAAGCCAACCATTCGGCGTAAATCCATCTCTGATTGGATCACGAACCGAACGCGCAGAAGCCGCTATTCAAGCCCTGGAATCCAGATTGGGGTCGTCGGTTATTACCGCTCCGTTATCGTCTGTGGACGATGCATTGGCGACTCTGGATCTCAATGACGCAATTTGGTCTATTTCGTCAGACAATGAGAACCTGGTGTCGATACCGCAACCGCAAAAGCACATCAACTCCCGGCCAAAACTGATAATCGATGCGCAGCACGGTTTGGGAAACCGTTTGAGGGCAATTGGATCGGCTGCAGTTTACGCTGAAGCGACCTCACGCGAACTCGTCATTCGGTGGATACGGGATGAACACTGTGATTGTAATTTTTCCAGCTTATTCGAATTCGAAGGTGCAGTTGAAAGCGATCTAAATGAAAACTATGATAACGCCCTAAAGCTGGATTTGATGGACAAATCAGTCAGGCATTCTTTTTTATCAAAGCCTAAAATTCACAAGGCACAAGATGTCATTGTGAAGTCGGCGTACCGAATAATTGGCGACCACAAAACGATCGATCAAGAGAGGAAATTTCTCCGCGCTCTAAAGCCCGCTGTCCGAGTTCAAGAGCTTATTGATTCCGTACGGTCCCCGAATGATGTCTCAGTTCACATCCGAATGAGTGGGGGTGCTACGAAACGCCAGGAAGAAGATGTTCCCGGTGATTGGACAAAGTCCGAAGAGGAAATGATTAGGCGGGCCAGAGACAGGTCTCACTATGGATACTTTTTTAAGAGATTGGATTCTCTTTTAATGGAATCCAGCAGTCTCAGTATATTCCTCGCTTCAGACAACGCAGAGGCATATGAGACCTTCGTTTCAAAATACTCAGACAATGCGGTTTGGCTCCCTAGAACCGACTACAGCCGATCAGAGGATCAACTAGTTTACGGGCTTGCAGATATGCTGTTGCTTGCCCGCGCGCCCATATTGCTAGGCAGCAGTTGGAGTTCATTTACTGAAGTGGCCCATTATTTTTCTGTCAACCAAATGCTTGAGATTTCGGGAGTGGATTTTTGACCCTTCCAGGCGCGCGAAATACTTTCCCAAGGCAGCCAGATTCAGAATCCGAGCAGTGCCCTCTCCAGCCATGGTTTCCAAATGAGTGATGCAAAAGTAAGAGACGTTGCCCTAGAGCAAGTTATGTCGATGCGGCCCGTTCGCTCGACTTCAGTTGTAATCATTGAAGGACACAAGCCTGTTGAATGGTCTGAGGCGTACCAAAAAGCAGGGTTTGCCAACGTTGCCATCGCAACATTTGATCAATTGGATGAAGTAGTTTCCCAACAAGGCGAATTTGATCCTTCACATAGAGTAATTCATGTAACTGCTGGAGTTCCAGCAGACTCACTATACGAAGCTCAGAGAAGTGTAGAAGCCATAGCAAAATACGCCAACTTTGTTGTTTTTACACCTAAACCGAATTCGTTTCAACTGAACGAAAGCCTGATGATTTCATGGCCAAGCTTTTGGGGAATTTTATTTCTCGTTGAGAATTTTTGTCTTTTCGACCCTATTCGACCCGCAGTCTGGAATGAAAGTTTCAGCGATTGGGATACAATGCAAAGCACCGTTGTTTTTGCTCGAAACAAAGAAATTCAAGCGGAAAATAATCTGTCAAGCCTTGTCGACTACGTGCATCCTTCAATAGTGGAAATGAACCTAAAAAAAATTGCGCGTTTGGAAGACATAATATTGAGAGGTTCATCAATACCGGTAAACGCTTCGCGAGATATCTACTTTTATTTGCCGAAGCGGTATAGAAGTAAGAAATATGAACTCAAGATTGTCAAAGAACAGCGTAAATGGTGGTTTGTCGCACTATGTTCACCTTGGCGTTTCTCCTATTGGAATGATCTTTGGAGGGTGCAGAGAAGAAGGAAGCGTTTGAATAATGTTAGCTGAAAACCGGAAGAAACGCATTAAATTTGAAGAGCCTTCACCCGCCTATAGGTTAATGTCATGCTAAGGAGCAAGCGGAAGGGTAGAATGAACTCAAGAGTTCATGAGAATTTTATTTACTTGGAAAGTAAAAAAATTGCTTTTGGCTATGTGCCGAAAGTTGCATGCACGAATTGGAAAATTGTTCTTCGAAGGCTAATGGGGCATGAAGACTTTAATCGAAAGGACATAGCGCACAATAGAGAGAAATCGGGGTTTCACATTCTTGACAGAACAGTCAAAGAAGATTTCGAAGTGCTGAGCAACGAAGATGTCAAGAAAATAGCATTTGTTCGCGATCCATATTCTCGCATACTTTCGGCCTATTTGAACAAGTTTGATAGCATTAATAGACGAATAGATTCACCCAAAAGCAAAGACTATTTCGACTTAGTTTTCGATGATGTTATCAGGTTTGAAAGATTCGATAGGCCAAAAGGTTTCCGGGCCAGGATTGCAAATTACATCTACGCTCCGAATACGGTCAATTTTCTTACGTTCTTGGAATGGATTAAAGCGAAGAGGAAGGGATCGTTTTATGCAAACGATGAACACTGGACACCGCAGTGTGAAATTTTGCAGCATCCAACTGTTAAGATTGATTTTCTAGGTCGTTTCGAGAATATGGCCCACGACGCAAAAATCGCCTTACACCAAATGGGTGCAGATTTCGAATTTCCAACGCAAGCGGATGTCGGATTTAGCCCAACTAAAGCTGACGAAAAATTGAAGCGGTTTTATGCCAAGGAACACGTAGATTTGGTTAATGAACTTTTCTCCCGTGATTTTGATGTCTATGGTTACCCACGATGGGATGAGCGTGGCTGACACACTCGGTACTCTGTTATCTTTCTCTCGATGCCATTTGTCTTTGCCAGTGAAATTGTCAAAGCATTGCAAAAACTTGCTTGCTCGGTCTGCTATTGCTACAGAGTACCTAAAAATCGTGAAACTTAGGAGTGTCGGCGTGCCACTGGAATTGTATCGACCTAGTAGCATTTTTCCCGGTAAATCATGAGAGCTTTGCTGTCGAAGAATCTTGTCGCGTTGTCCAAGCCAAGATGTGGGTCAACTAGTCTCCGTCGCATGATCGACCCTCACCTTGCCCCTGGGGATATTGCCGTTGATACTGCCGGGCAGCTTCCATCGCTGCATCCTCATATCACAGGTCCATTTCTTGCCCAATATCTGTGCGAACGGAGGCACGATGTTTCAAAGTTATCTTTCATAATTACAGTTCGTGATCCAATCGAGATGCTCTGGTCATATTGGAAATATTTCAAACCAGATATTTTGTGCCGATACACCTTCACAAATGGCTGGGATGCTTCAGCACCGCTTGATTTTGAAACGTGGGTATGTACTGGCAAGCTTGCTATACGAAAGGAATGGTTGGAACTCGGGCCGAGCTGGATATCGGTGGAAAACCTTTCGCCACTTAGCCTAGAGGCGCGTGCCGCGGGTTCGGACGGGGAGTTGATGGTAGACCACATCTTTCGCTTGGAAAACGCAGCTGAACTAGCAAAGTTTTTATCCGAGGTCATCGGTACCAGAGTTTCAGAGGTTCGTACGAATGAATCATACGACAAGAATCTACCAAAATTGGGGTGCGAATCTCGAAATCATATAAGAAGTATGTTCCCTTTAGAATCCCAATATTACGGTGTTTAGCTTGTTCTTTTGGAACTTTGTTGAACAAAAATGCCGTAAGGACTCACTGCGTGAATCCATCGTTAGGCGCGCAGTGGAGTATTGTGAAAACTCGGGAAGTATTGTTTCGGTCTCACGGCAGTAATCTCCATAGTTGATTGTAACGGTGGCTGCGTGAGCTGAGGGAGGCCTTCCCTGCCCGGCGGGCTGCGTTGCTGGAGGCGCTTGAGTGGTTTGATTTTGATGCGCTGCTGAAGAAGGGTTTTGAGGCAGAGGTTTCCGATATCCAGATCGCGCGGAAGCATGGGATTGCTGCCAAATGGATTCAGGAGCAGAGGCGCAGGTTGGGGTATCCGGCCTATATGGGGTACCCGTCGTGTCCGTCGTCAGAGTTTTTGGAACCAAGAGCGGCGTAAACTAAGTGAGTATTCGGCTCATCTGTTTGGTTTGATGATGCAGCGCGCCGCCAATGTGATCCATGCCCTTGTCGTCGAGATATTCCGCCAAGTCGGCGTCGACGTAGGATGAGCCGTTGAGCTGAACAGCCGGTGTTTCGGCCGTTCTTGCGGATGGTACGAAGGACGACCCAAACCTATTTACGAAATCTTTTGTGGAACTCGAACAGCCTTGTTCTATCAACTCGATCAAAACCAAGATAAAAGAGGAAGCTATTAATCGGAAAGTGCCTTATCCCATGAATTATCTAGCGATTGTTCACCACGATCCAGCGTCCTGCTATGGCGTGAGTTTCCCGGATGTGCCGGGCTGTTTTGCCGCTACAGATAAGGCTACTGACATCCTCAAAAACGCGATCGCAGCTCTCGATGACTACTTCTCGGATTTTGCGGAAATTCCGCAGCCACGTGACATCGAAACAATTCGTACCGAAGTGGCTGGGGACTTGGCGCAAGGAGCATATCTCTTAGCGGTTCCCTATATCCCGCGCGACACAATCAAGGAGCGCCGCCAAGTGAACCTAGAGCGCGGCGTCTGGGACGCTATAGATGAGGCAGCCAAAACTCTGACAAACGGCAATGTCTCGGAATTTCTCGGTCTCGCTGCCCGCAATGAGATCCTCGTCCGCCAAGGCCAGATTGCTCTCGATGATTGAGTGGCGCGCCCTCAGGTAGGAAACCGACGCTCATACTCAACTTCTGTTGTCAACTTCAACAACGATGCCATATTCCACATTTGACGTTTATAGCGATTAGCTGACGCAAGTGTGTTCTGTGAGTTCTCTTTTAGACGGGCTTTGCGCGTTTGGGAGCGGCATCGTAATGCCCCAGCTTGTTGAGTCGGAGAGAACATTTTTGTGCCGTTGGTACGGGATCTTTCTGGCCTGCGTGTCGTGACATCCGCGACAGCGCGCGGGCGTGGTGCAAAACTGGTGCAACACGCCCGCGCGCTTCTGGTAAGTATTTGGTTTTTATGGGGCTTTAGAGAATGGCTCACCCCTTAGCAGGGGAGCGCCTTCGACCACTCGGCCACGTCTCCGCTGGCCGGTGTATTCGATAAGCGCCAAGAAATACAAGGGACCTCGTGAAAAAATCTTCAAAAAGTCAAATCCATGATGTCTATGGCTTTCTGGCTTGATCAAAGGCAGCCGCGAAACGTCACCCGCAATGCGTGTCTGCCGGGCCTTCCATAAGGCGATCAGACCCAAGAGACATCGGCTGGGAAAGCGAGCGACGGCCCAACGAAACACTGATTTGAAAAGGGCCCTGTCCGAGACACCGGCAATGTACAAACAGAGAGTTTCCGAAGCTCCGGGTCAGCCCAATTAGGTGGCAATTTTCTCCAGCTTCATAGAAAACTTGCCAAACACATAGGCATTAAGGCATATTTGCTTAGATTTTTTACAAATAATACAAAGAAATAAATTCCACGAGGCACAGACCGGGCAGCGGGCGCATTGCGCTCTGGAATAACCTTGGGGAAGGGATAATTAGTTTGGTCTGGTTAAGAGTGTTGTGTGTTTCCTGTTGTGTTTTGATACTGCCGTCGCAGATCCTGGCCAACATTGGTACTGTCGTAAGCGTCAAACAAGGCGCAGAAATTACCCGAGCCGGGAATTCCCGGCCACTGCTTGAAGGCATGGAAGTTGCCTCGGGTGATTCCATATCCACAGACAGCAGAGGGGTAGTTCAGCTGATCTTTGTTGACGAAACGAAGATCGCGATAGGGCCTAATGCAAAGATGGCGCTGGATGTGACCATGTTGCGAAACAAGAAGAAGGCCAAGAATTTTGCCGTTCAGGCCTTGGGTGGAAGCTTTCGTTTCATCTCGGGCAACAGCAGAAAACGTGCCTATTCCATCCAGACCCCCACTGCGACAATGGCTGTGCGTGGGACCATATTCGACATGTGGGTTGTGCCTGGCACCCAAAGCTCGATGCTGGTGCTGGAAGGCACCGTGCAGATGTGCGGCCTGAAAGGCGGCTGCAGATCAACTGGACGTCAATGCAGCCTGTTTGCCACCAGTCAAAAAGGCAAGGTGGGCCGCCCGGCCGATCAGGCACAGTACGACGAAGCAGTGAAAAATGGATTTCCGTTCATTCAGTCTCAGGAACGGCTTCTCAGTCCGCTGCGCGTGAATATCGAAGGCTGCGCCGGAGAATCAGCACCAGTGCAGCCCATCGAAAAATCCGACGCTCCCGAGCCCCGCCCAGCGCCCCCGCAGCGGCAAGCGGTGAAGGCTTCGGTAGCATCTGCACCCGTTGAGGCGCCCAGTATAGAAGGCGGTGCAGCGCCGGATACGAAACCGAATAGACCTGTTAACTGAGCATCGGCTGATATGGGTAATCGGTAATGTCGGGCAGTGAAAGCGACCACTGTCTTCGGAGGCAACCGTGACGGGTAAGTCGAAAGAACGGAGCACTCGCCGCAGGGGTTTTCGCCTTGTGGGTTTGTGCCTGATCCTGTTTGGATGCTTTGTCAGGGTCATAGATCCGTTTCCCGTGCGCATGACTCGGCTGATATATTTCGACATCCTTCAGCGCATGGCCCCACGCGATTACACCCCCGACCTGCCAATCCGTGTTGTCGACATAGACGAACAGTCACTGGCCAACTGGGGGCAATGGCCATGGCCGCGTAATCTCATGGCTCAGATGGTTGAAAACCTCGGCCAAAATGGCGCTGCGGTCATCGCTTTTGACATGCTGTTTGTCGAACCCGACCGCTATTCGCCTGCTCGATTATTGGAAGACCCTGCGTTGGCCGAGGTGCTCTCGGTAGATGAAGACGCCCAAAACCTGGACAACGATGTTTTTTTCGGAGCCGAAATCGCCAAATGGCCGGTTGTTCTGGGTGTAGCGGCCCGTGTAGCCGATGATGGTCAGCCCGTCATATCCAAGGCGGGGATCATCGAGATCGGTGAGTCTCCGACCTCAGGGCTCGTCCAGGTTCCGCATTGGACCCCTCCTGCTCCGCCACTTTATTCAGATGCAACAGGCATTGGGGGCGTGAATGTCTCACCACTTGGTGGGACCGGTGTGGTCCGCCGGGTCCCGGTACTTTGGGGGGGACCGGATGGCGCCCTGCCAAGCCTGGGAATTGAGGCCCTTAGGGTGGCCTTGGGGGAAACAGTCCTTTTCGCCGAGGGCGCGTCCGATGAATCCGGTGTCATGCTGGCGCTTGAACTGGGCGATTTTCGATTGCCAACAACTCAGAACGGCGAAGTCTGGATCCGGTACAGGCGAGACCGGCCTGAACTGTATGTTTCTGCCAATGACGTTATGACGAATCCGGATGATCCTGCGCTGCGGTCCCGGATCGAAAACCAGATTATTCTTGTTGGCACCTCTGCGGCGGGTCTGTTTGATATGCACCAGACCTCGCTCGGAGAATCCGTGCCCGGCGTCTCGATCCACGCGCAGTTACTTGAACAGGTCCTAACGGGCGAAATGCTCAGCCGATCCGATGTGACAGCTGCGCTTGAGTTGGTCTCATTCGTCTTACTGGGGTTAGTGGTCGTCGCCGTCATGTCCAGCTTTGGTGCGGTCGCATCCTTCATTGCGGGTGGCGTATCTGCAGCCGTAGTTGTGCTGATCAGCTGGATGGCCTTTCAAAATCAACTCGTATTATTTGATGCAACCTTCCCACTTGCTGGTGGGATGGCGAATTTCGGGCTGTTGGCCGGATATCTATTCATTTCGACCGAGCGCGAGAAAAGAGCGATCCGAAAGATTTTTTCTCACTATGTCGCTCCTGAAATTTTGGATGAAATGGAAGGCTCGGACCATCAGTTGGTCCTTGGTGGAGAAACACAAGAGATCACCGTCATGTTCGCCGACATCCGTGGATTTACCCCGTTATCCGAGTCGGTTTCGGCCACGGAGCTCGTCGCCATTCTGAATGAGCTGTTTTCACAGGTCGGAGATCAGATTTTGCACGAGCGAGGCACAATCGACAAATTCATCGGCGACGCAGTCATGGCGTTCTGGAACGCTCCGCTTCCGGTCGAAAATCATCCCTGTCGCGCTGCACGGGCAGCCTTGATGATGCGCGGTGCATTGGCACAGTTCAATAGGTCCGAAATCATGCGCGAACGGCCACCCATTGCGCTGGCCACTGGCTGCGCGACAGGACAGGCCTGTGTGGGCAATATCGGGTCGCGGCGGCGGTTCAATTATACTGTGATCGGAGATGTGGTGAACGTCGCCGCCAGGATCGAACAAAGCTGCCGACATGTCGACTATGACATCTTGGTTTCGAATTCAGTTTACATTCTAGGCAAACAAGAGTTGGCGATGTTGGAAGCTGGGTTTGTGGACCTGAAAGGAAAAAAGAACCTGGAGCCCGTTTACATACTGATTGGCGATCAGGACATGCTCGACAGCGAGGCATTCCAGAACTTACGCGATGCGCATGCTCAACTTTTGTCGGCCATACGTGCGCGCGAACCGCTGGAGCGCACCGATGAGCTGCGCCAAAACTGCATCGACATTGCCAAAGAAATCGAACCCGGTCTTCTATCCTTTTATCGAGCGCTGTCTGGGCGCACTGCGGATTTTCTGTCCGATGTCCAATCAAACAAGCTGTTGTTCAGTCATCACGCCCGTGAAGGACAAAATCTGGCCTAGCGGGCCCAGAGCCATTGCAACTTTCAAGCGAGCATGTGAACCCCATAGAACCACCCAGAAGCAGGCACGGAAGTTTGGGAACCATATGGCTAAGGCCAATTCATCCATCCTGAACTTGGCTCCTTACTTCTGGCCTGAAGAAACTGGATCAGCACCTTACTACACCGAGCTGACCCAATTGGATGCTCATCGTGAAACAGACGCCATTATGGCCTATGTTCCGACTATCCTGACCTTGTTTGGCGCCCACACGCTTACCGAAGCAATCAAAAATGGCACGTCGCAGTAAACGCGTTTTTCGCCCCCAAACACAGACCAGCCTGCAGTCTCCTGGCCATTTGCGGGTCGGGCTTCTAAGCAACCTGTCCCGCGAGAAAGGGCTGTACGATTTTCTTGAAACAGTCGGATCTCTGCACTCTCTCGGGGTTGATGTCGAAATGATCCTGGCCGGACCGGCCCACTGGAGCAAGACCTGACCTCGATCAAAGCCGCCGTCGCCAAAGACGAGATCAGATGGGACGGCCCGCTATATGGCGAAAAAAAGCAGCAATTTTAGGGTGAGATTGACGTGTTTCTGTTTCCAACTCGATATAGTATCGAAGCTCAACCAACTGTAATCTACGATGCCTCCGCGTCGGACACAGCCGTGACCTCTTTCGCGCGTAGAGCTATCGAAGAACAGGTTCGGGTTTGCATTGCGTCCGTCGCCGTCGATCAGAGCTTTTCCGAAACCGCCACCCAATTCCCCACGGGTTCCTAAGAAAGTCCGATCACGCGACCAACAGAATGACCACACCATTGGAGCATTTGGGCAAATCTATCTAATGCGAGGCCGCATTAGACGAATAGTAATACGCGATGGCCTGCGTCCTATTTTTAACCGATAGTTTTTCGTAAATGTTTGACAGGTGAAATTTCACGGTATTGGTCGATATCTGAAGCTCTTTGGACAACTCGCGGTTGGACATGCCCTTGGCTAGAGCTTCCAGAATCGCGCGCTCTTTCCGCGACAGGCTGTGGATCGGATTCTGTTGCATCTGGCGGACATCGATGAAGGGGAACACCATCTTGCCAGCAGCCACGTCCGCGCAGGTTTCCAGCAACGCTTCAACTTCACCAGACCGGGATGAGAACCCCGCAGCTCCTGCCTGCATTGCAAGGCGCGGAACATCTCCGACATCATCGCCGTAAATGACAAAACGGGGCGCGCCTTCCTGTTCTCGCAAAACCTCGATCAATTTGGCCGCGCCAAGAACCGGCAAGCTCCAGGAGATCACACACACCTGGACCGGAACTCTCATGACCGCGCCCAGGAACCCTTCAGCAGTCGCCGATGTGGCAACCAAAGAGAATCGCGGATCACGTTCAAAAATCTCTGACATGGCCGATAAGACCAGCGGATTGTTGTCGGCAAGCATGACGTCGATCGGTTGTTGTGAAGGCTCTGTCATTGATTTTACATCCAAATCCTCAAGAAACTACCCATTCGTATAGGGCAAAACTTGGTATACTTCGGTATTCTTGCCAATACAGGTAGGTTTTTCCCCATCCCATTAGAAGTCCTAAAGCAGTAGTAAGTTACGTTGCGCGATGACGCAAGCAAGGCTTTCCTGATCCACAACGAGATGTCTGGGCGTGGTTGACCACCCCAACGATCAAGGAGGATCGCAATGACTTTCCAGATTTATCCAACGCTCGAAATCCCCGAGACGCTGGCCGCAGGCCCCGGGCCGGGCAATACAGACGCGCGCGTTCTACAAGCCTTTTCCAGCGCCGGAGTTGCGGATCACATGCAGGGCGACGTTTTGCGCGGCATGATCGAATGCAAGCACATGCTGCGCGAAATCTGGGGCACCACGAACATATACACCTTTGCGGTCGCGGGCACTGGTTGGAGCGCTTTGGACACCATGTTCTCGGCTGTCATGCCCGGTGACAAGGTTGTTGCGTTCAACAACGGGACCTTTTCGGGCATCGATACACTGACCCTTCGGATCAAGGCAGCGACACCGGACGAACATGCTGCCAACCCCTTGGATCCGCAGGCCGCCAGTGTCACGATCATCGACGTGCCGCATGGTCAGTCGGTGACCGGTGACTTGGTCGAAGCTGCACTGGCTGAACACAAGCCCAAATGGGCGTTTATGGCGCATTGGGAAACGGGATCAGGACGCATCAATGATTTGCGCGGCTTCTCGGATGCCTGCGAGCGCCATGGTGCAATGGGTCTGATCGACGCCGTTTCGTCTTTGGGTGTCGAAGATTTCCGGGTTGATGATTATCCGGGCATCGCGGGCTGGGCCTCTTGTCCGCAAAAGGGCCTGTGCTGCTTGCCGCTTACCTATGCTCCCGTCAGCTTTACCGACGCATATATCGACAGCCTGAAAGCAACGGGTGCCTACAGCTATGTTCACAATCCCATTTTCGAGGCCCGCCACTGGGGCATCGTCGATGGCCAGGATGTTGAAAAAGGCACATATCACCGAACACATTCGGGCTATGCCGTCGCGGCCTTTCATGAATCGTTACGCCTGACCCTGCAGGAGGGGCTAGCGAAGCGCGCGCATGCCTACAAAACGCACGAGGCCGTGCTGCGCGATGCCGTCATTGCGATGGGCTGCGAGGTCACCTCGGACATGTCCAGCCTTGTGGTGCTGAACCTGCCCGCTGAACTTGCAGGCCGCGAAATGGAGCTGGTGCAGAATTGCCGGGCCCGCGGCTTTGGCATCTGGCCAACCCTCAGCGCCCCTGTTCAGGTCCGCATCGGCATCCTGAACCAACTGAATCATCAGTCGATCGGCCGCATCGTGCATTTGTTTGCCGAAGCAATCCGCGAGATGGGTGGTTCGGTGAATCTCGAAGCGATCGAAGCGCTTCTGGAAAGCCGCTACGGCACATCTATCGCTGCATAAACGGGAGGAAATGCAGATGGATATCCACGAATATCAGGCGAAAGAACTTCTTTCGAATTTCGGCGTCGAAGTCCCTTCGGGGGCCTTGGCCTACAGCCCCGAGCAAGCTGCCTATCGTGCACGTGAGCTGGGTGGCGACAAGTGGATTGTAAAGGCCCAGGTTCACGCAGGTGGCCGCGGCAAAGCTGGGGGCGTAAAGCTCTGCAATTCGGAAAGCGAAATATACGCAGCCTGTGACGAGATGTTTGGCCGCAAGCTGGTGACGCATCAGACCGGCCCCGATGGCAAAGGCATCTATCGCGTCTACGTCGAATCTGCCGTTCCGATCGATCGGGAAATCTATCTGGGTTTTGTGCTCGACCGCTCAAGCCAACGCGTGATGATCGTCGCCTCGTCCGAGGGCGGAATGGAGATCGAGGATATTTCCGCAGAACGCCCTGAAAGCATTGTCCGCTCCATCGTCGAACCTGCGGTAGGTCTGCAGGAGTTTCAGGCGCGCGAGATTGCCTTCAATCTGGGACTGGAGCCCCGTCTGATCCAAAACATGGTCCGCACCCTCCAAGGGTGTTACGCCGCTTTCAACAAGCTGGACGCGACCATGGTTGAAATCAATCCGCTCGTCATCACCGGTGACGATCGCGTGTTGGCGCTGGACGCCAAGATGAGCTTTGACGACAACGCCTTGTTCCGCCACCCGCAGGTAGCCGAGCTTCGCGACAAAAGCCAGGAAGACCCCCGTGAAAGCCGCGCGGCGGATCGTGGCCTGTCTTATGTCGGGCTGGACGGCAATATCGGCTGCATCGTGAATGGTGCCGGTCTGGCCATGGCGACGATGGACACGATCAAGCTGGCCGGGGGAGAGCCTGCAAACTTCCTCGATATCGGAGGCGGCGCGTCACCAGAACGTGTTGCCAAAGCTTTCCGATTGGTACTGTCCGACAAGAACGTCCAAGCGGTTCTGGTCAACATTTTCGCCGGCATCAACCGCTGCGACTGGGTTGCCGAAGGCGTCGTGCAGGCTCTGAAGGAACTGGATATCGACATCCCAGTCATCGTGCGCCTTGCCGGGACGAATGTAGAAGAAGGTCAGAAAATACTCGCCAAGTCCGGCCTGCCGATTATTCGTGCAACAACATTGATGGAAGCTGCCGAACGCGCCGTTGGTGCATGGCAAAACGATTTGACCCAAAACACCAAGATGAGGGCTGTGTAATGAGCATTCTTCTGGACCGCGACACCCGCGTTATTGTTCAGGGCATCACTGGACGTATGGCACGCTTTCACACCAAGGATATGTTGGAATACGGCACCAATGTTGTTGGCGGTGTCGTCCCTGGCAAGGGCGGCGAAATCGTAGAAGGCGTGCCTGTCTTCGACACTGTCAAACAAGCGGTCACGGCCACCGGCGCAGAGGCCAGCCTTGTCTTCGTGCCGCCCCCGTTTGCGGCGGATTCGATCATGGAGGCCGCAGATGCCGGTATCCGTTATTGCGTTTGCATAACCGACGGCATCCCGGCGCAGGACATGATCCGCGTCAAACGCTATATGTATCGCTATCCCAAGGACAATCGCATGGTGCTGACCGGCCCGAACTGTGCTGGAACTATCAGCCCTGGCAAGGCGCTGCTGGGGATTATGCCGGGCCATATCTACCTGCCGGGCAATGTCGGCATCATCGGTCGTTCGGGCACGCTGGGCTATGAAGCCGCGGCGCAGCTGAAGGAGCGTGGCATTGGCGTCTCAACCAGCGTCGGTATCGGTGGCGACCCGATCAACGGCTCGTCATTCCGCGATATCCTTGAGCGGTTCGAACAGGATGAGGACACCGAGGTCATCGCCATGATCGGCGAAATCGGCGGCCCTCAGGAAGCCGAGGCGGCCGAGTATATCCGAGACCACGTCACCAAACCCGTCGTGGCCTATGTCGCCGGTCTGACCGCACCTAAAGGCAGGACCATGGGTCATGCCGGCGCGATCATCTCGGCATTTGGCGAAAGCGCCTCGGAAAAGGTCGAAATCCTATCGGCGGCGGGTGTGACTGTTGCTGAAAACCCTGCGGTAATTGGCGAGACCATCGCCCGCGTCATGGGAGAGGCTGCGTGATGGTCAAACCTTCGGTCCTTGTCACCCGTCGCTGGCCCGCCGCCGTCGAGGCGCAACTGGCCGAAAACTATAACACCGTACTCAACATCGGGGACAAACCATTGTCCCCGGCCGAGATCCGCGATGCGTTGAAACGCTATGACGCGGTTCTGCCCACGGTCACCGACACGCTCAGCGCCGAGGCGCTGGACGTATCTGCGGCGCAAACCAAAATCCTCGCCAATTATGGAGTTGGTTACAGCCATATCTGTGAACCCGCTGCGCGCAGCCTTGGTATGACCGTAACCAATACGCCGGATGTCTTGTCCGAATGCACGGCTGATCTGGCCATGACATTGCTGCTGATGGTAGCCCGCCGCGCCGGCCAAGGCGAACGTGAGCTGCGCGCGGGCGGCTGGACCGGCTGGCGTCCGACCCATCTGGTCGGCACCAAGGTCAGCGGCAAGACTCTGGGCATCATCGGTTTTGGCCGCATTGGTCAGGAAATGGCCCGTCGCGCGCACCATGGGTTCGGCATGAAAATTCTTGTCCAGAACCGCAGCACTGTCTCGCCCGAGGTATTGAAACAGTTCAACGCAACTCAGGTCGATACCGTGGACGATCTGCTGCCGCACTGCGATTTCGTCTCACTGCACTGCCCGGGTGGGGCCGCAAACCGGCACCTGATCAACGGGCGCAGAATGGATCTGATGAAGCCCAACGCCTTCCTCATCAACACTGCGCGCGGTGAGGTCGTGGATGAGCACGCACTTGTGCAGTCGCTGATGTTCGACACGATCGGTGGGGCTGCTTTGGACGTGTTCGATGGCGAACCTCGCATTAGCCCGGATCTGTTGCAATGCGACAACCTGGTGATGCTACCCCATCTGGGTAGCGCCACAAAAGAATCGCGCGAGGCCATGGGTTTTCGCGTACTCGACAATCTGGCCGACTTCTTCGCAGGTCGCACCCCGCGGGACCAGGTGATCTGATGCAAGCGCTGGCCCGCAATATTCCGTCCACCCCGGACCCTTCGGGCTATGCCGAGGAATTGCGCTCGGAACTGCGGGCGTTGTGGCGGAATATTCTGTCGAAGCGGGCGCCGCATGTGGCGACATGGGCCGAGGCCATGCCGTTGCAACCCATCCCTACAGGGCTCGAGGCAACGCCGTATCTGCAAGCCCTATCGATCTGGTTCCAACTGTTACGCATCATTGATGAAAACGCCCATGTCCGGGACCGGCGCCTGACCGAGACCCTAAGTGGCGCGGAATCGGTCGAAGGCGGGTTTGCCGAGGTGTTGTCTGAACTGCAATTAACGGACAGCCAGACAAAAAAACTGACGGCTGACCTATGCGCCGGTCCCACCCTAACCGCGCACCCGACCGAGGCCAAACGGGTCACCGTTTTGGAAATTCACCGGCGGATCTACCGCAATCTTGTCAGTCTTGAAGTGCAACGATGGACCCCGACCGAACGCACCGAATTGCTGAATGGTCTGGAAGGCGAGATTGATCTTTTGTGGCTGACAGGCGAACTTCGTCTGTCGCGCCCAAGCCTGCGCGACGAGATCGAATGGGGGTTGCAATTCTTCCGGGATGCAATCTTTGACGCCGTCCCGCAGGTCATGGATCGGTTCGATCAGGCCTGCCTGCATGTGTTGGGTCAGACTCTAGCCAAAACACCCAACATTCGCTTTCACAGCTGGATTGGCGGCGACCGGGATGGCAATCCGAATGTCACAACCGAGATGACCGCACTGGCCCTGCAACGCGGCCGTGAAACGGTTCAGGATCTTTATCGTCAGGCCATCGATCAAGCTGCAAGCCGGTTGAGCATCAGCGCGCTCATATTGCCGCTTCCTGAGCCAAACCGTGCACGTGTACAAGAAATTATCGACCGAACTCCGGACGGCGATCGCAATCGAAACGAACCGTTCCGGCAAGCTCTCAATGCCATTCGCTATCGGCTGACCGATGGCGGCTATGATCACATCTCACAATTCGTAAGCGATCTTGGGGCACTTGATGCGGCTTTGTGCGCGGTCAACGCCGACGTCCTGGCACAGAGGCATATCCGTCCGCTGTGCCGCGCCGCTGCGGTTTTCGGGTTCCGAACCACAACCCTGGATATTCGTCAGAATTCAACCGTCACGAATGACGTTCTGACGGAAATTTGGTCGCAATCCGGACATGCTCCGGAATATGGCACGCCCGACTGGTCTACCCGTCTGCGATCAGAGCTGGCAGATCAAAACCTGCCCTATCAAAACCGCGAGGTGCTGAGCGATCAGGCGCAGGAAATGCTGGCGCTTTTAGCGCTTGTTCATAGGGTTCGCTCGGGGCCGGACCCCAAGGCAATTGGGCCATTTATCCTGTCCATGACCCGGTCTGCCGATGATATTCTCGGTGTGTACCTGCTGGCCCGCTATTCCGGTTTCGGGTCCGAGACACTGGATATCTCGGTGGTGCCATTATTCGAAACGATTGCAGATCTTCGCAATGCCCCTGCGATCCTGCTGGACGTTTTGGCAGTACCGCTTGCCCGCCGCAGCCTCAAAACCGATGGAAATGAAATCGAAGTGATGCTGGGGTATTCAGATAGCGGCAAGGATGGCGGGTATTTCTGCTCAACATGGGAGCTGGAGCGCGCCCAACGTCGCATCGTGACGGCACTGGCTTCGCAAGGTTTCAAGGTCACGTTTTTCCATGGACGCGGCGGCTCAGTCAGTCGGGGCGGCGCTCCCACTGGGCGGGCGATTGCTGCGCAGCCCAGCGGAACAATTTCCGGGCGCTTGCGCGTAACTGAACAGGGCGAAGTTGTTTCGACCAGATACGCCAACCGCGGAACAGCCGCGGCCCATCTGGAACTGCTCCTCTCAAGCACGTTGCGTCATACCGCCAATCCCGGCGAAACCCTGGCACGGCCCGAGTTCGACGACGCGCTGGATGCTCTGTCGGAACTGTCACAGACAACCTATGTCTCGCTTTTGAAGATGCCAGGCTTTCTGGACTATTTCCAGCAGGCCAGCCCGGTCGAGGAATTAGCCCGCCTGAAAATAGGATCTCGTCCGGCACGTCGCTTTGGCGCGGCCAGTCTGGATGATCTGCGCGCCATTCCATGGGTTTTTGCCTGGTCGCAGAACCGCCACCTGATCACGGGCTGGTATGGTTTTGGGGCCGCAATGGCCAGCTTCCGCAAATTTCGTGGCGCGCGCGGTGATGAAGTGCTGCAGGATATGTTTCAGCACTCCCGGCTGTTCCGCCTTGCCGTCGATGAGATGGAGAAATCGCTCTATCAGGCGGATATGGGCATCGCCGCACAATACGGCGAACTAGTGCACGATGAGAACACCCGACAAATCGTCTTTCAATCAATCAAAGCGGAATACGATAGCGCCTGCAGTGCAGTGCAATTTCTGACGGGAGGACAAACTATCGGACACCGTTTCCCTCGCCTGTGCGAGCGGTTTGATCGCAAACGGGCTGAACTGGCCCGCATTCACGCGCTGCAGGTCGAATTGCTGCGACAAGCTCGAACCGAGCCTCAGGCAGGATCGGTTCCTGTTCCCCTGCTGCAATCGATGAACGCTATTTCCGCTGGCCTTGGCTGGACCGGCTAACCCTTTTAGGAGGTTTCAAAGTGAACGCCCCGCAACGCACTCAAGGTTTTTTCACCCAGTCTCTCTCAGCGCGCGACCCAGAGCTGTTCGGCTCGATCACGTCCGAGCTGGGCCGTCAGCG
>NZ_JBXWPG010000021.1:0-17813 GCF_059611285.1 Ruegeria sp. CDSA236
GTTCTGGGCATCCCTTTCGTCATCATCACCGTGACTGCGACGCTGGTGGGCTTTGATCGCTCTCTGACGCGGGCGGCGGCGAATATGGGCGCGGGCCCGGTGCGGACGTTTTTCAAGATTCAGATGCCCCTGATCCTGCCGGGCGTGATCTCGGGTGGCCTCTTCGCCTTTATCACCTCGTTCGATGAGGTGGTTGTGGTGCTGTTCGTTGGCTCTGCCAGCCAGAAGACACTGCCATGGCAGATGTTCACCGGCCTGCGCGAACAGATCAGCCCGACCATTCTGGCAGTAGCGACCATCCTTGTGGTGATCTCGATTGCGCTGTTGACCACGGTAGAGCTGCTGCGGCGGCGGTCTGAACGCCTGCGGGGGCTCAGTCCCGCTTGACGCGACTCACAAGGTGATTTAGCGATTTCACCATGCACCCCGGTCACGATGGCGTCGTGACATCTAGGCGGGTGCATGGCTCTCGGTTCCCGAGGCCGCTTGTCCTGAACGCCGGGACTTGTGGCCGGGCTTTGCCTGTCCGGCATCGAGGAGAGACCAAGATGAATGATCTAAACAATCGCCCCGAATTCTTTACCTGCCACAACGGTGACAAGGCGCCTTTGCCCTTTAGTAAGGCGGAATATGCACGCCGTCTGGCCAGCTTGCGCGCCACGATGGCCGCCCGCGATATTCCAGCTGTTCTGCTGACTTCCATGCAAAACATCGCCTATTACTCGGGCTTCTTGTATTGCTCGTTCGGGCGTCCCTACGGTTGCGTTGTCACTCAGGACAAATGCACCACCGTATCGGCCAATATCGACGCCGGCCAACCTTGGCGTCGCTCGGTTGAAGACAACGTGATCTATACCGACTGGAAGCGGAACAATTACTGGCGCGCGGTGGCTGATCTGATCGGATCTGCACGGCGGATCGGGATCGAAGGCGACCATATGACCCTGGCAATGCGCGACACCGCGCTGGATATGCTGGGCCAGCCTGAACTGGTTGATATCGCACCCGACACAATGGCCGCACGCATGGTGAAATCCGCCGAAGAGATCGAGTTGATCAAAGGCGGCGCACACACTGCAGATGTGGGCGGCGCAGCCATTCACGCCGCGATCCGCGAAGGCGCGACCGAGATCGAAATCGCCATGGCGGGCCGTGACGCGATGGAGGCCGAGATTGCTCGTGCTTATCCAGAAGCCGAATACCGTGATACTTGGGTCTGGTTTCAATCCGGCCTGAACACTGATGGCGCACATAACCCGGTCACTAAGCGGGCGCTGCAAAAGGGCGATATCCTGTCGCTGAACACATTCCCGATGATCTCGGGCTATTACACTGCGCTGGAACGCACCTTGTTTCTGGGCGAACCCGACGCCGATAGCCTGCGCATCTGGAAGGCAAACGTCGCCGCGCATGAGTTGGGGCTGAGCCTGATCAAACCGGGCGCGACCTGCTCTGGGATCACGGCTGAGATCAATCGATTCTTTGCTGATGAGGGCCTGCTGCAGTACCGCTCATTCGGCTATGGGCACTCATTCGGCATCCTCAGCCACTATTACGGTCGTGAGGCGGGTCTTGAACTGCGCGAGGATATCGACACGGTGCTGGAGCCGGGCATGGTCGTGTCCATCGAGCCGATGCTGTGGATTCCCGAAGGACAGCCCGGTGCCGGTGGCTATCGTGAGCATGACATTCTAGTGGTCGAAGAGGCCGGTGCCGAGAACATCACCGGCTTCCCCTATGGGCCTGAACACAACACGATCAGCGCCTGATCGTATGGGCGGGAAGGGCGTTCAGCCCTTCTTGCCCCGTTCGTGAAAGATAAACCCGATGAAGTTCAGCAGCACCTGCGCCGCCAGAATCTGCGTGCTTTCGGTTGGGTCGTAACTTGGGGCGACTTCAACAAGGTCGATCCCGACCACGTCACCCCGTTTCGCCAGCCCCTGAAGAATTTCCAGCACATCGTAATACAAAAACCCGCCATGGCTGGGCGTACCCGTGCCAGGTGCGATTGAGGGGCAAAACGCGTCGATATCAATCGTAACGTAATACCGCGCGCCCTCGGGGATGCGCTCCAATACACCCTCGGTGCCCAACTTGCGCACCTGTCGTACGGACAAGATGTCCGAGCCGCGAGCGCGGGCATCCTCATACCCTTCCTTAGCGGTCGACGACACGTTGCGAATGCCCAGCTGGGTCATGCCCGAGACGTACGGCTTTTCAATCGCCCGCCGCATCGGATTGCCGTGGCCAATAGTGACGCCATGACGTTCGTCAACGAAATCTAGATGCGCGTCGATCTGGACCACATGGATCGGACCGTTCTGCGCGCAATCTGTGGCAAAGGCGTTGATGCAGGGGATATTCACCGAATGATCGCCGCCGATGGTGACGGGCAGGGCGCCTGCGGACAGAATACGTTCGACGCCGTATTGAATATTGGCGTGGCTCTCATCTGTCTTGGTGTGGATAATATCGGCATCCCCAATATCGACCATCCGCACCGATCCATCCAGATAGGTAGCGTCATCCTCATGGTCATAGGCCCCGGCATGGCCAAAGCTGAACAGGGTCGAGGCCTCGCGCACCGCACGCGGCCCAAAGCGCGCGCCGGACCTCCATTGAGTGCCAAAGTCGAAAGGCGCCCCCATGATTGCGACATCCGCGTCGATATTGTCCCAATCCTCGACATACGGCGCTTTGCCGAAGGTCGAAATGCCGACAAAAGGCAGATTAAGCCGCCCACCGCTATACCCATGTGATGACATGGCGAGTTTCCCGTTTCTTGCTGTTCAACGGCAGCTTAGACAGGAATTCAAAGCTGCGATAGGTGGGGGCTGTGGGCTTGATTGTCCGATTGTGCGATGTGTATCTGGTGCAGGCATTAAAAAGGAACAGCCGTGGGCCATCATGAACTGCCACCGGGAACGGGCGTCTACTATATCAATCTGGATCGGGTACCCGAACGGCGTAACTTTATGGAGGCGCAGTTTGCGCATACTGGATTGATTGGGGCCAAACGCTTTAGTGCGACCGATGCACAACAAGAGGGCGCTCTGGTTGGAAATGGTTATGTTCCCGGTTCTGGCAGCCGCTGGGGTCTGAAACAAAGTGAAGTCGCTTGTTTCGAAAGCCATCGCGCCGTTTGGAAGCGTGCCGTTCAGCAAGACCTGAAGGCTGTTGCGATCTTTGAAGACGATGTTGAAATGTCGACCCAAGCTGGCGGTGTGATTGCCAGATTGCTCGAAGCAGGGTCAGGGTTCGACTTCCTAAAGCTGGACTATTCCCCTCGGTCGCTGAGGTTTGGCCCGGAACAGCAGATATCCGGCGTACCGGTTCGCCCGATGCTGGAAATGGCACCCAGCGCGGCCGCATATATCCTGTCGCAGGCGGCCTGCCGTAAATTGCTGAAGTGGTCCGAGAAATACTCGGATCACCTGGATGATTTCGTATCTATCCCCCGCCCGGATTGGCAAATGTATCAGTGTTTTCCAGCAGTCGGCGTTCAAATGATCTGGTCGAAACAGCAGGATCAGGCTGAAGATTCCGTGAAAGTCAGTGAACGTTCACAAAACAGAAAGACCAATAGCGGTCTGGATAAGGGACCCCTGTGGTTTCGCATTCGTCGCGAATTGCAGGCCGCGAAACGCAAGTTGTATTGGCGCCAGAGAGGCGAAGCCCGATTGCTTGAAAGCGGGGGGTATGTCGGATTTATCCCCTGTGCCGAAGACATGAGGGTTTAGTTTATATCATGGGCTGATCACGGCTTTCCAACCAAGCAAAAATAGTAATTCTCGATAAGCGTTAACAAAACTGTCAAATTGATATAATCTTCCAGTGTTGTTGGTGTTTTTCCGGTTTGGGGTTGGTGTGGGTCAGACAATCTATGAGCATTATGGCGGTTTCAAAACGATCAGCCGGATCGTTATGACCTTTTACGAAATGGCACTGGAGTCTGATCAGATCGGTGACCATTTCGAAGATATCGACATGCCAAGGCTGATTGATCACCAGACCAAGTTCGTATCGTCTCTGATCGGTGGCCCGACATCTTTTAGTGATGATCGAATTGAAGCGGTTCACAGAAATCTGAACATCTCGCACGCAGATTTCGACGAAATGGCAGATCTGTTTGGTGAAGCGCTGGCGTTACATGGAATGGAAGATCGGCACGTAAAGATTGCCTTGGGAGCGATCGAATCCAAACGTGCAATTATTGTTACGCGCGATGCGGCATGAGCATTCTTGCGATCAATGAACAACTGCTGCGCGCGATCGGTGTTGGTGTCGCAGTGGTTCGGGCTTCGGATCTTACATTCGTATTCTGCAACGGCCCTTTTCAGGAATGGTTTGGCCCTCCGGCTGATGGACAGACATTGTTGGATATTTTTCCTGACCTTGATGCGCGTGAACTTGAAGACGTAAAGCAATCTGGGCTCAGATACTCGGTCGAATTGCAGATCAAGCCGAAACGCAGGACACTGGTTTTCGCAACGGCAGTTTCTCTGGCAAACGGTCTTTCGGAACAGGTTCTGGTCATCGAGTTTCAGAACATCACCAAAATCCGCGAACTTGAAAGCATGATTGACAGCTACTCGACTATGGTCGAACGCAACACGCGCGAGTTGGAGCGTGAGAAGGAGCGGGTTGAAAGGCTGTTGCTGAACCTGATGCCGCGCGCTGTTTATGAAGAATTCAAGACATTCGGTGTGGTCACGCCGCAGCTTTACGATCAGGTGTCAGTTGTGATGCTGGACTTTGTGGGGTTCACGGATTTTGCCGCCAAGACGGACCCGACGGTTACCCTAAGCGAGTTGAATGACATCTTTACGGCCTTTGACCGGATCGTCGAACAGTTCGGATGTGAGCGGATCAAGACTATTGGCGATGCTTATCTTGCGGTGTCAGGCATGCCGGATGCTACGCCAGATCATGCGACTGCTGCTGCCCATTGTGCAGTCAGGTTCCTTCGCTATCTTGAGCGGAGAAATGAAAGCCATCCGCACAAGTGGCAGGCACGTGTGGGGCTGGGTATGGGGCCAGCGGTAGGATCTGTGGTTGGTATTCAGAAATATGTCTATGATGTTTTCGGGCCCGCCGTGAACATCGCTTCCCGGCTACAAGTCTTTGCAAACCCAATGAATATTGTTGCGCCTGAAGAAATGAAATACGCCCTGATTGACGAGTTTCAGGTCTCTGATATCGGGCGTGTGGACATCAAGGGTATGGGTGAGATGGATCTGATTAATGTCACATCCGGTCTCAGCATACCGCAACGGAAACCGGTGTTCTGACGGCCTTATTCGTCCGGAGGCACCAGCCCTAGTCCCCGCAAATAAATACCGATCCCCGTTTCCAAAAGATCTTCGGGCGGGAAGGGTGCGGTGGCGCCGGTGTTACGGGCAAACAATTCGACTACACCGTGACTCAGCGCCCAGATATGTGCGCTGAACATTGAAGCCGGCGGACGTTTTTCCGGCGGAATATGTTGCGACAGATCGGCTGCAGCTTTTTCTAGAACATCTCTGGCCCGGTTTGCAGCCAGGGCAAGTTCTGGGGTGCGGTTGACGGAAATCCCACTTTCGAACATCGCGATATAGTGGCCAGGATTCTTGCGAGCAAAGGCCAGATAGGCGCGCCCGGTTGCTTCGAATGCAGCCAGCGCCGAAGGCTGACCTTTGTCATAAGCGAATTGAATTAGATCGGCGAACATCTCGAACCCCTGACGCGCCGCCTCGGCGATCAGGTCCTCGCGCCCGTGATAGTGGCGATAAACAGCTGCAGGCGTGACGCCTGCCGCTTTTGCAGCCTCTGACAGGGTGAACCCGGTCGGACCCTTTTCCTCGATCAGGGACAGAGCTGCGTCGATCAGAGCCTGTTTCAGGTTGCCGTGGTGATACCCGCGTTTTGTCATCCCTGATTCAGACGCCTTTTTTGTACAATTCTTGAGGAACTAAGACATAAACCGGTAGCACGTATTCGTCCAATCTTTGTGATGATATTGGCCGGCAAGAAAGATCAGGCATCCCAGATATCTGGCCCGCCACATATCTTGGTGTCGATATCGCCAATCGCATTTTTGTCCTTTTCATCATAGTCCAGCGCATGAAGCACGGTTCGGATTGCTGCCAGCCTTGCCCGTTTCTTGTCGTCGGAACGAACTATGGTCCAGGGGCAGGCTTCGCTGTGACTGCGTGTAAGGGTTTCGGAAATCGAAGCAGAGTATTCATCCCATTTGTCCAAACCAGCGATATCGATTGGGCTTAGTTTCCAGTGTTTCAACGGGTCCGTTTCGCGCGCAAGAAACCGGTTCAACTGCTCGGCCCGTCCGACGTTCAACCAGAACTTGAACAAGCGGATACCATCGTCACACAGGCCGGTCTCTAACGGCAGAACCTGTCGGAAGAAGCGTTCACGCTGTTCTGTGTTGCAGAACCCAAACACATTTTCCACCACGCCGCGGTTATACCAGCTGCGGTCAAAGAACACGATTTCTCCGGCTGCGGGCAGATGTGGGATATAGCGCTGAAAATACCATTGGCTGCGCTCTTGATCCGATGGCTTGCTGAGCGCAACGTTCCGAGCCCCACGCGGGTTCAGGTTCTCACGGAACCGCTTGATTGTCCCGCCTTTTCCAGCGGCATCGCGGCCTTCGAAGATAACAGCGACACGCTGGCCAGTTTCCTTCACCCAAAGCTGCATTTTCACAAGCTCGATCTGCAGGGACTGCATTTGTTTCTCATACGCCTTACGCTTCATGCGTTCGTCATAGGGGTATGTAGGGTTCAGAATGTCATCCTTATCGGCCTCTTTGATCTCGTTCCGGACTTCTTCTGGTGCACGTTTTTTGTAATATTCCTCGATGGTGCCTTTGCCAGTTCGTGTCATGAGTCACCTCGCGATAAAATCCATATCTTACTATGGATTAGCCTCGGAATTAACGCAAACCCGCCCGCTGAGCAGCCCGGATGATTGCGGCCGCTACTTCGGGTGCGGCCACGATCTGTGGCATATGGCCAATTCCCGGCAATTCGATCAGTTCAGCGCCGGGGATTTGGTCGATCAGGGGTTCCGCATGCCATTCCAACCCGACCGTTGTGTCGGCGGTGCCATGCACAACCTCGGTCGGGACCGAAATATCCTTATAGCGCGGCTGCAGCGCACGAACTTCGTCCAACAGATTGGCGCGTTGCATTGCGTTGGCATGCATCGAAGCCGGGCGCATGGTCAGCCCGGGGCCGAAATGTTCGGCATAGCCTTCGGGTGCAGTTTGGGGGGAAAAGACACCGTCTAGGGCCTGCTCGACATACCAATCGGGGACAAAGGCGTTGATCAACGGCAGCACAAGCGCGTTTCCGGGCTTGGTCGCGGCCATTCGGTTGAAACCATCCAGCGGCGTTTCCCAAGGGATCGCGGCGGGGGCAATCAACACCAGCGCCGAGATGTGTTCGGGCTGTGTAACCGCCCAGGCCAGCGACACCGACCCGCCATAGCTTTGCCCTGCAACAATGGGTTTGTCCGCGCCCAGCTTGACAGCTGCACGGCGTAGGATTTCGGCTTGTTCTTCAAGGGTTTCTCCGTCCGGATTGAAGCTGTCGGAATACCCCAGTCCGGGCCGGTCAAAAACAATGACACGGAAATCTTCTGCCAGAATTGGTGCGAGGGCAAAAGTCATGTCCCGAGTGTTGCCACTGGACCCGTGGATCAGCACGACATCGGGCCCGTGCCCCATGACTACGGCATGAACGCTGACTCCATCGACGTCGATCAGCTGACCCTCGGGTGGGAAACTGGCCTCGGCTACAGCTTCGTTCCGTGACACGCGCCAAGTTGTTACGGTGGCTAGGCCAGCAATCAGCAGGGCAAGAGCTATGATGGTTTTAAGAACCAATTTGATCCATATCGAACGGTGTTGTCTGATAGATTTCGTTAATCCAGTTGCCATAGAGTAGGTGCGCATGGCTGCGCCATCTGTTCTGAGGCTGGCGCGAGGGGTCGTCGTCTGGATAGTAGTTCATCGGCACGTTTATCGGTGTGCCGTTGTCGATATCGCGATCATATTCCTGCTTGAGCGTATCACTGTCATATTCAAAGTGGTTAAAGATATAAATCGCACGATGGTCCTTATCTTCGACTAAGCAGGGGCCTGCCTCATCACTACCCAGCAAGGTGGTCAGGCCCGTAGCGCTGTCGATTTCGGCCTGCTTCATCTCGGTCCACCGGCTGACCGGGATTACGCAATCATCGGAAAACCCGCGCAGAAACGGTGAGGAGGGAGCCAGATTGCGGTGCCGGAAACATCCGAAAGCCTTGGCGTCCAACATATGCTTACGCACCCCATGGAAATGGTTGATCATCGCCATTCCGCCCCAGCACACGCCAAAGGTCGAATGGACATTTGTCTGGGTCCAGTCAAATACTTCGCTGATCTCTTCCCAATAGGTGACATCCTCGAATTCAAGATGTTCGATCGGGGCGCCGGTGATGATCAGGCCGTCAAATTTTCGGTCCCTTACCTCCTGAAACGGGCGGTAGAACTCGGCCATATGCTCGGCTGCGGTGTTCTTGGTCCGATGTTCGGTCATACGGATCAGCGACAGGTCGATCTGCAGAGGGGTTGCACCGATGAGTCGCGCGAACTGGTTTTCGGTCTGAATCTTCTTGGGCATCAGATTCAGCAACCCAATCCGAAGGGGGCGAATATCCTGACGCATTGCCTGATCCTCGGACATGACCATGACGCCCTCATTGGTGAGAACGTCATATGCGGGCAGGTCAGAGGGAATCTTGATCGGCATCGGATGCAAGCCTTTGGTTTGAGTGTGTAAGTGCCGTAGTTAATCGCGCTTTGGCCGGGTCTCAAGTGCACGTTCGATCAACTCATCGAAATCACCGTCGTCGCGAATACTGTGCATGTCGCTGGCAGCGATCGTCAGACCCCAGTTGTCGGCCATCGCCCTGTATCTCGGTTGCCGGTGCGCAAGAGCTTTGGCATAGGTCCAACGAATGAAGGCGTTGGGATCGACCTGTTCGGCGGAACAGCCCTGTTGGGTCAGATATTCGTCCCAGACACGTGTCAGGAATTCGGGCTGATAGGACATGGGCTTGGGCGCACGGTCAAAGCGCCTGACCAGCTCGGACGTGTGGTCGTCATCACCTTTGATCCAAATCATCAGCGTGTGGCGCGACAGCTCAGTCAGGACCTGATCCCGCGGATCATTGGGGTCAACCCATTCGCATATCGAACCGCCAGTATCGCAAATGAAATGCGGGTATTGGTACAATCTCTGCGCCCGATCCACGAAATACTCGGTATCCAGCAGAGCGTGGATTTCTGCCAAACGGAATTGTTCCTGACGGCGTTTATACTCTGTCAGCTCCATGCCGCCCTGTGCCGGGTTGCCCGGTTTTCCCAGATAAGCGGCGACAGGGGTCAAGTTCTCGAACGAGATATTTGATCCGATGTAAATGGAATCAGACAACAGCAGGTCACGCAGGAAAGGGACCTTCATGGCCTCGGCCTTGGCGTTGTCGATGATATACTCGCCCATGTATCGCGTGCCGATCCGGTAATCGACCGAATAGTGGAACCAGTCCCCGGAATCGCGCAGAACGTTGGACACATAGGTCTTTCCCAGGCCTGACATGCCAAAAAACAGCACCTTTTTGCGCGCGGCTTCCCGCCAGTCATTTGCCGAGTTGTAGATCATTGTCCACTATCCCTTTTCCGACCTTGCTAAAACGGGCGGGGGGCGGCGTCAATCGCGCGTGCAGCGGTTGTTTAGAACCAACAGTCTTGGGCACAGGTTTCGTTATGCCAGAATGGGAGTAGATATCTGTTCCTTGCCACGCAGGACCGCATCATCTCAATTCGTGATCATGCGGATCTATGCAAAAAAGGCTCCGCCGGAGGGCGGAGCCTTGGAGATCGGTTTTGTCGCTGATCAGTTCAGAGAGTAGGTCAACTGAAGGCCGACGCTCCAGGCAGAGTTGCCGCTGAATTCACCACCCGTGGTGGTTGTCGCATCGCCAATGTCCGTATAACGGACACCGCCCGAGATCTGAGCATTTTCCACGGTGTAAGTACCGCCTACGCCAATGCTCCAGAAACCGTCAGTCGGCCCCAAGTTTGATACTTCGGTACCATTCGACTTTTCGTAAGATGTCGATATCGCACCAGAAAAAGCCTCTGAGAACTGATATCCCATTCCAAGAGTATAGGTGAATGTGTCGTCGTCAAAGTCGACGAGGTTGTCCCCAACGATCCCGACATAGGCGGCAGGTGCCACGACTGTCTGAGGCCAGTCAACCCAGCGGATCGATCCGAACACCAGCGTTTTTGGGGCAACCCCGGTCTGGAAATCCAGGTTGATGGATTGCGGTGTCTCGACCCTGGTCGTGTCATCGATTGTTTGCAACCCGGCGGGGACGGGCGGCACTACGTTGAACGACTCTGTCGACGACAGATCGTGAGTGATCTTGGAGTTGTAGACCAGCGAAACCCGAGCTGCGATTTCAGGTTTTTCCCAGGAAACCCCGACGAGATAACCAAAGTCAGTATCGGCATCCGCGTCAAATTCGTATCCGGCTGCTGCCGGTACAACGACTTTTGCGCTAGCACGCTGCGCGCGAATCCCGCCAATGGCGCTGAAGCCACCGTCAAGCTTGTAGCGCAGCAATGCGGTGAGGGAGTCGACATCAGCGCTGGCCCTCAGAATCCCGCTGCGTCCTCCAAACGCTGCAGTTGGATTCTGCGACAGGGGATAGTCGGCGGAATACCCAATATCCGCACCGAATGGTTCGTCATAGATCAGCGCAAAGTCCAGTTTGTCAGTAAATGAACGTTTGTAAGCCAGTCCCGGTGAGAAGAAAGCATTCGACACATCACCTGATTCTACGCCATTTTGTTCACCGCTTACGTCGGGTGACGCATATCCAAGACGAAGTTGGACCACGGATCCCTCTTCGAAAATGATATTGATTCCCTGTCCACTACGGTCCAGACCACCGGCTTGAATGCTTGTTGCGCCCACGCACAAAGCACACGCCTGTAGAAGCGTCTTCTTCATCCATTCCTCCCAATTATATCGCTAAGTTGCGCGAATTTGTGGTGTCTGCGCACAACCGAGTTATTCTTACAGGTGGATTTCACTCTCTCTACAATAGCTGGTCAACGGGTGACTGAACGTTACCCTTAGTGAGTGTTGCGAGAATCTGTTGCTAAACTGTTACGGTTTTCCGACTGAACGTTGAGGAAGATACCCACAAAAATGACAGCAGCCCCCACGAGCGTCCACTGATCGAGAGCCTCATGATAGAAAAGCATACCGACAATCGCGATTGTAGGAAGGCGCGCAAAATCGAATGGGATCACAACCGTAGCCGGTGCGATTGAGAGTGCATTCGTAATGCAGAAATGCGCTAATAGGCCTGCAAGCCCTACAAGCAAAAGCCAAGGCGCGGTTGCCATCGTTGGTAACGCAAGTTCTCCGTCGATCGCAGAGGCTGCCAGCCCAAGACCAGCCTGTATAACGGTCAGCCAGAACATGATGCACCCGATGCTTGCAGAACGCGTGAGTTTTTTGGTGGAAATTGTAGTCAAAGCGAAGAACACCGCCGACATCGCGGCGGCGACAATTCCTGCGCTTAACGGAACAGCCCCCGGTCGTGCGACTATAAGGATACCAGCAAAACCGATAAGTGCTGAAAGGACCCGCACGACTGTCAACCGCTCGGCCAGCAGCATCGGGGACATCAGGATCACCCAGATCGGTTGCGTAAACTCAAGTGCAAAAACCTGTGCCAGTGGTGCCACGGAAACAGCGTAGAACCAGAGATTCTGACCGGTGAAATGCAGGGTATTTCTTACCCCGTGAAGGCCAATCCGTTCGGTCGATACCTGATGCCACTTTCCCGTAACCGTCAGAACTAGGCTGACCACGCACATGCCGACTAGGCTGCGATAAAACATGATCTCAAAGGTGTCATGGGTGACGCTCAGCTCACGTCCGGCCACGGCCATAGACGTAAAGGATGCGATCGCCCCGATCATCCACAGCGCGGCTTTGCCGATTTGGGGTTTGCTGCTTTCCATTGAGTTGCCCGCGCATTAGGAGTTCTACGATGTTGATTGGTAACTAAATATTTGTGTCGCAGAAACAAAAAAGCCGGGCACTGGCCCGGCTTGTTTTCATTCCCACTCGATTGTGCCCGGAGGCTTCGACGTGATGTCATAGGTGCATCGGTTGATGCCTTTGACCTCATTGATGATCCGGGTGGCGGTTTCGCCCAGGAATTCATGACTGAACGGGTAATAGTCGGCGGTCATTCCGTCGACTGAGGTAACTGCCCGCAGGGCGCAGGCATAGTCGTACGTGCGGCCATCGCCCATGACACCGACGGTTCGAACCGGCAGGATCGCCACGAAGGCCTGCCAGATATCATCATAAAGCCCGTGTCTGCGAATCTGGTCGATATAGATCGCATCGGCTTCGCGCAGGATATCTAGTTTTTCGCGGGTGATTTCACCGGGGCAACGGATTGCCAGACCAGGGCCGGGGAAGGGGTGGCGGCCGATAAAGCTTTGGGGCAGACCCAGCTCGCGTCCCAATGCGCGGACCTCGTCCTTGAACAGTTCGCGCAGCGGCTCGACCAGTTTCAGGCCCATTTTCTCTGGCAGACCACCAACATTGTGGTGGCTTTTGATCGTGACCGAAGGCCCGCCCGAGAACGAAACGGATTCGATCACATCAGGGTAGAGGGTACCTTGGGCCAGGAATTCCGCCCCGTCGATCGTGTCGGCATGTTTCTGGAACACGTCGATGAACAGCTTGCCAATTATCTTGCGCTTGGTTTCCGGGTCGCTTTGCCCCTCAAGCTCACCTAGGAACAGATCGCTTTCATCCGCGTGGATCAGCCGAATATTATAGTTGTCGCGGAACATGCCGACGACTTCGTCAGCCTCGTTCTTGCGCAACAGGCCGTGATCAACGAACACACAGGTCAGCTGGTCGCCAATCGCCTCGTGGATCAGGATCGCCGCGACCGAACTATCGACACCTCCGGACAGACCGCAAATCACTTGTTTATCGCCCACTTGTTCGCGGATCGTCGCGATCATCTGCTCGCGATAGGCACCCATGGTCCAATCGCCGCTGAATCCGGCGAGCTTTACAAAATTCTCATAAAGCTTGGCGCCCTTTGGTGTGTGGTGCACCTCGGGATGGAACTGAACTGCATAAAAATGGCGGGACGTGTCTGCGGTGATCGCAAACGGTGCGTTGGGCGAGGTGCCATAAACCTGAAACCCCGGCGCGATTTCACTGACATGGTCGCCGTGACTCATCCAGACCTGTTCATCGCCGTCGGTGAACCAGCCATCGAGAATATCCAGTTGGCCTTTAGGGGTCACAAAGGCGCGGCCGAACTCTGCGGTGCCATGGCCGCTTTCGACCTTGCCACCCAACTGGTGCATCATCACTTGCTGCCCATAGCAGATACCAAGGATAGGAACGCCAATGTCAAAGATTTCCTGCGGGACCCGCGGAGACCCTTCTCGTGTCACGCTATCGGGACCGCCCGAGAAAATAACGGCCTTTGGGGCCATTTTCCGAACAAAGTCCGTCGTAACATTCTGATAAGGATGGATTTCACAATAAACATTCAGCTCACGCAGGCGGCGCGCAATCAGTTGCGTTACCTGGCTGCCGAAGTCGATGATCAGAAGGCGGTCATGGGTGTCTTGGGTCATGGGTCTGCTACTAGGTTGCGAAGATGATAAGCGCAAGGGATTTCAAGTGGTATAGACACGCCAGTTGGTCGCGGTTAGGGCCCGCTAGTCTGGTGGACGGTCCCGAAACGAATGACGAAGACCCGCGCGACTTTAAAAACATGTGCTGGGTCATTTGTGGCGGTTGTCCCCGACATTTTGTCGCTTTTTCCCCTATAGCGCCGTTATCCACGACTGCCATTGCGGCGGGTTCCTGTAACACACATGTAAATTCAACAACTGATACGGGATTTTCTCATGACAGAGGCAAACACCCGGCGCAGGGCGAGAGGTGGCGGTGGCGCTGCCCGCCGGGCCGAACGTACAGCGGTTCGTATCGAGACCGCAAAGTACATCGAACGCAATATTCCGAATTTCGAGGTTCTCAACGAAGAAGCGTTGCAGATCATCGAAACAAATGCGGAAACGCTTCTGGCCGAAGTCGGCGTCAATTTTGTCGACAACCCTGCGGCGCTGGAACGTTGGAAAGACGCGGGCGCCGATGTGGATGGCGAACGGGTGCGCATCCCACGCGGCCTTGCGCGCGAGTTGATCAAAACTGCGCCAAGCGAGTTCACGCAGCACGCAAGAAACCCTGAAAAGTCCGTGGTCATCGGCGGTCGCAATCTGGTTCTGGCGCCGGTCTATGGCCCTCCGTTCGTGCGTGATGCGCAAGGTGGCCGTCGCTATGCGACCATGGACGATTTCAACAAGTTCGTGAAACTGGCTTACATGTCAAAGTGGCTGCACCACTCGGGCGGTACTGTGTGCGAACCCACAGACGTTCCGGTGAACAAGCGTCACCTGGACATGCTGATGGCGCATATGACCTTATCGGACAAGCCATTCATGGGCTCGGTCACCGATCCCAGCCGCGCTCAGGATTCAGTGGAAATGTGTGAGATCCTGTTCGGCAAAGAGTTTGTTCAGGAAAACACGGTCATGACTTCGCTGACCAACATCAACTCGCCGATGACCTTCGACGATGTGATGATGGGGTCGCTGGAAGTCTACGCCAGGAATAATCAGGCCTGCATCATCTCGCCGTTCATCGTCGGTGGTGCGATGGCGCCGGTTTCGATAGCGGGGACATTGACACAGGTTCTGGCCGAAGTTTTGGCCGGTGTCGCCTACAGTCAGATCATCCGCCCGGGAGCGCCTGCTATCTTTGGTGCTTTCGTTTCGTCGATCGACATGAACTCAGGCGCGCCAACCTTTGGCACACCCGAGGCGTCAATGGTTACCTATGGCGCGGGACAGCTGGCGCGGCGTCTGGGTCTGCCGTTCCGCTCAGCCGGGTCGTTCTGTGGCTCGAAACTGCCCGATGCGCAGGCCGCTTATGAGACCGCGAACTCGCTGAACATGGGGCTGATGGCGGGTGTGAACTTCATGCTGCATTCCTGCGGCTGGCTAGAAGGTGGCCTGGTTGCGGACTTTGAAAAGTTCGTCATGGACGCAGATCAGCTTGGCGTTCTGCACGGTCTGGCCAAGGGTGTGGCCTATGACGAAAACGCCCAGGCCATGGACGCAATCCGCGAGGTCGGCCCGGGCGGCCACTATCTGGGTTGTGCTCATACGCAGGCAAACTTCAAAGAGGCGTTCTGGAAGTCCGACCTGCTGGACTACAAACCTTACGAAACCTGGGAAGACGAGGGTGCGCGCGATACGCGACAGTTGGCCTCGTCTCGGGTCGAGCATTTGATTGCCAACTACAAGCAACCGGAACTCGACCCGGGAATTCACAGCGCTTTGGCCGAATATGTTGAAAAGAAAAAGGCCTCTATGCCGGACGCTTTCAGCTGATAACTGAAAACTGTGAGGCGCGGCTGGCTTTGTACAGCTGCGCCTCACCCAATAGCGCGATCAGAAGGTCCAAATGACGGACCAGCGAATAGCCTGCATCTTCTGCCAGTCTCTGCGCGTTAACCTCTCGTTCAATATCCATCAAACGCATCAGCGCCGCACCCGACCCAGGTAGCGATCCGTACCCAAGTATGCGTTGCAGGTGGCGGTCCCGATCATAGTCCTGCGCCCCGTGCTTGGCTGCCCGTGCCAATAGGCTGGGGCGGCGGAGGGCGGAAATCATGGTCATCAGGTCCTGCATATTTGGGCTCCACGTGTTGGATTAACGTTGGCCCATTTGTTTCACAACCTAAGCGGGTGTTGCCTTAATCGGGTTCTCCCCGAACTCTCGCTTCATGAGTGTTTATGAATTTGAATGAAATCTGGTCATCACCTCCGGCAGTTAACGAACGAGTAACGAAAGCGACTCTAGTTAGAATTGGTTAACAAAGTCACCGGGGGCGATAGAGAACAGATTGTTTCGTCGATGAGGGCACAGAACTATGGAAAACAACATGGCTTTCACCATTCCGGCTTGGGTACCTGAGGGGGCACAACGATACCTGGCCCACACAGAAACCGGCCAGTCGATCCGCGATATTGCGCGATCTGCGGGGTGCCATGCTTCGACCATTCTTAGACAAATCCGCCGAATTGAGATGCGCCGTGACGATCCATTGGTGGATGCGGCTTTGCAGTCGTTGGCCGAAGAACATTTTTCGGTCAATGATGCTTCTGATCGCACGGTTTCAGCGTTCAGTCATGATTCACACGTCGAAAAAGAAGAGGAATTCAACCACGAGGCCCTAAGGGTACTGCGCAGACTGTGTGAGACCGGTTCGGTCCTGGCTGTCGCTGAAGAAATGAACAAAGCAGTGGTGGTGCGCGATACCGGCGACGCCGCTGCGACCAGGACTGCAGTGGTTGATTGCAAGATCGCACAGGCATTGGCGTTGAAGGATTGGATTTCCTGCGACAACCCAGGCCGGATATCGCGCTACCGGATTACTAGCGCGGGCCGTACGGCACTGAGCCAGTTAATGGCCGATTTCGAGAACCAGGCAAGGTCTCGCAACGAACACGGAATGGCAGACGCGCCTGCTTCGTTTCATGGGGCGCCCTCTCACGCGACGACAAATCGCGCCCATCCAGAACGTCCCAGAAGAATGCGCTATAGCGCCGCAGAAAGCCCGCTGATCGCCCTGGCAAGGCGTCGGGATCGGGATGGAAAGCCGTTTTTAGATGAAGCGCTTGTCGGGGCAGGAGAGCGCCTGCGCGAGGATTTTGAACTGGCTCAGATCGGACCTCAGGTTGCACAGAACTGGGACAATTTCCTGACTGCCGGTGGGCGCGGAAGTTTTGGAAGCGACGACACTGGCAACCGGGGTTCTTCAGAAGCGCGCGACCGCGTAGAGCGTGCATTGTCTGACCTTGGACCGGGGTTGAGCGACGTGGCTTTGCGCTGCTGTTGCTATCTGGAGGGGTTGGAATTGGCGGAAAAGCGAATGGGGTGGTCAGCGCGGTCCGGCAAAATCGTTTTGCGTATCGCATTACAGCGCCTGAAACGTCACTACCAGGATCAGGAAGAGCGAAGCCGTATGATCGGATAACGCTTTGATCGGTTTTGGTTGCGGTTTCAGGGTGGAGTGATAGCTAGGGGTTATGAACTTTACCCTTCGACAGCTCCTATACTTTAACGCCGTTGCGCAGCAGCGCAACTTTGGGCGGGCGGCGCAGATGTGTAACGTTTCGCAACCGGCATTATCGGTTCAGATCAAGGCGTTAGAAGAGACCCTCGGTGGTGCCCTGTTCGAGCGTAAGGCCCGTGACATATTGCTTACCCCTTTGGGGCGGGATGTGCTTGAATATGCGCGTCAGATACTTGGTGCCTCGGACAGGCTCGACCAATTTGCCAAGGATCACTCAAGCGGGCATCGGTCTTTGTCGATCGGAATAATCCCGACGATTGCGCCCTATGTTCTGCCAGGTGTTCTGGCGGGGTTAAGGGCGGCCGATGTTTCTTTGAGAGTGCAGATACGCGAAGCGCGGACAGAGCGCCTGTTGACGATGCTGCGCGCTGGTGAGATCGACGCAGGTGTGGTCGCGCTGCCCTCCGGGGGAAGCGAATTGTTCGAACTTCCCTTGTTCGAGGATCGGTTCTTATTGGCTGGAAGTTCGGCACGGTTGCGCAATTTTTCCAGCGATA
>NZ_JBXWPG010000022.1:0-2500 GCF_059611285.1 Ruegeria sp. CDSA236
GGAGTAGGGTTTGAACCTTTGGCCTTCAGGTTATGAGCCTGACGAGTTGAAGAGGTTAGCAATTGATCCAGTGGATCAATTGTAGTCTGAACGGGCTGTGTTGATATTATTCGACCTGGTTGCGGGAGTAGGATTTGAACCTACGACCTTCAGGTTATGAGCCTGACGAGCTACCGGGCTGCTCCATCCCGCGACACTAGGTTGGCCTATCGCTTTCGCTACTTGAGGCCGGGGTCGAATAAGTAATTGTATCATTTAGAGAGAATTGGGATTTTTCTAGGTTTGGCGGTGACCTACTCTCCCGGGGCTTAAGCCCAAGTACCATTGGCGCGGCAGTGCTTAACTTCCGGGTTCGGGATGGGACCGGGTGTTTCACTTGCGCTATGACCACCAAACCGAGGAAAATCCCACGTTGCGACTTGCGTAGCAAGCGCGACGGGTGGCAGGCAGCGTCTTTTGCGTGCAAAAGGCGCGTTGCCACTCGGTAGTGTAATCAATCAACAGTGCCGCTTGGCGCGACACAGCCATCGTTAGTCTAAGGTGTGTATGTTTTTGATTTGTCTTTCCATTACTGGATCAAATCAAGCCTATCGGGCGATTAGTACCGGTCAACTGAACGCATTACTGCGCTTACATCTCCGGCCTATTGACGTGGTGGTCTTCCACGGCCCTCAGGGAGACCTTGTTTTGAGGGGGGCTTCCCGCTTAGATGCCTTCAGCGGTTATCCTGTCCGATCATAGCTACCCTGCACTGCTGCTGGCGCAACAACAGGTCCACCAGTGGATCGTTCACCCCGGTCCTCTCGTACTAGGGGCAACTCCTCTCAAGTCTCCTACACCCACGGCAGATAGGGACCGAACTGTCTCACGACGTTCTAAACCCAGCTCACGTACCTCTTTAAACGGCGAACAGCCGTACCCTTGGGACCTGCTCCAGCCCCAGGATGAGATGAGCCGACATCGAGGTGCCAAACACTGCCGTCGATATGGACTCTTGGGCAGTATCAGCCTGTTATCCCCGGCGTACCTTTTATCCGTTGAGCGATGGCCCTTCCACTCGGGACCACCGGATCACTATGGCCGTCTTTCGACTCTGCTCGACTTGTCAGTCTCGCAGTCAGGCTGGCTTCTGCCATTGCACTCAACGAGCGATTTCCGACCGCTCTGAGCCAACCTTCGCGCGCCTCCGTTACGCTTTAGGAGGCGACCGCCCCAGTCAAACTACCCGCCACGCAGGGTCCCGGATCCGGATAACGGACCGCGGTTAGACATCAAGAGTGCGAAGGGTGGTATCTCAAGGGAGGCTCCACAGAGACTTGCGTCTCTGCTTCAAAGCCCACCACCTATCCTGCACATCACAATCCTGATGCCAGTGCGAAGCTGTAGTAAAGGTGCACGGGGTCTTTCCGTCTAACCGCGGGAAGCCTGCATCTTGACAGGCAATTCAATTTCGCTGAGTCGATGTTGGAGACAGCGGGGAAGTCGTTACGCCATTCGTGCAGGTCGGAACTTACCCGACAAGGAATTTCGCTACCTTAGGACCGTTATAGTTACGGCCGCCGTTTACCTGGGCTTCAATTCAAGGCTCTCACCTCTCCTTTTAACCTTCAGGCACCGGGCAGGCGTCAGACCCTATACGTCGTCTTGCGACTTCGCAGAGCCCTGTGTTTTTAATAAACAGTCGCCACCCCCTGGTTTGTGCCCCCAGCCCCTAGTTGCCTAGGAACCGGGCCTCCTTCTCGCGAACTTACGGAGGTATTTTGCCGAGTTCCTTCAACATCGTTCTCTCAAGCGCCTTGGTATTCTCTACCAGTCCACCTGTGTCGGTTTAGGGTACGGTCTTATAGGAGGGCTATTTCCAGGAACCTCTCAGCAGCCCATTCAATCCGATAAGGATGAACTACCTCTGAGATCCGTCACCACTCCACGGCCTAGGAATATTAACCTAGTTCCCATCGCCTACGCCTTTCGGCCTCGGCTTAGGGGCCGGCTTACCCTGCTCAGATTAGCTTTAAGCAGGAACCCTTGGACTTTCGGCGAGAGTGTCTCTCACACTCTTTGTCGCTACTCATGTCATCATTCTCACTAGTGATCTCTCCACCGGATCGCTCACGCGCCGGCTTCATCGAAAGCCTCTCTCCTCCAATACGCCCGAAGACGTGAAGGAGGAATGAGACTATGTCACACTACGCTCTGCTACCATGCCTTACGGCATCCTAAGCTTCGGCTCATGGCTTGAGCCCCGTTACATCTTCGCCGCAGGACAACTTATTTAGACCAGTGAGCTGTTACGCTATCTTTAAAGGATGGCTGCTTCTAAGCCAACCTCCTGGTTGTTTTGGTCGTCCCACCTGCTTTCCCACTTAGCCATGAATTGGGGGCCTTAGCTGTAGGTCAGGGTTGTTTCCCTCTCCACTACGGACGTTAGCATCCGCAGTGTGTCTGCCATCTAGTACTCCCGGGTATTCGGAGTTTGGTTAGGATCAGTAAGCCTGTGGGG
>NZ_JBXWPG010000023.1:0-4434 GCF_059611285.1 Ruegeria sp. CDSA236
GCGCACGCCTTTGTATGGTTTGCATGTTGAGTTGGGTGGGAAGTTGGTTGATTTTGCGGGCTGGGAGATGCCTGTTCAGTATCCCTTAGGGATTATGGGTGAGCATGCGCAGTGTCGTGAGAAGGCGGCGGTGTTTGATGTGTCTCATATGGGTCAGGTGATCCTGCGGGGTGAGGATGTTGGTGCCAAGCTTGAGGCTCTGTGCCCGCAGGCCTATGCGACATTGAAGCCTGGCAAGGCGCGGTATGGATTTTTCACCAATTCGGATGGCGGGATCATGGATGATCTGATCGTGTCGAATGCGGGGGATCACTTCTTTGTGGTGGTGAACGCGGCGCTGCGTCATCAGGATATTCCGCATATGCGCGCCAATCTGGACGGGGTTGAGGTGATCGAGATCTTTGACCGCGCGCTTGTTGCGGTGCAGGGACCGAAGGCCGAGGATGTGGTGGGTGCGCTTTGCCCTGCGGCGCGGGATCTGAAGTTCATGGAAACCGTTGTTGCCGACATCCTGGGGGCCGAATGCCGGATCTCGCGTCTGGGCTATACCGGCGAGGACGGGTACGAGATCTCGATCCCCGAGGACCGTGCGATAGAAATCACCAAGGCCTTCCTGGCGCATGAGGATTGCGAGGCGGCGGGCCTGGGCGCGCGCGACAGCCTGCGGCTGGAGGCGGGGCTGTGCCTGTATGGCAATGACATCGACCAGGGCACCTCGCCGATCGAGGCCAGCCTGGGTTGGGCGATCCAGAAACGCCGCAAGGAAGAGGGTGGGTTCCCGGGGGCCGATCGCATTCAAAAAGAACTGGCCGAGGGTCCCGCGCGCAAGCTGGTGGGCATCAAGCCGGAAGGCCGGGCACCGGCGCGTCAGGGCGTGGACATTCAGTGCGCGCAGGGCAATACAATCGGTCAGATCACCTCGGGCGGGTTTGGCCCGACGGTCGGTGGACCTGTGGCGATGGGCTATGTGGCGGCGGATCATGCCGAACCGGGCACGGCGGTGAATCTGATCATCCGGGGCAAGCCGCAACCGGCACAGATTGTGGCCACCCCCTTTGTCACCCAGAATTACAAGCGTTGAAGTCAGGAGAGAGACAACATGGCAACCTATTATTCCGAAGAGCACGAATGGCTGACCGTCGAGGGTGATACCGCGACGCTGGGCATCACCAAACACGCGGCTGAACAGCTGGGCGACGTGGTGTTCGTGGAACAGCAGGAAGCAGGCGACGAGTTCGAGAAGGGTGGCGAGATTGGCGTGATCGAATCCGTCAAGGCGGCGTCCGAGCTTTATGCGCCGGTTGATGGCGAGATCGTCGAGGTCAACGAGGCGCTGGCCGACAATCCGGGCGCGCTGAACGACGACCCCGAGGGCGAGGCCTGGATCTACAAGATCAAGATCACGGATGCGTCGCAGCTGGAAGATCTGATGGACGAAGCCGGCTACAAGGCCTTCATCGGGTAACTTCAATTCCGGGGCCCTGAAACCGGGCCCCGGGCTTCATCTTTTTCCAAATACTCCCGCCGGAGGCATCTGCCAGAGCGGCTGGGCGAGACATTCCTTGAGGAGCGCTACACATGGCCTTCAAACTCACCGATTACGAAGCCTATGACTTTGCCAACCGTCGCCATATCGGGCCCAGCCCGACCGAGATGCGCGACATGCTCAAGGTGATCGGCTTCACGACGCTGGATCAGCTGATTGACGCCACCGTCCCCCCTGCGATCCGACAGAAGGAAGCGCTGGACTGGGGTCCGGCGATGACCGAGCGCGATGCGCTGTTCCACATGAAAGAGGTGGCGAGCAAGAACAAGGTTCTGACCTCGCTGATTGGTCAGGGCTATTACGGCACCACCACGCCTGCGCCGATCCTGCGCAATATCCTGGAAAACCCGGCCTGGTACACGGCCTATACGCCTTATCAGCCCGAGATCAGCCAGGGCCGGCTTGAGGCGCTGCTGAACTTCCAGACCATGGTCAGCGATCTGACCGGGCTGGACGTGGCCAACGCCTCGCTGCTGGACGAAGCAACCGCTGCTGCCGAGGCGATGGCGATGGCCAAGCGCGGTGGCCGGTCCAAGGCCAATAACGCGGCTTTCTTCGTCGATAAAAACTGCCACCCGCAGACCATTGCGGTGATCAAAACCCGCGCCGAGCCTCTGGGCATCGACGTACAGGTGGCTGATCCGGATACGATGGACGCGGGCGCGGTGTTTGGCGCGATCTTCCAGTATCCCGGCACGCATGGACATGTGCGCGACTTCACCGCCGAGATCGCGGCGCTGCATGAACATAAAGCCATTGCCATCGTTGCCGCCGACATCCTGTCGCTGGCACTGCTGAAATCCCCCGGCGAGATGGGCGCGGATATCGCCATCGGTTCGACCCAGCGCTTTGGCGTGCCGATGGGCTATGGCGGCCCGCACGCGGCCTATATGGCGACCACCGACAAGCTGAAGCGGTCGATGCCCGGCCGGATCATCGGCGTCAGCATCGACAGCCGGGGCAACAAGGCCTATCGCCTGGCGCTGCAGACCCGCGAACAGCATATCCGCCGCGAGAAGGCCAACTCGAATGTCTGCACCGCGCAGGCGCTGCTGGCCGTCATTGCGTCGATGTATGCGGTTTATCACGGCCCTGATGGCATCAAGGCCATTGCGCAATCGGTGCACCGCAAGACCTCGCGCCTGGCCGCCGGTCTGGAAGAGGCGGGCTTTGCCGTGGAACCGGAAGTGTTCTTTGACACCATCACGGTCGAGGTCGGCCATCTGCAGAATGTCGTGATGGAGGCCGCCGTGGCCCGCGGCGTCAACCTGCGCAAGGTTGGCGACAGCAAGGTCGGCATCAGCCTGGACGAACAGACCCGGCCCGAGACCATCGAGGCCGTCTGGGGTGCCTTCGGCATCGATCGGGCGGATGACAGCTCGAACAAGCAATACCGCCTGCCGGATTACGCGCTGCGTGAAAGCGAATATCTGACCCACGAGATCTTCCACAAGAACCGGGCCGAGGCCGAGATCACGCGCTATATGCGCCGTCTGGCCGACCGCGACCTGGCGTTGGACCGGGCGATGATCCCGCTGGGGTCGTGCACGATGAAGCTGAACGCCACGATCGAGATGATCCCGGTCACCTGGCCCGAGTTCGGCAATCTGCACCCGTTCTGCCCCGAAGATCAGGCACAGGGCTATCACGAGATGATTGCCGATCTGAACGACAAGCTGTGCCAGATCACCGGCTATGACGCGATCTCGCAGCAGCCCAACTCGGGCGCGCAGGGCGAGTACGCAGGCCTGCTGACCATCCGCAACTATCACTTCGCCCGCGGCGAAGGGCACCGCAATGTCTGCCTGATCCCCACTTCGGCCCATGGCACCAACCCGGCCTCGGCCCAGATGGTGGGCTATCAGGTGGTGCCGGTGCAAGCGGATGAGAAGGGCAACATTGATGTCGCCGATTTCCGCGCCAAGGCGGAAAAGCATTCCGACCATCTGGCCGCCTGCATGATTACCTACCCGTCGACCCATGGCGTGTTCGAGACCACCGTCCAGGAGGTCTGCCAGATCACCCATGATCACGGCGGTCAGGTCTATATCGACGGCGCCAACATGAACGCCATGGTCGGCCTGTCGCGTCCTGGTGACATTGGTGGCGACGTCAGCCACCTGAACCTGCACAAGACCTTCTGCATCCCGCATGGCGGTGGCGGCCCCGGCATGGGTCCGATCGGCGTCAAAGCGCATCTGGAGGAACACCTGCCCGGCCACCCGGAATACGGCACCGCCGTCGGTCCGGTCTCGGCGGCACCGTTTGGGTCTCCGTCGATCCTGCCGGTCAGCTGGGCCTATGTGCTGCTGATGGGCGGTGCGGGTCTGACCCAGGCCACGAAAGTGGCGATCTTGAACGCCAACTATATCGCGGCCCGGCTGCAGGACGCCTATCCAATCCTGTACACCTCGGAAACAGGCCGGGTGGCGCATGAATGTATCCTTGACACCCGTCCTTTGGATGAGGCGGCCCATGTCAGCGTCGACGATGTGGCCAAACGACTGGTCGATTCCGGCTTCCACGCGCCGACCATGTCCTGGCCGGTGGCCGGAACCCTGATGGTCGAACCCACCGAGTCGGAACCCAAGGACGAGCTGGATCGCTTCTGCGACGCCATGCTGTCCATCCGGGCCGAGGCGCAGGACATCATCGACGGCAAGATCGATGCGGAGAACAACCCGCTGAAAAACGCCCCCCATACGGTGCGCGATCTGGTCGGCGACTGGGACCGCCCATACACCCGCGAACAGGCCTGCTTCCCCCCGGGCTCCATGGGCGTCGACAAATACTGGTCCCCCGTCAACCGCGTCGACAACGCATACGGAGACCGAAACCTCATCTGCACATGCCCACCAATGGACGCTTACGAAGAAGCCGCAGAGTAA
>NZ_JBXWPG010000024.1:0-2744 GCF_059611285.1 Ruegeria sp. CDSA236
GATCCACTGGATCAATTGCTAACCTCTTCAACTCGTCAGGCTCATAACCTGAAGGCCAAAGGTTCAAACCCTACTCCAAAAAAGCAACTTTAGAACGAAAATTACAATTACTTACACGCCGATCAACGCCAAACATCCCGCAAAAATAATGCCTATATCCTTCCGTCAGAGCCTAAAACATCGCCTGTGACATTGGAACAAACGCCTCTTTTATGGCTTTGAAATCAGACTATCGCATGAATCGGACCTTTCTCGACGGATTCAGGCATTACTTTCCAATTCGACATCTCTGACGCTATATCAACCTGATGCCCGCCAAGTTTAGCGCGCGCTCAAGCTTCAGGCCCAAGCAGCAATACTTGGATATCTGCAACATTGGTTCCGGTCGCACCAGTCATCAGAAGATCACCCGATAGTCCCAATGCACGGTGACTGTCGTTGTTTGCTAACAGCGTGGACGGATTTTGCCCCGCATTGCGGATACGGTCGAATGTTCCCACATCCACAATCGCACCCGCTGCGGGGGTCGGACCATCACGGCCATCTGTTCCACCGCTGAGGAAAATCCAGTTGCCGGGAATAGCTTCCCCTTGCGCCAGTTGGGCGACGCGCAGCGCTAGTTCCTGATTGCGCCCACCAAGACCCGAACCCTGCAGCCGGACGGTTGTCTCCCCTCCGAAAAGTAGAGCGACCGGGCGGTCGGAAGCCACAGAACGGGCCGCTTGCAGAATCTGACGTGCAGCGTCGGACACGTCTCCTGTCAGTGCTTTGGATGCAATTTCAGCCCGACAAAACTGCGCCGCACAGCGATGCGCAGCCTCAAGGCTTATCGTGTTCGACCCGATCAGATGATTTGTCGCTTCAACTGCTATCGTCTGTTCAGGAACGCTGTGTTCAAGATGGTCCCGCACGGATTGGGGCAGACGCTTCCAGATGCCAGCCCCAATGCAGATCCTGCGGGCATCGGCTTGGGTTCCGATGGGTGGAGAAGTGGGGCCGCTGGCAACGGCACGCAGGTCATCTCCGATCACATCCGACAGAATATAGGCTGTGACCGGTGCAGGTGAACCGTGTCGCAGAAACCCTCCGCCCTTGAGCTGGCTTAGATGCTGGCGCACCAGGTTCATGTGCACGATGTCCAATCCGGAAGACAACAAGAGCTCGTTGACCACAATCTTATCCGATAGGGACAATCCGTCCACAGGTGCCGGAACAAGGGCCGATCCCCCGCCAGAGATCAGCGCTATGATCTGATCTTGCTCGCGTGCTGCGCTGAGCAGATCAATGATCTGCCGACCGGCTTTGAGGCCCCGTTCGTCCGGAACGGGGTGTGCACTGTTCAACACAGTTGCACCGGGTACGACCGCTTGGTTTTCGGAATGGGTCACGGCCAGAGCGACATGATCACCCTGAACGTTTTGCAAGGCTTCCGCCATCATGGCTGGGGCCGCTTTACCAATCGCGATTAGGATGCTGCGCCCACCCTGTTTGGGCGCAGGCAATGGGGCTGATTGCAGCCGTCTGCTCAGGGATACCGCCGGATCTGCCGCGGCTATGGCTTCGGCAAATATGTTGGCGGCACAATCGCGTTGAGACATGGACGATTGTAAAGTCATGAGGCGATCATGCTGCTGCGATTTGACGGGCCTTTTCAACCATAACTTCAGCTTGACGGATCGAAGCATAGTCGATCAGGCGGCCATCCAACGAAACCGCTCCCTTTCCCGCTGCTTCGGCTTCGGCCATTGCTTCGAGAATGCGTTGTGCCTTGGTGACTTCGGCGTCGCCCGGCGACATAACATCGTTTGCCAGTGAAATCTGGCTGGGATGGATGGCCCATTTGCCCTCGCAGCCTAATACTGCCGCGCGCTTTGCGGCGGCTTTGTAGCCGTCCGGGTCTTGGAAGTCTCCAAAAGGGCCGTCGATTGGGCGCAAACCATTGGCGCGGGCAGCCACAACCATGCGGGCAAGCGCATAGTGCCACATATCTCCCCAATGGGTCCGGCGTCCTCCGTCCGTATCGGCGTCAGTCAGAACGGAATAATCCGGATTAACACCGCCGATAATAGTCGTCCGCGCGCGGGTCGAGGCGGCATAGTCGGCTACGCCGAAATGCAGGCTTTCGTTACGCTTCGACGCCGCCGCGATCTCACTGACGTTCTGCATCCCTAACGCAGTTTCGATGATATGCTCGAATCCGATGCGTTTTTTGTACCCCTTTGCATCCTCGATTTGCGTGACCATCATGTCGACGGCATAGACATCTGCCGCGGTGCCGACTTTGGGGATCATGATCAGATCAAGTCGCTCGCCAGCCTGTTCAACCACATCCACCACATCGCGGTACATGTAATGCGTGTCGAGCCCGTTGATGCGTACCGACATGGTCTTGCTGCCCCAGTCGATGTCGTTCAGAGCCTCAATGATGTTTTTGCGGGCCTGTTCTTTCTCGTCCGGCGCGACGGCGTCCTCCAGATCAAGGAAGATGACATCCACGTCCGATTGTGCGGCCTTTTCGAACATTCCGGGTTGGCTGCCAGGCACGGCGAGTTCGCTGCGGTTTAGGCGGGCAGGAGCCTGTTCGATGGAATGAAAGCTCATGGGTTGGTGTCCTTCAGTTTACAAGTTTGGATAGATAGGGAATCTGGCGCAGAGGTTTGCGACTTTGGTTTTGACTTTGGCCTCGACCTCACCGTTACCGTCCTCGCCATTTGCGGCCAGACCGTCGACCACTTCGATGATCC
>NZ_JBXWPG010000025.1:0-2072 GCF_059611285.1 Ruegeria sp. CDSA236
TTTGGCGCCGATCTGGGCGCCGAGAAATTCATGAACATCAAGTGCCGCAAAGCGGGTATCGCGCCGTCGGCTGTGGTGCTGGTCGCCACCGTGCGTGCGATGAAGATGAATGGCGGTGTGGCCAAGGCTGATCTGGGTGCGGAAAACGTCGACGCGGTCAAATCGGGCTGCGCCAACCTGGGTCGTCACATCGAAAACGTCAAATCCTTTGGCGTGCCGGTTGTGGTTGGCATCAACCACTTCGTCACCGATACCGACGCAGAAGTGCAAGCCGTGAAAGACTATTGCTCTGACCACGGGGTCGAAGCGGTTCTGTCGCGTCACTGGGAGCTGGGGTCGGAAGGTTCGGCGCCGCTGGCCGAGAAGGTGGTCGAAATCGTCGAAGGGGGCACAGCGAACTTTGCGCCGATCTACCCCGACGATATGCCGCTGTTCGAGAAGATCGAAACCATCGCCAAGCGCATCTATCGCGCGGACGAGGTTTTGGCCGACAACAAGATCCGCAACCAGCTGCGTGAATGGGAAGAAGCCGGTTACGGCAACCTGCCGGTCTGCATGGCCAAGACGCAGTATTCCTTCTCGACCGATCCCTCGTTGCGCGGCGCGCCCACCGGCCATTCGGTTCCGGTGCGCGAGGTGCGCCTGAGCGCGGGTGCCGGATTTATCGTGGCGGTCTGTGGTGAGATCATGACTATGCCGGGCCTGCCGCGCAAACCGGCGGCCGAAAGCATCTGCCTCAATGACGCAGGTGAGATCGAGGGCTTGTTCTAAGTCGCCAGATAAGACATCTCGTGATCCGGAGAATGCTCCGGGCCACGAGGAGATCACGATGCCCACTCTGACACCGCCGCAAGACTGCGCAACGATGCAGGATCTGCGGATTCAGATTGACCAGCTGGACCGGCACCTGATCGAGATGCTGGTGAGGCGCGCCAGCTACATTGATCGCGCGTCTGAGTTGAAGCCGGGCGAGGGCCTGCCGGCCCGTATTCCGGATCGTGTTGAAGAGGTGGTGCAAAAGGTGCGTGCCAGCTCTCAGGCGGCGGGGATGGACCCCGATCTGGCCGAGACGCTGTGGCGCATTCTGATTGACTGGTCGATTGCGCGTGAGGAACGTGTGCTCGGCAACGACTGACTGACCGGGCGCCCCAAGCGCCCGATCCGTTTTTGGGAAGAAGGGATCGAAGAATGGTAGCGCAGGTTATCGACGGTAAGGCCTTTGCAGCAACGGTGCGGGCACAGGTTGCCGATCAGGTTGCAAAGCTGAAGGACGAAAATGGCATCACCCCCGGTCTGGCCGTGGTTCTGGTGGGCGAAGACCCGGCCAGCCAGGTCTATGTCCGCTCGAAGGGCAAGATGACCGTCGAGGTCGGCATGAACTCGTATGAGCACAAGCTGGATGTGGACACCTCCGAGGCAGACCTGCTGGCATTGATCGACAAGCTGAATACCGATCCCGCAGTCCACGGCATTCTGGTGCAGCTGCCGCTGCCCAAGCATCTGAACGAAGATCTGGTGATCAATTCGATCGACCCGGCCAAGGATGTCGACGGGTTCCACATCTCGAATGTGGGCCTGCTGGGCACCGGTCAGAAATCGATGGTGCCCTGTACCCCACTGGGCTGCCTGATGATGCTGCGTGATCACCACGGCTCATTGTCCGGAATGGACGCGGTTGTGATCGGCCGCTCGAACATCGTTGGCAAGCCGATGGCGCAACTGCTGCTGGGCGACAGCTGCACCGTGACCATCGCGCATAGCCGCACCAAGGATCTGCCCGATGTTGTCCGTCGCGCGGATATCGTTGTCGCCGCTGTGGGCCGCCCCGAGATGGTGCCCGGCGACTGGATCAAGGAAGGCGCCACGGTCATCGACGTGGGCATCAACCGCATTGAACGCGACGGCAAGAACAAGCTGGTTGGAGACGTGGATTACGCCAGCGCCGCCGAACGCGCCGGAGCAATCACCCCCGTCCCCGGTGGCGTCGGCCCCATGACAATCGCATGCCTGCTGGCCAACACCCTGACCGCCGCATGCCGCGCAAACAAACTCCCCGAACCAGAAGGCCTGAC
>NZ_JBXWPG010000026.1:0-1192 GCF_059611285.1 Ruegeria sp. CDSA236
ATGGCAAAGGAAAAGTTTGAGCGTAATAAGCCGCACGTCAACATTGGCACGATTGGGCACGTTGACCACGGCAAGACGACGCTGACCGCAGCGATCACCAAGTATTTTGGTGACTTCAAAGCGTATGACCAGATTGACGGCGCGCCGGAAGAGAAGGCCCGCGGCATCACCATCTCGACGGCCCACGTGGAATACGAGACCGATGCGCGTCACTACGCCCACGTTGACTGCCCCGGCCACGCCGACTACGTCAAGAACATGATCACTGGTGCGGCGCAAATGGACGGCGCGATCCTGGTTGTGAACGCGGCTGACGGCCCGATGCCTCAGACCCGCGAGCACATTCTGCTGGGCCGCCAGGTTGGCATCCCGACCATGGTCGTGTTCATGAACAAAGTTGACCAGGTTGACGACGAAGAGCTGCTGGAGCTGGTTGAAATGGAAATCCGCGAGCTGCTGAGCTCGTATGATTACCCTGGCGACGACATTCCGATCATTGCCGGTTCGGCACTGGCCGCGATGGAAGGCAACAACCCGGAAATCGGCGAAGAATCGATCCGCAAGCTGATGGCTGCCGTGGACGAGTACATCCCGACGCCTGAGCGTGCTGTTGACCAGCCGTTCCTGATGCCGGTCGAAGACGTGTTCTCGATCTCGGGCCGTGGTACAGTTGTGACCGGTCGTGTTGAGCGTGGCGTGATCAATGTTGGCGACGAGATCGAAATCGTCGGCATCCGCGACACCAAGAAAACCACCTGTACCGGTGTTGAAATGTTCCGCAAGCTGCTGGATCGTGGAGAAGCGGGCGACAACATCGGCGCGCTGCTGCGTGGTATCGACCGTGAAGGCGTTGAGCGTGGCCAGGTTCTGTGTAAGCCGGGTTCGGTTACACCGCACACCAAGTTCGAAGCCGAAGCCTATATCCTGACCAAGGAAGAGGGTGGCCGTCACACGCCGTTCTTCGCGAACTACCGTCCGCAGTTCTACTTCCGTACAACTGACGTGACCGGCACCGTGACCCTGGCAGCTGGCACCGAGATGGTTATGCCCGGCGACAACGTGTCGTTCGAGGTTGAGCTGATCGCACCGATCGCGATGGAAAACGGCCTGCGTTTCGCCATCCGCGAAGGCGGCCGCACCGTCGGCGCCGGCGTTGTGTCGAAAATCGTCGAGTAATTCGCGCAAGCGAATG
>NZ_JBXWPG010000027.1:0-1071 GCF_059611285.1 Ruegeria sp. CDSA236
AACAAATACGCCGAAGGATACCCCGGCAGGCGTTACTATGGCGGGTGTCAATTTGTTGATATCGCTGAAAATATGGCCATCGACCGCGCCAAGCAGCTGTTCGGTTGCGGCTTTGCAAACGTCCAGCCGAACTCTGGCTCTCAGGCAAACCAGGGCGTGTTCCAGGCACTGATCAAACCCGGCGACACCATCCTGGGCATGAGCCTGGATGCGGGGGGCCACCTGACCCATGGCGCCGCACCCAACCAGTCGGGCAAGTGGTTCAACGCCGTCCATTACGGTGTGCGCAAACAGGACAACCAGATCGACTATGACCAGATCGAAGCGCTGGCGAAAGAGCATCAGCCCAAGCTGATCATCGCAGGCGGGTCGGCCATTCCGCGCATCATTGATTTTGCCCGCATGCGCGAGATCGCGGACATGGTCGGCGCCTATCTGCATGTCGACATGGCCCATATCGCCGGTCTGGTCGCGACAGGCGCACACCCATCGCCCTTCCCGCATGCGCATGTGGCTACCACCACCACGCATAAAACCCTGCGCGGTCCGCGGGGCGGCATGATCCTGACCAATGACGAGGCGATCGCCAAGAAAGTGAACTCGGCCATCTTCCCTGGCATTCAGGGCGGCCCGCTGATGCATGTCATCGCGGCCAAGGCCGTGGCCTTTGGCGAAGCACTGCGACCCGAGTTCAAGGACTACATCGCCCAGGTGGTCACCAACGCACAGGCCCTGTCGGACCAGTTGATCAAAGGTGGGCTCGACACAGTCACCCACGGCACCGACACCCATGTGGTTCTGGTGGACCTGCGCCCTAAAGGCGTCAAAGGCAACGCGACCGAAAAGGCACTGGGCCGGGCGCATATCACCTGCAACAAGAACGGTGTCCCGTTCGATCCCGAAAAACCGATGGTGACCAGCGGCATCCGCCTTGGCAGCCCCGCAGGCACCACCCGCGGCTTCGGCGAGGCCGAGTTCCGCCAGATCGCCGACTGGATCATCGAAGTGGTCGACGGTCTGGCCGCAAATGGCGAGGACGGTAACGGTGAGGTCGAGGCCAAAGTCAAAACC